>NZ_LAYO01000071.1 GCF_000980875.1 Leucobacter sp. Ag1 | reverse complement strand
GCGAGGCGCCGGCGCCCCGGGTCCGCTGGGTCGATCGCGAAGAGCCCGTGTTCGAGGCGGTGCTCGCGGGATCCGCGGACCTCGCAGGCATCGTCGCCGCCGTGCTCGGACCGCTCGCGACCGCCGTCGACGCCGAGGCGCAGGAGCTCCGGCGCACGGCGCGGGTGCTGCTCGCCCATCACGGCCAGCGGCAGCCGGCGGCGGCCGAGCTGCGGATCCACCGCAACACGCTGCGGGACCGCCTGGCGCGCATCGAGCAGCTCACCGGCCGCTCGTTCGGCGACGCCGACGACCGCTCGGAGCTGTGGTTCGCGCTGCGCATCGAAGCGCTCACGCGGGAGCCGTCGCTCCCGCCGATCGAGCCGACCGAGTAGGGAGCGCGGGCGCCGCCTACTTCTTCGAGGAGTGGCCTTCGTGGCCCTCGTCGTGGGGTTCGTGCAGCGCGTGGAGCATGCCCGTCACGTTGCCGTGGAGCAGGTCGTCGACCAGCTCGTCGACCGCGACCGCCTCGTTGCTGCCCTGCTGAATCTCGACACGAATGCCACCGGTGCGTGCGGTGGGCTCCTGCTTGCGTTCCATGCTTCACTGTACGTCCGGGGTCGGCCGCCCACCATTGAAAACGCCGAAATGTTCCCGGATCTTCACCGAGAATCAGCCATGCGCTCCGCGGTCAGGCGGGCTGCACCGACAGCAGCTGGTACCCCTCGGGCACCTTCGAGAGCACGTCCGCGTAGTCGGCGCCCTCCAGCATCTCGACGCCGTCCCGGCGAGCGAGCGTCGCCTCGCAGCTGAGCACGGTGTCGTGCTTCGACATGGCCACCGACATCCCGGCCACGGTCCACCCCTCGGGGGTCTGCGCGTAGACGAGCTCGTGCACCTCGGGAAGCCCCTCGCCCTGCACGCTGATGGTCGTCGTCTCGACGGGGCGGATCATGCCGATGTACATGCGATGCAGCCTATCGCTCGCGAACCGCCGACCGGCCCGGCCCCGCCGGTGCGTCCGATCAGCCCAGGATGAACTGCGCCGTGCCGTCGCCCTGCGCCGACCCCACCGACACCTTCAGGTGGTAGGAGGCACCGCCCGCGGTCACGGGATCGCGGCTGATGTCGCACGTGTCCTTGCCGCTGCGGGTGCGATCCCAGGTGATCGTCTCGGTCTCGAGCGGCTTGCCCGGCTGCAGGATGACCGAGCGATGATCGGGCTTCTTCTGGCAATCCGTCGACAGCCAGACCTGGTCGGCGCCGCTCGTGATCGCGAAGGTCATGGTCGCGGTCCCGAGGTCGGCCGAGCACGCCTTGGTGCCGCGATTCTCGACCTTGAGCGAGAGCTTCGGCTCCTCGCCCTCGGCGTAGCTGCTCTTGTCGGTGATCGGGGTCACCACGAGCTCGCCCTCGGCGCAGGCCGGCGTCGAGTTCTTGCCGGCCGAGGTCGTCGGCTTCGCCGCGGTGTCGCCGAGGTCGCCCGGCACCGACACCTTGGGCGCGTCCGAGGCTCCGCCGACGCCGCCCGGTTTCAGGATGATGAGCACGACTGCGGCGACGACCGCGAGCAGCGCGACGAGCACGATGATCCGGCGCCGGACGTAGACGCTCTTGTCCTTGGGTCCTACGGGATCGCGAAGCGTCGACATGGCCCCAGGCTAGCCGCAGCCCGGCCCGTCACGGCTCAGGCGCGCGCGGCTCCGATGCCCTTCAGCATGCGGGTGTTGCCGAGCGTGTTCGGCTTGACGCGCGCCAGGTCGAGGAACTCGGCCACGCCCTCGTCGTTCGAACGGAGGAGCTCGGCGTACACGTCGATCGCGACCAGCTGCTCGTCCTCCCCCGCCGGCGCGAAGCCGTGCTTCGCGAAGAAGTCCACTTCGAAGGTGAGGCAGAACAGCTGGCTCAGGCCGAACTCGAGAGCGCGCTGCTCGAGCGCGTCGAGCAGCCGATGGCCGATGCCGCGCCCCAGCCAGTCCTCCGAGACGCCGAGCGTGCGCACCTCGCCCAGGTGCTCCCACATGACGTGCAGCGCACCGTAGCCGATCACGACGCCGTCGGCGTCCTCGGCGACGAGGAACTCGGGGACCGCTCCGTAGAGGTCGACCAGGTCCTTGCCCAGCAGGATCCGTCGCTCCACCAGCGGGACCATGAGCGCGGCGATGGCCGCCACGTCGGAGGTGCGTGCCTGGCGGATGCGGATCTCGGCTGCTTCGGGCATAGGCACAGCCTAGTGCTGCGGAAACGTCGCGCGGACCGCCAGGAAACCTCGGGAAACACCCCGGAACGGCGGAACGCCCACCGCCGTGAGGCGATGGGCGCTCCGTTCGACTGCTGGGATCAGCTGTGGTCGGTGGTGGGGGCCGTCGAGGCGACCGCCGCGGCCGCGGAGGCCGAGGACGCCGAGTGGTCCCGGTTCGACCCCTCGGTGACGAACGTGAACTGGCCGTCCACGAAGTCCACCTTCACGAGGTCCCCCGCCAGCAGCTCCGCGCTGAGGATCCGCTCCGAGAGGCGATCCTCGATCTCGCGCTGCATCGCACGGCGCAGCGGCCGCGCACCGAGCGTCGGGTCGTAGCCGAGGTCGATGAGCCGCTCGCGCGCCGGGACCGAGATCTCGATGCGCATGTCGCGATCGAGCAGGCGGTCCTGCAGGCGCTTGACGAACAGATCGACGATCTGCAGCAGCTCGGGCTTCGAGAGCTGCGGGAACACGATCGTGTCGTCGACGCGGTTCAGGAACTCGGGCTTGAAGTGCTTCTTGAGCTCCTCGTTGACCTTGCCCTTCATCATGTCGTAGCCGACCGAGGTGTCGCCCTCGAGCTGGAAGCCCACGGGACCGCCGGCGATGCCCTTCGACCCCAGGTTGGTCGTCATGATGATGACCGTGTTCTTGAAGTCGACCACGCGGCCCTGACCGTCGGTCAGGCGACCCTCTTCGAGGATCTGCAGCAGCGAGTTGAAGATGTCGGGGTGCGCCTTCTCGATCTCGTCGAACAGCACGACCGAGAACGGCTTGCGGCGCACCTTCTCGGTGAGCTGACCGCCCTCTTCGAAGCCGACGAACCCGGGAGGGGCGCCGAACAGGCGGGACACGGTGTGCTTCTCGCCGTACTCCGACATGTCGAGCGAGATCAGTGCGTCCTCGTCATCGAACAGGAACTCCGCGAGGGCCTTCGCGAGCTCGGTCTTGCCGACGCCCGTGGGGCCGGCGAAGATGAACGAGCCCGAGGGGCGCTTCGGATCCTTGAGGCCGGCGCGCTGGCGGCGGATGGTCCGCGCGAGCGCCGAGATGGCCTCGTTCTGGCCGATGACGCGCTGGTGCAGGGCCTCCTCCATGAAGCGGAGACGCGAGGTCTCCTCTTCGGTGAGCTTGAACACGGGGATGCCGGTGGCCTGCGCCAGCACCTCGGCGATGAGCCCCTCGTCGACCTCGGCGTGCGTCGCGACGTCGCCCGAGCGCCACTGCTTCTCGAGCCGCAGGCGCTCCGCGATGAGCTTCTTCTCCTCATCGCGCAGGCTCGCGGCCTTCTCGAAGTCCTGACCCTCGATGGCCTGCTCCTTGTCGGCGCGGACCACGGCGATCTTCTCGTCGAACTCGCGCAGCTCGGGCGGGCTCGAGAGGATCGAGAGGCGCAGGCGGGCGCCGGCCTCGTCGATCAGGTCGATCGCCTTGTCGGGCAGGAAGCGGTCCTGCACGTAGCGGTCGGCGAGGTTCACCGCGGCGACGATGGCGCCGTCGGTGATGGAGACCTTGTGGTGCGCCTCGTAGCGATCGCGCAGCCCCTTGAGGATGTTGATCGCGTGCGGCAGCGACGGCTCGTTGACCATCACCGACTGGAAACGGCGCTCGAGCGCGGCGTCCTTCTCGAAGTGCTTGCGGTACTCGTCGAGCGTGGTCGCACCGATGGTCTGGAGCTCGCCGCGGGCGAGCAGCGGCTTCAGGATGTTGGCGGCGTCGATCGCGCCCTCGGCCGCACCGGCGCCGACGAGCGTGTGGATCTCGTCGATGAAGATGATGATGTCGCCGCGGGTGCGGATCTCCTTCGTCACCTTCTTCAGGCGCTCCTCGAAGTCGCCGCGGTAGCGGCTGCCCGCGATGAGCGAGCCGAGGTCGAGCACGTAGACCTGCTTGTCCTTCAGCGTCTCGGGCACCTCGCCCTTGACGATGGCCTGCGCGAGGCCCTCGACGACGGCGGTCTTGCCGACGCCGGGTTCGCCGATCAGCACCGGGTTGTTCTTGGAACGGCGCGAGAGGATCTGCATGACCCGCTCGACCTCCTTCTCGCGCCCGATCACCGGGTCGAGCTTGCCGTCGCGCGCGGCCTGGGTCAGGTTGCGCCCGAACTGGTCGAGCACGGCCGAGCCCTTCTCGGAGCCGCCGGACTCGGGGGCGCCGACCGTCGCGTTCTCCTTGCCGGCCTGGTAGCCGGAGAGCAGCTGGATCACGGTCTGGCGCACGCGGTTGAGGTCGGCGCCGAGCTTGACGAGCACCTGAGCGGCGACGCCCTCGCCCTCGCGGATCAGGCCGAGCAGGATGTGCTCGGTGCCGATGTAGCTGTGGCCGAGCTGCAGCGCCTCGCGCAGGCTCAGCTCGAGCACCTTCTTGGCGCGCGGCGTGAAGGGGATGTGGCCGGCGGGCGGCTGCTGGCCGGTGCCGATGATGTCGGTCACCTGCTCGCGCACGGCGTCGAGCGAGATCTCGAGCTGCTCGAGGGCCTTCGCGGCGACGCCCTCGCCCTCGTGGATCAGGCCGAGCAGGATGTGCTCGGTGCCGATGTAGTTGTGGTTGAGCATCTTCGCCTCTTCTTGGGCGAGGACGACCACCCGGCGGGCCCGGTCGGTGAATCTCTCGAACATGCTTCCTCCTGGGTACCGGAGACAGCGGTCACCTCCGGCGATACCGACAGCGTACGCGCCGGATCCGGGCCGTGGGTCCGTGTTCGCCGCAGGCGTGACCGGAGGCCGGTGCGACTTGACGGGAGCCGCGGGAACCCGCACACTTATCGACAAGCGTTAATATCGTTTATCGATAAGGAGTGAATCATGACCATCGCCTCCGACATCCGTCCCTCGCGCGGCGACCGCGTCGCGCTCTGGTTGTTCGTCGCGGTCGGCGCCGTCATCGCCGTCGCCGTCGCCGTCGGAGCCGCCCTCCGCATCGGCGAGCTGCTCGGCGGCGGTCCGATCCGGGTCGCAGCCGAGTTCATCGATCAGCGCGCGACCGCCCCCATCGGTCCCGATGGATCGGACGTCGAGGTCCTGCTCGACCGGGCCGTGCTCCGCACCGCGGTGCCGCCGATCGCCACCTGGGCGGGCGTGATCGGCCAGCTCGTGCTCGTGATCGCCTTCACCACGGTGGTCCTGTGCCTGATCCTGCTGAGCCGCAGACTCTCCCGCGGCCGCATCTTCGGCCGGTCGAGCACCGTGCTCGTCGGCACCGCCGGCATCACCGGTCTCATCGGGGCCGCGGCGACGCGGTTCTTCGACAACATGCTCGCCAATGCGGCGGTCGCACAGGTCTCCGACTACGGCGACGTGCGCAACGCGGTGCTGAGCATCGAGCCGTTCCCGTTCGTCGTCGCCGCCTTCGCCGTGGCGATCGTCTGCACGGTGTTCGTGATCGGCGAGCGCATGCAGCGCGAGACCGAGGGGCTCGTCTGATGCGCACCACACCCGGATCCGACCGGCTTCCCCAGGAATCGAACCCGAAGAAGGTGCGGGCCGATGCCCTCGCAGTCCTGGTCATGGGGATCGCCGCTGCAACCTCCGTCCTCGCCCTCGCGGTGCGCAAGTACCTGAGCACCTTCACCCGCGAGGGGATCGTCTGGGATCTCCCGGTCAAGGCGCAGACCGGTACGGCGCGAGGCATCGTCTCCTACCGGGCCGAAGCCGCGCCCGACGCGCCGGTGGGGCAGGGGACCTTCACCCACCTGCAGGTCGTGGTGCCCGACGTCAACGCGGTCTCCACCGCATGCCTCGCGCTCGCGATCGCGGCGGCTGCGCTCACCGGGCTCGTCATCATCGCCTGCACGGTCCGCCTCGCCCGCCTCTTCCAACAGGGCCGCTTCTTCACGCTGCAGACCAGCCGCGCCCTGCGCACCATCACGTGGACGGCTTTCGGAGGCGGCATCGCGGCGTTCGTCTGTTGGAACCTCGGTTCCAACGGCATTGAAGGGGCCCTGGGCGTCCGCGCGGCCGAGACCGGCAGCTTCGAATGGTGGGGCTGGTACCTGATCGTCCTCTTCGCAGTGACGGCGTTCGGTCTCGTCGACATCGCCCTGCGCCGGGCGATCCGGCTGGAGCGCGAGACCGAGGGGCTCGTATGACCCCGGCCGAGCCCGAGGACGGGCACGCGATCCACTGCCGGCTCGACGAACTGCTGGCCGCCCGCGGCATGACCCTGACCGAGCTGAGCGAGGCCGTCGGCGTCAGCATCGTCAATCTCTCGGTCCTCAAGAACGACCGGGCCCGCGCGATCCGGTTCTCCACCCTCACCGCGATCTGCCGCGCGCTCGATTGCACGGTCGGCGAACTGCTCGTCGCCGACGACCGCGCGGGCTGATCGGGATCCCCGGATCCCCGGCCGGCGCAGCGGCCAGCGACCCGACACCCCGCGGACACCGCGCGTTCACGCTCGCGACCTAGCGTGACCCCATGCCCGCAGCACCGCATCCCTCCGCCGCACCCCCCGCGAGCCGCACCGCGGTCGTCGCACTGATCCGCGCGCACGCGGCGACGCTCGGTGCAAGCGAGGGCGCGGTCGCCCGTGTGATCCTGGACCGCCCGCACGAGGTCCCGCAGTGGTCGACGCAGGAGCTCGCGGCCGCGGCGGGCACCTCCACCGCGACCGTGATCCGCACCTGCCAGCGGCTCGGGTTCCGCGGATTCCAGCACCTGCGGCTCGAACTCGCGCGTGAGGCCCCCGAGCCGGGCGGCGACGACACCCCCGGGGACTCGGTGGACCACCTCTTCGAGAGCGCGCGAGCCGTGCTGCACGTCGCCCGGCAGGCGATCGATCGCACGGCGCTCGTGAACGCCGCCGAGCTGCTCGCGACCGCCGGACGCGTGGTCTGCGCCGCCAACGGCTTCTCGGCTCCGCCGTTGCAGGATGCCGCCATGCGCTTCGCCACCGTCGGTCGGCCGGTCGAGGCCCCGCTCGACATCCTCGCCCAGCAGTTCGCCGCCCACACTCTCACCCCCGACGACGCCTGCCTCGCGCTGAGCCACTCGGGCGCCAACGCGCACACGCTCGCGACGGTGCGGGCCGCACGCCGACGCGGGGCACGCATCATCGCGCTCTCCAGCTACACCAGGACGCCGCTGACCGACCTTGCGGATGTGACGCTCTCCACGGGGTCGGTCGGCACCCAGCACACGGTGGATCCCTTCTTCAACCGCCTCGGCCACTCGGTGCTGCTGCAGGCGCTCGTCGCCGAGGTCTCGGAACGCACCGCCCCCGTCGACGCGCTCGACATGCGCGAGGTCGTCGCGGAGGCGCTCGCGGACTCCGACCTCTGAACGCGCCCCGGACCCTTCTCCCGCCGCTCACGCCGCGTCCGCCGGCCGTTCACCCCACCGACACCCGACCTCGGGAAGCTGCTCTGCGTAACCGCATTTCACGCCCGATGTAACGGGCGCAACCGGCAGGAGAAACTCGCAGTGCACGTCATTCCGATCGAGGGCAGCTACAACGCACGAGGGTTCGGCCGGCCCGACCGCCCCTGGCTCGTGCGCTCCGCCTCGCTCGACGGTCTGACACCCGGCGGCGAGCGCACGCTGCGCGAGCTCGGCGTCGATCTGGTGATCGATCTCCGCGAGTCCGGCGAGCAGGCGCACCGCACCCACGGGATCCCCGTGCGCTCCCTCCCGCTCTACGGTGAGGCCCCTCCCGCGACGGGATCGCTCGAACGGATCTATACGGGGCTGCTGACGGATCGCGGAGATCGGGTCGCGGCCGCCGTCGCGGGGATCGCCGAGCATCCGGGCACCGCCGTGGTGCACTGCACGGCGGGCAAGGACCGTACGGGCCTCGTGGTCGCGCTCGCCCGGCTCGCAACGGGCGCCGGGCGGAGCGAGGTCATCGCCGACTACGCACTGTCCGGGGCTTCGGTGCGCCCGGCCCGCGCCGGGATCGCGGCCGCGCAGCTCGACGCCCTCGACCTGGTGCCCGCGGCCCGGGCCGAGTCCGAGCGGCTGCATCTCGACAGCCCCGCGGAGGCGTTGGAGCACGCCCTCGATCTCGTGGATCGTCTGGGCGGCGTCGACGCCTACCTGATCGACCGCGGAGCGACTCCGGCGCAGCTCGCGGCCCTCGCGGATCGCGCGGCGGGCCGCGCGATCCGCCGCACCGCCGCTGTGCTCCCGGAGCTGGCGCGATGAGCCGCGCGACCGGCCGGTTCACGATCCTGCACCTGAGCGATGTGCACGCGACCGAGAGCGGGCTCCTCTACGGCGCCGTCGACGGGATCGCCCGTCTGGAGCGCGTCGGCGACTACGCGCGGGCGACCGGGATCACCCCCGAGGTCGTCGTGATCACCGGCGACCTCGTGGAACGCGGCAACCCAGGGGCGTACGCGGCGGTCGCGGACGCCTGCCGCAGGCTCGGGACGCGCCTGGGCGCCCCGGTGCTCACGGTGCTCGGCAATCATGACGACCCCGTCGCGGCGCGCGCACTACCCGGGCACGAGTCGGGGCACGTTTCGGCGGAGCGCGTCGACGGTGTCCGGGTGATCCGTCTCGATTCCCACCGGGGCGAGCTCGACGCAGCGCAGCTCGAGTGGCTCACCGACGAGCTCGCGATCCCCGCGGAGCGCGGCACCGTCGTCGCACTGCACCACGCGCCGATCGGATCGCCGCTGCCGACGCTGCGGAGCCAGGGGCTCTCGAACGCCGACGCCCTGCTCGCGGTCCTCGAAGGATCCGATGTCCGCGCGATCCTCGCCGGCCACTTCCACCACGGGCTCTCGGCCCAGTTGCGCGGGATCCCGGTCTTCGTCGGTCCGTCACTCGCCTACCACCAGGTCATGTACGCCGGCCCCGATGCGGTCGCCGGGCACGACTCCCCCATGTTCTCGCTCGTGCAGCTCTCGGACGACGGTGTCGTCGCCTCGACGGTCGCACTGCACGCCCCCCGGCCCATCTTCACCCGCACACTCACCCACGCACGACAGGAAGCGACCCATGTCCCGTAACCGCTCGCTCGGCGTCATCGCCGCGTTCGCCCTCTCCGCCCTCACCCTCACCGGCTGCGCCGCCTCGGCAGCGAACTCGACCGGCGGCTCCGATTCCGGCTCGCCCCGGGCGACCAAGGCCTCGACCATCACGCTCTACACCTCTGAACCGCAGGAGAAGATCGACGCGGTCGTGGCCGCGTTCTCCAAGAAGCAGCCCGAGATCACCGTCAAGGTGTTCCGTGCCGGCACCGGCGACCTGACCGCGCGCATCGCCGCGGAGGAGAAGGCCGGTGACATCGGCGCCGACCTGCTGCTCGCAGCCGATGCGGGCACCTTCGAGGGCTACGCGGAGCGCGACCTGCTGCTCGCCTACGAGTCGCCCGAGGCCGCGAAGCTCTCGAAGGATCTCATCGACCCCGAGCACTTCTACGTCGGCACCCGCATCATCCCGACCGTGATCGCCGTCAACACGAACGTGATCACCGACGCGCCGAAGTCGTGGAAGGATCTCACCGATCCGAAGTACGCCGGCAAGATCGCGATGCCGAACCCCGATGTCTCGGGCGCGGCGGCGTACAACGCCGCCGTGTGGCTGAACGAGAAGTCGCTCGGCACGAGCTGGCTCGAAGGCCTGGCGAAGAACAAGCCGCTGATCGCCGACAGCAACGGCCCGGTCTCGCAGGCTGTCGCCGACGGCAGCAGCCCGGTCGGCATCGTGGTCGACTCGCTCGTGCGCGATCTCGCCGCCGCGGGATCTCCGATCAAGGCCGTCTACCCGAGCGAGGGCGTGCCCTTCGTCTCGCAGCCGGTCGGGATCTTCGCCGATACGAAGGAGCCCGAGGCGTCGAAGCTGTTCGTCGACTTCCTCATCAGCAAGGAGGGCCAGGAGATCGCCGCCTCGCAGTCGTACCTTCCCGTGCGCGACGATGTCGAGAGCCCGAAGGGCGCCCCCGCACTCGCCGACATCACCCTGCTCACCCCGAGCCTCGAGACCATCCGCGCCTCGCAGGCCGACGCGGTCAAGACTTTCAATGGCCTCTTCCAGTAGCCCGATCGCGGTCGCCGCCGCGGCCCCCGTCGCTCCCGCGGGAGCGGTCGGGGGCCGCGGCCTCCGCGGTCGCGCCTTCTCGGCGGTCCGGTTCGACGGCCTCACCGCGGCGCGCGCCGCGCTCTGGTGCGCCGTCACCGCGCTGATCCTGGTCCCGATCGCCGCGATCGTCGCGCTCGCGGCGACCGGCGGCGGCTGGTCGGCGCTCGCGGATCCTGATGTGCTCGGCGCGGCCGCCAACTCCCTCGTCTCGGCCGTCGTCTCCGGCGCGCTCGCCGTGCTCATCGGCACCGCGCTCGCGCTGCTGCTCGAGCGCACCGATATCCGGCTCCGCGGCGCTCTCCGGCTGCTCGCGCTCAGCCCCATGCTCATGCCGCCGTTCGTCGGCGCGATCGCCTGGCTGAGCCTGCTCGGCCCGTCCTCCGCACTGAACGTCTTCTGGACGAGGCACTTCGGCGGCCCGCTCTGGAACCTCTACGGCGGCGACGGCGTGGTGTTCCTCCTCACCCTGCACAGCGCTCCGGTCGCGATGCTGATCGTCACCGCCGCCCTGCGCCGCATCCCCGCCGACCTCGAACAGGCCGCACGGATCGCGGGATCCTCGGCGCCCCGCGCCCTCTGGGAGATCACCGCTCCGCTGCTGCGCCCGGCGATGCTGTCGTCGTTCACCCTCATCGCGGTCTCGAACCTGGCCGACTTCGGCATCCCCTCGATCGTCGGCCTGCCGGAGCGCTACGTGACCCTCTCCACGCTCGTCTACCGCTATCTGCAGTCGGGCACCGTCGAGGATCCGCTCGCGGTGGTCGCAGCCATCGGCGCGGTGCTGCTGGTGATCGCTCTGCTCGGCGTCGTCGTCGGCGCGCTGAGCGGCCGCACCCGGGTCGAACTCGATGCGCAAGCCGGTGCCCCCGCGCGCCTCCCCCTCGGGGCGGCGCGCGCCCCGATCACGGTCCTCACCGCGCTGCTCGTACTCGCCGTGACCGTGCTGCCGCTCGTCACGCTCGCGATCCAGTCGCTGCTGCCCGCGCCCGGAGTCCCGCTCTCGGTCGAGACCGCCACCCTCGCGAACTTCGAGCGGGCGCTCTCGGCCTCGGGCACGCTGGCCGGCATCGGCAACTCCGTGATGCTCGCAACGCTGGCGGCGCTGATCTGCGGAATCCTGGGGCTCGGGATCGGCGCGCTCGTCACCCGTACCCGTTCCCGCGGCAACGCACCGCTGCTCGGCATCGCCCTGCTCCCGCAGGCGATCCCCGGCCTCGTGATCGCGGTCGCCTGGCTCGTCATCGCACCGCGGATCGGCCTGCACAACACCCCCTGGCTGATCCTCTGCGCATATCTGACGTCGTTCCTCGCGCTCGTGGTGCAGTCGGTGCACGCCCCGCTGTCGGCGACCCCCACCACCGCGGAGGAGGCCGCACGCATCTCGGGCGCATCCCGGCTGCGCGCGCTCTGGGACATCTCGTGCCGCATGGCCGTGCCCGCCGCGGTCTCGGGAGCGATCCTCGTCGCGCTCACCGCGGTACGCGAACTCACCCTGTCGGTGCTGCTGCTCTCCCCCGGCTCGCAGACCCTCGGCGTCGTCATCTTCAACCTGCAGCAGGCGGGCGCCTACAACGCCTCGTCCGCCCTCTCGCTCATCGTCGCCGTGGTCGGCCTGCTCGGCCTCGGCATCACCGCCCGCTCCCACCGTTAGGACCGCACGTGTCTTCCGTCACCCTCGACTCCGTCAGCCTCGCCTACCCGGGCGGCCACCTCGGGCTCGCGGACGTGGATCTCCGCATCGGCGACGGCGAGTTCCTCGCCCTCGTCGGCCCGTCCGGATCCGGCAAGACCACGCTGCTGCGCACCGTCGCCGGGTTCGTCTCGCCGACCGCCGGTACCGTCAGCATCGGCGATGCCGAGGTCGCGTCGTCGGCCCGGAGCGTCGAACCGGAACGCCGCGGCCTCGGCATGGTGTTCCAGCAGCACGCGGTCTGGCCGCACTGGAACGTGGGGCGCAACATCGCGTACCCGCTGCAGCGCGCGGGCGTGCGGCACGCCGAGCGGAAGCAGCGGGTCGCCGAGGCGCTCGAACTGGTCGGGCTGCCCGGCACCGAGCGGCGCGACCCGGCCACGCTCTCGGGCGGGCAGCGGCAGCGCGTCGCGATCGCCCGCGCGATCATCGCCCGCCCACGCGTGCTCCTGCTCGACGAAGCGCTCTCGGCGCTCGACGAGCCGCTGCGCGACCGGCTGCGCCTCGAACTCCGCGCGCTCACCGATTCGCTCGGGCTCACCGTGCTGCACGTGACGCACGATCGCAGCGAGGCGCTGGCGCTCGCGGATCGGGTCGTCGTGCTCGACGGCGGGCGCGTGCAGCAGGTCGGGGCGCCCGTCGACCTCCTGGATCGACCGGCGACGCCGTTCGTCGCCCGGTTCCTCTCCGATGCGGCGATCGTGCGGGGCGTGCTCGCACCGGGACGCTTCCGCGCGCACGGGCTGCCGCTCGAGATCCCCCTCGACCGGATCGCGTCCGCAGATCATCGGACGCGTCCGAGGTCCGGCGAGGAAACGGAACTCGCGATCCAGCCAGAGCACATTCGGGTGATCCCGGACGCCGCGGGCCCCGCGACCGTCGAGTCCTCCCTGTTCGGTCGGAGCGGCGACGAGCTCATCGTGCGGTGGTCCGGACGGACGCTCCGCTCGAGGATGCCCGGTGCGCGCTGCTCCGCCGGCACACGGGTCCGCGTCGAGATCGACCGGGCCGTGCTGTTCGCGCAGGAGCAGGAGCCGGGGGCGGCCACCGCGCCGCCGCAGGAACCGCTCCGCGAGCACCGCGCGAGCACCGCGCCCCGGCAGCCGCTCGGCACTGTCGCATGAAGCGGCCGGACGCTCCGGCCCGCGGAATCGCAGTGGTGCGGCACGGCGAGACCGACTGGAACATCGGGCGGCGGATCCAGGGGCGCAGCGAGGTGCCGCTGAACGCGCGCGGGCGGGCGCAGGCCCGCGAGAGCGCCGAACTCCTCCGAGCGGCCGGAGCCTGGACCCGCGTCGTCGCCTCGCCGCTCGGCCGGGCCGCCGAGACCGGGCGCATCATCGCGGCCGCGATCGGACTCCCCGAGCCCGCTCCTGTTCCGGACCTGATCGAGCGCGATTTCGGCGCGGCGGAGGGGCTCCCCGTGGCCGAGGCCGAGCAGCGCTGGCCCGGGCTCGTGATCCCCGACGCCGAGACGTCCGACGCGCTCGCCCGCCGCGGAGCCGCCGCACTCACCCGCCTGCGCGAGGAGGCGCCGGGATCGATCGCGATCGCCCACGGCGCCCTCATGCGCGCGGCGCTCGCGGAGCTGAGCGGAGCGCCGGTGCCGCGGATCCTGAACGGCGAGGTGTGGCTGATCCTCCCGGTGGGCGGCGGAGCCACGGCGATCCGCAGGCTCGGCGCACCCGCAGGGCAGCACGCGCTCTGACCCCGGGACTCGCGCGATGCGCGATATCCGAGGCCCGGGACCCGGCGCGGCCGCTACTGCGCGGGGTTCGCCGGGGCCTGCGGCGCGATGGGCTCGATCACCACGGCCGTGCCGTAGGCGCAGAACTCGGTGAAGCTGCCGATCGATCCGGAGTCAAAGCGCATGGCGATGACCGCGTTGGCGCCGCGCTGCTGCGCCTCCGACCACATGCGGTTCATGACCTCCCAGCGCGACTCGTAGATGACCTTGGTGTACTCGGGCATCTCGCCGCCGCCGAGCGAGCGGAAGCCCGCGGTGAAGTTCTGACCGAAGTTCGCGGAGCGCACCGTCAGCCCCATCACCTCGCCCAGCACCTGCGTGATGCGGTAGCCGGGCACATCATTCGTCGTGACTACGAACATGGGATTCCTCTTCTCGTCCGGGAGGCGGGGCGGCGACGCCCCACCTCGGATCCTATGCCGCGCCGCTGCTGAGCGCCCAGGACGCGGCGTCGAACGCGCGCAGGGTCCAGAACAGGCGCTCGGCGTTCTGCGGCGTCGGCCAGCTCGACACCTTGACCCCGACGACGCCGGTCAGCCGGTTCATGTAGATCATCTGGCCGTGGATGCCGAGCGCGAGCATCACGTCGCCGCTCTCGCCCGGGAACCAGAAGCCGTTGCGGTACATGCCGCCGGGCATGAGCGTCGGCTCGACCGCGTTCGCGAAGGCCTCCCGCGAGTCCGGCCCACCGGCGAAGGTGTCGTCCACCCACCACTCGGGGAGCACCGCGGCTCCGTCGAGCGCCGCACCGCGGTTCACGAACAGGTTGCCGAAGCGCGCCAGGTCGCGCAGCGCGGCCGAGACCCCGCCGTCGAACATGCCGGATCCCACGCTGTCGACGCCCACGTGCGCGTCGAACTCGGCGCCCATCGGCTGCCAGAGACGCTCCGACACGACATCGGCGGCGGGCTGCCCGGTCGCGCCCTCGATCACGAAGCCGAGCGCGTCGGTCTCGCAGGACTTGTAGTCGAAGGCACCGCCGTGCGGTCCCTGCTGCCCGAGGGTCGCGAGGAAGTCGAGCAGCGTGTCGGGTACCTCGGCGTGCCGCTTGGGCGCCCAGCCGATGGCCTCCTCGAGGAGCCGCACCTCGGCGCCGTCGTTCAGGTACTCCTCCGAGAAGCGCACGCCCGTGCGCATGTCGACGAGGTGCCGCACGAGCGCGCCGTCGTACCCGGACCCTTCGAGCCGGGGCACGTACTCGGTGACCGGACGGTCGAGGTCGAGCTCGCCCGAGGCGGCGAGCAGCCCCGCGGTCGTCGCGGTCAGCGACTTCGACACCGACATCAGCAGGTGCATGCCGCCCGGGGCGAGGGTGCCGAAGTACTCCTCGCCGACCACGGCCCCGCCGACCGTCATCATCCACCCGTCGGTGTCGGTCATCGCCATCACCTCGGCGAACGAGGCGTGCCGATCCTCCCAGGGGTGCGCGACCGAGAGGGTGCCGAGCTCCGCGGCCCGGGCCCCGAACTCGGTGCTGCGCACCCCGCGTCGGATCTGCCGCACCGGCAGGAACGACTGGATGTTCTGCATCGACCACTGCAGGTACGGGGCGAACTGCCACTGGTCGAGCGGCGGCACCTCGATCCCGGCGTCCGCGGGCGTGCTCATTGCGGCGTCAGCGTCTGCGATCATCAGGCGAGTATCCCACGCTCCCGTCATTTGCCCTTGGCCGGTGCCGGCTTGAGCTCGGGTTCGCCGCCCTCGACCGGTGTCGCGTAGTACATGCCGCGGATCGCATCGATCAGGTACTTGGCGTGGATCGTGAGCCCGCCGTGGTCCGCCTCGAGGTGCGCCTTGGTGACGAGGATCCCGAGGTCCGCGCCCTTCCAGCGGTAGTCGCCCGCGTCGTAGATGCGCAGGTAGAATGCCTCGGCCTCGTTGCTCAGCAGGTGCCAGTCGAGGTCCCCGTGCGTGTAGGTGAGACGGCCCGAGTGATCGAGCACGTAGCGCCCCGTGCGCGGGGCGGCGTTGATCCGCTCCACCGTGCTCGAGGTGTGCTTGATCACCATGTGGCTCCACTCGTCCTCGGACGCGAGGTCCTCCCAGCGGGCGTTGATCTCATCGACGTCGATCTCGAAGTCGATGCCCGCGTACTCGAGCAGGTGGAAGGCGAACAGCGGCACATCCGCGTAGGCGCCGGCGGTCACGTTGGTGATCGCCGAAGCGCCGCTGACGCGCGGGTTCAGCTCGCCCAGGTAGACGTCGCCCGTGTCGGTGTCGAGCAGCACGTCGACCTCGAAGAAGCCGCGGTACCCCTCGGCCCCGAGCCGGTCGCCGAGCTTGCGCACGAGCTGGATCGCCGCGTGGCGGCTGCCGTCGTCGAGCACCGTCGGGAACATCTCGTTGCCCGCCCAGCCGCCGCGGTATGGCGTCAGCTCGGCGTGCCCCGTGATCTCGGTCATGCAGGGGCCGACGACGGTGCCCTGGCGCGTGATCACGGCCTCGACCGCGATCGGCCGGTTGTTGATCCGCTTCATGACCTTGATCTCGACGCCCGTCACCTCGTCGGCGATCGCGTCGAACTCCTCCTCCTTCGTCACGAAGTAGGTGGTCTTACCGGAGTCGCCGTAGGCGGTCTGGATCACGAGGTCCCGGCCGAGCCCGGCGGCGTCGACGGCGCGCACCAGTTCGTCCCAATCGGCGACGGTCGTGAGGATGTTCGGCACGCTCGGCACGCCGACCGAGTCCGCGATCTGCGTCGTCACGATCTTGGAGTCGAGCCGCTCGCGCAGCGCGTGCGACGGCAGGATCAGCTCGTAGTCGAGCTCCTCGCAGATCCGCTCGGTGCGCTCGTCGAAGAACACCATGACGATCTTCGGGCGCAGTCCCGGGGGCGTCTGGCGCTCGATGTGCGCCCGCACCTCGTGGTTGCTGAGCAGCCAGTTGTTGATGTCCTCGCCGCTCTCGAACTCGACGTAGGGCTTGTCGCTCGGGCTGAACACGCGCGGGTGCGCGCCGTCCCAGCTGTCGTAGTAGGTGATGTACGAGAAGCCGCGCACCCAGCGATCGAGGCCGAGCAGGTTGAAGGCCGTCGCGCCGACGAAGAAGACGGGCGACTCGTTCGTCCGGAAGTAGTGGCGGATCTCGGAGATGTTCTTGAGCTTGGTCGATCCGCTGCGGCCGATGGTGACGGGGCCGGTCTTGGGCTCCTTGCGGGGGCGCTTGCGGCGGGCGATCGCGGCGAGGGCGCTCTTGGCGGCCTGGGGCGCCTCGGCAGGCGCCTCGACCGCCGCGGCCGCGGGCTTCGCCGCCTTCGCCGGCTTGGCCGCGGAGGCCCGCGTCGCGGCCTTCTTGGCGGCCGCGGGTTTCGACGCCGTCCTCTTCGCCGCGCTGCTCTTCGGCGCGGCGCTCGCGCCTGCGCTCTTCGCTGCGGTCCGGGGCCGCGAGGCCCGCGGTTTCGCCGCCGGATCGGCGGTCGTCGCCGCTTCGGTCACGGGGGTTTGGAGATCGGTGTCACGCGCCATTGCGTTGTCCTTCCGTGGAGAGGTGCGAGCATCCTGACACGCAGAATCCCCGTTCTCCAAAACGGCGG
The DNA here is from genome assembly GCF_000980875.1 of Leucobacter sp. Ag1. Lineage (GTDB taxonomy): Bacteria > Actinomycetota > Actinomycetes > Actinomycetales > Microbacteriaceae > Leucobacter > Leucobacter iarius. Next base: position 13,301 of record NZ_LAYO01000071.1, on the reverse strand, counting down.
AGGGGCGCGCGAGGTGCACCGCAGATCCTCCGTCGAAGCGGCAACCCGCTCGCGGATCCCGCCGCCGGAGGGGCCGGGATCCGCGGATGCTACTGGAGCGCGGAGGTGAGGCGGGCGAGTCCGTCGAGCAACTGCGCGGGCAGCGGCTGACGCTTCCACTCCTCGGCGGTGAGCTCGCGCGAATTGGCTCGGTAGTAGTCGATGACCTCGTCGAGCTCGCGCACGAAGCCCTCGCCGTGGACGACCATCGAGATCTCCATGTTGAGACCGAAGGAGCGCTGATCCATGTTCGAGGACCCGACCACCGCGACCGAATCGTCGATGGTGAAGTGCTTCGAGTGCAGGATGTACGGCGGCCGGTACATCCAGATGCGCACGCCGGCGCGCAGCAGCTCGTCGTAGTAGGAGCGCTGCGCGTGGTAGACGACGGCCTGATCCCCGGTCTCCGAGACGAAGAGCTCCACCTCGACCCCGCGCGCCGTCGCGGCGCGGAGCGCGTTCATGATCGAGCCGTCGGGCACGAAGTAGGGGCTCGTGATGCTGATGCGCCGCTGCGCCGCGTAGAGCAGCGCGACGAAGACCTGCAGGTTGTTCTCGCCCGCGTACCCGGGCCCGCTCGGCACGATCTGGCAGTCGAGCGCGCCGGGGCGATCCGACTCGAAGTCGGACTCCGCGAGGTGCGCGAGCAGCTCCCCGGTCTCGAGGTACCAGTCGCCCTGGAACACGGCCTCGAGGCCGAGCACGATGGGGCCCTCGACCCGCACCATGAGGTCCTTCCAGTGCAGGCCGCGCCGCCGGTTCGACGGCTTGTTGTAGCTCGAATCGACGAGGTTCTGCGAGCCCATGAATCCGACCGTGCCGTCGACGACGAGCAGCTTGCGGTGGTTGCGCAGATCGGGGCGCTGATATTGCCCCTTCAGCGGACGCACCGGCAGGAGGTACGCCCACTCGGCGCCCATGTCGGTGAGGCTCCGCGCCGTGCGCTTCTCGCCCGGGTTGCGCTTCGCCGAGATGTGATCGAGCAGCACGCGCACCTTGACGCCGCGCGCGGCGGCCTCGCGCATCGCCTGGAACACCACGTCGGTGGTCTCGTCGTGCACGAGGATGTAGAACTCGACGTGCACGTACTCCTTGGCCTCGCGGATCGCGGCGGCCATGCGCTCGAGCGAGATCCCGTAGTCGATGCAGATCGACGCCGAATTGCCGCGCAGCATCGGCTGCGCGCCGAGCGAACTGCCGAGGCGCACCGCGCTCTCGATACCCGGCGGCAGCGAGTCCGGGTCGGCCACGAGCGCCTGCCCCTCGCGCTGCGCCAGCTCGGCCACCATCTGATTGATGGCGTCCTGCTTCTCGACCCGGGCCTTCGGCAGGTGGTTGCTGCCGATCACGAGGAACAGCAGCAGGCCGGGGATCGGCAGGAAGAAGATCGCCATGAGCCAGGCCATGCCGGACGTCGGGCGGCGGTTTCGAGGCACGACGAACACCGCGATCACGCGGATCAGGTTGTCGACGATGAAGATGCCGACGGTCCAGATCCACGGCCAGTCCAAGCCCATGATCAGGTTGAACACCCAGTCCGTCCCCTCCGAGCCGGCTCAGGGCTCGGGGCTACCTTATCGGGTGCTGTCGGCGGCGTCGGCCGGAGGCAGCCCGAGCTTCGCGCGCTCCTCGTTCTCGATCTCGCGGTAGACGCGTCGCTCGGTGCGGTCGGCGCGCAGGATGAGGCGCAGCACCGAGAAGAAGAAGATGCCGATCAGCACGGTCGGGGTGATCGACCAGAGCGCATTGACCCACCAGTTCTCCATGCCCGCCATCCTACCCCGAAGCGAACCGCCGAGCCTGGGAGCCGAACGCGAACGGGCGGGGAGCGCGGAGCGCTCCCCGCCCGGCGCGGGTGACGACGGTTCGCCGTCGTCCGGGATCAGCCGGCCGTGACCCGCTCGCCGACCACACCGATCGCCTCGGTCGGCTGGCGCAGCCGCCGGCCGAGCAGGTAGCCGGCGACGCCGATGAGCACGATGACGCCGAGGGTCGAGAGCGTGAACACCGAGAAGGTGCCCTGATCGACGCCCCAGATGTCGGCGAAGGGGTACTCGACACCGAACAGGGCCTCGAGCGTTCCCGGGAAGATCGCGACCCAGGTGCCCAGCGCGATCCAGGCCGTGCAGATCACGCCGAACAGCTTCCAGACGACGTCGTTGACGGGCACCCGGTAGGGCCGGTGCACGTCGGGGAACTTCTTACGGAGACTGATGGCCGCCGGGATCGCGAACAGGTAGCTCATGAGGAACGTCGAGATGCAGATCGTCAGCACGACCTGGAACAGGGCCCCGGCTTGACCGTTGACGAAGACCATCGCGGCGAGCATGAACACGGTGCCGACGATGCCCGACATGGTGTTCACCCGGACCGGCGTGCCGAGGCCCGGGTGGATCTTGCCGAAGAAGCCGCCGAAGAAGGATCCGTCGGCCGCGGCCATCGCCTGCATGCGGTCGCTGATGATCATCCACGCGCCGCCCTGCGACATGAGCACGAAGATGAAGACGATCGCCGAGATGGTGAGCATGGTGCCCGCGCCGTCGCCGAAGATCGAGAACACGGTCGCGACCGCCTCGAACAGTCCGCTGATGCCCTGGATCTTCTCGACCGGGACGACGAGCAGGATCGCGAGGATCGGCAGCAGGTAGCTCGCGGCCGCGATCCCTGCCGAGCGTGCGATCGACACCGGCACGTCGCGGCCCGGATTCTTCATCTCGCCCGCCGCGCTGTTGCCCGACTCGAAGCCGAGGAACGAGAACAGCAGCAGCGGGGTGAGCCCGAGGAACCCGGTGAGGGTGGGGGCGAAGTAGGAGGCGGTGAGCCCCTGGAAGCCGTGCTGCACGCCGTAGATGACGGTGACGACGAGGAAGAATGCGAGGAACGCCACCTTCAGCAGGGCGCCGAGCGTGGGCAGCCACTTGCCGTGCTTCAGGCTGACGATCGCGCTCGCGACGGTCACCCAGATGAAGATGAGCTTGAAGCCGTAGTCCCAGAACGATCCATGATCGATCGGCGCCACGTACGCCGACCAGGTCTCGACCGCGATGAACGCGCTCGTGCCGCCCACCCACACGGGCTGCGTCACCCAGGTGAGCATCGCCGCGATGGCCCCCGCGAAGCGTCCGAAGGCCTGGCGCACCCAGGTGTAGACGCCGCCCTCCTCGGTGAACGCGCCGCCGGTCTCGGCGAAGATGAGCGCGTAGGGCACCAGGAACAGCACCGTGAGCACCAGGGTCCAGGTGAAGGTCTCACCGCCGTAGCCGGCGACCTGGCCGAGCACCTCGATCGATACGACGGCGGCGACGACCAGGAAGACGATGTCGAAACGGCCGAGCGTCTTCTGCAGGTGCTTCGATTCCTCGAGCGCCATCTGCGTCGGCGCCGTCTCGGGAGCTGCTGTGCTCACGGTGATTCCTTTCCTCATTGAAGGGTTCTGCACCAGCAAACGAGAATCCGCCCGGGAATGCGAACAGCGGTTTCCTATGCAGCCGATCTGCTCAGCAGAACGACCCGGGCACGCTCGATCTGGGTGCGCGTGCCCTCTGGCACGCGGGCACGCCGAAGTGCCCAGTGCGGGGGTTCTGCAGAGTCAGAACCCCCGAACGGGGCACCTCGGCGCCGGATCTGCCGTGCGCTCCGGCCGCTCGCTACAGCCCGGCGCGCTCCGTCGCCAGGCCGAAGGCGCGGTCCAGCAGATCGGCGAGCTCGTCGATGTCGGCGCGGGTCATGACCAGCGGGGGCGAGACCTGCACGAGCGGGTTGCCCTCGGCGTCGATCGCGACACGGCAGATGAGCCCGACCTCGGCGAGCGCCGGGTTCAGGTGGGCGCCCACGAAGTCGCCCGCGCTGATGACGCCGTCCTCCCAGGTCTTCGTCCGCTTGTTCGTCACGAGCTCGAAGCTGCGGTGGAAGCCGTCGCCGCGGAAGTCGCCGACGATCGCGGTGTGCTTCTCGGCGACCGCGGAGAGCCGCTCCTCGAGGTAGGGGCTCAGCGCGGCGACGTTCTCGACGACGCCCTCCCGCTCCATGATCTCGAGGTTCTTCAGCGCCGCGGCGCAGGCGACCGGGTGGCCGCCGTAGGTCAGCGCGTGGTTGAACATGCCCACGGGGCCGTCGAGCACGGTCTCGATGATCCGGTCGCTCGCGATGACGCCGCCGAGGGGCACGTACGCCGACGCGATGCCCTTCGCGAAGACGATCATGTCGGGCTGGAAGTCGTAGTGCTGCGAGCCGAACCACGAGCCGAGGCGGCCGAAGCCGGTGATGACCTCGTCGGCGATCATGAGGATCCCGTACTTGTCGCACAGGGCGCGCACTCCGGCGAAGTACTCGGGCGTCGGCGGCTTCAGGCTGCCACCCGCGTTCTGCAGCGGCTCCATGATGATCGCGGCGATCGTCTCGGGCCCCTCCTGCACGATGAGCGACTCGATCTCGCCGAGCAGGAACGCGGTGGTCTGCTCGGGGGTCTCGCCCTCGGGCCGGCGGTACGTCTTGGTGTTGTGGGTGTGGCGGACACCCGACATCAGCGGCTCGAACATGGCCCGCACGTTCGTCATGCCGTTCAGCGACATCGCGCCGAAGCTAGTGCCGTGGTAGGCAACGCGGCGGGCGATGAACTTGGTGCGGGTGCCCTGGCCGATGGTCTGCTGGTACTGGCGGGCGAGCTTGATCGCAGCCTCGTTCGACTCGCCGCCGCCCGACGCGAAGAACACGCGGTTCAGGTCGCCGGGGGCGAGCTGCGCGATCTTCTGGGCGAGCAGCGCGGCCGGCGGGTGGGTGACGCTCCAGGTGGTCTGGTACGGCAGCGCCGCGAGCTGCTCGCGGACCGCGTCGCCGACCTCGGCGCCGTGAGTGTAGCCAAGCTGCACGCAGAACAGGCCGGCGAGGCCGTCGAAGAAGCGCCGGCCGCTCTCGTCGAACACCGAGCAGTGCTCGCCCCGCACGAAGACGGGGAGCTCGTCCTCCCGGTACTTGGAGGCCGGGGTGAAGTTCATCACCAGGTGGCGCTTCGCGATCTCAGCGAGGCCGCTGGGCGTATCCGTCGCGGCGTCCTCGAACGACACCGTCTCCTGCTGCAGGGTCATGATTCTTGAGAGTCCTCTCAGTCGGCTCTGACTGGGCGTGAAACCGCCTCTGGTGCCATCGTCGCACCGTCGGGAGCATCGGCAAAATAGCGAAATCGGCTCGCCTGCATCGCTGGATCAGATGCAGGATCGCGGGCGGGAGCGCTTCGGATCTTCCGTCCTCCTGCGCGACGAAGGAGTCGCAGGATCCGGGTGGATCCTGCGACTCGCAGGCTCGCTCGACCAGCTGGAAGGGTCAGCCCCACTGCATCCAGGTGGTCTTGTAATCCGTGTAGTTCTCGAGGGCGTGCACCGAGAGGTCGCGCCCGAAGCCGGACTGCTTGAACCCGCCGAACGGGGTGGTGAAGCCGAGCGCATCGACGGTGTTCACCGAGACCGTTCCGGCGACCAGGCGCGACGAGACGCGGTGCGCCCGCGCGAGCGATCCCGTCCAGAGCGAGGCCGCGAGACCGTAGGGGGTCCCGTTCGCGTGCGCGATCGCCTCCTCCTCGGAGTCGAACGGGGTCACGACGGCGACCGGGCCGAAGATCTCGCGCGTGTGCACCTCGTGGTCCGCGGGCACGTCGGTCACGATGGTCGGTTCGATGAACGCCCGGGATCCGTTGATCTCGGGCCGGGTGCCGCCCGCGACGATCCGGCCGTCGCGGCGCGCGTTCTCGATGGTCGCCCACACGGAGTCGGCGTGCGCCTCGGAGACGAGCGAGCCGATGCCCGAGGCCGGGTCGAGCGGATCCCCCGGCGCGTACGCCGCGGCGGCCTCCGCGTACAGCCGCAGGAACTCCTCGTACACGGATCGTTCGACGAAGATCCGGGAGTTCGCCGAACAGACCTCGCCCTGGTTGTAGAAACTGCCGAACGCGGCCTTCTCGGCCGCGAGCCTCAGGTCGTCGCAGTCGGCGAAGATCAGGTTCGAGCTCTTGCCGCCCGCCTCGAGCGCGAGACGCTTCATGTTCGACTGCCCGGCGTACTGCTGCAGCTGCTTCGCGACCTCGGTCGAGCCGGTGAACGCGAGCATGTCGACGTCCTCGTGCAGCGCGAGCGCCTTGCCGACCACCGAACCGCGGCCGGGCACGACGTTGAGGATCCCGGCGGGGATCCCCGCCTCGATCGCGAGCTCGGCGAGCAGCAGCGCCGAGTGCGACGCCTCCACCGGCGGCTTCACCACGACGGCGTTGCCCGCGGCGAGCGCGGGGGCGAGCTTCCAGGTGGCGATCTCGAGCGGGTAGTTCCAGGCGACGATGACGGCGACGACGCCGAGAGCCTCCCGGGTGACGAGCGCGGTGGATCCGGGCGGCGTGACGGGGATCAGATCCTCGGTCTTCTCGATCGCCTCGGCGTAGAAGCGGTAGAGCGCCGCCGAACCGGGGGCGTCGATGGTCGACGATTCGCGCACGGGCTTGCCCATGTCGAGGGAGTCGTAGAGGGCGAACTCGTCGGCTCGCGCCTCGATCAGGCGGGCGAGCTCGAGCAGGCGCTCCCGGCGGAATCCGGCGCCCGCGCGCGACCAGGCGCCCGACTCGTAGGAGGCTCGGGCGGCTGCGACCGCGGCGTCGACCTCTTCCGGCCCGCAGTCGTGGATCTGCGAGAGGACCTCGCCCGTCGCCGGGTTGGTCTTCTCGATGGTCCGGCCCGAGGCGGCGGCGCGTCGGGCGCCGTCGATCACGGGGCGACCGTCGAAGACGAGGGCCGCGGCGGCGGCCGTCCATTCGGCGTGGGTGCGGGTCATGACTGGTCTCCTTCGGAGGTGGTGCGGGATGTACGGATGTCGGGGATCGTGACGGTCGCGGTCTCGAGGTCCTGCGCTTTGAGCAGCGGGATGCCACGGGTCTCGGGAAGGCTGAGCACGGTGACCAGGCCGACGATGCCGACGCCGACGAGGAAGAAGCCGGGGACGAGCTGATTGCCGGTCGTGTCGATGAGCCAGGTCAACAGGTACGGCGCGGTGCCGGCGAAGAGTGCCGCGGTGACGGCGTAGGCGATCGAGAGGCCGGTCTGCCGCGTGCGGGTCGGGAACAGTTCGACGACGGTGACCGCGTGGGTGCCGAGCACGATCGCGAGGATCAGTGCGAGGCCGAGGGTCGAGGCGAAGGTCGCCCACGGCGCGGGATTGTTCATCAGCATGAACAGCGGGACGGAGAGCACCGTGAGCGCGATCGCCGCGGTGAGCAGCACGGGTTTGCGACCGACGCGGTCCGACAGGATCCCCGCGAGGGGGACGACGATGAGGCCGAGGGCGGAGGCGAGCGTCGACAGGAGCGCCGCGCGACCGGCGTCGATGCCGACGGTGACCTCCTGATAGGTCAGCAGGTACACGAGCACCACGTAGAACGTGACGTTCATGAAGATCTCCATGCCGCAGGTCTGGATGAACTCCTTGAGGTTGCGCTGGAACACCTCCTTGACGGGGGCGTGCGAGACGGTCTCGAGCTCCTGCAGCTGCTGGAACTCGGGGGTGTCCTCGATCCGGCGTCGGATGTAGAGGCCGATGAAGCCGAGCGGGACGGTGACGAGGAACGGGATGCGCCACGCCCAGTCGGCGATCTGCTGCGCGTCGAAGGCGAGGTTCAGCAGGAACACCGCGAACGAGGCCAGCAGGAATCCGAGGAGGCTGCCGAACTCGAGCCAGCTGACGCCGAAGCCGCGGCGCTTCGCCGGCGAGAACTCGCCGAGGAAGGCCGCCGCGCTGCCGAACTCGCCGCCCGCCGCGAGGCCCTGCACGATGCGCGTCGCGATGAGCAGGATCGGCGCCGCGATGCCGATGGAGGAATAGCCGGGCAGCAGACCGAGGACGAGCGTGGAGAGCGCCATCGCGAGGATCACGATCGAGAGGGTCTGCTTGCGGCCGAGCCGGTCGCCGAGCCGCCCGAAGATGATCGCGCCCAGCGGGCGAACGAGGAAGGAGACCGCGAACACCGCGAAGGTCGCGAGCAGACCCGCGGTCGCGCTCTCCTCGGGGAAGAACACGGAGGCGATGGTTCCGGCGAGGTAGGCGTAGACCGCCCAGTCGAACCAGTGCACCAGCACCCCGATGGCACCGGCGGCCACGCTCTTGCGCAGGCTCTTCTGGTCGACGAGATCGCTGAGCTCTCGGACGGGTTCGGAGGTCGACATTGACGGTTCCTTTGCTGCTGGGGCGGATGGTCGCGAACGGCCGGTGTTCGCACGGTGCCCGGCTCGGACGCCGGGCCTCGGTGGGCCCGGCGTCCTACCGGGTGCCGCCGCGCGCGAGCGCGACGTCGAGGGCGGTCCAGGCGAGCGCGGTGGCGCCGTCCCGCAGGGCCTGCTCGGCGAGCGGGCCGACGCAGGCCTCGGCGAACGCGGGCTGGTGGTTGCTGGCGGTGCCGCCGACGCCGATGTAGGGGTGGATCGCGTTCACGATCTGCGACACGTTGCCCATGTCGGTCGAGGCGCGGTTCATGGTCGCGGCGTCGGGGTCGACGTCGAAGTCGCGCCCCAGGCGGATCGCGTTGGCCCGGTAGTACTCCTGCGCCTCGACGTCGGTGCGCATCTCGGCGTAGCGCTCGCTCTCGGGCGTGATGGTCAGCTCGGCACCGGTCGCGAGCGCCCCGGCCTCGAAGCAGCGCAGCACCCGGGTCTCGGTCTCGAGCAGCTGCTCCATGGTCTCGGCGCGCACGTACCAGCGCCCCTCGGTGCGCTCGGGGATCGCGTTCGGCGCCTCTCCCCCGCGGGTCTGCACGCCGTGCACCCGCACGCCCGCGGGCAGCTGCTGCCGCAGCAGGGCGATGGCGGTCTGCGCGACGATGAACGCGTCGTTCGCATTGACGCCCCGTTCCGGGTAGGCGGCGGCGTGCGCGGCATGACCGTCGTAGCGGACGTGCCAGTGGGCGACGGCGAAGGGCCGCGCCTCGGCGACGTCGACGGGCGCGGGGTGGGCCATGAGCGCGAGGTCGAGCTCGCGGAACGCCCCGCGGCCGAGCAGCACGATCTTGCCGCCGCCGCCCTCCTCGGCCGGGGTTCCGATCACCTCGACGGTGAGCCCGGCGTCCTCCGCGACGGCGGCGAGCGCGAGCGCTCCGCCCGCCGACATGGCCGAGATGAGGTTGTGGCCGCAGGCATGGCCGAGCCCGGGCAGCGCGTCGTACTCGGCGAGGAACCCGACGGTGAACGGCCCGGATCCGATGGTCGCCCGGAACGCGGTGTCGAGCCCGAGGTAGGGCTGTTCGATCGCGAAGCCGTGCGCTGCGAGCAGGCCCGCGACCGCGGCGGAGGAGCGGTGCTCCTCCCAGCCGAGCTCGGGGTCGTCGTGCAGGCCGTCCGACAGCGCGACCAGCTCGCCGTCGAGTTCGTCGCGCCGCGCGGCGATCCGCCGCTTCAGCGCGTCCGCGTCAGTGATCATGGGGATCCGCTCCGTCGCTACTCGTCGCCGGGCACGCCGTACGAGGGCGCCGCCGCCGGGTTCAGTCCTCGGCTCACGTAGTCGTCCCGCTGCGGCAGCCACTCGTCGAGCGCGCGGCCGAGCTGCTCGATCGGGTCGTCCTCGGCCCAGTCGACGCGGAGGTCGGTGACGCGCCAGCCGGCGCTTCCCACGACCGAGATTCCGGCCGAGTGCACCGGGCCCGCTTCGCCGCCCGCGGCGACCGCGGCGCGCAGCGCGGCGAGCAGGCGCTCCTCGATCCGGCCGGGAGCGGTCAGCGCCGTGTCGACGAGCGCGTCGAGCACGTCGAGGCTCGCGAGCATGTTGCCGCCGGCGACCGCGTTCTCGCGGCCGGCCGAACCGAAGATGCCGAGCGCACGGGTCCCCGAGAACACGGCCGGAGCACCGGAGGCGTCGAGCACGAGCAGCTGACGGAAGTCGATGGTGGCCGGATCCGCCGCCGCGACGACGGCGTCGATCGTCTGCTGGGCGGAGTCCCCGGCGCGGAGGCGCTCGATGAGCGCGGGCCCGAGCCGCGGATCGGTGACGTTCTGCGAGTGGGCGCCGCCCAGACCGTCGGCGAGGTTGACGCATCGCGCGGCGACCGCGGGCGAGGACGACGAGATCGCGGAGCCGAACTCGCCGGTCTCCGGATCCCTGAGGATGAGCGAGAAGGTCATGCGCCGCTCGTCCCGCTGATCACGGCGGTGGCGTCGATCTCGACCAGCCACTCGGGGCGCGCGAGCGCCTGCACGACGATGCCGGTCGAGACCGGGTAGACGCCCTTCAGGTACTTCCCCATGGTGCGGTAGACGTCCTCGCGGTAGCGGGGATCGATGATGTAGACGGTGACCTTGACGATGTCGGCGAGGCTGCTGCCGGCCTCGCCGAGCAGCATCTCGATGTTCTGCATGGCGCGCTCGGTCTGGGCGACGACGTCGCCGATCCCGACCGACTCGCGGGTCTCGAGGTCCTGGCCGATCTGACCGCGCAGGTAGACGACGCCGTTCGCGACGACGGCCTGGCACAGATCGTTGTCGAGGTTCTGCTCCGGGTAGGTCTCTTTGGTGTTGAACTTCCGCAGTCGCAGGTGCGTCTCCGTCACGATGCCTCCTCGTCGAGCCTTGCGCACGCCATTCACGTCGCAGCACTATTGTTGGGAGGCCACACTCCATCTGTAAAATAGCCAAAAGATAGAGACTCGATCGCTCCAGCAGATCGAGCCGAAGGAGCTCCGATGACGCAGCGCTTCTCCATCACGCTCACGCAGCTGAGCTACTTCGTCGAATGCGCGAAGACGCTCAACATGACGGCGGCCAGCCAGCAGCTGCACGTCGCGCAGTCGGCCGTGTCCACTGCGATCTCCCACCTCGAGCGCTCGCTCGGCACGGCGCTGTTCATCCGGCAGCACTCCAAGGGCCTGATCCTGACCCCGGCGGGCGAGACCCTGCTGCGCGATTCGCACCAGCTCTTCGGCCTGCTCACCGACACGATCGACTCGATCCGCGCCGAGCAGCACGAGGTGCGCGGCAGCATCACCATCGCGTGCTTCAACACGTTCGCGCCCTTCCTGCTCCCCCACCTGCTCGGACGCCTGCAGGATCGCCACCCCGACCTCGACGTGCAGGTCATCGAGGGCGACGACGACGAGGTGCTGGGAGCCCTCCGCGGCGGACGGGCGGAGCTCGCGATCGCCTACCAGTTCTCGGACTCCGAGGGACTCGACCGTACCGTCATCGGCGAGTTCCAGCCGCACGTGCTCGTGGGAGCGGAGCATCGGCTCGCGGACCGCGGGAGCGTCGCGCTCGCCGAGCTCGCCGAGGATCCGTTCGTGCTGCTCGACCTGCCGAGCAGCCGCGACTACTTCCTGGGGCTGCTGCGCCAGGCCGGCATCACCCCGGTGCTGAAGTACCGGACCGCGAGCTACGAGACCGTGCGCTCGATGGTCGCCACCGGGCTGGGCTACTCGATCCTCAACCAGCGACCGCGCACGAACGAGACGTACTCGGGCGAGCGCCTCGTCGTGCTCGAGATCAGCGACCCGCTGCCCGGCCTGAGCGTCGCGGTCGCCTCGCTCGCGCAGATGCAGCGCTCGACCCGGGCCCGCGCGGTCGAGGCGACCGCGCGGGAGATCCTCGCCGAGACCGCGCACTGAACCGTTCTCCTCGCTCTCGCACCCTCACTCGTTCGCTCTCGCGCCCTCGATGCGCTGCGGTGATCGCGATTCGCTTCTGCATCGCTTTGAGCGATCCAGGGGACCGCGAATGACTATTGGCGCTCTCCGCACCCGCTGAGGTTTGCTGGGGGAATCCGAGGCCGGCGCACCGTCGCGACCGGCCGGATCCCGAATCGCACCCAGCAGAGTGGAGAACGAAGATGTCGAGCCAGGAGGTCGAGGTCACCGAAGTCCTCGTCATCGGAGCCGGGCAGGCGGGGATCGCCGCGAGCGAGCACCTGAGCGCCGCCGGGATCCCCCACATCGTGCTCGAACGGAGCCGCATCGCCGAGCGCTGGCGCAGCGAGCGCTGGGACTCGCTCGTCGCCAACGGCCCCGCCTGGCACGACCGGTTCCCCGGGCTCGAGTTCGACGACGTCGATCCCGACGCCTTCGCGCCCAAGGAGCGCGTCGCCCGATACTTCGAGCAGTACGCCGAGAAGTTCGCCCTGCCGATCCGCACCGGCGTCGAGGTGCTCGAGGTGCGACGCGATCCCGCGCACGGCGGTTTCATCGCCGAGACCAGCGCCGGGCCGATCCGCGCCGCGTACGTGATCGCGGCGACCGGCGCCTTCCAGGTGCCCGCAGTGCCCGCCGTGGTGCCCGAGTCGGCCGGGGTCGAGCAGATCCACTCGAGCGCGTACCGCAACCCCGAGCAGCTGCCCGACGGTGCCGTGCTCGTGGTCGGCGCAGGATCCTCCGGCGTGCAGATCGCCGACGAGCTACGGGCGTCCGGCCGCGAGGTGTTCCTCGCCGTCGGCGCGCACGACCGCCCGCCGCAGCGCTACCGCAACCGCAGCTTCGTCTGGTGGCTCGGCACGCTCGGCCTCTGGGAGAAGTCCACGCCCCCGGCCGGCGCCGAGCACACGACCATCGCGGTCAGCGGCGCGCACGGCGGCCGCACCATCGACTTCCGCGACCTCGCCGCGGACGGGATCACCCTCGTCGGGCGGGCGGACGCCTACGCCGACGGCGTGATCTCGTTCGGCCCCGACCTCGAGCGGGACGTGCGCGCGGGCGATGCGAACTACCTGTCGGTCCTCGACCAGGCCGACACCTACGTCTCCCGCACCGGCATCGACCTGCCCGAGGAGCCCGCGGCGCGGGAGCTCGGCGCCCTCCCCGACTCGGTCGTGCACCCGATCCGCTCGCTGGACCTCGCCGAGGCCGGTGTCGGCTCGATCGTGTGGGCCACCGGGTTCCGGGTCGACTACCGCTGGCTGCCCGAAGGCGCCGTCGACGCGCAGGGCCGCCCCCGGCACGAGCGCGGGGTCTCGGCCGAGCCCGGCATCTACTTCCTCGGCCTGCCCTGGCAGTCGCGCCGCGGATCCAGCTTCATCTGGGGCGTGTGGCACGACGCCAAGTACGTCGCCGAGCAGATCGAGATCCAGCGCGGCTACCTGAGCTACACAGGCAATGGGCGCCCTGCCGCGGCCCCGGTCGACGTCCGCCCGGAGCTCACCGCTGCCACGGCCTGAGCACCGAACGCAGCAGGGCCCCGAACGGTCGACACCAGTCGGGGCCCTGCTTCGTCCGGTCCCTCCGCGATCCTGCGACCCCTCGTCATGCTGCGCGAGGCACGAGTCGC
>NZ_LAYO01000054.1 GCF_000980875.1 Leucobacter sp. Ag1 | reverse complement strand
GCGCGGACCTCGTCAAACCGAACCGCGAGGAGCTCGCGGACGCCACGGGTCTCGCGGACCCGATCGCCGGAGCCCTCGCCCTCATCGGACTCGGTGCGGGCGGCGTGCTCTGCTCGCTCGGGGCGGAGGGCATGCTGCTGATCGCCGGCCCGATCGCCGACGACGGCGCTCCCGCGGTTGCGCTGCGCGCCCGCCTCGCCGAACCGCTGGCCGGCAATCCCACCGGCGCCGGCGACGCCGCGGTCGCCGGCGCCGCCTCGGTGCTCGCCGCGGGCGTCCCGATCCGCGACGTCGCAGAACGCCTGCTGCGGCGCGCGACCGCGTGGTCGGCCGCCGCGGTGCTCGCCCCGCTCGCGGGCGAGATCGACCCCGCGCACGCCGAACTCGCCGAGCGCCTCGACCTCTCCCCCGTCCCCCTCCCCCGAACGGACCGCGCATGACCCTCGCACCCGCAGCCCGGCTCATCGCCGACGCCCGCACCGCCGGCACCGGCATCGGCGCCTTCAACGTCGTCCACCTCGAGACCGCCGAGGCGCTCATCGCGGCGTCCGAGTCGGCCGGACTCCCCGTGATCCTCCAGATCTCGCAGAACTGCGCCGACTACCACGGCGGCCTCGCCCCCATCGGGCTCGCGACCCTCGCGCTCGCCCGCGCCGCCGCGACCCCCGTCGCGGTGCACCTCGACCACGCCGAGCGACCGGATCTCGTCGACGAGGCGATCGAGCTCGGTTTCGGCTCGGTCATGTTCGACGGCGGGGCCCTCCCCTACGACGAGAACGTGCGCCTCACCGCGCAGGTCGCGGAGCGCGCGCACGCCGCCGGCGTATACGTCGAGGGAGAGCTGGGCGAGGTCGGCGGCAAGGACGGCGCGCACGCGCCGGGAGTGCGCACCGATCCCGCCGAGGCGCTCGCCTTCGTGCGCGACACGGGCGTGGACGCGCTCGCGGTCGCCGTCGGCTCCTCCCACGCCATGCAGCAGCGCACCGCCGCACTCGACCTCGCGCGCATCGCCGCACTGCGCACGACGCTCGACGTGCCGCTCGTGCTGCACGGGTCCTCGGGCGTGCCCGACGAGTCGCTCGACGCAGCCGTGCGCGCGGGCATGACCAAGATCAACGTGTCCACGCACCTGAACGGCTTCTTCACCCGGGCCGTCCGCGAGGCGCTCGCCGCACAGCCCGACGCGGTCGACTCCCGCAAGTACGTGCGCGCCGGTCGCGCCGCGATCGTGCCCGAGGCGGCTCGCCTGCTGCGGCTCTTCGCGCTCCGCGACGCCTGATCCGGGAGAATGGCAGCATGAAGCGCTCCGACCGGTTCCAGTCGATCCTCGCCGGTCTCGCCGAGCAGGGAGAGCTGCGCGTCGACGACCTCGTCGACGAGCTCGACGCGTCGCCCGCGACGGTGCGCCGCGACCTCGACACCCTCGCGTCCCAGGGCCTGCTCACCCGCACCCACGGCGGAGCGCAGGCGCTCTCGGTCGCCTACGACCTGCCGCTGCGCTACAAGCGGCTGCAGCGCGTCGACGCCAAGCAGCTGATCGCGGAGGCCGCGAGCGCGCTCGTCGGCGTCGGCGACGTCGTCGGGTTCTCGGGCGGCACCACCACCACGCGGATCGTCGAGGAGCTCTCCACGCGCGCCGACATCATGGTGAAGTCCCACACGCCGAACCTCACGGTCGTGACGAACGCCGTGAACATCGCCACGGAGCTCGCCACGCGCCCGCAGGTCAAGCTGGTCGTCACCGGCGGCGTCCTGCACCCGCGCAGCTACGAGCTCGTCGGCAGCTTCGCCGAGGACGTCATCGCCTCGGTGGCCCTCAGCATCGCGTTCGTCGGCGCCAACGCTCTCGACGTCCGCAGCGGCGCGGCCACCCACGACGAGCGCGAGGCCGTGGTCAACCGGCTCATGGCGCAGCGCGCCGAGCGCGCCGTGCTCGTGCTCGACTCGAGCAAGCTCGGTCGCACCGCGTTCGCGAGCATGGGCGGCCCCGAGGTGTTCGACACCGTCATCACCGATGCCGACGCGGATCCCGAGCAGCTCGACGCCCTGCGCGAGAGCGGCTACACGGTGATCGTCGCGGGCGCCGACGTCCGCGCGGCCTAGGCTGGCAGGCATGGGCAGCACCGTCATCCACTCCGCGGAACTCGTCGACGGGGTCCGGACCCCCGATTCCTGGATCCGCTTCGACAGCGGCCGGATCGCCGCGCGCGGCACCGGCGGGAGCTGGCGGGACCAGGCTTGCGCGACCGACGAGGTCGTCGACGCGGGCGGACGGATCCTGACCCCCGGGTTCATCGATCTGCACGGCCACGGCGCCGGTACGCGCGCGTTCGACGAGGCCGCCGACGACCCCTCGGCCATCGCGGAGGCGCTCGCCGTGCACCGCGCTCACGGCACCACCCGCGCCGTGCTGTCGCTCGTCACCGCTCCCGTCGACGCGCTCGCCGAGCGCCTCCGGGCGATCCGGATCGCCGCCGCTGACGAGCCCATGATCCTCGGCGCGCACCTCGAGGGCCCGTTCCTCGACCACGACTTCCGCGGGGCCCACGACCCGGCGCTGCTCCGCTCGGCCGACGCCGCGGCGATCGACGCCCTGCTCGAAGCGGGCGACGGCATGCTGCGCCAGGTGACCATCGCGCCCGAGCACGAGGGCGCCGGCGAGGCGATCGACGCGCTCGTCGCCGCGGGCGTCCGAGCGGCCGTCGGACACACCTCGGCGGACTTCGACACGGCGCTGCGCGCCTTCGACCGAGGAGCCTCGATCCTGACGCATGCCTTCAACGGCATGCGCGGGATCCACCACCGGGCACCCGGCCCGGTCACGGCCGCGATGCGCTCGCCCCACGTCACCCTGGAGGTGATCAACGACGGCGTGCATGTGCACCCCGATGTCGTCGCGCTCGCGTTCCACGGAGCCCCCGGGCGGGTGGCACTGATCACCGACGCGATGGCCGCGGCGGGCGCACCGGACGGCGCCTACCTGCTCGGCTCGCTCGCCGTCGAGGTGATCGACGGCGTCGCGCGCCTGACCGAGAGCGGCACGATCGCGGGATCCACGCTGACGCTCGACGCCGCGCTGCGCCAGGCCGTCGGGGCCTGCGGGCTGCCGCTCGAGACCGCCGTCTCGGCGCTCACGCGCGTACCCGCCGCGGCGCTCGGACTCGGCGCCGAGCTCGGCCGGCTGGATCCCGGCTACGCCGCGGACGCGGTGCTGCTCGACGCCGACCTCGCGGTCGCGCGCAGCTGGATCGCCGGCGCCTAGACCGGCACACGCGAAGAGGGGCCGGGTCCCACGGAGCAGCTCCAGCTGCGGTGGAACCCGACCCCTCGATCGCGCGTGCGCGCGGTTCAGCCCTGCGGGTCCGCGGGCGTCTCGTCCGTCGCGGGCTCCGCTGCGGGTGCCGCCTTCTTGCCGCGGCCGGCGACGAGCATGCCGACGGTGACGCCGATCACGACGAGCGCGGCACCGCCGACGGCGATGGGCACCCAGGGGATCTGCGCCTCGGCCTGCATCACGGGCGCCGGCTTGGTCGACGGCTGCGCGGTGGCGCTCGGCGTCGGCGTCGCACTCGGCGTCGTCGCGCCGACCGAGAGCGTGCAGCCGGGCTCGACCGCTCCGGTGACGGTGATCGGGTCGAGCTCGTCGCCCGCGACGTAGTCGCCGTACTGCCCGTTGAACGCGGTCGCGCCCTCGGAGGTCAGCCGTACCTTGGCGTCCTTCAGCGAGAAGGAGCTGCCGTCGGCCTGCAGCGAAGCGGTGTCGATCTTGCCGGCCCGCACCTGCGCGCTCTTCGGCGCGCCGCTCTGCGCCGTGTCGGTCGCGCCGATGTTCAGCAGCAGGGTGGCGCTGCCGTCGGAGAACTCGATCGCGGGGTTCGCGAGGTCGAACTGCAGCGCGCCGTCGTGCCCGGTGAAGTGCACGGCTCCGGTGAAGCTCACCGTGCCGGACGCGAGGTCGGTGCCCACGGATCCGGTGCCGTTCTTCCAGTGGAACTGCGGCGTCGTGTAGCTCGCGCCGTCGCTCGTCTCCCACTTGCCGTTCGCGATGCTGCCGCTGATGTACGAGCGGAAGCTCTCCTTGACACCCCAGCCGAACTCGGCCGACTGCACGGCGCACGCCGTCAGGCCGCCATCGTCGGCCCGCGCGGGCTGCGCGACGGCGGGCGCGACCGCGAGCATCGCGCCGACCGCGAGCACGGTTCCGCCGAGGACGGCTCGCAGGCCGAGGGGACGACGAGTGGACTGGGTCACGGGATCCTGCTTTCGGGGAGTTCGAACGGGGCGGCTGCGGGTGCCGGTTACCGGGCCACGTTACCGCGACGCTGCGCGATGACGAGTCCGACGAGGGCCGCGGCGATCACCAGCAGCGCGATCGCGCCGGTCCACCAGAGCCAGACGGGGGTCTCGCTCGAGACCACGGCGGGTGCCTGGTGCTTCTCGAGGGCCGGGGCCGGGGCGTCGAGCACCTGCGCGTCGGCGATCTGGAGGGCCTTCGTCTGCCCGAGCTTCACGACCGCGCCGCGATCCACGCTGCCCTGCAGCGTGATCGTGTGGGTTCCGGTGAGGTCCTTCGGCAGCTTGCCGATCCAGCGCACCGTGCCCTGCGCGTTCGCGCCGGCGTTCTCGTCGAGCACGACGGGCTTCGAGTACATCACCACGAGGATGCCGCGCTCGCCCGGCGTGAAGCCGGTCGCCTCGAACTCGATCTCGCCGCCGGGCACGAGCTTGTCGGCCGGCGTGAGGATCGTGATGCCGCTCTTCGTCGGCGCCGAGTCCTTCGCGGTGCGCTTGGGGGTCTCGCCCGAGACGGAGGTGCTGCCGAAGCGCGCACCGTTCGCCGCGCCGACGGTGAAGGTCAGCGGGTCGGCGCCCAGCGTGTAGCTGCCGTAGCTGAAGCCGCCCGAGACGGGCACGCCCGACCAGGTGACCTCGCCGTTCTTGCCGACGCTCTTCTGCGCCGCCGCGAGGTTCAGCGTGCCGAACACGCGGCCGCCGACGAGCACCTCGCCGCTGGTGGCGCTCGTGACGCGGATGGTCGGGTTCGCGATGCTCTCGCTCAGCGCGCCCTTGTGGCCGGTGTAGTTGATCACGCCCGAGTACTGCACGGTGCCGGTCTGGGTCTTGGGGTTCCAGGATCCCCCGGTGACCTGCGGGAACACGTAGCCGCCGCGACCGCCGCCGACGCCCGAAGTGCTGATGCCGCCCTTCGCGATCGGTCCGGTCACGTAGTTCGCGAACGGGGTCGAGACGCCCCAGGTCAGCGAGCCCGCGAGCTGCGCGCTGCCGCCCGTCGGGGCCGGCTTCGGCTGCGGCTTGGGCTTCGGCTTGGGCACGGGCTTCACGACCGGCGGGGTGACGGGCTTCTCGCCCGACGCCGCACCCGCGGTGAAGGTGAGCGGATCCATCTTCGAGTCCTGCTGGAGGTACTCCTGGAAGAAGACGTTCGCGCCGTCTGCGGTGAGCTTCACCGTCGCGCCCGCGAACTTCACCGCACCGCCCGCAAGGTTCGACTGCTTCGCCGAGGCGAGGTCGATCGTCGCGATGGTGAGGGTTTTGCCGTTCTGCTTCACCTGCAGCAGTGCGGTCTTGGCGTCGCGCACCTCGATGACCGGGTTCGCGAGGTTCAGGTTGAGCTGACCGCCATGGCCCGAGAAGTTCACGTTGCCCGAGAACGGGATCGTGCCGGTGCGCTTCTGGGCGTCCCAGGTGCCTCCGACGATCTGCGGGAACCTGTAGGCGCCACCGGACTGGGTCGCCGGCTTCTGCACGTCGATCCTGCCCTTGGCGATCGGACCGGTGACATAGGCGCGGAACGTCTCGCGCACGCCCCACTCGAGGCTGCCGGTGGCCGCCTGGGTGGGGAACACGGCGTTCCACTGGTCCTCGGACACCGCGAGCTTCTCCCGGAGGAAGGTGCTGCTCGGCGTCGCCGGGCCGTGCGCCCGCCAGACGACGGCTTCGTAGCTCTTCGAGCGGTCGAGCTGGGCCTTGGTCAGAGAGACGGCCTTCGCCAGCGCTCCACCGATCAGGTTCTGAGGGGTCACGTACGCGCTCACGAGCGTGCTCTTCTCGCCCTGCTTCGGTTCGGTACCGGCCTCGACGACCGCGACGTACACGCCGACGGGAGCCTGCTTCGCCGTGAAACCGGATCCGGTGAACGCGACCTCGAGCCCCGCGGCGTCGGCCTTCGCGACCTTCGCAGAGGCCTTGGGTGCGGGATCCGCGGGGAAGACCGCGTCCCACTGCGCGTCGGTCACGGTGACATCGCCACTGCCCAGGATGCGGTCGGCGGTCGGGTTGCCGTGCGCACGCCAGACGAGCACCTCGTACTGCTTCGTCCGGTCCAGCTTGGCCGTCTCGGCCTCGAGCGTCGCCTTCGCGGCACCGTTCACGATGAGCTGTGCGGGCACGAAGCTCGCGGCCACGCCCATGTTGTCGCTGGTGAGATCGCCCGCGGTACCGCGCTCGATGAGCGCGAAGTATGCACCGGCATCGCCCGCCTGCAGGCTCAGCCCGGTCGCGGCGGCGTCGATCGTCAGACCCTTCGCCGTCGCGGCGGTGACGGTCGGGGTCACCTTCGCTGCGATCGGATCCGGGAAGATCGCGTTCCACTGCGCGTCGGTCACTGTGAGCGCCTGACGCGCGAAGGTCGACTCGGGAGTCGCCTCGCCGTGGGCCTTCCAGACGACGGCTTCGTAGCCCTTGGCGCGGTCGAGGCGCGACGGCGGCACGACCAGCTGCTTGGCCAGTGCGCCCTCGACGATCTGCTGCGCCGGGACGTAGGCGTATGCCGCGGTGGTGTCGGAGTTGGTTCCGGGGGCGGTGCCCGTCTCGACGACGGCGATGTAGACGCCCTGCGGCGCGACGTCGGCGGTGAGCCCGGTTCCTGCGAAGTCGACCGTGAGGCCGTCCTTGCCGGCGTTCGACGCCTTCGCACCCGCCGTCGGCGCGACCGGATCGGAGGTGAACTGGAGCGTCGCCTTGGCGTCCTGCGAGCGGTCGGCACGGGCGTTGTGGTCGGCGATCGTGTAGACCGCGGTCGAGCCCTCCTTGGGCGAGACCTGCATCTGCACCGTGAAGGACCCGTCGGCGCCGAACGGGGTACCGTACTTGCCGCCGACGGCCTTCGCGCCCTTCGTGCACCCGGCGTTGATGAAGTCGAAGGTCACCTGCTCGAGCGGGATGTCGGTGCAGAGCGTGACGTAGATCGGCTTCTGCGGGTCGTAGCCCTCGCCGGTCACGGTCACGGTGTCGCCGTCGCGCAGACCGGTCGAGGGGGTCACCGTGAGCTTCGGGGCCTTCGGCGGGAACACCGCGTTCCACTGGTCCGCCGAGACGGCGACGGGGATCACCAGGACGTTGGTCTCGGGAGAGGGATTCGTGTGCCCCTTCCAGACGAGCACGTCGTACTGCTTGGCGCGATCCAGCTTCGCCGCGTCGATCGCGAGCGCCTGCGTGGCTTCGCCCGAGGCCGGGATCGAACGGATCCACTTCGCGCCCGCGACGGTCGCCATGGTGGCGGAGTCCGCGGTGCCGCGCTCGATCAGTCCGGCGTAGACGCCGTTCGGCAGCTCCGTCGGGTCGAGGTGCGCCAGCGCAACATCGATGCCGAGCCCGTCGACGGTTGCGGAGGAGACCTTCGCGGTGCCCGAAGCCTCGACCGGGAACACCGCGTTCCACTGCGCGTCGCTCACGGTCACGTCGCCGCGACCGAGGATCCGGTCCGGGGTGGCGTTGCCGTGGGCGCGCCAGACCAGCACCTCGTACTGCTTGCTGCGATCCAGCTTCGCGGCGGGGGCCACGAGGGTGGCCGTGGCCGCGCCGTCGACGATCTTGGCCCTGGTCACGTAGGCGACGGCGGCACCCATGTTGTCGCTCGAGAGGGACCCCTCGGTGCCGCGCTCGATCAGGGCGGCGTACACGCCGGCGTCGGCGCTTTGCAGCGCGATGCGGCCGATCGCGACGTCGACGGTGAGGCCGGTCTCGGAGGCGTCCTTCACGGTCGACGCGACGGTCGTCTTCGGGGCGGCGAACGCCACGGGGGTGAACGTCTCGAACGCGGCCGCGGTCGCGCCGCTGCCCGAGTAGGTCGCGACGCCATAGGAGCCGCCCTCGATGGCCTTGGCGTCGTCCTTCGACACCTTCAGCGTCGTCTCGAACGTGCCGTCGGCCTTCAGCTCGATCGCACCCGCCGCGGCACCGCCGATGGTGCCCATGCTCTCGGCGGGCACGGCCCACTTCTGGTCGAGCGACTTGCGGGTCGCCGCCGCGGCGCCGGCGGACGGCTGCCACTTCTCGGCGAAGGAGCCGAACACGACGTAGGTCCCCGAGAACTTGCCGGCGAGGGGCGGACGCTTGCCGGTGGTGTCGGGCTCGCGCGGCGTGAAGCCGGTGCCGCGCACGGTCACCTCGGTGGTCTGCTCGGGATCCAGGCCGGTCGTCTGCGACACGGTGACCTTGGGCGTCGGCGCCGCGAAGGCCACCGGGGTCAGCGTTTCGAACGGCGCGTACTTCGCCCCGCCGCCCGGGTACGTGACGACGCCCCACGAGCCGTCGGCGATCGCCTTGGCGTCGTTCTTCGAGACCTTCAGCACGGTCTCGAACGTGCCATCGGACTTCAGCTCGATCGCACCAGCAGCAGCACCGCCGATGGTCGCCATTCTCTCTGCGGGCACGGCCCACTTCTGGTCGACGTTCGACCGGGTCGCCGCCGCAGCGCCGGTGGACGGCTGCCACGCCTGCGCGTACGAACCGAAGGCGACGTACACACCGGTGAACTTGCCGGCGAGCGGCGGACGCGTACCGCTGGTCTCGGGAGCGTGCGGGAAGAAACCGGTGCCGCGCACGGTCACCTCGGTGGTCTGTCCGGGATCCAGGCCGGTCGTCTGCGACACGATCACCTGCGGAGTGGCGGGGATCAGATCGTTCCACTGCGCCGGAGTCAGGTCGACGTTCGCGCGGGCGAGGATCGTGCTGGCGTCGGGCTGCGAGTGCAGCTTCCAGACGAGCACCTCGTACTGCTTCGAACGGTCGAGGTTCGCGACCGGCGCCGTCAGGGCGAAGCTGGTCTCACCGCTCGCGACCGTCGGGAACGGCTGCGCGAAGGCGGCGTAGCCGCCGCCGGCCGAGACATCGGCCTCGTGACCGCGCTCGATGAGTCCCGCGTAGACCTGTCCGTCGGGCAGAGCGGTGCCGGTCACTGCGAGCCGGAGCCCGTCCGCCACGCTGGTCCCGGTCACGCTGGCGGCGATCGAGCCGGGAGCAGTGGGCTCAGCCGCGGCTGCCTGCATCTGCTGGGGCGCCTGCTGCGGCGCAGCCTTCGCCTCGGTCTTCGGCGCCGAGGGAGCCGCGGGCGTCGTGGCCGGCGATTCCGCGGGGACGGTCGGCTCCGCCGCGGGCTCGGTAGCGGGCGTCTGCTCCGCGGGCTGCTCCGCCGCGGGAGTCGCCGGAGCCGGCGCCTCCCCGGTCTCGGCGTATGCCGCCGTGGATCCGAGCAGCGCACCGCTCGCGATCAGCGCGCCGGCGATCGTCGCGGAGACGACGCTGCGCAACCGGTGGCGAACCGGGACGGGGGTGGAGGCAGACATGACTGTGTCCTTCGGTCGGGGATGGACGCATGGCGCTCGAAATCCCCTGAGATCACGCCCGGCGGAACCGGGCGACGAGCGCCACGCGGATCCAACATCGGATCGAAGTGAGGTTACCCTCACCTAACTACCCCTCTAGTCTGATGAATAACATCAGATGTTGCAAGCCCGGGGCATTTCCCAGGCTTCGGCGTGTTCGCTCGCAGCGCCTCTCCGCACCCTCCTCCCCCTCGGATCCGAACCGTAGAATGGGGACTCACCAGCGAACGGGAGAGCGAGAATGGGCGAGTCCGAGACCTCAGGCGACTACCGGGTGCAGCGCAGCGACGCCGAGTGGCGCGAGCAGCTCTCCCCCGAGGAGTACGCGATCCTCCGTCAGGCCGCGACCGAGCGCGCCGGGACCGGCGAGCTGCTCGACGAGCACCGCGACGGGCTCTACCGCTGCCGCGCCTGCGGCAACGAGCTGTTCGTCGCGGGAACCAAATTCGATTCCGGGTGCGGCTGGCCGAGCTTCTACGAGAGCGTCCGCCCCGAGGCCGTCGAGCTGCTCGAGGACCACAGCCTCGGCATGGTCCGCACCGAGGTGCGCTGCGCCGCCTGCGGATCGCACCTCGGCCACGTGTTCCCCGACGGCTTCGGCACGCCGACCGGCGACCGCTACTGCATGAACAGCCTCGCCCTCGACTTCGAGGCCGGGGCCGAGCCGCAGGCCTAGCGTCCGGTCCGCTTCGCGCGCCCGACGCCGCCGCCCGCCGCGATCGCGACGGCGATCAGCGATACCGCGGCGCCCGCGATCAGGCCGGGAGTGACGCCGTTCGCGAGCGGCAGCCCGGCTTCGAGCGCCACCGACGCGATCAGTTGCCCGGCGACGTTCGACATGCTGAGCAGCAGCACGCCCGCAGTGCGCACGAGCACCGCGGCGACCGCGATGAACAGCGTGCCGATGAGGCCGCCGATGTAGAACCACGGCTCGCTCGGCCAGTGCGTCGGCCAACCGCGCACCGCGAGCGAGATCGCAGCCGCGATGCCGAGCATGGCGGTGCCCGTGACGAAGTTGATGAAGGTCGCCGTGATGGCGCTGTGCGCGGCGGACCGCACGAGCCCGTTGACGGCCGACTGCCAGGCCATGCCGAGACCCGCGACGATCGGGACGAGCACGAGCCAGACCGGGGATCCGGGCCGGAGGTCGGCCCACACGGTGAACGCGACCGCCACGACGGCGAGCACGGTGCCGATGACGCGCGCCGGGGTCGGATCGACGCGTCCGCCGGGGCCGAGCCCGATCCGGTCCATCACGAGCCCGCCGCTGACTTGGCCGGCGACGATGCCGACCGTGAAGAGCGCGAGGCCGAGCGCGGGCGCGACGAGGCCCTGACTGAGGACGAAGAAGCCGCCGCAGGTGCCGCCGAGCAGGCCCCACACGGGCAGCTCCCCCGCGCGAACCGTGCGGGCGACCTGCGAGAGACCTCGACGAGCGGACGGCGTGCAGAGCAGTATCAGGCCGATGATGACGAGGCCGGAACCGAAGGAGACGAGCGCGGCGAGGAAGCCGTTGTCGATCTCGCGGCTGAGGCCGCCGTTGACGCGCGACTGCACGGCCACGAGCATGCCGGCGAGGCCGGAGCCGAGGAGGGCCGCCCACACGGGGAATCGCGAGTTCGTCTGCGTCACCCGCCCACTCTAGCCCTCGCCGAGCCGGGCGCCTGGTGCAAGCGCGCGGGCGAGCGCGTACACGCACAGGATCTCCATCGAGTGGCGGCAAACCACTGGAACAGCGAGCGATTCGAGCGTTTTGCCGCCACTCGCAGCACATCGCACGTGGCGCCCGGGAGAGTAACGAATGGAGCCGCCTGTCGGACTCGAACCGACCACCTGCGCTTTACAAGGGCGCTGCTCTACCAGATGAGCTAAGGCGGCATTCGGCCCGTATGGGCCGGTGGAGGGACACCCGTGCGGGTGCCCCTCCGAGCCTAACGGCTACTGCTTCTTGGCGCTGTCCGCCGCGTTGGCGTCGAGCTCGGCCTTCAGCTTGAGGATGTACGGCTCGAGTTCGCCGTCGCGCTGCGGCACCCACTGCTTGCCGTTGATGATGACGGTCGGCGTGCTCTTGAGGCGCTGCGGGTCGCCGGCCTTCTGCAGCTCGCCGGTCTGCGGGTTGGCGACGAGCTGGGCACCCTTGGCGAGGCCGAGGATCTGGTTCTCGAGCACCTGCTTGGTGTTCTGGTCGATGAACTTCTTGAAGGTGCCGTCCTGGACGCAGCTCTTCAGAGTGTCGTCGACCTTCACGCCGGCCTTCTTGGCGACGTCGAGGAGCTGGTCGTCGGTGAGGCCCGGGGTGCCCTCCTGCGGCTGCTCTTCCTTGCTGAGGAGCAGGTTGTGCAGCTTGAACGCGACGTCGGGCTGCTCCTGCACGACGCAGCTGAACATGTTCGCCGCGCGGGTGGAGTACTTGGTGCCCTGCGACGCGTTGTCGAGGAAGTTCAGCGGGTAGATGCGCAGGGTGATGTCACCGGAGCCGACGTAGTTCTCGAGCATGGTCCCGTAGGTCTGCTCGAACGCGCCGCAGGCGGGGCACATGTAGTCGGCGTAGACGGTGACGTCGACGGGCGACTTGCTCCAGTCGACCTCGGGCGCCTTGCGCTCGGCGCCGGCCGCGAGTGCGGGGGTCTCCTTCACCTTGAGGTCCTTGATGAAGGTGACGCCGCCGGAGGCCATGTTCTTCGGGCCGGGGCCGGCGGGCGCGTTCGCGGTCGTGATGACGAGGCCGATGATCGCGAGGATCGCGACGACGCCGACGACGATGCCGCCCTGCAGGAAGAGCCGGTTGCGCTTCTCGCGCTTCTTCTCCGCTTCGCGGGCCTGGCGGGCCTGTTCGCGGGCCGCCTGTCGGCGTTCGTTCTTGGTCGGGCGCGATCGTGCGTCGTCTGCCATTACCGTCTCCAGGTTTCAGCCGGCGTTCCGGGATGGTCGCCGATCATGGATCTCGTGTCTACTTCTTCTTCGCGCGGCGCTGGGCGCGGTTCACGGGCGCCGAGCTGTTGACCGGCTGGCCGAATGCGCCGCGCTGCTGCGGGGCTTCCGGCTCGTCGGCGCCGGCGCCGTGCACCTCGGTCTCGCCGCTCTCGCTGGGCGCGGAGTAGCTGAGCTGCGACTCGTCGGTCGTCTGGGGCGTCTCGAGTCCGCCGCCTTCGAGGTGGACGTGGTCCTGGGGGCCTTCGGCCGGGCGGACCTGCACTTCGAGGTTGTAGAGGAGTCCGAGGGACTCTTCCTTGATCTGCCCCATGGTGCTCTGGAAGAGGGTGTAGCCCTCGCGCTGGTATTCGACGAGCGGGTCGCGCTGCGCCATGGCGCGGAGGCCGATGCCCTCCTTGAGGTATTCCATCTCGTAGAGGTGGTCGCGCCAGCGGCGGTCGACGGTCGAGAGCACGACGCGGCGCTCGAGCTCGCGCATCGCTTCCTCGCCGAGGGTCTCTTCGCGCTTCTCGTAGGCGACCTCGGCGTCGGAGAGGATCTCGCGGCGCAGGAAGGTGCGGTCGACGCGGCGTCCGCCGGTCTCGGCCTGCACCTCGTCGACGGTGATGCCGATGGGGTAGATCTGCTTGAGGTCGCCCCAGAGCGCGTCGAGGTTCCAGTCGTCGCCGGTGCCGTGCGAGTCGAGGATCGCGTCGACGACCTGCTCGCGGAACACGTCGATGCGGTTCTCGATGTCTTCGCCGTCGAGGATCTGAGCTCGGTCCGTGTAGATCGCCTTGCGCTGGCGGTCGAGGACGTCGTCGTACTTGAGGACGTTCTTGCGGATCTCGGAGTTGCGCTGCTCGACCTGGCTCTGCGCGCTCTGGATGGCGCGGGTGACGACCTTCGATTCGATCGCGAGGTCGTCGGGGAAGCTGGAGCGGTTCATGAGCGCCGCTGCTGCGCCGGAGTTGAACAGGCGCATCAGGTCGTCGGTGAGCGACAGGTAGAAGCGGCTCTCGCCGGGGTCGCCCTGTCGGCCGGAGCGGCCGCGCAGCTGGTTATCGATGCGGCGCGATTCGTGGCGCTCGGTACCGAGCACGTAGAGCCCGCCGGCTTCGGTGACCTTCGCAGCCTCGGCGGAGACGGCCTCCTTGACCGCGGCGAACACGTCGCCCCAGGCTGCTTCGTAGCCGTCGGGGTCTTCGTCGGTGGAGAGACCGCGCGAGGTCATCTCCTGCACGGCGAGGAACTCGGCGTTGCCGCCGAGCATGATGTCGGTGCCTCGACCGGCCATGTTGGTGGCGACGGTGACGGCGCCGAGCCGTCCGGCCTGCGCGATGATCGCGGCCTCCCGGCCGTGGTTCTTCGCGTTCAGGACCTCGTGACGGACACCGGCCTTCGCGAGCAGGCGCGAGAGGTACTCGCTCTTCTCGACGCTGGTGGTGCCGACGAGGACGGGCTGGCCCTTCTCGTGGCGCTCGGCGATGTCTTCGACGACCTGGGCGAACTTCGCCTCCTCGTTCTTGTAGACGAGGTCGGGCTGATCCTTGCGGAGCAGAGGCTTGTTGGTGGGGATGGGGACCACGCCGAGCTGGTAGGTCGAGTAGAACTCGCCCGCCTCGGTCTCGGCGGTACCGGTCATGCCCGAGAGCTTGTCGTAGAGGCGGAAGTAGTTCTGCAGGGTGACGGTCGCGAGCATCTGGTTCTCGGCCTTGACCTGCACTCCTTCCTTCGCCTCGATGGCCTGGTGCATGCCCTCGTTGTACCGACGGCCGGCGAGGATGCGACCGGTGTGCTCGTCGACGATGAGCACCTCGCCGTTCAGCACGACGTAGTCCTTGTCACGCGTGAAGAGCGCGTTGGCCTTGATCGCGTTGTTGAGGAACGAGATGAGCGGGGTGTTGACCGACTCGTAGAGGTTGGTGATGCCGAGGTAGTCCTCGACCTTCTCGATGCCGGGCTCGAGCACGCCGACGGTGCGCTTCTTCTCGTCGACCTCGTAATCGGTCTCGGGCTTCAGACGCTTGGCGAGCCGCGCGAACTCGGCGAACCAGCGGTTCGCCTCGCCCGAGGCGGGGCCGGAGATGATGAGCGGGGTGCGGGCCTCGTCGATGAGGATCGAGTCGACCTCGTCGATGATCGCGAAGAAGTGGCCGCGCTGCACGCGCTCCTCGGCCGTGGAGGCCATGTTGTCGCGCAGGTAGTCGAAGCCGAACTCGTTGTTGGTGCCGTAGGTGATGTCGGCGTCGTACTGCTTGCGGCGCTCGGTCGGATCCTGGCCCGCGACGATGCAGCCGGTGGTCATGCCGAGGGCGCGGAAGACGCGACCCATGAGGTCGCTCTGGTAGGTCGCCAGGTAGTCGTTGACAGTGACGATGTGCACGCCCTTGCCGGCGAGGGCGTTGAGGTACGCGGGCATGGTCGCCACGAGGGTCTTGCCCTCGCCCGTCTTCATCTCGGAGATGTTGCCGAGGTGGAGGTTGGCGCCGCCCATGATCTGCACGGGGAACGGGTTGAGGCCGATGGTGCGCTTCGCGGCCTCGCGGACCGCGGCGAACGCCTCGGGCAGCAGGTCGTCGAGCGTCTCGCCCTTCTCGAGCCGGGCGCGGAACTCCTCGGTCTCGTCGCGCAGCTCCTCGTCGGTGAGCGCTGCGAACGACTCCTCGAGCCCGGCGACCGTCTTCGCGATGCGCTCGAGCTTCTTCAGGGTGCGGCCTTCGCCTACGCGAAGGATCCGGTCAAGGACAGTCGCCACGTGTTGTCTCCTGTGGGGGTGTGGCCCGGTCGCCCGCGCCGCTTCCGTTGCCGAATTGTGACAACTCACTCAGCTTAGCAAGGGCGCTGAGAGGTCGCCTGCGGGTTCCTGTGAAGACGGGGCGGGGCGGCCGACCCGAGAGTCGACCGCCCCGCCCCGTTCGCGTCGCGCGTCAGTCCGCTTCGTCCACCAGGTGGATCACGCCGTAGTTCCAGCCCTTGCGCCGGTAGACCACGCTCGGCTTCTGCGAGCCGTGCTCGATGAAGAGGAAGAAGTCGTGGCCCACGAGCTCCATCTGGTCGACGGCGTCCTCGATGCTGAGGTGCTCGGCCGGGAACTCCTTGGAGCGGATGACCACGGGCGAGTACGCCTCTTCGCCGATGGTGCCGTCGGCGACGACGGGGACCGATCCGGTCGCCACCGCCTCGATGACCTCCAGCGGTGCGGGGGTGAGGTCGACCGACTGGAAGTCGTTCGCGGCGGCTTCGCCGAGCGAGACGCGACCGCTGCCGCGGTGGACCTTGCGGCGGTCCTTCACGCGGCGGATGCGCTCGAGCACCCGTCCGTAGGCGATGTCGAAGGCGGAGTACTTGTCGGCCGCGGCCGACTCTGCCCGGATGATCGGGCCGGGACCGTGAATCGTCACCTCGACGCGATCCCCGTTCTGCGGACTTCGGTCGCTGAGCCGCGATACCCGCACTTCGAAGGACCTCGCCTTCGGAAGCAGACCGGCCACCTTCTCCGTCTTCGCGCCCACATAGGATTCGAACCGGTCGGTGATGCCGACGTTGCGTCCGTGGATGTTCACGTCCATGGTGACCTCCGTAAAGGGATCAGGCGGGTGGCCTTCTGCCTGGCGCACCGTTACGCCTTTCACGCACCCTACCGCTTCCGCAGGCCCCGCTGCCACCCGGTTCAGCGTTCTCTTCGACAACGCAGATCGAAACCGCGGAAACCGCTCGGGCGCCCGCCCGTTCGAGCGCGTCCGCGGCCGCCGAGAGCGTGGCTCCGCTGGTGCAGACGTCGTCGACGAGCACGACCGCTCGGCCCCGGATGCGCCCCGCGTGGGACCGCCGCACCGCGATCCGTGCCGCGTTGCCGCGCCGCGCTGCGCGGTCGAGCCCCACCTGGCTGCGCCGCCCGCGCGTGGTGCGCAGCGCACGCAGCGCGAGCCCGGCCCCG
>NZ_LAYO01000100.1 GCF_000980875.1 Leucobacter sp. Ag1 | reverse complement strand
CCGGGGGAGCCGCGACCGCGGATCCCTGCTGCGGAGCGGTGGCGCCGCGGCTCGCGGGCGCGCCGAGGTTGTGCGGCACGCCGGGCAGGCGGGTCGGCACCTCGGCCTCGCCCGAGACATCGCTCGGGCCGGTGACCGGGCTCGCGGTCGGCACCGGACCGGGCGTCGACTGCGGGACGGTCGCCGGGGCCGAGCCGGCCTCCTGCGGCGGGGTCCAGCTCCAGCCCTCCGGTGCGTACTCGCCGTACGCGGGACGCGGGCGCGGATCCGCCGGTGCTGCCGAGGGCTCGGGTGCTGCCGTGGGCTCGGGGAGCGCCGCGGTGTCCGGAGCGTCCGCGGCCGGTCGGTCCTCGGGACGGGGGTCCGTCACGCGCTCACCGACTTGCCGGCGGAGCCGAGCTGCTGCGCGGCTTCGACGATGCGCGCCGCCATCGAGGTCTCGGCGGCCTTGCCCCAGGCGCGCGGGTCGTACTGCTTCTTGTTGCCGACCTCGCCGTCGATCTTCAGCACGCCCTCGTAGTTGCGGAACATCGAGTCCGCGACGGCGCGCGTGAACGCGTACTGCGTGTCGGTGTCGATGTTCATCTTGATGACGCCGTTGGAGACGGCCTCGGCGATCTCTTCGGCGGTCGAGCCGGATCCGCCGTGGAAGACGAGGTCGAGCGGCTTCGCGCCCGTGCCGTACTTCGCCTGCAGGCCGTCCTGGATCTCTTTCAGCAGCGCGGGGCGCAGCTGCACGTTGCCCGGCTTGTACACGCCGTGCACGTTGCCGAAGGTGAGCGCGGTGAGGTAGCGGCCCTGCTCGCCGAGGCCGAGCGCCTCGACGGTCGCGATGGCGTCGTCGAGCGTCGTGTAGAGCTGGTCGTTGATCTCGTGGCTGACGCCGTCCTCCTCGCCGCCGACGACGCCGATCTCGACCTCGAGGATGCTGCCGATGGCGTGCAGGCGGGGGAGGAGCTGCTGGGCGAGCTCCAGGTTCTCGGCGAGCGGCACGGCCGAGCCGTCCCACATGTGCGACTGGAAGTAGGGCAGGCCGCCCTCGCGCACGCGCTCCTCGCTCGCGGCGACGAGCGGCAGGAGGAAGCCCTCGAGCGCGTCCTTCGGGCAGTGGTCGGTGTGCAGCGCGACGGTCACGTCGTAGGCCTTGGCGACCTCCTCCGCGTACTTGGCGAACGCGATCGCGCCGCCCGCGCGGTTCTTGATCGTGTGGCCGGCGAAGTAGTCGGCGCCGCCGGTCGAGACCTGGATGATGCCGTCGGATCCCGCCTCCGCGAAGCCCTGCAGCGCCGCGTTCAGCGTCTGAGAGCTCGAGACGTTGATCGCGGGGAATGCGAAACTGCCGCTCTTGGCGGCGTCGAGCATGGCGGCGTACTGTTCCGGGCTGGCAACGGGCATCGGTGCTCCTTGGCGTCGTGACGTGTCGGCCCATGGCCGCTATGCGCCTCAGTCTACGCGGTAGGCTGGAACCATGACCGAATCCCACTCGCTTGGCAACTGGCAGCCCGACCGCAACCTCGCGATGGAGCTCGTCCGCGCGACCGAGGCCGCGGCGATCCGCGCGACGCCGTTCATCGGCCGCGGCGACAAGAACGCCGCCGACGGCGCCGCCGTCGACGCCATGCGCCGCTTCCTCTCGACCGTCTCGATGGACGGTACCGTCGTCATCGGCGAGGGCGAGAAGGACGACGCCCCCTGGCTCTACAACGGCGAGCGCGTCGGCAACGGCGAGGGCGCGGCGTGCGACGTCGCGGTCGACCCGATCGACGGCACCCGCCTCACCGCCGAGGGCCGCCCCGGCGCGCTCTCGGTGATCGCGGTCGCCGATCGCGGCAGCATGTACGACCCCTCGGCCGTCTTCTACATGGACAAGCTCGTCTGCGGCCCCGACGGCGTCGGCGTCGTCGACATCCGCAAGCCGATCGGCGCGAACATCCGCGACCTCGCGAAGGCGAAGGGCGTCGACGTCTCCGACATCCGCGTCGCGGTGCTCGACCGTCCGCGTCACGAGCAGCTCATCGCGGAGATCCGCGCGGCCGGCGCCGGCACGCGCCTGCTCATGGACGGCGACGTCGCGGGCGGCGTGAACGCGGCCCGCTGGGATTCCCGCATCGACCTGTGCGTCGGCATCGGCGGCACCCCCGAGGGCATCATCACGGCCTGCGCGGTGAAGGCGCTCGGCGGCGTGATCCAGGGCAAGCTGTGGCCGAAGGACGACGACGAGCGTCAGAAGGCGATCGACGCCGGGCACGACCTCGATCGCGTGCTCGAGGCGAACGACCTCGTCGCGAGCGACAACGCCTACTTCGTGGCGACCGGCATCACCTCGGCGGACTTCGTCGAGGGCGTGCAGCGCCGCGGCCCGTTCCTGCGCGCCGAGAGCATCGTGATGCGTTCGCACTCGGGCACGATCCGCCACATCGTCAGCGACATGGATCCGGACCGCTGGAACTGATGCGCGACTGAGCGCCGCCTCGAGTCAGGACGCCCCTCGGACCCCGGTCCGAGGGGCGTCCTGCGTTCTGGGCGAGCATGGCGGCGTTCTGAGACGCCGTCTCGTCGGTGCGGCGGTCTCCGTCCGTGCTGCCGGCTTCGGCGCTTCGGCCGCCGCATCTCGGAGTTCCGCAGCTTTTCGGAGCCGCCCGTCCCGAACCGTCCGAAATCCCGCAGGTCTCCGAGGACGTGCAGCGTTCGGCGCGCCGCTCAGTAGGAGATCCGGGTTCAGTAGGAGATCCGGGTTCAGCAGGAGAGCCGGGTTCAGCAGGAAGAATCCAGCAGGATCGTCCTTCTGAACCCGAATCTCCTTCCGAAGCCAAAACCAGAGCCTCCGCGCGGCTTGGAGTCACACCACCCCAGCCCAAAAAAACGCCAGAGCCCCCTGGCACGCAGAGGGCTCTGGATCAGGGGGCTCTGGCGGAGGTCGGGTCAGTCGCGGGCGGGGTCCTCGAAGAGGGTCGGCTCGGTGCCCGCGGCGCCCGATTCCTCGGGTTCGGCGCCGGAGAGTGCCAGGCCCTCGGCCTCTTCGAGCGCTTCGGCGTCGGCGAAGACATCGCCGATGGCGGCCGAGTCGAAGGTCTCGACCGAGCGCAGCGTGCGAGTGACGGCGCGGGTGCGCACGCCCGCCTGGTGCACCGTGTTCTGCGCGGTCTGGAGCTGCTTCTCGAGCTTCTCCCACACCTGGCCGTACTTCTGGAATTCAGACTTGGCCGCGCCGAGCACCTGCCACACCTCGGAGCTGCGCTTCTCGATGGCGAGGGTGCGGAACCCGAGCTGGAGGCTGTTGAGCAGCGACATGAGCACCGTGGGCCCCGCGACCGTGATGTGGTACTCGTTCTGCAGGCGGCTGGCGAGGCCGGGCCTGCGGATCACCTCGGCGAAGAGCCCCTCGGTCGGCAGGTACATGATGGCGAAGTCGGTGGAGTGCGGCGGTTCGATGTACTTGTCGCGGATCAGCTTCGCCTGCGTGAGGATGACCCGCTCGACCACCTTGCTGGCGGCCTCGATCTGATCCTTCTCGCCGCCCTCTTGTGCTTCGAGCAGACGCTCGTAGTCCTCCTGCGGGAACTTCGAGTCGATGGGCAGCCAGACCGGGGTCTCGCCGTCGCCGCGGCCGGGCAGCTTGATGGCGAACTCGACGCGCTCGGCGGATCCCGGTCGCACGGCGACGTTCTCGGCGTACTGCTCGGGGGTGAGCATGTCTTCGAGCTGGCGCGCCAGCTGCACTTCGCCCCAGCTGCCGCGCGTCTTGACGTTGGTGAGCACGCGCTTGAGCCCGCCGACGTCGGACGCGAGGGTCTGCATCTCGCCGAGGCCCTTCTGCACCTGCTCGAGTCGGTCGCTGACCAGCTTGAACGATTCGCCCAGCCGTCGCTCGAGCGTGCCCTGCAGCTTCTCGTCGACGGTCTCACGCATCTTCTCGAGCTTCGCCTCGTTGCCCTGGCGCAGCTTCTCGAGCTCCTCGCGCAGCGTCTGCTGCAGCTCGGCCTGCTTCGACACGTGCGTCTCGGTGAGGTGCTGGATCCGCTGCGCGTTCTCGTCGAGGGCCGACTTGAGGGTCTCACGCAGCTTCTCGTCGACGGAGATGCGGACCTGTTCGAGCTTCGCCTCGTTCGCCTCGCGGAGCACCTCGAACCGCTGCTCGATCGAAGCCCTGAGCTCGCTCTGCGCCTCGGCGGCCGACTGCGCGGCCCGGTGCTGCCGGTCGCCCAGCTCCGACAGTGATCGGGCGAGGAGGTCGCGCAGTTCGCGCTGCGCCGCCGTGCGGGATTCGCGCTCGCGAATGAGCTCCTGCGCCTGCGCGGCCCCGCGAGTCTCTTGCTGCTGGTGGCCGCTCGCGATGACCTGCGCGAGTTCGCCGCGCTGCGTCGCGAGATCCTGCCGCAGCTCACCGGTGAAGGCGCGCATCTCGCCGCGCACGGCGTCGGGCGAGCCTGAGCCCGAACCCGCGCCGCCCGTGCGGCGGACGAGCAGCACGAGCATGAGCGCGAGGAGCGCGATCGTGAGCGCGCTCAGGATGATGAGGAGGAGTTCCATTGATGCACCGGTTCGCCAGGAGGACAGGGGATTCGAAGTGATTGGAGGCTATCGGGCACCTCCGACAAAGACGGGAGCCCCGTGCCGCGCAGCGCGCGACCCGGGGCTCCGATCCCTGAGGAACGATCCTCAGAGCACCTTGCTCAGGAATTCCTGCAGGCGCGGGGTCTGCGGGTTGTCGAACACCTGGGCCGGGTCGCCCTGCTCGCAGACCACGCCGTCGGCCATGAACACGACCTTGTCGCAGACCTCGCGGGCGAAGCCCATCTCGTGCGTCACCAGCACCATCGTGATGCCCGTCTTCGCGAGCTCGCGGATCACCTCGAGCACTTCGCCGACCATCTCGGGGTCGAGTGCCGAGGTGGCCTCGTCGAACAGCATGATCGCGGGTTCCATCGCGAGGGCGCGGGCGATCGCGACGCGCTGCTTCTGCCCGCCCGACAGTTGCGCGGGGCGCGCATCCGCCTTCTCCTCGAGGCCGACGCGGCGCAGCAGCGCGAGCGCCTGCTTGCGCGCTTCCTCCTTCGACCGCTTGCCCGTCTCGACCGGAGCGAGCATCACGTTCTCGACGACGGTCATGTTGGGGAAGAGGTTGAAGTGCTGGAACACCATGCCGACGTGCCGGCGCACCTCGTTGATGTCGACCTTCGGATCCATGATGTCGAAGCCGTTCGCCACCACGGTGCCCGCGGTCGGGACCTCGAGCTTGTTGAGGCAGCGCAGGATCGTCGACTTGCCGGAGCCCGACGGCCCGATGAGCGAGACGACCTCGCCGGGAGCGACCTCGAGGTCGATCCCCTTGAGGACCTCGTTCGAACCGAACGATTTGCGGAGCCCGGTCACGCTGATGCCCGCGCCGCTGACGACGACGGGGACCGTTCCGGAGGTGAGTTTGTCGCTCACTTGTTCACCTTCTTATCCACGATGTTGGCGACCCAGGTCAGCAGGGTGATCACCACGAAGTACATGATGCCCACGATGATGAGCATCTCGGTCGTGCGGTAGTTGGCCGCGTAGATCTGCTGCGCCTGGTAGAGCAGCTCGGCGAAGCCGATGGTGAGCAGCAGGGAGGAGTCCTTCAGCGTGATGACGAACTGGTTGATGATCGCCGGCGTCGAGATCTTGACCGCCTGCGGCACGACCACGCGCTGCATCGACTTGCCCCAGCCGAGGCCGAGGGATCGCGCGGCCTCCATCTGGCCCGGATCCACGGCCTGCAGGCCGCCGCGCACGATCTCGGTGAGGTAGGCACCGGAGTTCAGCGCCAGCGTCGCGGTACCGGCCCAGAACACGTTGCCCGTCACCCCGGTGAGCTGCGGCAGACCGAAGTAGAACAGGAAGGCCCAGACCAGCACCGGGGTGCCGCGGAACACGGCGACGTAGACGGCCGCGATCCCGCGCAGGGTGCGCGAGGTCGAGATCTTCATGAAGCCGAAGATGAGGCCGAGCACCATCGCGATGATGAACGCCATCATGGTGATGCGCAGGGTGTTCCAGAGGCCTTCGCCGAGCGCGGGCATCGAGTCGACGAACAGCTGGATGAACCCGGGCTGCGCCTTGGCGCCGCCGTCGGCGGTCGCCGAGGTGTCCTTCCCGAGGTAGGTCTCGAGCGTCTTCGCGTAGCTGCCGTCCGCCTTCATGCGGGCGAGGCCGTTGTTGAACGCTTCGAGCAGGTCGGCGTTCTTGCCCTTCGCCACGGCGAAGCCGTACTGGCCGCCGGGGATCTTGGCCGTGACGACCTTGAGCCCGTTGCCCTGCTCGATGCCGTACTTGAGCACGGGGTAGTCGTCGAACACGGCCGCGGCGGATCCGTTCTTCACGGACTCGATGAGGCTGGTCGACTGGTCGAGCGCCTTGACGGTGAAGCCGTACTTCTCGGAGAGCTTCTTCGCCTCCGACTCGCCTTCCGAGCCGCCCTTGGCGACGACGGTCTTGCCCTTGAGATCCTCGTAGCCCTTCACGTCGCTGTTCTTCGCGACGGCCATCTGCACGCCCGAGTCGAAGTAGGGGTCCGAGAAGTCGAAGGTCTGCTTGCGTTCGTCGGTGATGGACATGCCGGCGATGACGCCGTCGGCCTGCCCGGAGGTGACGGCCGAGACCGCGGCCTGGAACCCGAGCGACTGGATGTCGACCTGGAAGTTCTCCTCCTTCGCGATGTGGTTCAGCAGATCCATGTCGATGCCGACGAGCTTGCCGTCCTTGCGGAACTCGAACGGCGCGAACGTCGTGTCGGTCGCGATCGTGAACTTCTTGCCGCCCAGATCCATCGCGGCCGGCGCCTCGCCGCCGCTGCCCGCGGTCCCGCCGGTGCCGAGGTACTTCTCGAGGATCTTGTCGTACGAGCCGTCGGACTTGAGCGCCGCGAGCCCCTCGTCGAACGCGGCGAGCAGGTCGGCGTTCTTGCCCTTCGCCACGGCGAAGCCGTACTGGCCGCCGGGGATCTTGTCGGTCACGACCTTGAGCCCGTTGCCCTGGGCGATGCCGTACTTGAGCACCGGGTAGTCATCGAAGACCGCGGCCGCGGATCCGTTCTTGACCGATTCGATGAGGCTGGTCGACTGGTCGAGCGCCTTGACGGTGAAGCCGTACTGGCCGGAGAGCTTCTTGGCTTCGGCCTCGCCCTCGGATCCGCCCTTGGCGACGACGGTCTTGCCCTTGAGGTCCTCGTAGCCCTTCACGTCGCTGTTCTTCGCGACGGCCATCTGCACGCCCGAGTCGAAGTAGGGATCGGAGAAGTCGAAGGTCTGCTTGCGCTCGTCGGTGATGGACATGCCGGCGATGACGCCGTCCGCCTGGCCGCTCGTCACGGCCGAGACGGCCGCTTGGAATCCGAGGGACTGGATCTCGACCTGGAAGTTCTCCTTCTCGGCGATGGCGTTGAGGAGGTCCATGTCGATGCCGACGAGCTTGCCGTCCTTGCGGAACTCGAACGGCGCGAACGTGGTGTCCGTGGCGATGACGAACTTCTTGCCCTTGAGATCGGCGGTCTTCGCCGGCGCGGCGTGCGCGGGGCCCGCGGACGGGGGCGCGGCCTGCGCGGCGGATCCCGCGACCAGCATGACGAGGCCCGCGATCACCGCCCCGATCGCCAGCCGCAGGCTGAATGGATGCTTGCTCTGATGCACTGAGGGCTGCTCCTTCGTTGGAGGCTCCGCGGTCTGCGGGCCGTGGGTCCAGGGTAGGCACATCTCAGCGAACTCGCAGCCCGAGCGGATCTGCGGCGCGCCCGATCCCGGACGGGGGAGGAACCCCACCCCGGTTCCGGGGGTGCACCGGATGGGCGGTGCCGAGGCGACCCGGCAGACTGATTGACATGACCGCTCACGAACTCATCGAATCCGGCCAGGTACCCCGTACCGTCGGTTCGCATCCGCCCTCCGAGCCCGCCGCGCTCCGAGCCACCGGATACTGGGGCCTCTGGCGCGCAGCGCCGAAGACCCTCGGGATCCTGCTCCTCGCGATGCCCTTCTCGATCGTCGCCTTCGCCGTGCTCCAGACCCTGTTCCTCGTCGGTCTCGGATCGATCGTCCTGGTGTTCGGCGTCTTCCTCGTGGTCGGGGCCCTGCTCACGGCCCGGATCTTCGGAGACGCCTGGGCCGGCCTCATCGGCACCGCCGTCGACCGGCCGATCACCCGCCCCGTCCCGCCGCCCGCGCGCCCGGGCGGGCTCCTCGCCCGGCTCGGCGGGCAGCTCTCGCACGGCGCCGGATGGCGCGCCCTGCTGCACAGCGGGCTGCTGCACATGCCGCTCACCGTGGCGCTGTGGGGCATCGCGCTGATGTGGACCGTCGTCGCGGTGACCGGGCCGACCGCGTGGATCTGGAACCGGCTGATCCCGAGCAGCGGAGAGAACATCCACCTCAGCACCGTCATCTGGGATTCCGTGTTCGGCTCGTCGATGCCCGTGGATCCGCTGACCGGCGACGCGATCCTCTACGGCGTGCTCGGCCTGATCTTCCTCGCGACGCTGCCGCTCGTGCTGCGCGGCCTCGCAATGGTCGACTGGGCGGTCGCGCGCGCACTGCTCGGGGAGACCGCGGGGGATCGCCTGCAGCGCGACGTCGTGCAGCTCGAGATCGCCCGCGAACTCGCCGCCACCGAGGAGCACCGCACCCTCGGCCAGCTCGAACGCGACCTGCACGACGGCCCGCAGCAGCGGCTCGTGCGCCTGCAGATGGATCTCGCCGCGGCCGAGCGCCGCATGGCCGACGACCCGGCGGCCGTCTCCTCGCTGCTCGCCGAGGCCCGCAGCACCGCCGGCGCGGCGCTCGACGAACTGCGCGCGCTGTCCCGCGGCGTCGCCCCGCCCCTGCTGGCCGATCGCGGCCTGCGTGCGGCGCTCGAAGCGATCGCCGACGGCGCGCCTATCCCGACCCGCATGACCTGGGCCGTGGGCGAGGGCGTGACGCTCTCCGAGGTCACCGAGCGCACCGTCTACTTCATCGCGGCCGAGTGCCTCGCGAACGCCGCGAAGCACTCGGGAGCCGGACGCTTCGACCTGCACCTCGCGGACGACGCCGGCTGGGCGATCCTGACCGCGAGCGACGAGGGCCGCGGCGGCGCCATGCTGCTGCCGGGTCACGGACTCTACGGGCTCGATCAGCGGGTGCGCGGTGTCGGCGGATCCATCACCCTGTCGAGCCCCGACGGCGGTCCAACCGTGATCGTCGCCCGCATCCCCGTATCGTTGGGTGCGTGACCGACTCGCATCAGACCGAAGTCCTCGTGCCCGCGCTCCGCATCGCGCTGGCCGAGGACTCCGGTCTGCTCCGGGAGGGGCTGATCCGCCTCTTCGACGAGGCCGGGTACGAGACGGTCGTCGCGGTCGGCGACGCGGATCAGCTGCTCGCCGAGCTCGAGCAGCACCCGGTCGACCTGGTGGTGCTCGACGTCCGCATGCCGCCCGGGTTCCGCGACGAGGGTGTGCGCGCAGCGCTCGCGATCCGCGAGCGCTGGCCCGATCGCTCGGTGCTGCTGCTCAGTCAGCACGTCGAGCTCGTCTACGCGGGGGAGCTGCTCGCCGGCGATCCGTCCGGCGTCGGATACCTGCTCAAGGATCGCGTCGCCTCGCTCGACGAGTTCCGCGACGCGGTCGCCCGCCTGCGCGCGGGCGGCACGGTGCTCGACCCCGAGGTGGTGCGCGGCCTCATGCAGCGGCATCGGGATCCGGTCGAGCGCCTGACCGCGCGCGAGGGCGAGGTGCTCGGGCTCATGGCTGAGGGCAAGAGCAACCCCGAGATCGGGGCGGCGCTCGTCGTCAGCGCCGGAGCGGTCGAGAAGCACATCTCCGCGATCTTCCAGAAGCTCGGACTGACCGACGCCGCGGCCGGCCACCGGCGCGTGCTCGCCGTGCTGACCTGGCTGCGCAGCGCGGGCGAAGCCGGCTAGCCGGCTAGCCGGATCGCCCGGGCTCCGGCTCCTGCGCGCCTAGAGCTTCAGCGGGATCGCTTTGAGGGTCTGCAGGCGCAGCCCCGTCGCCTTCGCGAGCGCCGCGACGTCGTCGACGCCGTGCCGAAGGGCCGCGTCCGAGATGATCGCCGCGCAGGCCTCCGAATCGGCGAGCGCGTCGTGGTGGTGGAACTCGCCGTAGCCCGCGGCCGCTGCCGCGAGCGGGAGCCGGTGCGACGGGATGTCGTAGGTCTTGCGCGAGACCTGCACGCTGCAGAGATAGCGGAACTTCGGCGTCGGAGTCACCGTCGCCGCGCAGGATCCGCGCACCACGCCCATGTCGAAGCCCGCGTTGTGCGCCACCACGATGTCGGATCCGACGAAGTCGACCAGGTCGGGCAGCTGCGCGGCCCAATCGCGCGCGCTCTCGACCATGTCGGGCGTGATCCCGTGGATCTTGATGTTCCAGTGCTGGAACTCGCCGTGCTCGGCCGGCGGCTTGATGAGCCACTCGGCGCGCTCGACCACCCGGCCCGCGCGGACGCGCACGAGACCGACGGCGCACGCCGAAGCGGCATGGCTGTTCGCGGTCTCGAAATCGATGGCGGTGAAGTCGACTGTCACCCGAAGATCCTGACACACGCCACCGACAACTCCGTGCGAGGCCGTTTCCGACGGCTCGGATCCTGTGATTCCGGGAAGCCGCACCGATGTCCCCGCAGTGGGGCAGAATGGGCGATAGGCGCGGCGCTCGCCGCCGGAAGGAGGCGCGGCATGATCCCCGCAATCAACTACTGGGCCGTCATCGCGGCGACGCTCTCGACCATGGTCGTCGGCGCGGTCTGGTACTCCAAGGGCGTCATGGGAACCCGCTGGATGAAGCTCACCGGCGTGCAGCCCGAGGGCAAGCCGGCGATCGCGATCGTGGTGCCGCTGCTCGTCACACTGCTCGTCAGCTTCATCACCTCGTGGGCGCTGGCCTGGGTGGTCGGCATGATCACGATCCCCGGCCATTCGGCACCGGAACTCGACAACGCCGAGATCGTCGCGACCTTCGTCGCCCCCATCGACCGCTTCGCGTTCTTCGGAACCGCGCTCGTCGCCGGGATCATCCTGTGGGCCGGATTCACGGCCGCGCGCTTCATCACGCACGACGCCTTCGAGGGCCGTCCGGTCAAGCTCACCGTGCTCAACGTGGTGCACGAACTCGTCACCATCGTCGTGCTCTCGATCGTCATCGGGGTGTGGCCGCCCGCACTCGCGTAGACTGAACCCCCGTGGCTCTGACTATCGGCATCGTAGGACTCCCCAACGTGGGCAAGTCCACCCTTTTCAACGCGCTCACCCAGAACGACGCGCTCGCCGCGAACTACCCGTTCGCGACCATCGAGCCGAACGTCGGCGTCGTCAACCTGCCCGACCCGCGGCTCGACAAGCTCGCCGAGATCTTCGGCAGCGAGCGGATCCTGCCCGCACCGGTCAGCTTCGTCGACATCGCCGGCATCGTGCGCGGTGCGAGCGAGGGCGAGGGGCTCGGCAACCAGTTCCTCGCGAACATCCGCGAGGCCGACGCCATCGCGCAGGTCGTGCGCGGCTTCTCCGATCCCGACGTGATCCACGTCGACGGCGCGGTCAACCCGGCCAGCGACATGGAGACGATCAACACCGAGCTGATCATCGCCGACCTCCAGACCCTCGAGAAGGCGCTCGTGCGCTACGAGAAGGAACTGAAGAACAAGAAGATCGACGCGTCGGTCGTCGAGACGGCGAAGGCCGCGCAGGCCGTGCTGAACGAGGGCACGGTGCTCTCGCACTCCGGCATCGACCTCGAGCCGATCCGCGAACTGGGCCTGCTCACCGCGAAGCCGTTCCTCTACGTGTTCAACGTCGACGAGGAGGTGCTGCAGGACGACGCGAAGCGCGAAGAGCTCGCAGCCCTCGTGGCTCCCGCCAAGGCGATCTTCCTCGACGCCAAGATCGAGAGCGAGCTCATCGAGCTCGATCCCGCCGACGCCGCCGAACTGCTCGCGTCGATCGGCCAGGCCGAGAGCGGTCTCGACCAGCTCGCCCGCGTCGGCTTCGACACCCTCGGGCTGCAGACCTACCTCACCGCGGGCCCCAAGGAGGCGCGCGCGTGGACCATCAAGAAGGGCGCGACCGCGCCGCAGGCCGCCGGCGTCATCCACGGCGACTTCGAGAAGGGCTTCATCAAGGGCGAGATCATCTCGTTCGAGGACCTCGTCGAGACCGGCTCCGTCGCCGAGGCCCGCGCCAAGGGCAAGGCCCGCATGGAGGGCAAGGAATACATCATGCAGGACGGCGACGTCTGCGAGTGGCGTTTCCAAGCAACGTCTGGCGTGAAGAAGTAGTTCTGCATCCACAGAGGCGGCTGGGCCGCTGTGGGGGATCGCATGTTGCCCGGCATCCATCTGGGTGCCCAGCCTCGCAAACCGAACCCGAAGTCTGCTGGCGATGCGTATTGCTGGGGCTGTCTGGCCTCTCCGGGGGCTATCTATCCTTGGTGGGACTAGGACCGCGCCTCGGGTGGGCCATGGCGGCCTCTGCTCGTCAGCTTTGAGTCAAGAACATAAAACATTCGGCTTAAGACTTTCCGCCTGCGCTTGTTTTAAGAAATGAGAACCACTCGGGCTCCGGGGTAATCTAATACGGCTGAGCGCTTGTTTATCCGAGCGGCTCACGATATAATCACAATTGCATCCATCTGATGGATGTGGGGGCGCGCCTTCGGGCGCTCTGGCTACTCCGGCCCATACGGATTCGCTCCGGAATGGGAAAAGCGACGGCTGATAGACCGGGATCCATCCAAGGGTGGGGATCGGGCATCGTTCGTTTTAGGAAATATGACAGGCCCGCCCGCCAAACTCGGTCAATGAAGCCCGGACCTGGCGAGGCGACACTCCAAGAGAATTTATTGGATTCTCTGTGGGGGTAAGGGGGCCTATCTGACATCCTAAAGCTCAGAACTGATGCCCGGACGAGAAAAGTGGATGAAGCAAAGCATCCAGATTCAAAGAAA
This sequence comes from Leucobacter sp. Ag1, assembly GCF_000980875.1. GTDB lineage: Bacteria > Actinomycetota > Actinomycetes > Actinomycetales > Microbacteriaceae > Leucobacter > Leucobacter iarius. Next base: position 66,048 of record NZ_LAYO01000100.1, on the reverse strand, counting down.
TAGCCAGAGCTATGCCCAAATCTTGATCTGAGTCAAGCTGAGCATGAAGCTCAAGAACGTAAAACATGGAGAGAGGATGGAAGAACTAGAAAAGAAGGCTGGTCGTCCTTGCGAGGTCTGCCGCTCAATGAAGCGACAGGAGATCGAGGACATGATCTTCACGAACCGGCCCATTTCGCAAATATCGCAACGGTACGCGATTTCTTCCCACTCCCTCTACCGCCACATCCGCAACCACGCCGCGCCCGCCATGCAGGAGGCCTTCCGCGCCTCCGTGCAGATGAGCACCGCCAGCCTGGTCTCTCGCATGATGGATGTTGCCGACTCCGCACGGAGAATCCGCCTGAACGCGAGTTCCGAAGCGATAGCGCTCAAGGCAGGAGCGGCTGAGCTTCAAACCCTCACGGTGCTTGCTACGCGCATGGGTGTCGACGGCGACTCCACCGCGCAGATGGCCGAGGACGCGATGCTCCTGGCGGGTGTGGTCGGGAAGCTCGCCCGCGGCAATGCCGCTTTCGGAGAACGGCTCGTAGAGCACCTTGCGGAGGCTGGGGCGGACCAGATGGCCTCCATGCTCTCTGCAGCGCTCACAGAGCCGCCTGAGAGCGTTTAGGGCATGTCTCGTCTTCGCGGGTGCTGAGCGCAGATAGATGATCACTCTCTTGAATCTGTCCCGCGCATCAAGGGGCAACGACTTCTGAAGCGTTAGTCCAGTTCTAGATTTGCCTGCGCCAAGGGACCCGCGATTCGAGCGTGGAAGCGAGATTCGGTTTGCCGTAGGCCTCCACTGGCTCCCGCCCGCTCGCCTAGATCGTAGCCGGTGCAGAAGATATCTGCGCTGGCATCACCCTGAACGCCGAAGAACTCAATTGCTCCGCCGGAAAGAATCGAATTGATCGCCGCAAGCACATCATCTGAACTAAAGCATGATTCGCTAGTCGCGATGAATCTTACCAGAGTGCCGGACCCGGCAATGATCCAAACTTCATCCTCTCGAAGTGAGAGGCGTACCGTGATTTCGGAAACCGGATCCCAGACCATTGCCGAATTGGGTTCACCTTCGCAAAGGTGGGAGCAATAAATATCGCCGGCCGACTTTACGATCTCATTGAAACTTTGTCTAATTGAAGATTCCATACAATGCTCCTATTAGGATAAAATCGGCAGAAAAATGTGCGAGGATGATCCAGGAAATCGAACCATTTGAGATCTGTCGCAGTACACACATTGCCAGACCGAATGTCATGGACCATGCTACTCCAGCCAGGCCTCCAGGGGTTCCAAACAGATGAGACAGGCCAAAGCACGCAGAGACCACGAGCCACTGGCCCCAAGCCCAGGGCCTGGGGCGGAAGAGCTTGAGAAGGGCGGTTCTCCACAATAGCTCCTCGAAAATAGAGTTGACTGCGGAAACTGAAATTACGAGGCCTAATACAAAGACCGTACCGTGCTCTTGACCGGGAAGGCTTGACCACTCCAGCGATGCCCCCTTGGGGGAAAGGTGATTGCTGCCGATCTGAAAGGCGGCTACTCCTAGGATTATGATTCCGGTAGTCAGGGCTGCGGAAAGAGTCCAGAAGGGGCGAAGTGAAACAAGATTCTTTAAGTTTCGAAAACAGAAGATTGAAAGTACTACAGCTCCAAGAAGCGGGACTGCGGCGTCCCATCCAAAAACTAGTGGCGATAAAACTCCTGCAAGGGAAAGTAGAATCCCCCCCTGCTGGGGTCTCCCGGATAGGTGAGAGACCCCAGCAAGAACGAATAGCAACGCGAGCGAACCGATAACTATTGCGACGGACACTCCGCGTCCAATATATGCACCCGCGACTGCGAGGGGAGCAATTAGTGGGCTTGCTGTAGTCGCCCGAATGGCGAGAGTGCGATAGTCTGCTTTGGCAACTTCGGAATTTGTGGATGGCGGCATTCGCTTGATATTCATCGGGCCTCAGCGAACATTAACTACCTTTAGTGGTTTTTCGCACGGATTCTTGACGCCCTTGTTCTGGTCGTCGTTCGTGGTCGCCCACTCTGAGCTCTTTCCCGGAGCACCGTCGAGGGAGGCCGTGCCTCGTGACTGGGTGCGGAAAGTTCCCTTTTGACAGACGATGAATCCACTTACGCCTGTATAGGTGACGCCGTTCTTCACTGTACCAACTTTTGTAGTTGCGGCAGTGCCGCCAACGGTCACCCAAGCTTTTCCGCTCCATTTCTGGAGGCGGGTTTCGATCGATGCGCCCGTAATTTTATGTCCTTTATAAATGGTGCAGGTCATTTTGCCTTTGCCGTCAATATATCCCGCTTTTCGGGTTGACCCGTGCGGATAGTCGATAGTTATATCGCATTTTCCAATCCCGCCGGGCAGCATGGCGGAGCAACCGGCAACTTGGGACGCAAGCAGAACTGCGCCGGTGGCTGCGAGGATGAGGCGGATTCCCTTTTTCATGTTGACTAACTCCATTGTTGTCGCAAGAGGCCGCGTATCTGGATACTCGGAGACGGGGCGGGGGCCCTGGCGTCTGCTCGCACAGTACCGGTAGACGGTTCGTTCGTTCTGTTCTATTTGAGTCTTGTTACAAATTTGTGATCACTTGTCGTCCTCGCGGCGCGCAACTGCGTGAGTCGCTGCGTATTCGCCCCTCCCTGTGACCGGGCGCAGTTTCGCCGCGCCTTTGGCCTCTCTCGCAAACGAAGGTTTTCTGAGAGAGGCGAGCGCCTGGGCTGCGGAGTTTGGTGCCCGCATGGTTTCGCTGATTCTTGATTCTCAAAACCCGTTCTTCAATGCGTCGCACAAAGGTATGGAGTTGTGGTAATTTGAGAACTATGGAAACCGCAGCCACCGGAACGCGCCTCGGCTACGTGCGCGTATCGACCTCGAACCAAGACGAGGCTCTCCAGCATGAAGCCCTGGACCGTGCGAAGGTGCTCAAGCGCAACCGCTACGCCGACCATGGCGTGAGCGGCGCAAAGCAGGACCGCCCCGGCTTGGACGCGCTGCTTTCGGACGCGCAGCCGGGGGACGCGATTGTTGTCTACAAGCTGGACCGCCTGGGACGCTCCACGGCGCATGTTGCTGGCCTGATCGAGGATCTAACTCAACGGGGCGTCTTTATCGAGTCCGTGGGCGATGGCCTCAGCTCATCGACGCCAACGGGTCGTGCGATGCTCCAGATGCTCGCGATCTTTGCGGAGATGGAGCGGAGCTTCATTCGAGACCGCACCAAGGCGGGCCTTGCCGAAGCTCGCAAGGCTGGACGCAAGGGTGGACGCCGTGCGGTCCTGGATGCAAAGCAGGTGAAACAGGTACAGGCGCTCCGTGCTGCTGGAACGCCTGTACCTGATATTGCGCGGACGATGGGGGTCTCTGTCGCGACCGTCTACCGCGTGTTGTCTTGAGAATTGGACCTAGCCTTCGGCTACTGGCCACGGGAAGCAAAGTGAAATCTGACCGCAGGATCTGGTTCCATGGGCGCAGCTAGTCAAGGTAGATGGGACTCCGAAGGCCGCTCAGTCAACCGGCTGGTGGCAGTGATGGCAGACCGTAACGTCTCCGATCTTCGATGACTTCAGCATCTTTCCGCAGTGATCACAAGTCATGGGAAGGGTTAGCCAGACGAACCCGACCAGTACGAGCAGGAACGGGAAAGCGCCTGCGCCAATGACTGGGCTCAGCATGCCGATGAGAAACGAGAGGAAGAGCGCTCCACCGAATGTGAACCACCACCAGCGGAGGCTAAGTAGGTTCTTCCACCGAAGGCGTATCGGCTTGTTTGAATTGGTGGGAGTGTGCCGAGTCGTGGCCGTCTGGCGGCTGGCCGGGGAATGGGCGTTGAAGGTGGGCTGTGACCGGCGACGGGGGGTTCGGGCTGAAGGCTGCTTTGGGTGCGTTGGTAGGGGCGCATGGTGCTGGGTCCAGGCGGAACCGTCCCAGTAGCGAAGGAGCCCAATTTCTGTCGGGTACCAGCCAGGGGGTGCCTGCGTTGGGGAGGCCTCGGTGGCGCTATCGGCCGCAGAGGCGTTCGATTCTGGGGCTCTGGTGTCTGAAGGCTGAGCTAGCTGGCCCCAGCTTGTTCCATCCCACCACTGGGCCTGGTTGTTGGCGTTGGGGTACCAGCCCGCGGGGGGATTCTGGGTGGCGGCGTCTGGCACGGGAAATCCTCTCGGCGCAATCAAGGTGCAACTAGATGCACTGTGAAGATTGTTGCACGTTGCTGGAATGCTTGGGTGGCTATTCCCGAGTACGCGAGCGATCCTGACATCTCGCGACTCGCCGCCGAGATGAAGCGCCGTCGGGCTGACAGTGGGCTCACCTACGAGCAGGTAGCTGAACGAGTGGGCATGAGTCGGCGTTCCGTGATCTCCTACGAGCAAGGGCAGACCCTTGGAACCATGCGGTACTGGTTCCGCATCGCCGATGCACTCGACGTGCCGTTCTCTGAGTTCGTGCGCGTCCTGGACTAGAGTCCGTGTTTATTGGGGCGGTCTGTCCTTAGGTCCCTGAACCGGTAAGGGCGAGCCGTCCGCACCGCTCGCACCACCAGAACAGCCCCCGCAGGATCTGGCCGTGTCTCCAGCGGTGTGGATACAAGGGGTCTCGCGCTCGCCGCCAGTCAATCGTCCGAGATGCCCGCAAGAGTTCCGCGCAACAGTTCAGCCGCTGGCGGGATGCAGAGCTTAGGACAAGAGCCTCCTGAGGTCGTCGCTCAATGCTCCACCAACAATCAGCGGCAGCTCGGAGGAGTTGGGATCGCGTTCCGCAAGCTGGGCTATGTTCCAGACAACACCGATTGAGTTCGCGGCCAAGCCCTTCCTGCCCTGTACTCCAGGCTTGAGCGTGATTCGCATCATGGAGCGAATTACTGCCCTTTGTGTCTCCAGGTCCGCGATGAGGAACGTCTCTCCAGGGTTCTGTTCTTGGAGAATTGAAGAGAGTGTGGTGTCTCCTACTGCTGAAGCGCGCTCATTGAGCAACGGGTTCAATTCGGCTTCCGTGCGCTCGATTGCTGAGGAAAACCTCTTGCCGTCGATCAGGCCGCTGTCATAGTCATTTTCGAAATTCGAGATTCGTGCCCGTAGGTCTTGAATCTTGGCTTCTAGGGCGGCGGTAGCCTCCGGATCTTCGCGCTTTGTAAACATCTTGATCGCGTCTTCCTTGGAGAGGCGATCTGCCACGAGTTCGAGGATCGTTGCATCGACGTAGGAGCGAGTTCTTGACATGCCGCATTTGCGGCAATGGTACCTATCCCCGTTTGACACCACGGGTTTGTAGCATTGCTGGCACTCGTACAGGCCGCTTCCTAGGTGTTTCCTTGCGGTGCCGGTCCGGTTCTTGATTCTGCTGGGGTCGTTGAGCTTATTGTTGACGGCATCGAATACTGCTTCTGAGACGATCGGGTCCCAGTTTCCTGTTCCTCCAGTTGCCTTACCGAGGTACACCATCCTGCCGCAGTACCGGGCGTTGGTGAGGATGGTTCGGATGCTCGTTGGGCTCCAGCGCGAACTCCCGGTGCGGGTGGGTGTTCCCTCTTCCGTAAGGAGCTTCGCGATTCCGTAGAGTGACTTTCCGTTGTTAAAGTCGGTAAAGATTCGCTCAACAATCTTTGCTTCTTCTGCAATGAGTTGGCCAGAAAAGTCATATCCAGTAAGTCTAATCCCCGCCGGAGGTTCGCCGCGGTCGGCTTTTTGTTTCGCAGCCCTCTTCTGCCTCTTGGACTTGATGTCCATTTCGGCTTTCGCAAAGGCTACCTTCATGCGCGCAAAAGTTCGCCCTTCTTCGGTGGAAAGATCGGCTTCGCCGGAAACTGTGACAAGCTTGAGTCCATTTTCTTCGGCTGCTTCGATCCAGTCTTCGAGTTGGCGAGGCTGTCGAGTGAGGCGGTCCAGATCGAAACAAACTATGGCGCTGAACTTCCCGGCCTTGTAGTCCGCGACCATGCGTTCGTAATGTTCTCTTTTTGCGTTCTTTCGGGTTGCGCTCACCGAATTGTCGGTGTAAACGTCATAGACCTCCCACTTTCGGGATTCTGCTACGGCGAGAGCGTCCTCTTCTTGGCGTTGAACGGCCTGCATCTCTCCGGAGGGATCTAGGGAGATGCGGCAGTAGATGGCGCACGTTGTCATGGCAACATTATACGTTGTTTGAGATTGCAAAGCGTGCGAGTGGCGTTTCAACGTCTGACCCGCGCTGCACTGCGCTGCTGAACGAGGGCCCGCCCGACCGGAAGGTCGGGCGGGCCCTCGCGCATCTACTGGGCGGGTCAGTCGGACTTGGGGCTCGGGACGGGGATCGCCGTGGTGCGGATCTCGCGTGCCAAAGGATCGGGCGTCACCCGGATGCCTTCCGCATCTTCGATGACGCTGAACACGGTGACCTCATCGGAGCCGCTGAAGCGGACCTCGACGAAGTGCTCGGCTCCCATCTGCTCGGATGGATTGTCCGTGATCGAGGCCTTCGCGAGACCGCCCTGTCTGTTCGCCTGCGACTTGATGGCCGCCATGCTCTCCCGCAGAGAAGCGTTGGAGAGGTCTGCAGGAACCACGAGTCGGGCGGCCCCGGCGTCATCGTCCATTGCCGCTGCGAAAAGGTGGTGTACCGCATCCGTGCTGGATTCGATGCCCGGCTGCTTGACGCTCGCGCCGCAACCGACGAAAGCGATCGTGGTGAGCAGCGTCGTTGCTGCGACAAGGATTCGAGTGGCGCGCATCGCCCTACTCTATGCGGGGAGATGAAGGCCAGCTGCGCAAGCTCTCCACAGGCGTGATCTGTGAGTAACGGTGCATGGATCCGACGCGGCACCTCTAGCATCGGACTGGGAAGGAGCACACGTGTCCAAACGCAAGACCCCCGAGCAGAAAGCCGACGAGGAGCGCCGGTACGCCCTCGCGAGCGGCGCGTGCACCGACGCGGAGTTCGAGCCGTTCTTCACCGATCCGAACCAGGCGATCCGCAACGCGGCGGCGCTGAACCCAGATGCGAGCGCGGCGGTGCTCGACCGCTTCGCCGACGACCGGTTCTGGAGCGTGCGGGTCGCGGTCGCCGAGCATCCGAGCACGGCGCGCGCGACCCTGCTGCGACTGCTCGAACCGGATCCGCGCAAGCGCGGCGTCGTGCACCACGCCGCGCGCGAACGGCTCGAAGCGGACGGGATCCGCTTCGACGACGACGGCGCACCGATCGAGGCGTGATGTGGACGCGACCGGAACCGGAACCGCAGCCGGAGCCCCTGCCGCCCCTGCGTCGGCTCGGCGTCCACGCCTCCGACTACGCCTGGGCGGTCTCGAGCATCTGGGAGGGAGCCCGACGACCGCACCCGCCCGAGCGCTTCCGGCACGGCGGCCTGGCGCCGGTCGTGCTCGTGCCCGGGGTGCTCGAGAGCTGGACCATGATGCGCCTCATCGCCGAGCGGCTGAACCGCGCCGGGCACCCGGTGCACGTCCTGCCCGAGCTGCGGCTCAACACCGCCCCGCTTGCCGAGGGGGCCGCGCTGGTCGAGGAGCACCTCCGCGCCGGGGACCTCCGCGACGCGGTGATCGTCGCTCACAGCAAGGGTGGACTGATCGCGAAGCTCGTGCTGCTCGGCGAAGAGCAGGAGCGGGTCGCGCGAGTGATCGCGATCGCGACGCCGTTCGCGGGATCCGAGCTCGCGCGCTGGATGCCGACGCGCACACTGCGGTCGCTGCACCCGAGCGATCCGAGTATCCGCGACCTCGTGGCGCGCACCGAGGCCGACGCGCGGATCGTGTCGATCCATCCGCCGTTCGACCCGCACATCCCCGGGGGCTCGCGTCTCGCCGGCGCCGAGAACGTGCCGACCGCGGAGTCCGGGCACTTCCGGATCCTCGGCTCGCCGGAGGTGCTCGACGCGGTCGAACACCTCGCCGGCCACGACCCGGTGACCGGATCCTGAACAGCCGCCCCGAAGCTCTGGCGCGATCCTCCGCGGCGGGGCATGCTGAGTGCATACGCAGGTCCCGACGACAGAAACGGATCCCATCATGGCTGCATCGCTCGCAAGCTACATCGCACTCCCGGGGACGACCGGGGAGGCGATGGAGCACTGGCACGACGTGTTCGGCGGAGAACTCCAGATCATGCGGTACGGCGACGTCCCGCCCATGGAGGGCATGCCCTTCACCCCGGATCCGCAGGCCGTGGCGCACGCGACCCTCGTGCTGCCGGGCGGCACCATCGCGGGCGGCGACGCCATGGAGGACGGCAACGACTACAACGTGCGCGGCAGCGCGTACTCGCTGCTCTACACGACCGACACCGCCGACGAGGCGCGCGGGCTCATCGCGAAGCTCGTCGACGGCGGCGGCGAGATCGGGATGCCGTTCGAGCGGGCACCATGGGGCGGCTGGTACGGGCAGGTCTTCGACCGCTTCGGCGTGATGTGGTCGTTCTCCACCGACAACGACTGATCCGGGCGGCGTCACCCGTCTACAGTTGACGGGTGACTGCAACGCTCGTGGCCAACGGCCTCGCGGGAGGGTACGCCCACCGCACCCTGTTCGAGGGGCTCGACCTGACGGTCGCGCCCGGTGACGTGATCGGCGTCGTCGGCGTGAACGGGGCCGGGAAGTCGACCTTGCTGCGGATCCTCGCCGGCGAGCTCGACGCGCAGGCGGGCAGCGTGTCGCTCGCGCCGGCCGACGCGTTCGTCGGTTGGCTCCCGCAGGAGCACACGCCGGTCGAAGGCGAGACGATCGGCGCCTACGTCGCACGCCGCACGGGCGTCGCGGCGGCCACGGTGCGCTTGGACGCGGCGTCGGCCGCGTTCGCGGATCCCGATGCGGCCGCTCCCGGCGCGTCGGATCCGGCCGACGAGTACTCGGCCGCGCTCGACCGCTGGCTCGCCGCGGGGGCGGCGGACCTCGAGGATCGCCTGCCCGCGGTGCTCGCCGAGCTCGGCCTCGAACTCGGCACCGAGGCGCTCATGACCGCGCTGTCCGGTGGGCAGAAGGCGCGGGTCGCGCTCGCCGCGCTGCTGTGCTCGCGCTTCGACATCGTGCTGCTCGACGAGCCGACCAACGACCTCGACCTCGACGGGCTCGCCAAGCTGGAAGCCTTCGTGCAGGGGCTGCGCGGGGGCGTCGTGCTCGTCAGCCACGATCGAGAGTTCCTCGCGCGCGCGGTCACCCGCGTGCTCGAACTCGATCTGGCGCAGCACACCAACCGCGTCTACGGCGGCGGCTACGAGGCCTACCTCGAGGAGCGGGCGATCCTGCGTCAGCAGGCGCGCGACGACTACGAGGAGTTCGCGGCGAAGAAGGCCGACCTCGTCGGCCGCGCCCGCACGCAGCGCGAGTGGTCGAGCAAGGGCGTGCGCAACGCGATGAAGAAGGCGCCCGACAACGACAAGATCAAGCGCAAGGCGTCGATGGAGTCGAGCGAGAAGCAGGCGCAGAAGGTGCGCCAGATGGAGAGCCGGATCGCGCGCCTCGACGAGGTCGAGGAGCCGCGCAAGGAATGGCGCCTCGAATTCACGATCGGGGCTGCGCCCCGGTCGAGCTCGGTCGTCGCGACGCTCAACGAGGCCGTCGTGCGTCAGGGCGAGTTCGTGCTCGGCCCGGTCTCGGTGCAGGTCGACGCCGGCGAGCGGATCGGGATCACCGGCCCCAACGGCGCCGGGAAGTCGACGCTGCTGCGGCTGCTCCTCGGCGAGCGGACTCCCGACGCGGGCTCGGCGAGCCTCGGATCCTCGGTCGCGATCGGGCAGATCGATCAGACCCGCACGCTGCTGACCGGATCCGCTCCGCTCGCGGAGGCGTTCGAATCCCTGGTGCCCGAGTACACGAGCGCCGAGGTGCGCACGCTGCTCGCGAAGTTCGGGCTCCGCGCCGATCACGTGCTGCGACCGCTCGACGCGCTGTCGCCGGGAGAGCGCACGCGCGCCGGGCTCGCGCTGCTGCAGGCGCGCGGTGTCAACGTGCTCGTGCTCGACGAGCCGACGAACCACCTCGATCTCGAGGCGATCGAGCAGCTCGAGCAGGCGCTCGAGGCCTACGAGGGCGCGCTCCTGCTCGTCACCCACGACCGGCGGATGCTCGAGAACGTGCGCCTCGACCGGCGCTGGCACGTCGAGGCGGGACGGGTCGAGGACCGCATCGTCTGAGCGCGGGCGGCCGGCGCTCGCGCCGGCGGCCGGGTCACACGGCCGCGCGGATCCGTTCGGCGAGCTTCTGCGCGACCTTCTTGTTCTTCGGCCCGTCGAGCAGCGCCTTCGGGCGCCCGGCCAGGTTCGCCAGGTAGATCGAGAGCCGCGATCCCTGGGGCGTCGGCGTGATCTCGATCCCCGTCGCGAGCTCCCAGCTCAGCAGCGTCTTCTTCGTGACCACGGCGAAGGCGAGACGGTCGTCGCTGACGCCGACGATCTGATGCCCGGCCTCGGTGATGACCCGTTCGACGGCCGCGCTGACCGAGGCCGGATCGTTCGGCAGCTCGATCTGAGCCTCCGCCGAGGTATCGACGAAGTCGAACGATGGAGCGAAGGCCGGGCCGTACTGATCGACGAAGCGGGAGTTCAGGATCTTATCGAAGACTGACATGGGCGCAGTCTACGTTCGACCGAGGGATCCCGCACCCGTCCGATGCTCGTGCACCCGGCCCGGCTAGCCTGGTCCCCATGCCTACTCCGCGCGAGATCGTCGATTTCTCCGAAGACCCGGCACCTCCGGGCGCATCCCCGTGGGTCGGCCCGAGGGTGACGGAACGCATCGAGGTGGGAGCGGCGGATCCGAGCTGGCCCGCACGGTTCGACGCGGTCGCCGATCGCGTGCGCGCGGCGCTCGGCCCGCGCGCGCTCGAACTGCACCACGTCGGATCGACCTCGGTGCCCGGCCTCGATGCGAAGCCGATCATCGACGTCGACCTCATCGTGGCGGACCCGTCGGACGAGGCGGTCTGGCTGCCCCCGTTGGAGGCGGCAGGATTCGAGCTGCGGGTGCGGGAGCCCTGGTGGCAGGGGCACCGGATGCTCCGGTCGGGGGATCCGGCGACGAACCTGCACGTGTTCGGGCCCGAGTCCGCTGAACCGTGGAAGCACCGCGTGTTCCGCGACCACCTGCGCCGTGACGCCCGGGACCGTGAGCGCTACGCTTCGGTCAAGCGGGCGGCGGCCGAGCAGGCCAATCGACGAGGCGAGACCACCATGGACTACAACCTGCGCAAGCAGGAGGTGATCCGCGAGATCTACGCCCGCGCGTTCCGCGCCGCCGGGCTGATCTGAGGCGCGGCCGAGCCGGTATTCTGGTGGCGGCATACGAAACGAATCGACGGAGGGCCGCGCGAGCATGACCGAGACGACCGAGACCGGCACGGAGATGCCGCCCTGCCCCGAGTGCGGGAGCGAGTACGCGTACGAGTCGGGCGCGCTGCTGGTCTGCCCCATGTGCGGGCACGAGTGGGCTCCGGCCGATGGCGCCGCGAACGGCGCCGACGGCGATTCGGCGGACGGCGAGCGCGTCGTGCGCGATGCGGTCGGCAACGTCCTCTCCGACGGAGATACGGTCACCCTCGTGAAGAGCGTCAAGGTCTCGGGCGGCGGCGGTGGCGCGATCAAGGTCGGCACGAAGGTCACGGGTATCCGGCTGATCACCGACGGCGTCGGCGATCACGACATCGACGCGCGCGTTCCCGGGTTCGGCAAGCTGCAGCTCAAGTCGAGCGTCGTCAAGCGGGTCTCCTAGGTCGGACGGGCCGGGGCCGGCGGTGGATCAGCAGCGAACGGGAGCCCGGGAAGCGGTCGGCGCGGCCTACGGCGCCCGGGCGGCCGAGTACACCGAGCTGCTCGGCTCGGTCGAGGCGCTCGCTGCGCAGGATCGCGACACGATCTCGACCTGGGGCGCGGGCATCGACGGTCCCGTGCTCGACGCCGGCTGCGGCCCGGGGCACTGGACCGAGCATCTTCGGGCGCTCGGCATCGATATCACTGGCCTCGGCCTGACCCCGGAGTTCGTGGACATCGCGCGGAGCCGGTTCCCCGAGGCGCGGTTCCGCGTCGGTGCGCTCGAAGCGCTGCCCGTCGCGGACGCCGCGCTCGGCGGACTGCTCTCCTGGTACTCCGTCATCCACACGCCGCCCGATGGTGTTCCGGCAATTCTGCGGGAGTTCGCCCGCGTCCTGCGGCCGGGCGGCTCCCTGCTGCTCGGCTGCTTCGAAGGACCGCGACTCGAAGCGTTCGACCACGCCGTGACCACGGCCTACTTCTGGCCGGTCGCCGAGATACGCATCGAACTCGAGCGTGCCGGCTTCGCGGTCCGCTCGGTGCGCACCCGAACCGACCCGGGCAGCCGACCGCACGCGGAGTACCTCGCGGAGCGGGTCGGCGAGGTCGCGGCATGATCCGCCTGCGGCTCGAGACCCGCATCGCCGCGACCCCGGCCGAGTGCTTCGCGCTGAGCCTGTCGGTCGACGCGCACACCTCCTCCATGAGCGACTCCCGGGAGCGCGCCGTCGGGGGAGTGACCTCGGGCGAGATGCGCGCGGGGCAGACGGTGACCTGGCGCGCGGTCCACTTCGGGATCCCGTGGCGCATGACCTCGCTCATCTCGGCCTACGACGCGCCGCACCGATTCGTCGACGAGCAGGTCGCCGGCCCGTTCGCGCGCTGGCACCACGAGCATCGCTTCGAGCCGGACGGCGACGGCACCCGCATGCTCGACCTGGTCGAGTTCGCGGCACCGTTCGGCCCGTTCGGGCGGATCGCCGAGCGGATCGCGCTGCGGCGGTACCTGACCCGCCTGCTGGAACGTCGCAACGACTGGCTGCGCGAGACGCTCGAAGCGCGGCACTGAGCGCGGCCCTTCGGTCTTTCGGGCTCGTCTACGCCGCCCGATCCACCGCGAACGCCAGGTGCGGCATGTCGATGCCGCGGTAGTGCTTCACGAACCGGCTGCGCACGGTCATGCCGAGCCGGATCGCGACGTTCATCGAGGCGAGGTTCGTGTCGCGCACCTGGGCGTGGACGCGATCAGCGCCCAGGACGGCGAAGGCATGATCCCGGCACGCGGCCGCGGCTTCCGTCGCGTAGCCGTGATGCCAGTGCGCACGATTGAAGAGGTACCCGACCTCGAGCACGTCGTCGCCGTCGATGCGCTGCCGCGTGATCCCGCACTGGCCGATCACCGGAGCACCGTCTCCCGCGCTGTCGGGTCCGCCAGAGGACGACGAGCGCAGCTCGACCGCCCAGAGACCGAACCCATCGTTCCGGTAGCGCTCGAGCTGCCGATCCAACCAGTCGCGCACCATCGCCTCGTCGAACGCGCCCTCGTACGCCGTCATCGCGACGGGATCCTGCAGGATCGCGCGCAGCGCGGGCAGGTCGGCCGCCGTCATCTCGCGCAGGCGGAGGCGTTCGGTCTCGAGGATCATCCGTCCAGTCTCGCACCGTCGGCTCAGCGTCACCGTGCAGTAGCGTGACACCATGCGCACACCCGACCGCCGGGGCCGCGGCGACCGGACCGAACCGTTCGGCTTCCCCGGCGATCTCCCGGCCGAAGCCGTCGAACGGATCGGGATCCTCGCCGCGAGATCGGTGAGCGTCGACCGCGAGCTGCGGAGAACCCTGGCGCCGCGCCTGGCTGCGACCCACGCGATCGCCCGGCGAGCGAGGGCGGATGCGGCCGCCGGTGCGCGTCGCGCCGCACAGGGCCGAGGCGCGCCACCGGAACGCCCCGGTCGGGGCACGCGGATCCTGTGGGGCACGCTCTGCATCGCGCTGATGGTCGCGCTGATCGCGCTCGCTTCCACATTCGGGCCGATCAAGCACTTCTCGTCGACGAGGCCCGACGTCCCCTGGGCGATCGCGGTGGTCGCAGGGATCGTCGCACTCTCGACGGCCGCACTGCTGCACCTGCTGCCGTCGCCGCGGCGGGGGTATCCGCTCTACGTCGCCGAGGTCTGCGCGTGGCTGAGCGCCGGGATGCTCGTGCTCGTGATCCTCTATCGCGCCTTCGGCCTGCACTGGCGCGAGACCGAGTACGCCCCGGAGCAGATCCGACTCTGGCTCCTGTGCGCCACGACCGTCGCGCTGCTCACGGGGCTGCTCGCGTGGCGGTGGCGGCGCGGACGCGCACGGCTCTCGCCCGAGGAGCGCCTCCGAGGGTCCCAGCGGCCCCGGCCGCCCGGCGCGGACGCGCTCGTCGCGGCGCTGCGCACGATCGTGGAAGCCGCGGGCGGGATCCCGCAGGCGGTGCGCGACGACTGGCGCGCACGCCTCGACCGGGAAGCGCGTCGCGCCGCGGGCACCGGAGCCGGAGGCGCTCCGGCGGGAGCGGAGTCGGACGGAATCCTCGCGGCTCTCGCCGCAGCGGACGGGCTCGACCCGGTCGAGGTCCTGGCTCGGATCCACGCGGACGGCGGTCGCGACGTCGAGCGCGTCGCCGCTGCGCTCCGCTGATCCCGCTGCTAGCCTGACCGGCATCATGAGCCTGAGCTACGAGACCGCGGAGGAATGGGCCGAGGAGCTGTCGCTGTCCGTCGACCCGGATCTCGAGACGCTCGAGGCCTACGCGCTGCAGCGGCACCCGGAGATCGTCGCCGCGCTCGGACCGCAGGGCGCGGTGCTCGCCGAACGGATCCGGCCGGGCGCGAACGAGCGTCGGGGAACCCTCTCCTGCATCGCGGGCCTCCTCCTCTTCGGCGCCATCGGCGTCGCGCCGATCCTGGGGGTCGCGATCTACGCGGAGGCGCCGGGGGTGCTGTTCACCAGCGTTCCTCCCGTCGCCGCGCGGACCGCCATCCCGATCTCGAGCTGGTGCTTCGGGATCACGGCGGCGGTGCTGCTCGTCGGGGCGATCGTCTGGCTCGTGCGCGGCGCGCGCTGGAACCCGGCCCTGCTCGGCTACGCCGTGCTCTCCTTCGTCATGGCGGGCTTCGCGACGATCGGATTGGCCAACGTGGCTGCGCGCGACGAGTTCGCGGGATTGGCCGGCTGGCTCTGGCCGGTCCGGGCCGCGCTGATCGTCGCCGCGGTCGTCGGGCTTGCGGTGCTGCTGCGCGTGCGGCACCGGACGCCCGACGGCGCGGGTGCGTCGGATGGGGCGGATCGCGGGCAGCCGGGCCACGGTGCGCAAGCCGGACCCGACGCGGTAGAGCTCGCAGCGGCGTTGCCGGAAGAAGATCGGGAGCGCGCGCTCGCGGATCGGAACGCGGCCCTGGACGCGCTCGGGCGGCGCGGCTTCCTGACCGGCGGCACCGTCGGGCAGGCGCGCGCCGTTCCGCTCGGGGGTCTCGGGGCGTTCCGCTGGACCGGGAATCCCGACGCCGGGACGGCGGCCAGGGGATGAAGCCGGAGCGAGGCGCCGAACCGCTCGGGACCGCGGAGATCGTCGCCTTCGTCCGGGAGCGCCCGGACGGCGTCGTCTCGACGCTCGGCCCCGACGGGGCGCCGCAGGCCGCGTACCTGCCGTTCGCGGCGACCGACGCGGGCGATCTCGTCTTCGACGCGCGCACGGCGTCGCGCAAGATCGCCAACCTCGCACGCGACTCCCGCGTCGCGGTCGTGATCGGCGGCGCCGACGGCGCGTCGCTGCAGTGCGAGGGCACCGCCGTCGTGACGGGCGGAGCGGATCGCGCCGCGGCGGCGGACGCGTACGCCGCCGCGTTCCCCGAATTCGCAGACTCGCTGCAGCGCGCCGATATCGCGGTCGTGCGGATCCGACTCGACTGGGCGCGCCTCGGCGACTACCGGACCGAGCCGCCCCGGATCTCCGAGACCCGAGGGGTGCGAACGGGGCCGGAGACCGGCTAGGCTGGCCGCAGCAACCGAATATCCGGCCCATTCACCAGCGCGGGAGAGCCGCTCGAACAACCGTCGAGCGGCACCGAAGGAGCAAGCTTCCCCGCCAATCTCTCAGGTCCAGTACCGCGCAGGCGAGGCCACTCTGAAAAGCGGGACACCGATGTCCCCGCCGACGGTGAAAGCGCGACGCCGCGCGAAGCTCTCAGGCCAATGACAGAGGGGGAGTTCTCGCCCGAGCACGGTGCTCGGGCGTCCGAATGGACCGGAGAACTCGTCGTGACCGAACGCCGTACCCCGCTCTTCCCCGCCCACGAATCCGCCGGAGCCGTCTTCACCGACTTCGGCGGTTGGCAGATGCCCGTCCGCTACACGAGCGATCTCGACGAGCACCACGCCGTGCGCCGTGCCGCAGGCCTCTTCGATATCTCGCACATGTCGGAGTTCCTCGTCGAGGGACCCGACGCCGGTGCGTTCCTCGACGGCGTGCTCGCCGGCCTCATCTCGACCATGCGCGTCGGCAAGGCCAAGTACTCGCTGCTGCTCAACGAGCGCGGCGGCGTGGTCGACGACCTCATCGTCTACCGCACGGCGGAGAGCACCTTCCTCATCATCGCCAATGCGGGCAACCGCGACGCCGTCGCCGCTGCGTTCGCGGCCGCCGCGGAGGCGGGCTCGGGGGACCGCACGGTCGAGGACGTCTCCGACACCTACGCGCTGATCGCCGTGCAGGGGCCCGAAGCGCAGAAGATCCTCGAAACGGTCGACACCCTGGTCCCCGACGCCCCGCTCTCCGAGCTCGGCTACTACGCGAGCCTCGGCGGCACCTTCGGCGTTCCGGGGGCGTTCGACGTGGCGCCGGTGCTCATCGCGCGCACCGGATACACGGGCGAGGACGGCTTCGAGATCCTGATCCCCGCGATCGACGCGCTCGACCTCTGGTACACCGTGCTCGAGGCCGGCGAACCTTTCGGCCTGGTGCAGGCGGGGCTCGCGGCGCGCGACACGCTGCGCCTCGAAGCGGGTATGCCGCTGCACGGGCACGAGCTCTCGCCCGAGATCCTGCCCGCGCAGGCCGGACTCGGCCGCGTCGTCGCGCTGAGCAAGCCCGACGACTTCGTCGGGCGCGCGGCCGTCGAAGCCTTCGACGCCGCCTCGGCGCGCGTGCTCGTCGGGCTCACCGCCGAGGGCCGCCGCGCTGCGCGCGCCGGTGCCGAGATCTACGCCGACGGCGTCGAACCGGGCGCAGACGGCGCCGGACCGATCGGGATCGTCACGAGCGGGGTGCTGTCGCCCACGCTCGGCCACCCGATCGCGATGGCCTTCGTCGATCCCGAATACTCCGAGGCCGGCACCGCGCTCGGCATCGACGTGCGGGGGCGCGTGCTCCCCGCCACCGTGACCCCCCTCCCGTTCTACACCCGAAAGCAGGCCTGACATGAGCCTTCCCGCAGAGCTGAAGTACACCCGCGAGCACGAGTGGATCCGCCTCGATGGCGACGTCGCCACCGTCGGCATCACCTCGCACGCGGCCGACCAGCTGGGCGACGTCGTGTTCGTCGAGCTGCCCGCCGCCGGCACCCGAGTGAGCCGCGGATCCGTGATCGGCGAGATCGAGTCGACCAAGTCGGTCGGCGAGCTCTTCGCACCCTTCGACGGCGAGGTCGTCGAGGCGAACGACGCGGTCGTCGATGCGCCCGAGCTCGTCAACCAGGATCCCTTCGGCGAGGCCTGGCTCGTGCGTGTGCGCCCTGACGCACTGCCCGACGACCTGCTCGACGCCGACGCGTACGCCGCCGAGATCGACGGCTGAGGCGCGCGGTGCCCGAACAGTTCTCATCGCGCCACATCGGCACCCGCGCAGCCGACCGGGAGCGTATGTTCGCGCAGCTCGGCGTCGCGGGCGTCGACGGTCTGGACGCGCTCATGCGCGCCGCGATCCCCGAGACGATCCTGATCGACGCCGCGGCCGAGGCCGATGCGCCGAGCGCGATCCCCGCGGCCGCCACCGAGGCCGAGGCGCTCGCCGAACTGCGCGAGCTCGCCTCGCGCAACACCGTGCGCCGATCCATGATCGGCCTCGGCTACTTCGGCACCCGGACCCCGTCGGTGATCGCGCGCAACGTGCTCGAGAATCCGCGCTGGTACACGGCCTACACGCCCTACCAGCCCGAGATCTCGCAGGGGCGGCTCGAAGCGCTCATCAACTTCCAGACCATGGTCGCCGACCTGACCGGGCTCGCGACCGCGAACGCATCGATGCTCGACGAGGGCACCGCCGTCGTCGAGGCGATGCTGCTCGCGCGGCGCGCCTCGCGGTCGTCGTCGCAGGTGTTCCTGCTCGACGCCGACGCCCTGCCGCAGACCCGGGCGCTCGTGCATCACCGGGCCGAGCCCCTCGGCATCGAGGTGCGCGAGATCGAGCTCGCCGATGCGGATCCCGCCTCGCTGCCGGAGGCGTTCGGCGTCATCGTGCAGTATCCCGGGGCGTCGGGCCGCGTGTGGGATCCCTCGCGGATCCTCGCCGCCGTGCGCGACGCGGGCGGTCTCGGCGTCGTCGCGGCGGATCCGCTCGCGCTCGCGCTGCTCACGAGCCCGGGCGAGCTCGGCGCCGACATCGCCGTGGGTACCACCCAGCGCTTCGGCGTGCCGCTCGGCTTCGGCGGCCCGCACGCCGGCTACCTCGCCGTGCGCTCGGGCCTCGAACGCCAGATGCCCGGCCGTCTCGTCGGCGTGAGCGTCGACGCCGAGGGCGCGCCGGCCTACCGGCTGAGCCTGCAGACGCGCGAGCAGCACATCCGCCGCGAGAAGGCGACCTCGAACATCTGCACCGCGCAGGTGCTGCTCGCGGTCATGGCGTCGATGTACGCCGTCTACCACGGGCCCGAGGGGATCCGCCGGATCGCGACCGAGGTCGCCGGGAACGCGCGGGCCCTCGCAGGCCTGCTCGCCGAGCGCGGCTTCGAGATCGTGCACGAGCACTTCTTCGACACGATCCGCGTGCGGGTGACCGGCGACGGCGATCCCGCGGCCGAGGTCGTGGCGCGCGCGCACGAGGCCGGGATCCTGCTCTGGCGCGTCGACGCGAATACGGTGCAGATCGCGGTCGACGAGACGACGACCGGCGAAGACCTGGTCGAGGTCGTGGGTGCGTTCGTCGGCGGTTCGTTCGCGTACGCATTCGCGGTCGACGGCGATGCTCTGCCCGAGGGACTGCGCCGCACGAGCGAGTACCTGACGCACGCGGTGTTCCACGCGCACCGATCCGAGACCTCGATGATGCGGTACCTGGCCGAGCTCGCCGACCGCGACTACGCGCTCGACCGCGGCATGATCCCGCTCGGATCCTGCACGATGAAGCTCAACGCGGCGACCGAGATGGCCGCCGTGAGCTGGTCGGAGTTCCAGGAGCTGCACCCGTTCGCGCCCGCCGAGGACGTCGCGGGGACGCTCGAGCTGGTGCGCCAGCTCGAGTCGTGGCTCGCCGAGGCGACCGGCTACGACACGGTCTCGCTGCAGCCCAACGCGGGCAGCCAGGGCGAGCTCGCCGGCCTGCTCGCGATCCGCGGCTACCACCGCGCGAACGGCGACACCGAGCGCGACGTCTGCCTGATCCCGTCGAGCGCGCACGGCACGAACGCGGCCTCGGCGGTGCTCGCCGGCATGCGCGTCGTGGTGGTCGCGTGCGACGAGCACGGCGATGTCGATCTCGACGACCTGCGCGCGAAGATCGAGGCGCACGCCGAGCGCCTCGCGGCCCTCATGATCACCTACCCGTCGACGCACGGCGTCTACGAGCGGGCGGTCACCGAGATCTGCGACGCCGTGCACACCGCGGGCGGCCAGGTCTACATCGACGGCGCCAACCTCAACGCGCTCGTGGGCGCCGCCCGCTTCGGCGAGTTCGGCGGCGACGTCTCGCACCTGAACCTGCACAAGACGTTCTGCATCCCGCACGGCGGCGGCGGGCCCGGCGTCGGGCCGGTCGCGGCGAAGGCGCACCTCGCGCCGTTCCTGCCGGGGCACCCGCTCGCGCAGTCGACCGAGCACGCACTGCTCGGCGACCCCGAAGGCGGCATCGCTCACGGCGGCGGACCGATCTCGGCAGCCCCCTACGGCAGCGCCGGGATCCTCCCGATCTCGTGGGCCTACGTGCGCATGATGGGCGCCGACGGGCTCGCCGAGGCCACCGCATCCGCAGTGCTCGCGGCGAACTACGTCGCGTCGCGGCTGCGCGAGCACTACCCCGTGCTGTACTCGGGCCCCGACGGGCTCGTCGCGCACGAGTGCATCCTCGACCTGCGCCCCCTGAAGGACGAGACCGGCGTGACCGTCGACGACGTGGCCAAACGCCTCATCGACTACGGCTTCCACGCGCCGACCATGTCGTTCCCCGTCGCGGGTACGCTCATGGTCGAACCGACCGAGAGCGAGGATCTCGCCGAGCTCGACCGATTCGTCGAAGCGATGATCGCGATCCGCGCCGAGGCCGACGCCGTCGGGCGCGGGGAGTGGCCCGCCGAGGACAACCCGCTGCGCGGGGCGCCCCATACGGCGCGCTCCGTGATCGCCGACGCGTGGGCGCACCCGTACGGGCGCGAACTCGCCGCGTACCCCGTGCCCGGGATCGTGCGCCGCAAGTACTGGCCGCCCGTGCGCCGCATCGACAACGCGCACGGCGACCGCAACCTCGTGTGCGCGTGCCCGCCGCCCGAGGCGTTCGACGAGGCGTTCGACGCCTCGGCCGTCGCCGGGTGAGTTCGGGTGCCGGTGAGTTCGGGTACCGGTGAGTTCGGGTACCGGTGAGGCGGGTCCGCGCGGCGAGCTGCCGCGCGGACTCGCCGACGACCCGTTCGACTATCGCGTGACGAAGTCGGGCGAGGTCAGGATCACGCGCGGCGGGCACGTGGTGACGGTGCTCGGAGGGGCCGCGGGGGAGCGCCTCGCGGCCCGCTTGGGCGTCGACCCGGTGCAGGACCAGCTGCTGCTCGCGAAGGCGACGGGCAACTACCGGCGGGGCAACGAGCGGCGCTGAGCGGTGCTCGCGCGTGTGCTCGTGCGCCCGCTCGTGCGCCCGCTCGTGCGCTGAGCGCTCGCGCCCGTTCGCGCGCGCTTCACCCACCCGGCGTGGTCCTGCCGCCCCAAGAGTCGAGTGAACGCTTGTACATGAAAAGACTCCTCATTTCATGTACAAGCGTTCACTCGACCTGGTTCTCCGAGGTCGTCGGCTCCATCGGAGATCCCTCACACGGGGCGTTTAGAGCACTCACCACCCTCTTTGGCGCCAACGACTGTGGAATCCGCTACGACCGCCCTGACGCGGGGCCAGGCTCGTACGCATGACCAGATCACTGACCCGGATCCCACCTGAGCTGAGAGGCCGTC
Source organism: Leucobacter sp. Ag1 (assembly GCF_000980875.1). Taxonomy (GTDB): domain Bacteria; phylum Actinomycetota; class Actinomycetes; order Actinomycetales; family Microbacteriaceae; genus Leucobacter; species Leucobacter iarius. The sequence goes on along the minus strand of NZ_LAYO01000100.1, from coordinate 44,926 downwards.
CACTCTCCGTCGGGCGCCATGGCGCGGGGTGTCTCAGCAGGGGCGTAACGCAACATCCCAGATTCACGCGTCCGCATCGGGGCATTGCCAGAGTGCGCCACCCCAATTCACCTACGTCGGGTCGAGACGGAATTCAAATGCGGACCGATACGACGCGCATGCGTGCTCTGGCTGCCGAGTATGCACCGCTGCTGCGCGCGGGTGAGGGTTTCAGCCATACTTGTGCGCTGCTCATCCACGGGGTCCCGATCCGGGCGCCATTGGCGGTTCACGTCGTCGCGCCGCTTCCATACGGACAAGTGCGACGACCGCACGTTTTCGGCCATCGGGCTTCAGCACCACTTGCCCTCCACGACGTGAAGGGTCTCCGGTGCGTTTCACCGCTGACTGCGCTTTTCCAATCAGCCGCATTGCTCACCTTCCGCGAGCTGGTGGTGGCCATCGACGCGTTGCTTCTCTCGCGCGGTAGGGAAGGCGAATCGAGCGCAATGGTGTCAGCGCGGGATCTCATCGAAACGCTACGGAAGAGACGAGACCGGGGCATCGTTCGACTCCGTGCGGCGGCCGAGGTCGCGCGAGAAGGCGCGGAGTCGAGGTATGAGACTCTCGTGCGGTTCGAGCTGGCCAGAATGGGGCTCGACGACCTCGAGCTGCAGGTCGACGTCTGCGACCACGAGGGGTACTGGATCGGGCGATTCGACCTTGTCGACCGGATACGGAAGCTCATCATCGAGTACGACGGCGAGCAGCATCGAACGGATCGCGCCCAGTACCTGAAGGACCTTCGGCGGCTCGAACGGGCGCGGGAGGCCGGCTACCGGATTCTGCGTCTACACAAGGAAGACTTTCGGCCGGAGCGGTTGGACGCGACACGGCGGAGACTGTGCGAGTTCCTCGGCCGCGCTCCGGTCCCGGTCGCCCCGCATCTGGCGAGGCTCTTCGCGGAATGCTGATGGGAGCGCAGATGCGAGAGCTGCACCGCGCCGAACCCTCGAGGGGAACGGTGTCGAGAGTCGATTCCAAAGCCGATCCAGGTGCTAGCCAGGTCCGGTCCGGTCCGGTCCGAGCCGGTCCGGTCCGCGCCGAGCCGAGCCCAGCCGGCCCCGGTGAGGTGCTGGCCGGGGCCGACAGGGGCCGCTCGACGGAGCCCTGGCCCCGGCCCTGGCCCCGGCCCGGCCCTGGCCCCGTCCGGCCCTTGGGTTACGCCGCGAGCGCCCGCTCCGAGATCGACTCTCGCGCTTCGATGCGGCCGTCGACCACGGTCACGAGCTCGTCGAGGGCGCCGGCATGCACGAGATCGTGGGTGACCAGCAGCGTCGCCGTGCCGCGTTCGTGCGCGAGACGGGAGATGAGCGCCATGATCTCGGCACCGCGTTCCTGGTCGAGCGCGCTCGTCGGCTCATCGACCAGCAGCACCTCCGGGTCGTGCACCAGACCCCGGGCGATCGCGACACGCTGCCGTTGTCCGCCCGAGAGCTGATGGGGACGCTTGTCCGCATGGGCGGCGAGCCCGACTGCATCGAGGAGCTCGTCCGCTCGAGCGCGGATCGCAGTACGCCGTGCGGAGCGGGCGGACCGGCCCCCGCCCAGTTCCGCCATCGCGAACAGCTGCTCCCGTGCGGTCAGCGACGGCAGCAGGTTCGACTGCTGGAACACGATCCCGATGCGCTCGCGGCGCAACGAGGTCGCTTCGGCGGGGGAGAGCGCTGCGGCGTCGATCGCGTCCGCGCCGTCGCCGATCAGCACGCGCCCGGAATCGGGCCGGATCAGCGTAGCGGCGACGGCGAGCAGGCTCGACTTGCCCGAGCCGGACGGGCCCGTGATCCCGACCACGGAGCCCGATCGGGCCGTGAGCGAGACGCGGTCGACCGCCGTGATGCGGTCGTCGCCGTCGGGGAAGGTGAGGGTGACGTTGTCGAGCTGGATCATCGGTGGCTCCCGAGTGCGGTGAGGGGGTCGGCTGAAGTAACGGAACGGAGGGCGAACGCGGCGCCGGCGAGACCGAGCACCGCCATGATCACGGCGGGGAGCGCCGTGGTGAGCGGGCTGAGCAGGAACGGCAGAGCGCCGCCCGCCAGGGTGCCGAGCCCGACGACGAGGGCGAGACCGACGCCGATGCCGAGCACGAGCACCACGAGCGCCTGGCCGAGCGCATCGCGCACGAGCGATCCGGTGGTGGCGCCGAGCGCCTTCAGCACCGCGATGTCTCCGGCACGCTGCATGGTCCAGACGGTGAAGAACGCGCCGACCACGAGCGCCGAGATACCGAAGAGCATGGCGATCATGAGGCCGAGGGAACCGATCTCCGACTTGAAGGTCTCGAGCGCGCCGAGGCTCGCGAGCGTCGGTTGGGCGACGGTCTTCGTTGACGACGCGACCGCGTCCCAATCGGGGGAGCCCGACACGGCGAGCACGGTCACCGCGTCTCCGCCGGATCCGCCCATGCGCTGCGATGCGGCTTGCCAGGAGGCCGGGGTCATCGCCACGACCGGGGTGTGGCTGTACCAGGCATCCCCGCCGACCTTCGCGACGCGGTACTCGGAACCGGCGATCGAGATCCGGTCACCGGCCGAGGCTCCGAGGTCCTTCGCCGCGCCCGCCGACAGGCCGACCTCGTCGTCCTTCACAGGCGCGAGCCGAACCAGGTCGGTGGATTCGCCGGACCCGCCGGACCCGCCGGACGACGGCGCGGGGAACCCGAAGAGCGCGACTCCGACCGGAGAGCCGCTCGAAGTCGCCGACGAGCTCGCAGAGCCGGACGAATCGACGCCCGCCCCACCGAGCTGCGCCCGGCCCTGCGCGATCCCGACCGGCAGCACCGACGAGACGCCGGGGGCGTCGCGCCACCCCTGCACGGCCTTCGCGTCGATCTCCGAGGTGCCGAACGACGGCGACCCCGAGGAGGGATCCTGCAGCACCAGCCGATCGCCGGGCAACCCCAGCACCGCCGAGACGTTCTGCGACGCGAGCCCGCCGGTCAGCCCGGCGAGGAACCCGACGAGGAGGGTGATGAGGGCGACGACGGCCCCGATGAGCAGGAATCGTCCGCGGGCGAACCGCAGGTCTCTCCAGGCGACGAACACGAGTGGCTTCCTTCCGGCCGCTCGATGCGAGCAGCACCATTCCAGGCTCCTCGCGCGGCGCCCTCGCGTCATCGCCGCTTCGGTCGGTCTTCCCGAGTCGAAAGGATGGCCCACGCTCCAACTTTCGGAGGATGCGTCTTCGCGGCCCCGCGCCTACGCTGGAGATCCATGGCCCACGCGACTCTCACCCCGGTGTTCGTCGGGCTCCGCGTCGGCCTGCACGTGCTGCTCGTGGGGCTCGCGGCGTTCGCCGTCGTGCCCGGGTTCGTCACCGAGCGCTCGAGCGCGCCCTGGGCGCTGCTCATCGCGATCCTCTTCGTCGCGGTCTACGCGGGCGGCGTGCTGCTCCCCAGGAAGCGGGTACCCGCGACGCTCTGGGTCGCCGCGCTCACCCTGCTGTGGGCGGTGCTCGTCTGGCTCGCGCCCGAGGGTGCCTACCTCGTGTTCCCGCTCTTCTTCCTCTACCTGCACGTGCTGCCCGGCGCAGGCGGCATCATCGCCGTCATCGCCTCGACCGCGATCGCGATCCTCGCGCTCGGCCTGCACCTCGGCTTCAGCATCGGCGGGGTCATCGGCCCGCTCGTCGGTGCCGGCGCCGCGATCCTCATCGGTCTCGGCTACCGGGCGCTGGCCCGCGAAGCGGCCGAACGGCAGCAGCTCCTCGACGAACTGCTGCGCACCCGCGAGCGGCTCGCGGCGACGGAACGCGAACAGGGCGCGCTCGCCGAACGCTCCCGCCTCGCACGAGAGATCCACGACACCGTCGCGCAGGGGCTCTCCAGCATCCAGATGCTGCTGCACGCCGCCGAACGCGACGACCCGGCCGGCCCGGGAGCGCGGCACGTGCGCCTGGCCCGGGAGACCGCGGCCGACAGCCTCGCCGAGACCCGGCGGTTCATCCGGGAGCTCGCACCCCCGTCGCTCGACGACGGCTTCGCCGCCGCGCTCCGGCGCCTCGCCGAGGATCAGAGTCGCCGCTCCGGCCTCGTGATCTCGGTCGAGACGCCCGACGAACTGCACCTGCCCATGAGCACGCAGACCGCCCTGCTGCGGATCGCGCAGGGCGCCGTGTCGAACGTCGTACGCCACGCCGCCGCCGGCCGGGCCCAGATCCTGGTCGAGGCGATCGACGGCCGGGTCACGCTCTCCGTGCACGACGACGGCGTCGGCTTCGACCCCGAGCACGTCGCAGCCGGCGGCGGCTCGGCGGACAGCTTCGGCCTGCGCGCCATCGCCGAGCGCGCCCGCCAGCTCGGCGGCACCCTCGTCGTCGAATCCGAACCCGGACGAGGCACCCTGCTGTCCGTGACCCTCGAGAAGGGAGACGCATGATCCGGATCGTGCTCGCCGACGACCACCCCGTGGTGCGCGCCGGCATCCGAGCCCTCCTCGAGGGCGACCCCGAGCTCGAGATCGTCGGGGAGGCCGCGACGCCGGACGAGGCCGTCGCGCTCGCCGCAGCCGACCGGCCCGATGTCGTGCTCATGGACCTCCAGTTCGGGCAGGACCAGACGGGCGCCGACGCGACCCGCAGGATCCGCGCGCTCGCGGGCGCTCCGGCCGTGCTGGTGCTCACCAACTACGACACCGACGGAGACATCCTCGGCGCCGTCGAAGCGGGTGCCAGCGGCTACCTGCTGAAGGATGCTCCGCCGGCGGAGCTGATCGCCGCGATCCGCGCGGCGGCGGCGGGGGAGAGCGCGCTCGCGCCGGCCATCGCCGGGCGCCTGCTCGCGCGGATCCGCACCCCGCAGGCGAGCCTCAGCGCGCGAGAGACCGAGGTGCTGCGCCTCGTCGCCGATGGCGAGAGCAACAGCGCGATCGCGGCCAGATTGCACATCTCCGACGCCACGGTGAAGTCGCACCTGGTGCACATCTTCTCCAAGCTCGGCGTCTCGTCGCGCACCGCCGCCGTCGCGGCTGCGCGCGACCTCGGCGTGCTGCGCTAGCCGCTCCGCGCGGGACCGTTCCACCCGCCGGATCGGCCGGGACCCCGGAAACACGGGGAGGGCCCCGGCCGAAGCCGGGGCCCTCCCCGTGTTCGATCCTCGGATCAGAACTGGTTCATCGTATTGTCCTTGCCGCCGGCCTTGAGGGCCGCGTCGCCGGCGAAGTACTCCTTGTGGTTGTCGCCGATGTCGCTGCCGGCCATGTTCTGGTGCTTGACGGTGGCGATGCCCTGGCGGATCTCCTGGCGCTGCACGTCGCGCACGTAGGTCAGCATGCCCTCGTCGCCGAAGTAGCCCTTCGCGAGGTTGTCGGTCGACAGCGCCGCCGTGTGGTAGGTCGGCAGGGTGATGAGGTGGTGGAAGATGCCGGCACGTGCCGAACCGTCGCGCTGGAAGGTTCGGATCTTCTCGTCGGCGATGCGGGCGAGCTCGGTCTCGTCGTACTCGACGCTCATCAGCTTGTCGCGGTCGTACGCCGACACGTCCTGGCCCTGCTCGACGAGCTGGTCGAAGGCCTGCTGGCGGAAGTTGAGGGTCCAGTTGAACGACGGGCTGTTGTTGTAGACGAGCTTCGCGTTCGGGATGACCTCGCGGATGCGATCCACCATGCTGGCGATCTGCTCGACGTGCGGCTTCTCGGTCTCGATCCACAGCAGGTCCGCGCCGTTCTGCAGCGAGGTGATGCAGTCGAGCACGACGCGGTCCTCGCCGGTGCCCTTGCGGAACTGGTAGAGGTTCGATGCGAGGCGCTTCGGGCGCAGCAGCTTGCCGTCGCGCTTGATCACCACGTCGCCGTTGCCGAGCTCGGCCTCGGAGATCTCCTCGACGTCGAGGAAGGAGTTGTACTGGTCGCCGAGGTCGCCGGGGGTGCTGGTGACGGCGAGCTTCTGGGTGAGGCCGGCGCCGAGCGAGTCGGTGCGCGCGACGATCACGCCGTTGTCGATGCCGAGCTCGAGGAACGCGTAGCGGACCGCGTTGATCTTCGCGATGAAGTCCTCGTGCGGCACGGTGACCTTGCCGTCCTGGTGGCCGCACTGCTTCTCGTCCGAGACCTGGTTCTCGATCTGGATCGCGCAGGCGCCCGCCTCGATCATCTTCTTCGCGAGCAGGTAGGTCGCCTCGGGGTTGCCGAAGCCGGCGTCGATGTCGGCGATGATCGGCACGACGTGCGTCTCGTAGTTGTCGATCTGCGACTGCAGGAACTCGACCGCGGTCTCGTCGCCGGCGGCGCGGGCGTCGTCGAGCTGGGTGAAGAGCAGGTCGAGCTCGCGGGCGTCGGCCTGGCGGAGGAAGGTGTAGAGCTCCTCGATGAGCGCGGGCACCGCGGTCTTCTCATGCATCGACTGGTCGGGCAGCGGGCCGAACTCGGAGCGGAGCGCGGCGACCATCCAGCCCGAGAGGTACAGGTAGCGCTTGTTGGTGGTCTTCAGGTGCTTCTTGATCGAGATCAGCTTCTGCTGGCCGACGAAGCCGTGCCAGACGCCGAGCGACTGGGTGTAGACCGAGGAGTCGTCGTCGTACTCGGCCATGTCGCGGCGCATGATGTCGGCGGTGTACTGGGCGATCTCGAGGCCGGTCCGGAACCGGTTCTGCGCGCGCATGCGGGCCACGTGCTCGGGGTTGATCGCATCCCAGCCGGAGCCGTTCTGGTCCTTCAGGCCTCGTGCGGCTTCGATGTCGTTCTGGAACGCGGTCATGATGACTCCTTGACGTGGATCTTCGGTGATTGATTCCACAATGACCGAGCCCGGGCGCCCGAATCGGCCATTTCTGGGGTGAAGATTCGGCGTATTTCTGCTCGACGGAAAATTTCCGGGTTGCGAGGCGACCCGAAGGGCGGTTTCGGTCGCACTAGGATCGCGGCATGAGCGGACTCTCGGATCGGGCGCAGCTGCGGCTGCGGTGGGGGATCGCGGTCCTGCTGGGGATCGCCGCGGGAGCGATCGCGGGACCGGCGCTCGGTCTCGCCGCGGGGCTGCTCGCGGGCTGGGGCGCGCTCGCCTGCGTGAGCACGATCTGGGTGCTGCTGCAGGTATGGCCCATGGACGCCGACGCGACGCGGGCTCACGCGACCGCGGAGGATCCGAGCCGGCGGATCGCGCGCCTCATCGCCATCGCGGGCAGCGTGGTGAGCCTGGCCGCCGTCGTGATCGTGATGATCCAGGCGCGTCACGCGAGCGGAGCGGCGACCTACTGGCTCGCGGGCATCGCCGTGGTCAGCATCGTGGCGTCGTGGGCGCTGATCCAGATCAACTACCTGCTGCACTTCGCCCGCAGCTACTACGAGGATCGCGGCGACGGCGAGTTCAAGCGGGGCATCGACTTCAACCAGCAGGAACCGCCGGAGTACACCGATTTCGCCTACTTCTCCATCGGACTGGGCATGACCTACCAGGTCGCCGATACGAACGTGACGCGCAACGAGATCCGCCGCATCGTGATCGCCCAGACGACGCTCGCCTACCTCTTCGGCGCGGGGATCCTCGCGACCGTCATCAACCTGGTTTCGGGTCTCGGCTGACGCGTCGCGGTCGCTCCGGAACGCGATGCGCGCCGCGCGGGCGTCCCGCGACCGGCGGCGTCGTGTGAGGATGGAGGCGAACCGGATCGACGGCAGCGAGGGAGCACCGGAATGCACGACACCCAGCAGTGGATCACCGACGGCGGCATCGAGACCGCGCTCGTCGACCGCCTGGGGCAGGACCTGCCCGAGTTCGCCGCGTTCGTGCTGCTCGACAGCGCCGAGGGGCGCCGGGCGCTGCGCGAGTACTACGCGCCCTTCGTCGATCTCGCCGATGCCGCGGGCCTCCCGATCGTGCTCGACACTCCGACCTGGCGCGCGAACCCCGACTGGGGCGCGCTGCTCGGTGCCGACGACGCGCACCTCGAGCGGATCAACGAGGACGCGGCGGCGTTCGTGCGCGAGGTCGCCGACGAGCTCGCTCCCGATGCGGAGGTGGTCGTGAACGGTTGCGTCGGCCCGCGGTACGACGAGTTCGAGGCCGAGCAGCGGATGACCGCGGAAGAGGCCCAGAGCTATCACGCGCCGCAGGTCGCCGCGCTCGCGGCGGCCGGTGCGGATCGGATCACCGCGGTGACGGCGCTCGACGCGGCGGAGGGCATCGGGGTGGCCCGCGCGGCGATGGCGCTCCGGGTGCCCGCGTACGTGTCGTTCACGGTCGGGGCCGACGGACGGCTGGCCGACGGATCCTCGATCGCGGAGGCGATCGCGGTGAGCGATGCGGCCACCGGCGGCGGCATCGAGGCCTACCTCGTCAACTGCGCGCACCCGTCGGAGGTCGCCGCGGGCCTGGGCGACGGCTCCGCCGCCCTGAGCCGGATCGCCGGGTTCCGGCTGAACGCCGCGCGCGACGGCGACGACGGGGCCGGCGACGAGCCGGGGGACTTCGCCGCCGGCGTGCTCGCCCTGCGGGATCTCGCCCCGAACGCGCGAGTGTTCGGCGGCTGCTGCGGTACCGATGCGCCGCACATCGACGCACTCGCAGGACTCCTGCGGGGTGCTCCGGCTTCGAGTCGCTAGGCTGTCCGGGTGACTGATCCGCTGATTCCCGAGCTTGTCGAGACCGAGGTCGAGGTGCCGGAGCGCAATCCGCACCTGGTGCCGTGGATCACGGTCGGCGCGATCGCCGTCGTCGCGATCGTCGTGTCGATCCTCCTGGTGACCTTCGGTCGGGCCGAGAGCATCGCCCCCACCGCAGATCCGAAGCCGTCGACGTCCGAGACGACCTCGCCGTCGCCGTCCACGACTCCCAGCGAGACGCCGACCCCGACCGAGACACCCAAGACCGACGACGTGCCGGCCGTCACGATGGGACCGTCGCAGCGGCTCGCGATCGAGCCCTGGGGCGTGCAGGCGCAGCTGTCCAACAAGTTCGGCAGCTCGCAGTACTCGATCGATGCGCAGCAGAACCTGGTGCTCACCTCGCCGCTGATCGAGAAGCTGCCGGAGTCCTGCGCGGCCATGCGCAAGCAGTTCGGCATCACGAAGGGCACCGACGGCAAGTACGTCGTGCTGCGGCCCGGCGAGAAGTGCGCCGAGGCGCCCGAGCTCTACGACGAGATCTGGGGCCAGCTGGCCGAGACCGTCAAGACGATCAAGCCGCTCTGAGTGACGCCCGCGCGGCCGCGCCGCGCTACTTCGCGGCGGCGAAGAGCGCGGGCCAGATGGCGACCGCGAGCGGATAGCCGACGAAGCTCACGATGTCGAGGATCCAGTGCGCCACGACGAGGGGGAGCGACCGGCCCCAGCGCTGGTAGCACCAGCCGAAGACGAGGCCCATCACGACGTTGCCGATGAAGCCGCCGAAGCCCTGATACAGGTGGTAGGTGCCGCGCAACAGCGCGCTCGACACGATCGTGGCGACTGGGCCGACACCGAGGCGCTTGAGGCGTTCGAAGAGGTAGGCGACCACGATGAGCTCCTCGGTCAGCGCGGCCTTCAGCGCCTGCAGCACCAGCACGGGCACCGTCCACCAGGCGGCGTCGAGCGCGGTCGGGATCACGGTCGCGTTGATGCCGATCGCCTTGGCGAGCACGTAGAACGCCAAACCTGGGATCCCGATGGCGGCGGCGAGCAGGAACCCGCTGCCCGACTCCCGTGCCCACCAGGGGCCGCGCGGTGAACCGGGGACCTGGATCGGGGCGCCGAGTCCGAGCGCGCCCAGGTGCGGCGCCCGTTCGTGCCAGAGCAGGAAGGCGACCAGGGCGACCGGGGCTAGACCGAAGCCGAAGGAGAGCAGCTGGTAGATCAGGTCGAACAGGGGGCGCTCGTCGAGCGGCGAGTTGATGGTCGCGGTCTGCGAGGACAGCGCGGTCGTGCGGGTGAGCCGCTCGACGATGGCGACGATCGCGTAGACGGCCGAGGCGCCGAGCGAGAGCGCGAGCACGATGGCGATCTCCCAGCGGAGCCGGGTTGGGGAGAGCTGCGGGGCCGCGGAGCCCGGAACGCGTTCGGAGGGGAGCACGCGCTCAGCGTACCGGCGAGAGGCTCGGACGAATCCGCGAGAACTGTTCGAACTCGACAAAACCGTCTCCGCGTTCTGGGGGTCGCGCTGTGACTTCCTGGACCTTCGTCACGATTGGGTCGCGATTCGCGCGCGTTGGCCGTTTGTGCAGACGCCTTCCGATTAGGCTCTGGTCGGTTGAACTCCGCGGAGTGCGATGGGGCGTTTTCGATGCCCGGGGCACCTCCGCGGAATCTGAACAAGGAGGAATATCTTGAAGCGAACTCGGATCGGCCTGGGGCTCATCGCCCTCGCCGCAGCGGGCTCACTTGCACTCGCGGGCTGCTCGTCGTCGAGCACCGGCGGAGACAAGGGATCGACGCCCAAGGGCGACGCGTCGGCCATCATCACCACTGACGGATCCGAGCCGGAAAGCGGCCTGATCCCCAGCGACACCAACGAGGTGGGCGGCGGAAAGATCCTCGACGCGATCTTCGCCGGCCTGGTGTACTACGACGCGAAGGGCAAGCCTCACAACGAGGTCGCCGAGTCGATCGACACCAAGGACTCGAAGGTCTTCACCATCAAGCTGAAGGCCGACCAGAAGTTCACCAACGGTGACCCGGTCGACGCCGACTCGTTCGTCAACGCGTGGAACGACGCTGCGAAGCTGTCGAACGCGCGCAAGAACTCGAGCTGGTTCGCCAACATCGAGGGCTTCGACGACAAGAAGGACGCCAAGCTCACCGGTCTCAAGGTCGTCGATCCGACCACCTTCGAGGTCACGCTGAAGTCGGCGCAGTCGGACTTCCCGCTGCAGCTCGGCTACTCGTCGTTCTACCCGGTCCCGAAGTCGGGCTTCGACGCCCAGGGCAACGTGACCAAGGAGTTCGGTCAGAACCCGATCGGCAACGGCACCTACAAGGTCGCGCCGAAGGGCTGGGTGCACAAGCAGCAGATCGAGCTCGTCAAGAACGATGAGTACAAGGGTGACCGCGAGGCGCAGAACGCCGGCGTGACGATCAAGTTCTACGACTCGTTCGATGCCGCGTACGCGGACCTGCAGGGCGGTCACCTCGACGTGCTCGACCAGATCCCGGATTCGGCCGCTGCGACGTTCCAGACCGACCTGGGCGACCGCGCGGTCAACCAGGGCGCTGCGATCTTCCAGTCGTTCACGATCCCGGCTCGCCTGCCGCACTTCAGCGGCAAGGAGGGCGAGCTGCGCCGCGCTGCGATCTCGCACGCGATCAACCGCGACCAGATCACCGACAAGATCTTCTCGAAGACCCGCCAGACGGCGACCGACTGGTCGGCTCCGGTGATCGAGGGTCACAGCAAGGATCTTGCGGGCGCTGACGTGCTGAAGTACGACCCGAAGAAGGCGAAGGAGCTGTGGGCCGAGGCCGACAAGATCTCCAAGTGGTCGGGCAAGTTCCAGATCGCCTACAACGCCGACGGCCCCCACCAGGGCTGGGTCGATGCCGTGACCAACGACATCAAGAACTCGCTCGGCATCGAGGCTTCGGGCGCTCCGAACCCGCTGTTCGGCGACTTCCGCCAGTCGATCACCGATCGCAAGATCCAGACCGCGTTCCGCTCGGGCTGGCAGGGCGACTACCCGGGTCTGTACAACTTCCTGGCTCCGCTGTACCAGACCGGTGCATCCTCGAACGACGGCGACTACTCGAACCCCGAGTTCGACAAGACGCTCGCCGAGGGTCTCGCCGCGAAGGACGTCGCGGCGGCGAACAAGAAGTTCGACGACGCGCAGGAGATCCTGTTCAAGGATCTGCCGGCGATCCCGCTGTGGTACCAGAACGCATCGGGCGGTTTCGGCGAGGGCGTCAACAACGTCACCTTCGGCTGGAACTCGGTGCCGCTGTACTACCAGATCACCAAGACGGCTGCGAAGTAACGCCGCCTGATGAGGCCCCGGGCGCACCCGCCCGGGGCCTCACCCCGTCACGCCGCATCCGGCAGACCAGACGGGCCACAAGCCCGGCGCAGCACACTGACGACTGCGGACAGAGAAGTCCGGAATTCGTTTTGCGCCCCGACTGCGAGAGAATACGCAACATGTCTACTCAGATCGATCGGGGGAGGGGAGCAGCCGCATGCTGAGATACGTCCTCTTCCGGATCCTGCAAACGATCCCGGTGCTCCTCGGCACCACGTTCCTCATCTACTTCCTGGTCTTCGCCATGCCCGGCGACCCGGTGCTCACCCTGTTCGGCGACAAGACGCCGAGCCCCGAGGTGCTCGCCCAGATCAAACACCAGTACCACCTGGACCAGCCCTTCATCGTGCAGTATCTGCTGTACGTCGGCGGCATCTTCCGCGGCGACCTCGGCATGACCTTCTCGGGTCAGCAGGTCAGCGAGGTGCTCGCGACGACCTTCCCGGTGACCATCCGCCTCGCCCTCATGGCGATCGTGATCGAGCTCGTGCTCGCGATCTCGATCGGCCTCATCTCGGGTCTGCGCAAGGGCAAGTTCTTCGACAACATCAGCCTCATCATCGGTCTGATCATGATGAGCGTGCCGATCTTCGTGATCGCGTTCGTCGGCCAGTACTTCCTCGGCATCAAATGGCCGATCTTCCGCACCACGGTCGGCGTCGGCGCCCCGTTCCAGGATCTGATCCTGCCGGCGCTCGTGCTCGGCGTCTCGCTGTACGCGACGAGCATGCGCCTCACACGCGCCTCGGTGATCGACACGCTGAACCAGGACTTCGTGCGCACGGCGTACGCCAAGGGCCTGAGCCGCAGCCGCGTCATCCCCGTGCACGTGCTGCGCAACTCGCTGATCCCCACGCTGACCAACACCGCCACCAACTTCGGCGTGCTCATGGTCGGTGCGACGGTGACCGAGGGCATCTTCAACGTGCCCGGCGTCGGCAACACGCTGTTCCGCTCGATCCGCCTGGGCGAGAACACCACCGTGGTCTCGTTCGTCACCGTGATGGTGCTGATCTACCTCTTCGTCAACCTCTTCGTTGACCTGCTCTACGCCGTGCTCGACCCGAGGATCCGTTATGCCTGAGTCCACGAACCCGAAGCTCGAACACTTCGTCGCCCCGGTCGACGAGACTCCGGTCGCCGCGGTCGACGCGCCCAAGCTCGACGAGCGCCGCTCCGGCCTCTGGATCGACGCGTGGCGCGACATCCGCAAGCGCCCGATGTTCTACGTGTCGGTCGCCCTCCTCGCCGTGGTGCTCGCCGCAGCGTTCTTCCCGCAGCTGTTCACCTCCTTCTCGCCCACCAAGTGCGACCTGTCGATGAGCAACACCGGCCCCACCGCGGGCCACCCGTTCGGCTTCACCAAGCAGGGCTGCGACATCTACTCGCGCGTCGTCCACGGCACCTCGACCTCCGTGTCGGTGGGGCTCATCTCGACGCTGCTCATCTTCGTGCTCGGCACGATCATGGGCGCGATCGCCGGCTTCTTCGGCGGCTGGGTCGACGGCGTGCTCTCGCGCATCGGCGACATCTTCTTCTCGATCCCCTACATCCTCGCGGCGGTCCTCGTCATGGGCATGTTCAAGGAGTACCGCAACATCTGGACCATCTCGCTCGCCATCGGCCTGTTCGCCTGGGCGTCGAGCGCGCGCGTGCTGCGCGCCGAGGTGCTGCGCGTGAAGCCGGCCGACTACGTCACCGCGTCCAAGGCGCAGGGACTCGGTCCGTGGACGACCCTGTGGCGCCACGTGCTGCCGAACTCGATGGCTCCGATGATCGTCGTCTCGACGCTCTCGCTCGCGGCTTCGATCGTCGCCGAAGCGGTGCTGTCGTTCCTGGGCGTCGGCCTCGGCTCCGACGTCATGTCCTGGGGCAACGACATCGCGGCGGCTCAGGGCGACCTCCGCACCGCACCGATGAACCTCATCTACCCGTCCATCGCGCTGTCGCTCACGGTGCTCGCCTTCATCCTGCTCGGCGAGCTCCTGCGCGACGCGCTCGACCCGAAGGCGAGGGCGCAGCGATGAGCGAGCAGCAGCCGATCCTCAGCGTGCGCGACCTCAAGGTCGCGTTCGGCACGAAGAAGAAGCAGAACGAGGTGCTGCACGGCGTCGGCTTCGACGTCTACCCCGGCGAGACCGTCGCGATCGTCGGCGAGTCCGGTTCCGGCAAGTCGACCACCATGCACGCGGTTATCAACCTGCTGCCCGGCACCGGCAAGGTGACCGGCGGCTCGGTGCAGTGGAACGGGCGCGAGCTCGTCGGCATCGGTCGCAAGGAGATGGAGTCGATCCGCGGTCGCGAGATCGGTCTCGTGCCGCAGGACCCGATGTCGAACCTGAACCCGGTGTGGTCGGTCGGCTTCCAGGTCGAGGAGGCGATCCGTGCGAACGGGCTCGCCTCGGGCAAGAAGGCCGTGCACGCGCGCGCCGTCGAGGTGCTCGAGCAGGCCGGCCTGCAGAACGCCGAGCAGCGCATGAAGCAGTACCCGCACCAGTTCTCGGGCGGCATGAAGCAGCGCGCGCTGATCGGTATCGGTCTGGCCGCGAACCCCGAACTGCTGATCGCGGACGAGCCCACCTCGGCGCTCGACGTGACCGTGCAGCGCGTGGTGCTGAACCACCTCGAGACGCTCACGAAGGAGCTCGGCACCGCCGTGGTCTTCATCACGCACGACCTCGGCCTCGCAGCCGAGCGCGCGGAGAAGCTCATCGTGATGTACAAGGGCAACATCGTCGAGTCGGGCCCGAGCCGCGAGATCCTGCAGAACCCGCAGCACCCCTACACCCGTCGACTGGTGTCCGCGGCTCCGAGCCTCGCATCGCGTCGCATCGGTGCCGACGCGAGCCTGCCCGCGGCCCCCACCTCGACGTTCGACGTCGCGGCGCTGGCCGAGAGCACGGAGCGCAAGATCGGCGAGCCGCTGATCGAGGTCGAGGGCCTGCGCAAGGTCTACAAGCTGCGCAAGGGCAACTTCGGCTCCGAGGACTTCGTCGCGGTCGACAATGCGACCTTCACGATCAACCGGGGCGAGACGCTCGCGCTGGTGGGCGAGTCCGGTTCGGGCAAGTCGACGATCGCGAAGATGGTGCTGCAGCTCGAGGACGCGACCGCCGGAACGATCAAGATCGAGGGCCGCGACACGTCGAAGCTGAACGGCCGCGAGCTGTTCAACCTGCGGCGCACGCTGCAGCCCGTGTTCCAGGATCCGTACGGCTCGCTCGACCCGCTGTACAACATCGGCAACACGATCATGGAGCCGCTGAAGATCCACAACGTGGGCGATGCGGCGAGCCGCAAGGCGCGCATGTACGAGCTGCTCGATCAGGTCTCGCTGCCGCGCGAGGTCGCGACCCGCTACCCGAACGAGCTCTCGGGCGGTCAGCGGCAGCGCGTCGCGGTCGCCCGCGGCCTGGCGCTCAAGCCCGACATCCTCGTGCTCGACGAGGCCGTGTCGGCGCTCGACGTGCTGGTGCAGGCGCAGATCCTCGATCTGCTCGCCGAGCTGCAGCGCGACCTGGGGCTGACCTACCTGTTCATCACGCACGACCTCGCGGTCGTGCGCCTGATCGCGGATCGCGTGTGCGTGATGCAGCAGGGCAAGATCGTGGAGCAGGCGACCACCGACGAGGTGTTCGAGAACCCGCAGCAGGAGTACACCAGGAACCTGCTGGCGGCGATCCCGGGCGCCAGCATCGAACTCGGCGTCGAGCCCACCGCGAACGAGGACTACGTCCCGCACCAGGACCCGGCTCCTGAGCGGAGCGCTCCCGCTGATGCCGCGATGGGGGAGGCCGCCCGCCACAGCACGGACGGCAGCCTCGGCGGTTTCTGACCGGCACACCGACGCGGCAGCGGGGCGGGATCCTTCGGGATCCCGCCCCGCTGCCGTATCCGGGTACCGAAGTTGTCACGATTGCGACAACGCGGTTCGCGAGAGCGGAGACGGATCGCTATGATCGGGCTGTCTCTCCGCGTGGAAACGTCGCCGCATCGATGCGTCGACGTGAATGCGGACCTAACTCATGTAATGGAGCAAGAGTGAAACTTTCACGGACTGGAACTGGCGCAATCGCGCTCGTGGCCACGGGAGCCCTGCTGCTCACCGGTTGCGCACAGGGCGGTGGCACTGGCGGCGGTGGCACCGGCAGCGGATCGATCACGGTGGGCACGACCGACGTCGTGACCGCGCTCGACCCGGCAGGCTCGTACGACAACGGCTCGTTCGCGGTGATGACGAACGTCTTCCCGATGCTGATGAACCACCCGATCGGCAAGTCCGAGGTGGAGCCCGACATCGCGACCTCGGCAGAGTTCACGTCGCCGACCGAGTACACGGTGAAGCTGAAGAAGGGGCTCAAATTCGCGAACGGGCACGATCTCACGAGCTCGGACGTGAAGTTCACCTTCGACCGCCAGGTCAAGATCGCCGATCCCAGCGGCCCGTCGAGCCTGCTCGCGAACATCGCCAGCGTGGACGCGAAGGATCCGGAGACGGTCGTGTTCCACCTCAAGGAGGGCAACGACCAGACCTTCCCGCAGATCCTCTCCACTCCGGCGGCCCCGATCGTCGACGAAGAGGTCTTCCCGGCCGACAAGCTCGCGAGCGATGACGAGATCGTCAAGGGCAAGGCCTTCGCCGGCCAGTACACGCTCGAGGCGTTCAAGAAGAACGAGCTCGCCTCCTACAAGGCCTATGACGGCTACCAGGGCATGTGGGGCAAGCCGAAGACCGCCAGCGTGAACGTCAAGTACTTCGCCAAGGAGCCGAACCTCAGCCAGGCCATCCAGACGAAGGCCATCGACGTGGCCTTCCGCAGCCTGCCTGCGGCCGACATCGCGAAGTTCCGGAACACCAAGGGCCTGAAGATCGTGCAGGGCCCCGGCGGTGCGATCCGCTACATCGTCTTCAACTTCGAGACCCAGCCCTTCGGCTCGAAGACGCCGGAGGCCGATCCGAAGAAGGCGCTCGCGGTTCGCCAGGCCGCGGCCGATCTCGTCGATCGCGAGAAGATCGCCAAGCAGGTCTACGAGGGCACCTTCAGCCCGCTCTACAGCCAGGTCGCGCAGGGCTTCACGGGCGCCACCGAGTCCTTCAAGGGCGAGTACGGCGACAAGAAGGGCGGCCCCGACGCCGCCGCCGCCAAGAAGGCGCTCACGGACGCCGGCGTGCAGATGCCGGTCACGCTGAAGCTGCAGTACAACCCCGACCACTACGGCGACAAGTCCTCCGAGGAGTACGCGCTCGTCAAGCAGCAGCTCGAAGCCGACGGCGTGTTCAAGGTCGACCTGCAGTCGACCGAGTGGGGCCAGTACAGCGCCGACTTCCCGAAGGACGTCTACCCGGTGTTCCAGCTCGGCTGGTTCCCCGATTTCTCCGATGCGGACAACTACCTGAGCCCGTTCTTCACCAAGGGCGGCGGCTTCACGAACAACCACTACGCGAATGAGGAGGTCGACGCGCTCATCAAGAAGCAGCGCGCGGTCACCGACAAGGCCGAGCGGACCAAGGACATCGAGCAGATCCAGGATCTCGTGGCCAAGGACGCCCCGATCATCCCGCTGCTGCAGGGTGACCAGGTCGCAGTGACCGTCGACGGTGTCGAGGGCGTCACCCTCGATGCCTCGTTCAAGTTCCGTCTGGGAACGCTGACGAAGAAGTAGTCGACGGCCGTGCACGGAGAGCGGAGCAGCATCGGATCGGTGCGGCTCCGCTCTTCGGGCGTGGCGGACGCATCTGCGCAGCACTGAAACAGCGATTTCGTTCATGACGACGCTCAACGCTCCCGCGGCCGAGGCCGCGTCACCGGGACCCGGCAAGGGCCCCGGTCCGAAGAAGCCCCGCGGCGGGGGAGGCGGCCTCGGCCGGTACATCGCCTGGCGGGCGATTCTCATCATCCCCACCGTGTTCATCCTGGTCACGATGGTGTTCCTGCTCATGCGGACCATCGGCGACCCGATCACCACTTCGATGGGCGGCAAACTGCCGCCCGACGAACTCGCGAAGCGGATCCACGAGGCCGGCTACGACCGGCCGATCCTCGTGCAGTACTTCGAGTACCTGGGCCGTATCTTCACGGGCGACTTCGGCACCACCATCAGCGACAAGCTGCCGGTCACCGAGGTCATGCTCACCTACGGCGCCGCGACCCTCGAGCTCGCGATCTACACGCTCATCGTGGCGTTCATCGTCGGCATCCCGCTCGGCATGCTCGCGGCCCACTACCGGGATCGGGCCCCCGATGCCGGCCTGCGCGTGTTCGCGATCTTCACCTACGCCACCCCGGTGTTCTTCTCCGGTCTGCTGATGAAGCTCATCTTCGGCGTCTGGCTCGGTTGGCTTCCGACGAGCGGCCGCGCCTCGGTCGGCACCGAGCTGCAGATCTCGCTGCTGCCGGATCCGAGCGGCATCTACCTGATCGACGCCCTTCGGCTCGGCGATCCGGCCGCGGTCGGCGACGTGCTCGCGCACGCGATCCTGCCCGCCCTCACGCTCGGACTCATGACCGCGGGCGTGTTCCTGCGGCTCGTGCGCACGAACATGATCGGCACGCTCGGCAGGGAGTACATCGAATCGGGCCGCTCGCGCGGCGTGCGGGAGTTCCGGCTCGTCACCAAGCACGCCTACCGTCCGGCGCTGATCCCGATCATCACGGTGATCGGGCTGCAGATCGCGATGCTGCTGGGCGGCGCGGTGCTCACCGAGAGCACCTTCGAGTGGAAGGGGCTCGGATTCCAGCTGGCCCACTATCTGAGCGCGCGCGACTTCATCGCGGTGCAGGGGATCGTGGCGCTGCTGGCCGTGATCGTCGCACTGAGCAACTTCGTGGTCGACATCATCGCCGCGCTCATCGATCCGCGAGTGAGGTACTGAGATGACGACGGAAGCAATCCTGACCGCGCCCCGTCCCAGCAGCAAGGACCGCGGCTGGCGCACCTGGCCGATCATCAAGCAGCTGCGCCAGAGCGTCGGTCTGCAGCGGGGGATGCTGGTGACCGGTCTCGCGATCGTCGCCGCGTTCATCGTGCTCGCGGCGCTCGCCCCGCTCATCGCCCCGTTCGGCTTCAACCAGTTGTCCGGGCCGAGCGGCGATTTCGGCTCCCTCGAGGCGCCGTCGTCGACGCACCTCTTCGGGACCACGGTGGCGGGCTACGACGTGCTGTCGCGTGTCATCTGGGGTTCGCGCACGGCGCTGCTGGTCATCGTGATCGCGGTGCTCAGCTCGATCTTCGTCGGTACGCTGCTCGGTCTCGTCTCGGGCTACATCGGCGGAGCGCTCGACCGCGTGCTCACGGTCGTCACCGACGCGATCTACGCGTTCCCGTCGCTGCTGCTGGCGATCGTCATGTCGATCGTGATCTCCGGCGGGCAGTCGAGCCTGTGGGGCGGCATCTGGTCGGCCGCGCTGTCGATCACCGTGGTGTTCATCCCGCAGTACTTCCGGGTGGTGCGCAGTGAGGTCGTCCGCGTCAAGGCCGAGGCCTTCGTCGAATCGGCGCGCGTCGTCGGCGCGAGCCGCTGGCGGATCATGTTCACGCATGTGATGCGCAACTCCACGCGTTCGCTGCCGCTCGTGTTCACCCTGAACGCTTCGGAGGCGATCCTGACCCTCGCGGGCCTCGGCTTCCTGGGCTTCGGCATCGAGCCGAACTCCGCGGCCGAGTGGGGCTACGACCTGAACAAGGCCGTGAACGACGTGTCGAACGGGGTCTGGTGGACGAGCCTGTGGCCGGGCCTCGCGATCGTGCTGATCGTGCTCGGCCTGACGCTCGCGGGCGAGAGCCTCAACGATCTCGCCGATCCGCGGCTGCGCAGCCGCCGCCGGGTGAAGGCCGGCAGCGGTGCGGTCGCAGCGACCTCGGTCGGCGCGCTGCTCGCGGCCGAGCCGGTTCGGGGTGCGGCCGGAGCCGCGGCCCCCGATGGAACCACTGCGGACGAAGGGGGCGAACGATGAGCGCGACGACGCGGAACAGTGCCGGAGCAGTGCTCGAGATCCAGGATCTGGGCGTCACGTTCGCGACCGACCACGGCCCGGTGCGGGCCGTCGACGGCGTCTCGCTGTCGATCTCGCCCGGCCGCGTGCTCGCGGTCGTCGGCGAGTCGGGATCCGGCAAGACCGTGACCGCACGGACCGTGCTCGGGCTGCTGCCCGAGACCGCGGTGTCGCAGGGCGCGGTCGTGCTGCGCACCCGCGACGGCTCGGGATCGAACGAGATCCTGCGGCTGTCCGACGAGCAGCTGCGCGCCGTGCGCGGACGCGACGTCGCGATGGTGTTCCAGGAGGCCTCGACGGCGCTCAATCCGGTCTTCACGATCGGGTGGCAGATCGCCGAGGGCCTGCGGGCCCACGAGAAGCTCTCGAAGAAGGAGGCGCGCGCCCGGGCGATCGAGGTGCTCGGCCGCGTCGGGATCCCGGACCCCGAGGAGCGGGTGGACTATTACCCGCACCAGCTGTCGGGCGGGCAGAAGCAGCGCGTCATGATCGCGATGGCGCTCTCGCTGAACCCCGGGCTCATCGTCGCCGACGAACCGACCACCGCTCTCGACGTGACGGTGCAGGCCGAGATCCTCGACCTGCTGCGGAAGCTGCGCGACGACTTCGGCATCGCGATCCTGCTCATCACCCACAACATGGGGGTCGTGGCCGATCTGGCCGACGACGTCGCGGTGATGTACCAGGGCGAGCTCGTGGAGCAGGCGCCGGTGGCGGAGCTCTTCGCGAATCCGCGTGAGCAGTACACGAAGGATCTGCTCGGCGCGGTGCTGCGGCTCGGCGACCGGAGCATCCGGACCCGAGCCCGCGATGCGGTTCCCGACGGCGACTCCGCTGCGGGATCCGCCCGCGGAGAGGTGCTCGTGGCCGCTCAGGGCCTGGAGATCCAGTACCCGGGTCGGCTCGGTCGGCCGGGATTCCTGGCCGTCCGCGGGGTCGACTTCGAGATCGCGGCGGGCGAGGTCTACAGCCTCGTCGGCGAATCGGGATCGGGCAAGTCGACCATCGGCCGCGCCATCGCGGGGCTCACCGCGGCGACCGGTGGATCGCTGCGGGTGCTCGGGCACGAGATGGTGGGCTTGAAGGAGCGCAGATTCCGCGCGGCCCGCCGCGACATCGGGTTCGTGTTCCAGGATCCGGCGTCGAGCTTCAACCCGCTGCTGACCATCGCCGACAACGTCGCCGAACCGCTCGTGGTGCACCGCATCGCGCGGAACCCCGCGGCGGCGCGGAAGCGCGTCGACGAGCTGCTCGAAGCGGTGCAGCTGCCGCGCAGCTACGGCGACCGGTTCCCGCACGAGCTCTCGGGCGGTCAGCGTCAGCGCGCCTCGCTCGCGCGCGGACTCGCGCTCGATCCGAAGCTGCTGATCGCCGACGAGCCGACCTCGGCGCTCGACGTGTCGGTGCAGGCGCGCGTGCTCGAACTGTTCGCCGAGCTGCAGCGCGAACTCGGCTTCGCATCGCTGTTCATCACGCACGATCTCGCGGTGGTGGATGCGCTGGCCGACCGGGTCGGCGTGCTGTACCACGGCGAGCTCGTGGAGGTCGGCAGCTGCGCCGAGGTGCTCCGGGCGCCGACGCATCCCTACACGCAGCGGCTGCTGGCGTCGCTGCCCGTACCGGATCCGGCGGAGCAGGCCGTGCGGCGCGAGGCCGCCCGGCGCACGCGGGAGGTGCCGGGGGCCTAGGCCCGGTCCGCATCGAGCGTCCCAGCGCGACCCCCGCCCCGTTTGTCCGGTATCCCGGACGATGGTGGCGGGGGTCGCGTTGTTGCGGGCCTCCGGAGGGGATGGAATGGGAGCACTGCTGGCCGGAGCGACGCCGCTCGGCCGCAGGATCCGCTCCGCGGATCCCTCACCACAGACCCCTGCGAAAGGACCGATCATGGCTCTTCCCGGCGCCCGCCCCGTCCGCGCCCCGCGCGGCACCGAGATCTCGGCCAAGAGCTGGCAGACGGAGGCCCCGCTGCGCATGCTCATGAACAACCTCGACCCCGAGGTCGCCGAGCGTCCCGACGACCTCGTCGTCTACGGCGGCACCGGCCGCGCCGCCCGCAGCTGGGAGGCGTACGACGCCATCACCGAGACCCTGCGCGACCTGGAGGAGGACGAGACCCTGCTCGTGCAGTCGGGCAAGCCGGTCGGCGTCTTCCGCACCAACAAGTGGGCGCCCCGCGTGCTCATCGCCAACTCCAACCTCGTCGGCGACTGGGCGACCTGGCCCGAGTTCCGCAAGCTCGAGGCCGAGGGCCTCATGATGTACGGCCAGATGACCGCCGGGTCCTGGATCTACATCGGCACCCAGGGCATCCTCCAGGGCACTTACGAGACCTTCGCCGCCGCGGGACGCAAGCTCCAGGGCCAGAAGCGCATCGAGACCGGCGAGGGCAAGGGCTCGCTCGCGGGCACCATCACCCTCACCGGCGGCTGCGGCGGCATGGGCGGCGCGCAGCCGCTCGCCGTCACCCTGAACGACGGCGCCTGCCTCATCGTCGACGTCGACAAGACCCGCCTCGACCGGCGCGCGGGCAAGCGCTACCTCGACGAGGTCGTCGAGGACATCGACGAGGCGCTCGCCAAGGTGCAGCAGGCGAAGGACGAGAAGCGCGGCTGGTCCGTCGGGCTCGTCGGCAATGCCGCGGAGGTGTTCCCCGAGATCCTGCGCCGCCACCGGGCGGGCGAGGTCACGATCGACCTCGTGACCGACCAGACCTCGGCGCACGACCCGCTCTCCTACCTGCCGATCGGCTACACGGTCGAGGAGCGCCTCGAGCGCGCCGAGGCCGATCCCGAGCAGTTCACGAAGGACGCGCAGGCCGCCATGGCCGCCCACGTGCGTGCCATGGTCGAGTTCGAGGATGCGGGCGCCGAGGTGTTCGACTACGGCAACTCGATCCGCGACGAGGCGCGCAAGGGCGGCTACGACCGCGCGTTCGAGTTCCCCGGCTTCGTCCCGGCGTACATCCGCCCGCTGTTCTGCGAGGGCCTCGGCCCGTTCCGCTGGGCCGCCCTCTCGGGCGATCCCGAGGACATCGCGGTCACCGACGCGGCGCTCAAGGAGCTGTTCCCCGAGAACACCCACCTGCACAACTGGCTCGACGCCGCCGCCGAGCGGGTCGAGTTCGAGGGCCTGCCCGCACGCATCTGCTGGCTCGGCTACGGCGAGCGCCACCAGGCCGGCCTGCTGTTCAACAAGCTCGTCGCCGAGGGCAAGGTCAAGGCCCCGATCGTGATCGGGCGCGACCACCTCGACTCGGGCTCCGTCGCATCGCCCTACCGCGAGACCGAGGCCATGGCCGACGGCTCCGACGCGATCGCCGACTGGCCGCTGCTCAACGCGCTCACCGCGACCTCCTCGGGCGCGACCTGGGTATCGATCCACCACGGCGGCGGCGTCGGCATCGGTCGTTCGATCCACACCGGCCAGGTGTCGGTGGCCGACGGCACGGAGCTCGCCGCCGAGAAGCTCGAGCGCCTGCTGACCAACGACCCGGGCATGGGCGTGATCCGTCACGTGGACGCCGGCTACGAGCGCGCGGCCGAGGTCGCCGACGAGCGCGGTGTGCGGGTGCCGGTCAAGCCGACCATCCGCAACCACGACCGCGCCTGGTAGGCCGCGCCTTCGCCATCCTGCGCGAGACCCTCGTCGTCCTGCGAGAGGAACGAGTCGCAGGATCCCGGCCGAGCGCCGAGATCCTGCGACTCCTCCGTCGCGCAGGATGACGGGGATTCGTCATCCTGCGCGAGCTTGCGAGTCGCAGGATCATCGGCCGCACACCTGAGAGAGTGATCCCATGAGCAACACCCTGCTGATCGACAACATCGGCGAACTGACGACCAACGACGACTCGGATGGCGGTCGCCTGCGCGACGCCGCCGTGGTGATCGAGGGGGATCGGATCGCCTGGGTGGGAGCGTCGGCGACCGCGCCGGCGGCCGACGAGCACTTCGACGCAGCCGGGCGAGCGGTGCTGCCGGGCTGGGTCGATTCGCACACGCACATGGTGTTCGCGGGCGACCGCACGGCCGAGTTCGAAGCGCGCATGGCCGGCGAATCCTACGCCGCGGGAGGCATCAACGTGACCGTCGGGGCGACCCGGGCCGCGACGGATGCCGAGCTGCGCGCGAACCTCGAGCGGCTCGTCGGGGAGGCCCGCCGCTGGGGCACCACGACGATGGAGACGAAGACCGGCTACGGTCTCACCGTCGAGGACGAACTGCGCTCGGCGACGGTCGCGAGCGACGTCGTCGACGCGGTCACGTTCCTCGGCGCGCACGTGGTGCCGTCGGGCGCGGATCCGGGGGAGTACCTCGACCTCGTCGCCGGCCCGATGCTCGACGCCGTCGCCCCGCACGTGAGCGCCGTCGACGTGTTCTGCGAGACCGGAGCGTTCGACGCGGCCGCGTCGGCCCGGGTGCTCGAGGCCGCGGCCGCGCACGGCCTCGCGACGCGCGTGCACGGCAACCAGTTG
Organism: Leucobacter sp. Ag1; assembly: GCF_000980875.1. Classification (GTDB taxonomy): domain Bacteria; phylum Actinomycetota; class Actinomycetes; order Actinomycetales; family Microbacteriaceae; genus Leucobacter; species Leucobacter iarius. The sequence continues at coordinate 20,505 of NZ_LAYO01000100.1, read as the reverse complement.
GGGCACGGCCCCGGCGCGCGGCTCGCGGTGGAGCATGCCTCCCTGAGCGTCGACCACCTCGGCTTCCTGTCGGACGACGACATCGATGCCCTCGCCTCGTCGTGGGACGAATGGGCGGGGGGCACCGGTCGACGAGGCACCGTCGCGACGGTCCTGCCGGCGTGCGACCTGTCGACGCGGATGCCGTTGGCGCCGGCCCGCCGCCTCCTCGACGCGGGCGCGCAGCTCGCGATCGCGTCGAACTGCAACCCGGGAACCTCCTACACGAGCTCGATGGGCTTCTGCGTCGCGACCGCCGTGCTGCAGATGGGCCTCACGATCCAGGAAGCCGTGCGCGCGGCGACCTTCGGCGGTGCGCTCGCCCTCGGCATGCACGAGGACGGCTGGATCGATCCCCGGGGCGCCGCGCAGCCCGCGGTCGGTGCGATCCGGGTTGGTGCCCGCGCCGACCTGCAACTGCTCGAGGCCCCCTCCGTCACCCACTTGGCCTACCGGCCGGGCATGCCGCTCACCGCTGCGGTCTGGCGCGCCGGGATCCGCGAGGTCTGAGGCCGGGCCCGTCGCCCGGGCAGAATGGAGCCATGACGGCTCTGAAGCGCGCGCTGCGCGCCTACCCGATGGTCGCGACCACCCTGCTCGTCGCCGCGGTGGGCCTGGTGCTCCTCGCCACACCGGCCAGAGCGGCGGCGCCGATCCTCGTCGGCGTCTACGCGCTGCTCATCGCGGCCTGGCAGGCGGTCGGCATGATCCGGTCGCTGATCGGCGGCAAAGCGGGGCTCGACATCCTCGCGGTCACGGCCATCGTCGCCGCGGTACTGGTCGGCGAGCCGTGGGCGGCGCTCGTCGTCGTGCTCATGCTCACGGGCGGTGAAGCGCTCGAGGACTACGCCGAGAACCGCTCCAAGCGCGAGCTCACCGCGCTGCTGCAGCGCGCGCCCCGGCAGGCCACCCGCGTGCACCCGGACCCGGACGCGACGGGCGGGGAACGCCTCGACACCGTCGACATCTCCGACATCGCGATCGGCGACGTGCTGCTCGTGCGTCCGGGCGAGCTCGTACCCGTCGACGCGGTGCTGCTCGACCCCTCCGCCCAGTTCGACGAGTCGTCCCTCACCGGCGAGAGCCTCCCGGTCGAGCGGCGATCCGGCGAGAAGATCGCGAGCGGCGTCGTGAACGGTGCCGCGGCGGTTCGGATGCGGGCTTCGGCGCTCGCCGCCGACAGCCAGTACCAGCAGATCGTGGCGCTCGTCTCCGAGGCGCAGCAGAGCCGCTCCCGTACCGTGCGGCTGGCCGACCGGTACGCCGTGCCCTTCACCGTGCTGTCGCTCGCCATCGCGGGCATCGCCTGGGCCGTCAGCGGCGAGGCCGTGCGCTTCGCCGAGGTGCTCGTCGTGGCGACACCGTGCCCGCTGCTGATCGCGGCTCCGGTCGCGTTCCTCGGCGGGATGAGCCGGGCCGCGAAGTCGGGCCTCATCGTGAAGGGCGGCGGCACGCTGGAGCAGCTGGCGCGCGTGCGGTCCGCGGCCTTCGACAAGACGGGTACGCTCACCACCGGACGGCCGCAGCTCCAGCGCGTCGTGGCCGCCCCGGGATTCACCGAGGACGACGTGCTGCAGCTCGCGGCGGCGGCCGAGGTGTACTCGTCGCACGTGCTCGCGGGTGCGGTGGTCGATGCGGCGAAGGCCCGAGGGCTCGCCGTGCTCGCCGTCGAGGAGGCCTCGGAGAGCGCGACCAACGGGGTGGCCGCCGAGCTCGCCGCGGTGGGAGCCGCCGCGGGCGGGGCCGGTGCCGCTCGGCCCGGGGCCGTCGTCCGGGTCGGAAAGCCGGCATGGGTCGCCGAAACCGCGGCCGACCTGGCGCGGGTCGACCTGGCGCCCGGCGAGCTCGCCATCTACACGGCGCTGGACGACCGATTCGCGGGGGCGATCGTGATGCGCGATCGGCTGCGCGACGAGGCGCCCGAGACGCTCGCCGAACTGCGCTCGCTCGGGGTCGAGCGGATGCTCATCGTGACGGGCGACGTCGCCGCGACGGCTCGACCGATCGGGGAGCGCCTCGGCATCGACGAGGTGCACGCCGAATGCCATCCCGCCGACAAGGTCGAGATCGTGGCGCACGTGCAGCCGCGACCCCTGCTGATGGTCGGCGACGGCTTGAACGACGCACCGGTGCTGGCAGCCGCGGACGTCGGCTTCGCGATGGGCGCGCGCGGCGCGACCGCGGCGAGCGAGTCCGCCGACGTGGTCAACCGCTTCGATCGGATCTCGGGCGTCGCCGACGCGGTGCGGATCGGCCGGGACACGGTGCGGATCGCGATGCAGAGCATCTGGCTGGGCATCGTCATGAGCGTCGCTCTGATGCTGGTCGCGGCATTCGGCTTCCTGCCCGCGCTGCTCGGCGCCTGGCTGCAGGAGGTCGTGGACCTCGCGGCGATCCTCGGCGCGCTGCGCGCGATCGCGCCCCGTGGGAGCCGCTCGCGCTGAAGCGGTTCTTCCGCTCGACGGGTGTTCTTCAACGAGGTGCCCCTCGTCGGGGTTGCGGCTGCACCCGTGCCTGTGCCGCGCTCGCGCTCGGGCGCTACACCCGCGCGCTGCGCCCGTGGATGCGGGTCGAGAGGGTCTCGGCCGTGCGGCGCACCTCCGCCGCGAGGCCGGGGTACGCGTCGTCGGGCACGCGCGATTCCGAGAAGGTGACCGCGATGGCGGCCACCGGCCAGCCGCGGTGGTCGAGCACGGGCACGCCGACCGAGGCGAGGCCCGCGGTGACCGAGCCGCGCTCGAGCGCGTAGCCGCGGGTGCTCGTGTCGTCGAGCACGGTGCGGAGACGCGAGTAGCGGTCGATGCCCTCGAGGTCCTCGTGGCGGTGCACGAACGACTCCCGATCCGGGAAGAGCGCGCGCACCTGCGCCTTCGGCAGGGCGGCGAGGATCGCCCGCCCGCTCGCGGTGAGCTGCAGGGGCAGGCGCACATCGACGTCGGTGATGAGGGGCGGGGATCCCGGCGCGCGCTCTTCGATCACGTAGAGCACGTCGCGGCCGTGCGGCACCGCGAGGTGGCCGCTCATGCCGAGCCGGTCGACGAGGCCGGCGAGCAGGGGGCGCCCGATCCGCGTGAGGGGTTCCTGCCGCGCGTAGGCCGAGCTCAGCTCGACGGCGGCGAGGCCGAGTCCGTAGCGGCGCTCCTCGGGCAGGTGCATGACGAAGCCGTGCTCCTGCAGCGTGGCCAGCAGGTGGTAGACGGTGGATCGCGGCAGGCCGAGCTGCGTCGCGATCATGCTCGCGGCCATGGGGCCGCGCGAGCTCGCGAGCAGGCTCAGGATCCGCAGGGTCTGGTCCGCGGCGGGAACCTTCGGCGAGTCGTCAGACATCGTTCGTCCTCTCAATCACTGTTCCCCCAGTGCGGACCCCCGGCGCGCGGCACCGTTCCGGCGGCCCCGCGTCTGACGGGGCCACCGAGCATCGAGCGGGTCTCCCCGCACCGGTGCCTCTGCGGACAGTCTGCCCGCAGAGGCGCGGGCTCAGGCGAGCGGCGCGCCGAGTGCGCTCTCGACCGCGTCGAGCACGGCACCGCTCTCGACGAAGCGGTGCGCCGCAGTGATGGTCGGCGACAGGAACGAATCGGTGTCGGGCGCCGAGATCTCGGTGCGGAACAGGGCGTGCACCGCGGCCGTGGCGGGCGCCGGGGCGCCGTGCTCGGGCTGGGCGGCGCGGAAATCGAGTGCGCGGGTCGAGGTGAGCAGCTCGATGGCGAGCACGCGGCCGAGGCCGTCGATCGAGCGACGCAGCTTGCGTCCGGCGGCCCAGCCCATCGACACGTGATCCTCCTGCATGGCCGAGGACGGGATCGAGTCGACCGAGGCCGGGGCGGCGAGCCGCTTCAGCTCCGACACGATGCCGGCCGCGGTGTACTGGGCGATCATGAGGCCCGAGTCGAGGCCGGCGTCGGCCGCGAGGAACGGGGGCAGCCCGTGGTTGCGCGACACGTCGAGGAACCGGTCGGTACGGCGCTCGCTGATCGACGCGAGGTCGGCGACGGCGATCGCGAGGAAGTCGAGCACGTACGCGACGGGTGCGCCGTGGAAGTTGCCGTTCGACTCGACACGGCCGTCGGGCAGCACGACCGGGTTGTCGACCGCCGAGCGCAGCTCGATCGATGCGACCTGCGCCGCGTACGCGGCGGTGTCGCGGGCGGCGCCGTGCACCTGCGGGGCGCAGCGCAGCGAGTACGCGTCCTGCACACGGGTGAACACGCCCTCCTGCGGGCGCTGGATCAGGTGCGACTCCGCGAGCACCGCGGCCATGTTGGCGGCGGCGGCGGCCTGACCCGGGTGCGGGCGCAGCGCGTGCAGGTCGGCGGCGAACACGGCGTCGGTGCCGGTGAGGGCCTCGACCGATGCTGCCGCGGCGACGTCGGCGATGCGGAGCAGATCGGCGAGGTCGGTGAGCGCGAGGCTGAGCATGCCCAGCATGCCGTCGGTGCCGTTGATGAGGGCGAGGCCCTCCTTCTCGACGAGCGAGATCGGCTCGATCCCGGCCGCGGCGAGGGCCTCGGCCGCGGGGATCGGGGCGTCGTGGGGATCCTGCGAGACGCGCACGTCGCCCTCGCCGAGCAGCGTGAGCGCGCAGTGGGCGAGGGGGCTGAGGTCGCCCGAGCAGCCGAGCGAGCCGTACTCGTGCACGACGGGGGTGATGCCCGCGTTGAGGATCGCGGCGTAGGTCTCGGCGACGACGGGGCGCACACCGGTGCGGCCCGAGGCGAGGGTGTTGAGGCGGAGCAGCATGAGCGCGCGGACGACCTCGCGCTCGACCTCGGCGCCGGTTCCGGCCGCGTGCGAGCGGATGAGGCTGCGCTGCAGCTGCTGGCGCTTCTCGACGGGGATCTGGACCTTGGCGAGCGCGCCGAAGCCGGTCGAGACGCCGTAGTGGGGGCGGGTGTCGTTCGCGAGGTCCTCGATGACCTGGCGGCTGGCGGCGATGCGTTCGAGGGCGCCGGCGCCGATCTCGACGCGGGCGTCCTTGCGGGCGACGGAGACGACGTCGGCGATGGTCAGGGAGGCCTCGCCGAGGATCACGGGTGCAGTGGTGTTCATGGTTTCGATCCCACCGCACGCGCGGCCCCGGCGGCAGGGCGTGCGCCCGCGAACCGTCCGGTATCCCGGACGGGCTCCGCGATCGCACCCTCCGAACCCGCCGTCGAATCTTGCTACGGTCGCCCCATGAGCACTGACGCCATCACCGCAGCCCGCGCCCTCGCCGCGCGTCCCGCCGTCGATCCGAAGGGATTCGAGACGGCCGCAGCCGCCGGCCTCTCCGTCGACCCGGCCTGGCCGCGAACGGGAGGCTGGCCCGCCGACTCCGGTCAGGAGGTCGACCTCGCCCTCGTCGGGATCCCGGTGTCGCAGACCTCGCTCTCGCCGACCAACGCGCACGAGACGCCGGCGGCGATCCGGGCGGCGCTGCGCCGCTACTCCGGCCACGCGGTGACCGAGGGCGCGCCGGGCGCGCGGGGAGACGAGGCGGAGCTGATCCTCGAGGAGGCTCTGCGCATCGTCGACGCGGGGGATCTGCACGACCCCGATTCCGAGGCGGGGGAGCGCGCAGCGACCGAGGCGGTCGCCGAGCTCGCGCGCCGGGCGCAGCTCGTCGTCGCGCTCGGCGGCGACAACTCGCTCACGGTGCCGGCCGCGCTCGGCGTGTACGGTGACGAACTCGGCACCGCCGGGCTCATCACCCTCGACGCGCACCACGACCTGCGCGATGGCCGCAGCAACGGATCGCCCGTGCGCCGCCTCGTCGAAGCGGGGCTCGATCCGCGCCGGATCGTGCAGATCGGCATCGCCGACTTCGCGAACTCGCGCGCCTACCGGCAGCGGGCGAAGGACCTCGGCATCACCGTGATCCACCGCGACGAGCTCCACGACCGGCCGCTGCGCGATATCGTCGCAGAGTCGCTCGAGATCGCGGGCGCCGCAGGCGGCCCGATCCACGTCGACCTGGACGTCGACGTCTGCGACCGCTCGGTAGTGCCCGCCTGCCCCGCGTCGATCCCCGGGGGCATCCAGGCGCACGAGCTCCGACGCTTCGCCCGGCTCTTCGCAGAGGACCCGCGCGTGCGCGGCATCGACCTCGCCGAGATCGACGCCACGGCGGACTCCGCCGACGGTCGCACGGTGCGCCTCGCGGCGCTCTGCGTGCTCGACGCCGCGGTGGGCCTGGCCCACCGCCTCCAGCGGTAACTCCTCCGCTCAGACCGACGCACGCCGATCGCAGACCCGAAGGACCCGAAGATGGACACCACGCTCGATACGGGTGCGCCCGCACCCACCGCGCTGAAGCGCGGCCTCACCGCCCGGCACATCCGCTTCATGGCGCTCGGCTCCGCCATCGGTACGGGCCTGTTCATGGGCTCCGCCGGCGCGATCCAGGCCGCCGGCCCCGCGGTGCTGCTCGCCTACATGATCGGCGGCGCCGCCGTGTTCATGGTGATGCGCGCGCTCGGCGAGATGGCCGTGCGACATCCGGTCTCCGGCTCGTTCGCCCAGTACGCCTCCCGCTACGTGGGGCCGTTCGCCGGATTCCTCACCGGGTGGACCTACACCTTCGAGATGTTCGTCGTGGCGCTCGCCGACGTCACCGCGTTCGGCGTCTACATGGGGTTCTGGTTCCCCGACGTCGAGCGGTGGATCTGGGTGCTCGCGGTCGTCTTCTTCATCGCGGCGCTCAACCTCATCAGCGTCAAGGTGTTCGGAGAGCTCGAATTCTGGTTCTCGCTCATCAAGATCGTCGCGATCATCCTCATGATCGCGGGTGGCATCGCGATCATCGTCTTCGGCATCTCGACGCAGTCCGAGAACGCCGCGGGCCTGCACAATCTCGTCGACCACGGCGGCTTCATGCCGAACGGCGTCTGGGGGCTGCTCGCCTCCTTCACCGTCGTGATGTTCGCGTTCGGCGGCACCGAGGTGATCGGCATCACCGCGGGCGAGGCCAAGGATCCGAAGCGCGTGATCCCGAAGGCCATCAACTCGGTCCCGGTCCGGATCCTGCTCTTCTACGTACTGACGCTCGGCATCATCATGTGCCTGCAGCCGTGGAACACGATCGACGGCAAGGCGAGCCCGTTCGTCTCGATCTTCGAGACCCTCGGCCTCACCGGTGCCGCGCACGTGCTCAATGCCGTCGTCATCACCGCTGCCCTCTCGGCGATCAACGCCGACATCTTCGGCGCCGGGCGCATGCTGCACGGTCTCGCCGAGCAGGGGCAGGCGCCGCGGGCGTTCATGCGCGTCACCCGCACCGGAGTGCCGTGGCTGACCGTGGTCACCATGGTCGGCGCGCTGCTCGTCGGCGTCGTGCTGAACGCGCTGTTCCCCGACCAGATCTTCTTCCTCATCGCCGCCCTCGCGACCTTCGCGACGGTGCTGGTCTGGCTCATGATCCTCGTCGCCCACGTACGCATGAAGCGGGAGATCGATCGCGACGGTCGCCTGCCGAGCGAGTTCCCCGTGCCCCTGTGGCCGGCGGCCTCGATCGCGACGATCGTCTTCATCGGATTCGTCATCGTGATGATCGGCGTGATGGAGGACACCCGGCCCGCGCTCGTGGTCGGGATCATCTGGATCGCGTTGCTGCTCGTCGGGTACTTCGCGCTGGTGCGCGGCAAGGGGCGGCAGCGGCACGAGCTCGTCGATGAGACGGCTCCGATCGGCGTGATCGTCGACGACTGAGTCGCCCGCGCATCCGAGCGCGGATCCGGCAGGTGATGTGCGATTCACTCCCATCCGTGTCAATTGTGCGTTGGCCGGGCGTTTGGGTGCGGATCCGGCAGGTGATGTGCGATTCACCTCGATCCGTTACAATTGCACGTCGGCCTTGTGACGTCCGGCACGTTTCGCGTGCCTCCGATGTCCCGGCATCCCGCTCCGCCGACGCCGTCTCTCCGTCTCGTTAGGACACCACTGCTTATGGCTCTTGCCACCCGCGAAGACCTCCGGAACGTCGCAATCGTCGCGCACGTCGACCACGGCAAGACCACGCTCGTCGACGCCATGCTGCGCCAGACCAACTCCTTCGACGCGCACGCCGAGGTCGACGATCGGGTCATGGACTCGAACGATCTCGAGCGCGAGAAGGGCATCACGATCCTCGCGAAGAACACCGCCATCTCCTACGAGGGCGAGCACGCGAAGAACGGCCCCATCGTCATCAACGTGGTCGACACCCCGGGTCACGCGGACTTCGGCGGCGAGGTCGAGCGCGCGCTGTCCATGGTCGACGGCGTCGTGCTGCTCGTCGACGCGTCCGAGGGCCCGCTGCCCCAGACCCGCTTCGTGCTGCGCAAGGCGCTCGAGGCGCACCTCCCCGTGATCCTCGCGGTGAACAAGACCGACCGTCCCGACGCCCGCATCGAGGAGGTCGAGGGCGAGGCCCAGGACCTGCTGCTCGGCCTGGCCTCCGACCTCTCCGAGGATCACCCGGACATCGACGTCGACGCCGTGCTCGACGTGCCGACCGTCTACCTCTCGGGCCGCGCGGGCGCCGCGTCGCACGAGCGTCCCGGCGACGGCGAGCTGCCGAACAACCCGGATCTCGAGCCCCTGTTCGAGACCATCATCGAGCGCGTCCCCGCGCCGAGCTTCGATGACGAGCACCCGCTGCAGGCGCACGTCACCAACCTCGACTCGTCGCCGTTCCTCGGCCGTATCGCGCTGCTCCGCGTGCACAACGGCTGGATCCACAAGGGCGAGACCGTCGCGTGGGTGAAGCAGGACGGCACCGTCCAGAACGTGCGCATCACCGAGCTCATGCTCACCAAGGCGCTCACCCGCTACCCGGCCGAGAAGGCGGGCCCCGGCGATATCGTCGCGATCGCCGGCATCGAGGACATCACCATCGGCGAGACCATCGCCGACGCCGAGGACGTGCGTCCGCTGCCGACCATCACGGTCGATGAGCCCGCCATCTCGATGACCATCGGTGCGAACACCTCGCCGCTCGTCGGCAAGGTCAAGGGCCACAAGCTGACCGCCCGCATGATCAAGGACCGCCTCGATCGCGAGCTCATCGGCAACGTCTCGCTCCGCGTGCTCAACACCGAGCGCCCCGACGCCTGGGAGGTGCAGGGCCGCGGCGAGCTCGCGCTCGCCATCCTCGTCGAGAACATGCGTCGTGAGGGCTTCGAGCTGACCGTCGGCAAGCCGCAGGTGGTCACGAAGCAGGTCGACGGCAAGACCCACGAGCCCTACGAGCACCTCACGATCGACACCCCCGAGGAGCACCTCGGCGCGATCACGCAGCTGCTCGCGGCGCGCAAGGGCCGCATGGAGAACATGGTGAACAACGGCACCGGCTGGGTGCGCATGGAGTTCATCGTCCCGTCGCGCGGCCTGATCGGCTTCCGCTCGGAGTTCATGACCACGACCCGCGGCACCGGTATCGCGAACGCGATCTCGCACGGCTACGACGAGTGGGCCGGCCCCATCGTCACCCGCAACAACGGGTCGATCGTCGCCGACCGCGCGGGCGTCGTCACCCCGTTCTCGCTCATCAACCTGCAGGAGCGCATGACCTTCTTCGTGCAGCCCACCGCAGAGGTGTACGAGGGTATGGTCATCGGTGAGAACTCGCGTTCCGAGGACATGGACGTGAACATCACCAAGGAGAAGAAGCTGACGAACATGCGTTCGTCGACGGCCGACTCCTTCGAGTCGATGACCCCGCCGCGCGTTCTGACGCTCGAGGAGTGCCTGGAGTTCGCCCGCGAGGACGAGTGCGTCGAGGTGACCCCCGAGGTCGTCCGCATCCGCAAGGTGGAGCTCGAGGCGAGCCTGCGCGCACGCGCGGCGTCGCGTCTCAAGCAGCAGCTCGCGAAGTAACCCGCCGAGGCCCGCAGCGCGGGCCTGGAACGGAACGGGGCCCCGACGACCGAATGGTCGTCGGGGCCCCGTTCTTCGTTCTCCGGGCAGCGCGCCGCTCAGACGGCCCGGGCCCGAGCCCGGGCCGGGCGCTTGCGGATCGCGCTCGCTCCGACGAGCAGGATCCCGAGCGCGGCCCAGCAGCCCAGCACCAGCACTGGCATGCCGGTTCCGTGCCCGTCGAAGAACGCGGTGGACCGGAGCAGCGTGCCGGATGCGCCGATGGGGAGCAGCTGGCCGATGAACCCCCAGGGGTCGGGGAGCCACTGCCAGCCGCTCGCCATGCCCGCCAGCGGGTTGGCGATGAACATCATGGTGATGCCGCCGATACCGAGTCCGGCGTACCCGAAGAGGGATTCCATGCCGAGCACGAAGAGCGAGATCGCGGAGACGCCGAGGCCGAGCGCGAGCGAGGTGAGTACGTAGTCGCCATCGATCGATCCGAAGCCGAACTGGAGGATCGCGGTCACCGCGAAGCCGACGGCGATCGATGCGAGCACCGAACCGATGAGGCGGTGCACGGGTCGGTGGCGGAGCAGGGTCGAGAGCAGCACGGCCGAGATCATGCCGCCGAAGGCGAGCGGGAGGCCGAGTGCCGCGAGGCCCGACCCGTTGGGGTCCTCGGCGGTCAGCGGGGCGATGTCGTCGATCGAGACCTTCAGGCCCTGCGCTTCGAGGGCGGTGCCGATCCCGCGCATGAGTGGGCCGTAGGGGGCGCCGGCGCCACCGGCGACCGTGATGGTGGCGGTGCCCGCGCCGGTGATGCTGATGCCGCCGACCGCGTCGCGGTCGTGCACGGCGTCGGCGACGGAGTCGAGGGTTTCGCGCTCGGTGAAATCGAAGGCGCCGGGCTGCTTCTGGTCGAGCGCGGCGCGCAGGGGCTCGGTCGCGGCGGCGGGGCCGCTGATCGCGATGGGGAGGTCGTGCGGTCCGGAGTTGATGGCGGGGGCGAGGAACGCGAGCACCATCGCGGAGACCGCGAGCGTGAGCCCGACGATGACGCCGAAGACCTTGAGCCACGGCTTGGACGCCGGGGACGCGGTAGTGCCGCGATCTGCGGCACCGGAGGTTCCGGTCGCGCCGGGTGCGGATCCCGCCGCGGTCGATGGGGCGGTGGTGGATTCGGGCATCGGGATCTCCAGTCGAACAAAAGTGGAGCATTTTGCTCCGCTTCGATAAAGTGGAGCATAACGCTCCGTTTCGACCCTGGCAAGTTGGCGTTCCGCGCCCGGTTCCGGGAGCATGGGAGCACCGTGCGATCGGGACCCGACGGTCGGATGGACAGCGCGGACGATGATCAAGCGGGCGGAGCCCGGATCCGAGGAGGAGCCAGATGCGAGCCGATGCCGAGGCGAATCGCCGCGACCTGCTCGATACCGCCTGGCGGCTCTTCGCCGAGCACGGCGCCGGGATCTCGCTGCGCACCGTGGCGACCGAGGCCGGTGTCGGAATCGGGACGCTGTACCGGAACTTCCCGGCTCGCGAGGACCTGGTGCGCGGGGTGATCGGAGAGGTCGAGCGGCGAGTCGGCGCGCTCTCGGACGCCTGTCTCGGCGCCTGGGACGATGACCCCGCTGCCGCTTGGACCGCCTTCGTGCGCGACATCGCCGCCCTCGAGTTCGGGGCTCTGGCGTTCCAGCTGGCCCCGTACGCGGAGCGCGCCGGCCTCGTCCTCGACGCGATGGCGATGCGCGATCGGATCCTCGCCGGGCTCGTGGACGTGCTGGATCGAGCCGTTCGAGCCGGGCTGCTGCGTGAAGGGGTCGAGCCGCCCCGGTTCTTCGCCGGACTCGCCATGATCTCCCGGCCGCTTCCGGTGCACGCCGACGAGCTGCTGCCCGGTCAGCGGGAGTGGATCGTCGAGGTGTACCTGCGCGGGCTCGCGCCGTAGGATCGCCCCATGGCACTCATGCACGAGACGACCCTGGTCCCCTCGAAGTACGAACTGCTGGCGGCATGGCTGCCCACGCAGCCCTGGTTCCACGGCGACGCGACGAAGCTCGAGCGGGTGGGCGCGTACCGGCTCGACGATCCGGCTGGCGAGGTCGGGCTCGAGGGGCACCTCTTCACCGCGGGCGACGACACCGTCTACCACGTGCCGCTCAGCTATCGCGGGGCACCGCTCGAAGAGGCGGTCGAGGGCGGAGACGCCTTCCTCGTCGGCGTGATGCAGCACGGCGTGCTCGGCAAGCGGTGGGCGAGCGACGCCATGGGGGACCCGGTGTTCCGGGCGGTGATCGCCGAAGTGATGGTCCACGGCGGGCACGAGGCCGCGGAGTTCGCGCAGGATGCCGCGGGCAACGTCGTCGAGCGCGCGGTGCACACCCGCATCCAGGGCAGCGGCTCGTCGCGGGACGCGGTCCCGGACCTCGCCGACGCGAGCGTCGTCGACCTGGGGGAGTCGAGCCGCGCCGAGAACGGCACCGCGATGCTCGTGCTGCACCGGGTCGCCGCTCCCGGTCGCGAACCGGGCGACGCCTACGCGCTGCGGGTGAGCTGGCCGGGGCAGAGCGATCCGGTGGTGCTCGCGACCCTGCTGCCCTAGCCCGGAGGATCGCGGGGCCCCGCCGCGCGACTAGGCTGGTCGCGTGAACCGACATTTCCTGCGCGATGACGACCTGAGCCCGGCCGAGCAGCGGGAGGTCCTCGACCTCGCCGCACGACTGAAGCAGGACCGATTCGCGGAGCGGCCGCTCGAAGGTCCGCGCACGGCTGCGGTGATCTTCGACAAGACCTCGACGCGCACCCGCTTCAGCTTCGCGACGGGCATCGCCGATCTCGGCGGTTCCGCCCTGATCGTGAACCCGGGGGAGGCGCAGCTCGGCGTGAAGGAGACGATCTCCGACACCGCCAAGGTGATCTCGCGCATGGTCGACCTGATCGTGTGGCGCACCTTCGAGCACGCGGGGCTCGTGGAGATGGCCGAGCACTCGCGGGTGCCCGTCATCAACGCGCTCTCCGACGACTTCCACCCCTGCCAGATCCTCGCGGATCTGCAGACGATCCGCGAGCAGAAGGGCGAGCTCGCCGGCCTCACGGCGACCTACGTCGGCGATGCCGCCAACAACATGGGGCACTCCTACCTGCTCGGCTTCGCGACGGCGGGCATGCACATCCGCGTCGCCGGCCCCGCGGGGTACCATCCCCGCGCCGACATCATCGCCGAGGCCGAGGCGATCGCTGCGCGCACGGGCGGCAGCGTGACCGTGCTCACCGACCCGGCCGCCGCGGTCGCCGGGGCCGACGCCGTGATCACCGACACTTGGGTGTCGATGGGCCAGGAGAGCGAGAAAGCCGAGCGCATCGAGACCTTCGGCGCGTACCGGGTGACCCCCGAGCTGATGGCGCAGGCGAAGTCCGACGCCATCTTCCTGCACTGCCTCCCCGCATACCGCGAGTACGAGGTCGCCCCCGAGGTGATCGACGGCGCGCAGAGCGTGGTGTGGGACGAGGCCGAGAACCGTTTGCACGCGCAGAAGGCGCTGATGACCTGGCTGTTGAAGGAAGACGCATGACCGAGAACACGAACCGCGCCGCCGAAGCCGGAGCCCTCTGGGGCGGACGCTTCGCCAGCGGCCCCGCCCCCGCGCTCACCGCGCTGTCGAAGTCGACCCACTTCGATTGGGCGCTCGCGCAGTACGACATCCGCGGATCCCGCGCGCACGCCACGGCGCTCGCCGCCGCGGGCTACCTCGACGACGACGAGCTGAAGCGCATGCGCGACGCGCTCGACGAGCTGTCGAGTCGGGTCGCCGAGGGAGCGTTCCTCCCCGGCGACGAAGACGAGGACGTGCACTCCGCGCTCGAGCGCGGCCTGATCGACATCGCGGGCGTGCAGCTCGGGGGCAAGCTCCGAGCGGGCCGCAGCCGCAACGACCAGATCGCGACGCTCGTGCGCCTCTACCTGCTCGACCACGCCGACGCGATCCGCAGCCTGCTGCTCGACCTCGTGGGCGCGATCCTCGACCAGGCGCTCGCGCACGCCGACGCGATCCTGCCGGGCCGCACCCACCTGCAGCACGCGCAGCCGGTGCTCCTCGCCCACCAGCTGGCCGCGCACGCGTGGCCGATCGTGCGCGACCTGGAGCGCCTGCGCGACTGGGGCCACCGCGCCAGCGCCTCGCCCTACGGCGGCGGCGCGCTCGCCGGATCCTCCCTTGGACTCGACCCGCGCCTCGTCGCGGCGGAGCTCGGCCTCGGCGATCCGCTCGAGAACTCGATCGACGGTACCGCGGCGCGCGACGTGGTCGCGGAGTTCGCGTTCATCTGCGCGCAGATCGGCATCGACCTCTCGCGCTTCTCGGAGGAGATCATCCTCTGGAACACCAAGGAGTTCGGCTTCGTCCGCCTGCACGACGGCTACTCGACGGGATCGTCGATCATGCCGCAGAAGAAGAACCCGGACATCGCCGAGCTCGCGCGCGGCAAGTCGGGCCGCCTGATCGGCAACCTGACCGGCCTGCTCGCGACGCTCAAGGGCCTGCCGCTCGCGTACAACCGCGACCTGCAGGAGGACAAGGAGCCGGTGTTCGACTCGGTCGCGCAGCTCGAGCTGCTGCTGCCGGCGTTCACGGGCATGGTCGCGACCATGAGCTTCGACACCGAGCGCATGGCCGAGCTCGCCCCGCAGGGCTTCTCGCTCGCCACCGACGTGGCCGAGTGGCTCGTCAAGCAGGGCGTGATCTTCCGCGACGCGCACGAGATCTCGGGCGAGCTCGTCCGCTTCTGCGAGGAGCGCGGGCTCGAACTGCACGAGCCGAGCGACGAGCAGCTGAGCCAGGTCTCCCCGCACCTCACCCCGGGCGTGCGCGACGTGCTCACGATCGAGGGATCCGTCAACTCGCGCACCGGTGCCGGCGGTACCGCTCGGGTGCGGGTCGACGAGCAGCTGGCGCGTCTCGCCGAGCGGATCGGCGAGTTCCGCAGCGTCTGACGTCCGCGAACGCAGCGAGGGGGTGCCGGTCGACCGGCACCCCCTCGCTGCGTTTCCGAAAGCCGTGCGGATCAGCTCCGCACGGAGGCCCGCAGCAGCGGTCGCGTCGCGAGCAGTGCGGCGGCGACGACGAGGATCCCGACCGCGACGGTCGACAGCGTCACGGCGAGCGAGAGCGGTGCGACGATCACCGCGATCCCTACCAGCGGGAACAGCAGCACGGCCGCGAGGATCGCGGATCCCACCGACGCGAGCAGCAGCGGCAGCATGGTCGCCTTGCGGCGGGCGGCGTCCTGCACCGCGATCGGGGTGCCCATGATGTCGAGCGAACGGGCGACGTCGCGTCGGTCGAGGATCTGGGCGGCCTGATTCACCCCGACCGAGCAGGCGACCATGAGGAACGTCCCGATGACCGTGATGGCGATGCCGGTGCGGATGTCTCCGATGAGGAAGCGCTCGGGGCCCACGAGATCTCCGGCCTCCGCGTCGGCCATGCTCATGAGCGCGATCCCGGATCCGGCGAACACCGCCATGAAGCTCGACATGGCGACGCCGGACACCTGGCGCCAGGCCGCGCGGGGCGATTCGAGCACGAGCCGCGCCGCGATCAGGTCGGCCGGGCGCTGCGCGCGGCGGGCCTTGCCTTTGCCGAAGAGCGACAGCACCCAGGCGCCGATGAGGTCGAGCGCGAGCAGGGCGATGCCGAAGCAGATGCCGAGCCCTGCGATGAGGGCCATGACTCCGCCGGCCTGGCCGAGGCCGCCGATGTTGCTGACGACGAACGACGCGATCAGGATCGCCGCGACGGCGACGAGCGCCTGCACCCACGGCACCTTGGGCGCCGACTGCTTGAGCGCGACACCGAGGGGCGAGATGATGACACGGCGCAGGCTCGAGATCGCGCTGACGGTCGCGACGAGCACGACGCCGAGCACGAGCAGGCCGGAGGCCCAGAGCGGGAGCGCGACGCCCGCCGCACCGAGCGGCTCGCCGCGGAACGGGATCAGCCCGATCAGCGGAGACAGGGCGTAGGCGAGCCCGGTGCCGAGCAGCGATCCGATCAGAGCGATGCCGGCGGCCTCGACGACCGCGAGACCCGCGGTGCTGCGGCCGGTCGCGCCGAGCAGCCGCAGGATCGCGAGGCGCTCGTCGCGACGGCGGGCCGAGAGCCGCGCCGCGGCGGCGCCGAGCGACAGCAGCGGCACGATCAGCAGCACGAGCGCGATGACGGTGAACGCCCAGTACATGGGCGCGAGTTCGTCGGAGTAGCCCCAGAAGGTCTGCGCGCCGCCGAGCACGATGGCGAGCAGCGCGGTCACGCTGAGGAACGCGACCGCCGGCAGGACGAGGGCGCTCGCGCCCTGGCGGCTCGGCCGGGACAGCAGGGGGAGTACCCGGAGGATCACTGGGACACCCCCGCGGCGGCCGGTTGGGTGGGCTGATCCGCGACGATGCGACCGTCGCGCACGGTCACGACCCGCTGGCAGCGGGCGGCGACCGAGGGATCGTGGGTCACGACCACGAGCGTCTGACCGCGTCCGACGGTCGACCCGAGCAGCGCGTTCATGACCTCGTCGGAGGTGACGGAGTCGAGGGCGCCGGTCGGCTCGTCGGCGAAGACGATGCGCGCGCCGGTGACCTGCGCTCGGGCGATGGCGACGCGCTGCGCCTGGCCGCCCGAGAGCTCGCCGATGCGGCGATCCTCGAGGCCCGCGAGGCCGAGCGCCGCGAGCCACTGGGCCGCGGGCCCGATCGCCTGACGACGCGGGGTGCCGTTCAGCATCAGTGCGAGGGCGACGTTCTCGACCGCGGTGAGCTCAGGCACGAGCAGGCCCTGCTGGAACACGAAGCCGAAGTGCTCGCGGCGCAGGCGGCTACGGTCTGCGTCGGAGAGGCCGCTGATCTCGGAGCCCGCGTAGTGGACGGTGCCGGTGTCGGGGGTGCGGATCCCGGCGAGCGCATGCAGCAGGGTCGTCTTGCCCGACCCCGATGCGCCCATGATCGCGGTCGCGGTGCCCTCGGCGAAGGCGATGGAGACGCCGTCGAGCGCCCGGGTCGGTCCGTACTGCTGCGTGAGGCCGACGGCCTGCAGGATCGTGTTCGTCATGGGATCCAGCCTCCTCCGCCGTGAGCGCGCGCGGATCGGCCCGCGGTGCCGACCGCGTGGCACCGGGGTCCGACCTTTGTGAGTTGAAATTGCAACCGGATGACAGACCGGTATGATTGAACTGGGGAGGGGGAATGACAAGGAAGGTGCGACATGCAGTGGGGTTGGAACCCGGATAGCGTCACGGCGGTAGCGACGCTCCTCGCGGCGGCGGCGGCTCTGGGAGCTGTTGTTGTATTTCGATGGCGCAAGAAAGACAAGGCGGAGGCCGCGCGAAACCGAGAAGAGGACCGCGACGAGCAAGCGCGTTTGCGGGAAGAGGATCGTGCTGAGAACGAGCGCTTGCGAAGCGAGGACAAAGCTGAGTTTGCGCGCATACGTCAGCAGGACCTCGACGTTGCTACGGGCATGAAGCAGGAAACAATCGCGTGTGGTATTCGCGCCCGTTGGGTAATCCTTCGGGACGGTGCCCTCGAATCCGATGGGAAGCTCTGGGGAATCGAGCTGTGCAACAGCAACGATTTCTCAGCTTCGCATCTCGTGGTCGAGTGCACGCAAGACGGTGCTTCCTACGTGATGAAATTGGATGAGGTGCCGCCGGGGATCCACTTCCGTCCTTTCACCCTTCGAAAGGCGGAGCAGGGGCAGAACCCTTGGGAACTCCCTCGGCTGATCCGAGACTCTGACATCTGGGACGTGGTGACATCGCCAAAATATCGGGTCAATACGGTGACCTTTGTGTACGGCAGGGATCGGTTTGTACGACGAGCGGGTGTCGCGCTCGTGGTTGAGCGCCTTGGCGCCGAAGCGAGCGTTGAATAGGCCAAGGCGCAGAATGCGGGCGGAAGCAGTGCAGCAGATGGGCCGCCACTCGGCGGCGCCGAATGGGCTGGAGCTGTGATGATCCTTGCGGAACCAGCACAGTTTTGGCCTGCCTAATGCACCTGTGCGGCTGGGAAGGGGCCTCGCCATATCGCCTGATCCGATCATTGGCGCTGGGGAGGCGAGCGCCTGGCTCTTGCGGGGGCGCATTCGGTTGGGCCTTCGGGATGATCGTGAGCGCTCGTCGGACCCAGGCCCCTCAGTGGCCCGCGCTCGCGTGGGTGCGCAGTTCCGAAACCAGCTTCGCGCCGCGAGCTGACGCGACCGCTGAACCCGGTACGATGGCGAGCGTGACTGCAGTAGACGAGCGCGCCGAGATCCTGGCGGCCCAGCGCAACGACGACAGCTTCGAGACCCTCTGGGACGAGCTGGAGTGGCGCGGGCTGATCCACGTCTCGACCGATGCCGGGGCCCTGTCCGAACTCTTCGAGGGCGCCCCGTTCACGTATTACTGCGGCTTCGATCCGACGGCGCCCAGCCTGCACCTCGGCAACCTGGTGCAACTGCTGCTGCTGCGCCGCATCCAGCTCAAGGGGCACAAGCCCCTCGGGCTGGTCGGCGGATCGACCGGTCTGATCGGAGATCCCCGCCCCACCGCCGAGCGCACGCTGAACAGCCGCGACACGGTGGCGGAGTGGGTCACCCGGCTCCAGGGGCAGGTATCGCGGTTCCTCTCGAGCGAGGGCGAGAACGCGGTGCGCCTCGTCAACAACCTCGACTGGACGGCCCCGCTGTCGGCGATCGACTTCCTGCGCGAGATCGGCAAGCACTTCCGCGTCGGCACCATGCTGAAGAAGGACGCCGTCTCGGCCCGTCTGAACTCGGACGAGGGCATCAGCTACACCGAGTTCAGCTACCAGATCCTGCAGGGCTTCGACTTCCTCGAGCTCTTCCGCCAGTACGACTGCAAGCTGCAGTCCGGCGGCAGCGATCAGTGGGGCAACCTGACGAGCGGCACCGATCTGATCCGCAAGGTCGAGGGGCAGTCGGCGCACGCGATCGGCACCCCGCTGATCACGAACTCGGACGGCACCAAGTTCGGCAAGAGCGAGGGCAACGCGATCTGGCTCGATGCCGAGATGTGCTCGCCCTACACCTTCTACCAGTTCTGGCTCAACCAGGCCGACGCCGACGTGATCGACCGGCTCAAGGTCTTCACGTTCCTGTCGCGCGCCGAGATCGAGGACTACGCGCGCCAGGTCGAGGAGGAGCCGTTCCGCCGCGCCGCGCAGAAGCGACTCGCCCTCGAGGTGACGACGCTCGTGCACGGTTCGACCGCGACGCAGGGCGCGATCGACGCATCCGAGGCGCTGTTCGGCCGGGGCGATCTGGCGACGCTCGATCTGCAGACGCTGACCGGCGCGCTCGGGGAGCTCAAGACGGCGGAGGCCATTGCGGGCACTGCGATCGTCCAGCTCATGGTCGACGCCGGGCTCGTGGCCAGCCTGGGCGAGGCCCGTCGCGCGATCGCGCAGGGCGGGGTCTACGTCAACAACGTGCAGCTCGTCGCGGACGACGCGGTGCTCACCGAATCCGATCTGCTGCACGGGCGTTTCGCCGTGCTGCGCCGCGGCAAGAAGACGCTCGCCGGCGTCCGGGTCGCACAGGACTGACTCTCCGGAGCGCGAGCATGCGGATCGCACTGATGCAGGCGGAGGCGGCTCCGCTCGATCCCGAGAGGAACCTCTCGGCGATCGATGCGGCGGCGGCCGCCGCGCTCGATGCCGGTGCCGAACTGCTGCTCGCGCCGGAGCTCTTCGTCACCGGATACGTGCCGCGCTCGCTCGCATCCTGGTTGACCCCCGAACGCGTCGCCGAGTTCCCCGCAGAGCTGTCCCGGATCGCCGCCGCGCGCGGGATCGCCGTAGCCGCGGGGTTCCCCGCGGCGCGGATGGACGGCGGTTTCTCGATCGCCGCCGGCCTCTGGGACCGCGGGGGAGCGGAGGTGCTCCGGTACGAGAAGGTGCACCTGTGGGGAGCCGAGGAGCGCCTCGCCTTCACCGCGTCCGACGCGGAGCCGCGCATCGCCGAGTGGAACGGCCGTCGGGTCGCGTTCCAGATCTGCTACGACATCGAGTTCCCGGAACCCGCGCGGGCGCTGGCCACGCGCGGGGCGGACCTGCTGCTGGTCCCGACCGCCATCGACGGCGAGTCCGATTACGTCGCCGAGGTGCTGGTGCGGGCCCGCGCCGCCGAGAACCGCCTCGTGGTGGCGTACGCCGACCACGCGCGCTCGGCGGATGCCCCGCTCGACGAGCCGACCGCCGGCTTCGCCGGGCTCAGTACGGTGGCCGGCCCGGAGGGGGCCGTGCTGGGGATGGCCGGGCGCGGCAGCGAACTGCTGATCGTCGAGATCCCAGATCGTGCCGAGGCACGGCCGGGAGCCGCCGATTACCTGGCGGATCGGCGCCCTGAGATCTACCGCCGCTGGTCCTGAGATACGGCTTCTCCCGCCCCGGGAAACCGGAATCCGCGGGAAATCAACGGGACACGCCCGAGATCGTGCGCGAGCGTGACCACGCCCCGCATACCGCTCCAGCCGAGGATGAAGGCGCCGCGCCAGCCGAAGCTCTGCGTCTGCGCGTGCTCCAGGTCCGCTGCCGTGCGCCGGGCCATGCGCTCGACCCGCTGCAGCTTCGCCGCGTAGCGCTCGCTCTTCTCCTCGGGCACC
>NZ_LAYO01000041.1 GCF_000980875.1 Leucobacter sp. Ag1 | reverse complement strand
GCGGTTGGGTGAGGTGTTCACGGTGGTTCTCCCTCGACCAGCCGGGACGGCCCGATCGGGCGCGTCGGGCCCGCGCCCGATCGGAGGTGGTTCCCCCGGGCCGACCGCCGACCTCTTTCAAGTTTCCGAACCCGTGGGCTTTCGCGGCACCCCCTTGACTCCAGCTCGGCGAGCGACTATCGGCTGCCGTGCATCCGCTGTCAGGGGCTTCCCATCCGGAGCGATGCGCCGCGGCCGCGCTGCCCGCGGGCACGACCCTGCGCGAAGCCCGCGCCGGGGCCGTCGAGGCGGCCGATGCCGAACGGGCCGACAGCCCGGAGACCGCCGCACTGATCGGAGGAGACCGATGACCCCGGACGCGACCGCGACGGCCGGACGCCGCATGACCTGGCGCACCGTGCTCGGGCTCGTGCTCGTCCCGCTGACCGTCGCCGGGCTCCTGCTCTGGGGGCTCTGGAACCCCGACGACCGGCTCGGCGAGATGCAGGCCGCCGTCGTGAATCTCGACGAGCCCGTCACCGTGAACGGCCAGATGGTGCCGCTCGGGCGCGTGCTCGCCGGCAAGCTCGTCGGCGAGGCCGGCGCGAAGAGCGACGACGGCACCAACTTCACCTGGGTGCTCACCGACGCGAAGGACGCCGAGCAGGGCGTGCAGGACGGCCGCTACGCCACCTCCGTCACCATCCCGAAGAACTTCTCGGCGGCGGCGACCTCGCTGTCGAAGGCGCCCGAGGACGCCGAGCGCGCGACCATCGACATCGCGACGAGCGACCGCGGGCGCCTGCTCGACGGCACGCTCGCGCAGGCGGTCACCCAGGTCGCGACGAGCACGCTCAACGAGCAGCTCGGATCCCAGTTCGTCGGCAACGTGTTCGTCGGCATGAACCAGCTGCACGACGGCGTCGGCGATGCGGCGAAGGGCGCTCGCGGGCTCGCGAGCGGCGGCGCGCAGCTCGCCGACGGCGCCTCGAAGCTCGCGACCGGGACCGAGCAGCTCGCCAGCGGCACCCAGCAGCTCGCGACCGGCGCTCAGCAGCTCGCCGACGGGCAGGGCGCGCTCGCCTCGGGCGTGCAGCAGTACACCGCGGGTGCGTCGACGCTCGCGGAGAGCTACGCGCCGCTCGGGCAGGGAGCCAAGGACGTGGTCGGGCAGCTCAAGACGCTCGTCGGCGGGTTGGGGCAGCTGCAGGCCGACAGCGCGGAACCGGGGAAGCAGCTCCAGGACGGGTTGACGCAGGCCGGTACTGCGGCTGCGCAGTTCGGAGACCAGAAACAGGGCTTGGTCGTCGACTGCTACACCTCCGGTGCGCCGAAGGACTTCTGCGATCGCCTGGCGCAGACAGCGGCGGGAGTCGGGGCGGGCCTGGGCACGGCGAGCAAGGGCGCCGCGGGACTCCAGGCAGCGAACGCCAAATTCGCGAAGGCCGCAGGCGGCGACTCCGGCAGCACCGGCGGCGATCCTGTCGCGAAGCTCGACCAGCTCTCGGCCGGGCTCGATCAGTTCGGTGCGGGCCTGAACGAGTTCGCGTCGCAGGGCGGCGAGCTCGCCTCGGGCGCCGCGCAGTCGGCGTCGGGTGCCGCGCAGCTGAGCACGGGCGTCGGTCAGCTCGCCGCGCAGACGCCGGAGCTCGCGAAGGGCGCGACGCAGCTCGCCGACGGCACCCGCAAGTCGGCCGACGGTGCGACGCAGCTCGCGAACGGCCTCGACACCGCGGTCGCGAAGATCCCCAACTACTCGAAGGGCGAGCGCGAGACGGTCGCCGATACGGCCGTGCGCCAGGTCGAGGCGAAGGGCGACAGCGCCCTGTTCTCGTCCGCGGGCGCTCCGCTCTTCGCGGGGATCGCGCTGTGGGCGGGCGCGCTCGCCATGTTCCTCGTGCTCGCGCCGCTGTGGCGCCGCGCGCGCACGGCGGCCCGTTCGGTGCCCGCGATCGCACTGCGCAGCGCCTGGCCGGTCGCGCTCCTCGGCGCCGGGCAGGGCGCGTTGGCCGGCATCCTCGTGCCGATCGCGCTGAAGCTCTCGCTCGGCGAGGGTGTCGGGTTCTTCGCGCTCGCGATCCTCGCCGGCGCGGCGTTCGCGCTGCTCGTGCAGGGGATCGTCGCCCGCTTCGGCGGCCTCGGCCGGTTCCTGGCGTTCGCGGTGCTCGTGGTGACCCTCGCGGCCGGCGTCGTGTCGACCGCGCCGGGCGTGCTCCGCGCGATCGGCGACGGCAGCCCCGTCGGCGCGGCGCTCGGCGGATTCCAGGCGGTCGTCTCGGGCGGCGCCGGCGTCGGAGGCGCGATCCTCGCGCTCGTGCTGTGGGCGCTGGGCGGACTCGCGCTCACGGCGTGGGCGGTCGCTCGCGAGCGCAGGGCGCACGCCTCGGCCTCCTGACCCGGTCCCGCCCGGTCGCCGCCGAGTGAACGCGGGTACAGGAATAGCAGCCGCATATCCTGTACCCGCGTTCACTCGACCGCTGAGAACGACGGAATAGCCGCGCGGGCGCCCCGGTTGCACCCGGCATGACGATGCACGCGGTGGTGGCAGAACAGGCAGGCGGACCCGAGGTCCTCGAATGGCGGGAGGTCGCCGACCCGGTCGCGGGGCCGGGCGAACTGCTCGTCGAGACCGCTGCGGTGGGGGTCAATTTCATCGAGACCTACCAGCGCTCGGGCGTCTACCCCGTGGCCTTCCCCTTCATCCCCGGCGCCGAGGCCTCGGGCACGGTGACCGCGGTCGGCGCCGACGTCGCGGGTTTCGCCGTCGGCGACCGCGTCATCACGGCCGAGGCGAGCGCGACCTACGCGGAGCGCTTCGTCGTCTCAGCGGAGCGGGTCGCCCGGCTTCCCGAGTTCATCGACGTCGCCGACGCTGCGGCGATCCCGCTGCAGGGCCTCACCGCGCACTACCTGGCGACCTCCGCGGCCGATCCGCGGGAGGGCGACACGGTGCTGCTGCACGCCGGCGCCGGCGGGGTGGGGCTGCTGCTCACGCAGCTGCTCGTGGCGCGCGGGGTGCGCGTGCTCACGACGGCCTCGACCGCGGAGAAGCGGGAGCTGAGCCGCGAGGCCGGCGCCGCCGAGTCGTTCGCCTACGAGGGCTTCGCCGATCGGGCGCGCGAGCTGACGGGCGGTGCCGGCGTCGCGGTCGTCTACGACGGCGTCGGCAAGGACACCTTCGACGAGTCGCTGCGCGCGCTCCGGGTGCGCGGCGAGTTCGTGCTGTTCGGCGGCGCGAGCGGCCAGGTTCCGCCGTTCGATCTGCAGCGTCTGAACGCGGGCGGATCGCTGTCGATCACCCGCCCCTCGCTCGGTCACTTCCTGCTGACCGCCGAGGAGCGGTCGTGGCGCTACGGCGAGCTGTTCGCAGCGCTCGAGGCGCGCACCCTGCAGTTCCGCGTCGGCGAAACCTTCGACCTCGCCGATGCGGCGGACGCGCACCGCGCGCTCGAGGGTCGCGGCACCACCGGCAAGGTCGTGCTGGAGGTCTGAGCCCCGGGACACCCCACGGCGCCGCCTAGGCTGTTCGGATGAGCACCCGACCCCCGAAGCCCGACGACTTCCCCTGGACCGGCGACGCCGCGCGCTGGGAGTGGCTCGTCGCGCGCCACGCGGGCGACCACGGCGAGCAGGCCGACCCCGCGACCGGGGCGCCGCTCCCCGCGCTCAGCCGCACCGTGCCGTCGGGGTACGAAGCCATCGTGCGGATCCTGCACCCGTTCGCGCGCTCGCGGCCGGCGACCGGCACCTGGGACGAGTACCGCGAGGCGCTCGAGACGCCCGATTATGAGGCGTGGCCCGAGTCGGTCTCGGAGGACGTCGTACGCTGGCGGGACGTCGCCGCGGCGCACGGACGGATGCTCGAGCCCGGTTCGCTGTCGCACGAGCTGCTCGGGGTCCCATTCGGCGAGGAGCCGGAGGGCGAGTCGGTCGACGGCTGGGAGTACTCGACCCCGATGGAGGGCTCGCCCGACGAGCAGGAATTCGTCGCAATCGCGAGGATCCTCGCGGCGCACACCGCGACGCCGGATCACGGCGTCGTCGCCGTGTGGGAGGGATACGGCGGGCTCGTGAGCGCGCAGGGGGTCGGGTTCTTCTCGGCGGTTCAGGGCGCCGAGGAAGCGCGTGGCCCGCGCTGGTTCCGGGCGATCGTCGCCCGATCCCGGCAGCGGCGCGCCTCGTTCACGGTCTTCCGCGAGCACTTCGGCACCGGCCCCGCGATCCGCGACCTGCTGCAGGGCATGCTGCGCTGGGACCGCGGTCACACCACGTTCGAGCCGTTCGGAGGCGCCCTGCAGCAGCGCGCCGGATCCGGCATCCTCACCCGCGAGGCCGCGACCGGCCCGCGGCTCGAGCTGCCCGACCGCGCCTACGTCTGCTTCGAGGCCGGAGCCCGCGACCTCGCGGATCCGGCCTGGCCGCTGCGGGCGCCGTGGATGGAGGCCGAGCAGGGCTTCGGCACCCGGTTGCCGAACCTGCTGTGGCCGGAGGGCCGCGAGTGGGTGCTCGTCAGCGAGATCGACTTCGACTCGACCCTCGTCGCGTGCTCGCGCGCATGCGCGGATGCGCTGCTCGCGAGCCCCGACTTCGAAGCCGTCGAGATCACGCGCGACACCGCGCTGTGGCCGGCCTTCGCGGACGACACCGACGAGGAGTAGCGCGTCGGCGGCCTACGGGACCCGCCGGATCCACTCCTCGGTGAGGAATTTCTCGGTGACGAGCCGCTCGGCGGCGTCGTACTCGCCCTCGGTGACCTCGCCGACGGTGCCGCCGTGGCGCTGCTGGAACACCGCGATCATCTTCTCGATGATCTCCTCGCGGGTGAGACCGGTCTGGCTGCGCAGCGGATCGACGCGCTTCTGCGCGCTCGCGGTGCCCTTGTCGGAGAGCTTCTCGCGCCCGATGCGCAGCACCTGGGTCATCGCCTCGGCGTCCATGTCGTAGGCCATGGTGACGTGGTGCAGCACCGCGCCCGATCCGAGGCGCTTCTGCGCGGCGCCGCCGATCTTGCCGTGCGGGCTCGAGATGTCGTTGAGCGGCTTGTAGACGGCGTCGATGCCGAGCGCCTTGAGCGCCTCGAGCACCCACTCGTCGAGGAACGCGTACGAATCGGCGAAGCTCATGCCGCGCACGAGCTCGCCCGGCACGTAGAGGGCGTAGGTGATGCAGGCCTCGGGCTCCATGTACATCGCCCCGCCGCCCGAGATGCGGCGCACCAGCTGGGCGTCGCGAGCCGCGAGCTGCTCCTCGTCGACCTCGTTCTTCACCGACTGGAAGCTGCCGATGAACACCGCGGGGCGGTCCCACTCCCAGATGCGCAGCGCGGGCCCGCGCAGGCCCTCGCCGACGGCGGTCGTGAGCACCTCGTCGAGCGCCGCGTTCATCACGGGCGAGACGGGCGGCTCGTGCAGGATCTGCCAGTCGTAGTCGCGCCAGTGCGCGGCTCCGGTCATGGCGCGGCGCACCGCGACGCCGACCGACTCGGGCGTGAACCCGAGCAGGTGCACCTCGCTCGGCAGCGCGGCGCCGATGGCGCTCGCGAAGTCGTCGATCGTGCTGTTGGGGTTCATCCCGTCGACTGCGCGGTTGATGCAGTCGAGCGCTTCGTCGGGTTCGAGGAAGAAGTCGCCGGACAGCCGGAAGTCGGCGATCTTCCCGTCGCTCACCTCGAAGTCGACCACGACGAGCTTGCCGCCGGGAACCTTGTACTCACCGTGCATGGACATGTCGCCAGGATACGCCCGACGGCCTCCCCGCGGGTATCGATCGGGGTGTTGCTCAGCTCCTACTCGTCGCGCGGGAAACGCTCGAGCAGCCAGGTCAGGATGTCGACCGTGACCTGCTCCTGGTTGGTCTCGTTGAGGATCTCGTGCCGTGCTTCGGGGTAGATGCGCAGCGTGACGTCGCGCACCCCGCGCTTGCGGTAGGCCTCGGCGAGCTTGCGGATCGAGTCCTTGCGCGAGAGCGGATCCTCGCCGCCGGAGGCGATGAGGATCGGCAGGGCGGGGTCGAGGCCCTTGCCGGGGGTTCCGGCGAGCCGGAGCGCATCGGCGACGCCCCACAGCTTCATGATGTCGGCGGCGAAGCAGAGCGGGTCGGCGGCGAAGGCGCGCCCGACCTCGAGGTCGCGGCTCAGCCAGGCGAAACCGTCGGTGGGGTCGTCGTCGCGCCAGGCCCGGTTGAGGTCGCCGGACTCCATGTCGCCGACGGTGCGGTACGCGCTGCCGCTCAGCACGAGGGCGTCCCAGGCGTGCGGTTCGCGGTTCAGGATCCGCTGCGCCATGAGCGAGCCCCAGGAGTGCGCGAACATGATGACCGGCAGCTCGGGATCGCGCTCGCGCAGGATCCCGGTGAGCTGCAGCACGGCGGCCTCGGCGGCGCGGAGCCCGCCGGGGCCCAGTTTGCCGAGCTGCGCGTGGTCGCCGCCCCACTGGGCGAGGCCGGTGCGGCCGTGCCCGCGGTGGTCGTCGGCGACGACCGTGAAGCCCGCGGCGACCAGCGCCTCGGCGAAGCGCGCGTAGCGCAGCGCGTACTCGCCGACGCCGTGGGCGATCTGCACGACGGCGTGCGGGTGCTCGGCCCGCCACTCGTACGCGAAGATCTCGATCCCGTGCGCGTCGGTGTAGCTGAACTCGGTGGGCGCGGACGCTTCGCTCGTCATGCGCCCATTCTGCTGCGCCCTCCTGGGCGGCGCCAGTGCGCCGCCCAGGAACGGGCCGTGCTAGGAGCGGGCGTCGTACGCGGGCGCCCCGTCGACCAGGGTGAGCACGGCCGCGGTGTCGAGCAGCGCCTCGGGTGCGTCGCTCAGCGGGTTCGCGTCCCACACCACGAGGTTGGCGCGGGCGCCGCTCGCGATCCGGCCCACCTCGTCCTCGCGCAGCGTCGCGGCCGCTGCGCCGAGGGTGAGCGCCTCGAGCGCGTCGGCGGGCGTGAAGACGCGCTGCGGCTGGTACGGCTCGCGCGAGCGGTCGAGGACCGACTTCGCGGTGAGCGCGATGAACAGGTTGTTCGGCGCATGGTGCGGCGCGGTGGGCGCATCGGTGCCGAGCGCGAGGCGCACGCCGGCCTCGCGGAACTTGTGCCACGGGAACCCGGTGTGCGCGCGCTCGTCGCCGAGCACCGCCTGCCAGTTGTCGAGGATCGCGGGGTCGCAGTGCACGGGCTGCATGGACGCGGTGACGTCGAGCGCGGCCATGCGGGCGATCGTGTCGTCGGCGACCGACTCGAGGTGCTCCACGCGGGGGCGGCGGTCGGTGCGGGGGCCGTTCACGCGGATGCATTCCTGGACGGCGTCGAGCGCGATGGCGCTCGCCTCGTCGCCGATCGCGTGCAGGGCGAGCTGCAGGCCCGCGGCGTCCGCCGCGACGGCGACGGGCAGCGCCGAGGCGCGATCCCAGATGGGGCCGGGCAGGTCGCCGTTCGCGTACGGTGCGCGCATGGCCGCCGTGCAGGCGTCGATCACGCCGTCCATGATGAACTTCACGCCGACGATCCGGAGCCAGGCGTCGCCGTGCGCGGCGGCGAGCTCGTCGCGGGCCCGGACGATCTCGTCGATCTGGGCGACGTCGGCTGCGGGATCGCCCGTCGCGGTGAGCAGCCAGTGCGCGTTCACGGGGAACGGGAGTCGTCCGTCGCGATCCAGCGTGCGCCGGTAGGCCGCGAGGTCCGCGGGCCCGAACGACATCTCGGTCGCCCCGGTCACGCCGGTCTCGAGGTAGGCGGCGAACGCCTTCGCGAGGAACCGGTCGCGGTCCTCGTCGGTGGCGGCGTCCGCGAGGAAGTCCCACGCGTACTTCATGGCGGCGGTCTCGAGCAGGAAGCCGGTCGCGTCGCCGTTCGCGTCGCGCACGATCTCGCCGCCGACGGGATCCGGGGTGTCGCGGTCGATGCCCATCGCCGTGAGCGCCGCCGAGTTCACCCACACCGAGTGCAGGTCGTTGGCGTCGAGCAGCACGGGCACGTCGGCGACGGCGGCGTCGAGGGCGGCCGCGGTGGGGCGCTCACCCTCGGGGAAGATGTCGAACAGCCAGCTCGTGCCGAGCACCATCGGCGCGTCGGGCGCCGCGGCGCGGGCCGCGGCGAGCCGCCGCTGCACCTCCTCGATGCTCCCGGCGTCGCGCAGCTGCACCTTGTCGAGGGACTCGCCGAGCATGAGCATGTGGGAGTGCCCCTCGATCAGTCCGGGCGAGACGAACGCACCGCCGAGATCGACCTCCTCGGCGCCGGCGCCGGCGGCGAGCCGCACCGCGTCGAGATCGCCGACGGCGATCACCCGGCCCTCCCGCACGGCCACCGACTCGCGGGGCGCGAGGTCGGCGTCGCCGGTGAAGACGGATGCGTTGCGGTAGATCGTTGCGGCAGAGGTCATTGCTGGCTCGCTTTCTGGTGCGGTCGGAACGGGGAAGTGGGTGCGGGATGCGCGGGTCAGGCCACCGTGGACTCGGAGACCCGGGCTGCGCCGGATCGGGCCAGCGCGCGCTCGGCGCCGACCGAGACCCGCGCGACTATCGCGGTGGGCACGATGGCGATGAGGCTCACCGCTCCCATGATGAGGGCGAACGCGGGAGTGCCGATGGTTTCGATCAGCGCGCCGCCGATGAGCGGG
>NZ_LAYO01000090.1 GCF_000980875.1 Leucobacter sp. Ag1 | reverse complement strand
TCTTCGGCGCCTCCTCGGCGGGGGCGGCCTCGGCGGCCGGAGCCGCCTCGACGGGCGCCTCGGCCGGGGCACCGGCCGCTGCACTCACACGCCGCGAGGTGCGGCGACGTGCGGGTGCCGTCGCCTCAGCGGGCGCGGCGTCGGCTGCGGGCGCAGCCGTGGTCTCTTCGGAGTTCTGCTCCACGGGTTTTCCTTTCGGGAACGTGATGCGGGGGCCGCTGGGCGAACCCAGTTCCTCCCGCGAAATGCGCACGAGTGTGCTTCAAGGACACCGGACCGTGGTCTCGGTGGGGAAAACGATCCTCGGTTCGCGATGCGAACCTCGTAGTTCTGCGTGGCTATGCCGCCGCTGGAACCGCCGGGATCTCCTCCACTGTAGCACCCTTGATATCGACGGCCAGGAGCAACCGCTGCCACTCGGGCCCGTGCTCGGCGGCGAGCTCGGCCGCCGCGAGGCGCTCGGCGGGACCGGGCGAGAGTACGAGGATCGAGGGGCCGGCGCCCGAGACGACCGCCGCGTGCCCCGCCGCACGCAGGGCGCGGATCAGGTCGCGGGTCTGCGGCATGGCCTCGCCGCGGTAGTCCTGGTGCAGCCGATCCTCGGTGGCGGCGAAGAGCAGTTCGGGGCTCTGCGTGAGCGCCGCGACGAGCAGCGCCGAACGCGACACGTTGAACACGGCGTCGGCGTAGGGCACCTCCTTCGGCTGCAGGCTGCGCGCGAGCTCCGTCGACATGGTGAAGCTCGGCACGAGCACCAGCGGAGCGACGCCCCGGTGCACGAGCAGTCGCTTGAACCGCGGGCCCTCGTCGGTGGTCCACGCGATGGTCAGGCCGCCGAAGAGCGCGGGCGCGACGTTGTCGGGATGCCCCTCGAGCTCGGTCGCGAAGGCGAGCAGCTCGTCCTCGCTCAGGTCGAGCGGCGACTCGGGGTCGCTCGCGAGGAGCCCCGCCGCGATCATGACGCCGGCGACGATCGCCGAGCCCGACGAGCCCATGCCGCGCCCGTGCGGGATCCGGTTGTGCGCGACGATGTCGAGCCCGGGCAGTTCGCGCCCGAGGCGCGAGTAAACATGGGCGGCCGAGCGCGCGACCAGGTTGCTGGCGTCGGTCGGGACCTCGCCCTCCCCCACACCGGAGACGGCGACGCGGATCGCTCCGTCGGGGCGGGTCGTCGCGGTCAGCTCGTCGCCGTGCGCCAGTGCGAGCCCGAGCGTGTCGAAGCCGGGGCCGAGATTGGCGCTCGTGGCGGGGACGCGCACGCGGACGGCGCGCGGTGCAGCTGCGGTCATCAGTTTCCCTCGAGTCGGAGCACGCTGGTCACGGCCGTCACCACGTCGCTGTCGCGGAGCGCGTCGACGGTCGCCGCGAGATCCGCCTCGCGCGCCGTGTGCGTGCCGATGACCAGGGTAGCCGTGCCCGCGGCGTCCTCGGGCACGGACTGCTCGACGCTCGCCGCCGAGACGCCGTGATCGGCGAGGATCCCGGCGATCGCCGCGAGCACGCCGGGCTCGTCGCGCACGTCGAGCATGACCTGGTAGCGCGTGCGCACCTCGCCGACGGGCAGGATCGGCAGATCGGCGTGCGCCGATCCCGGGATGCCGGGGCCGCCGACCACGTGCCGGCGCGCGGCCGAGACGAGGTCGCCGAGCACGGCGGACGCGGTCTCGACGCCGCCGGCGCCCGCGCCGTAGAACATGAGCTCGCCCGCGGCCTCGGCCTCGACGAACACGGCGTTCTTGCCGCCGTGCACGGCCGCGAGGGGGTGATCGCGGTCGATCAGCGCCGGGTAGACCCGGGCCGAGACGCCCTGGGTCCCGTCGGTCGCGGTGACCCGCTCGGCGATCGCGAGGAGCTTGATGACGGCGCCGGCGTTTCGGGCGGCCTGGATCTGCTCGGAGGTGATGCCCGTGATGCCCTCGCGGTGCACGGCGTCGACCGGCACCTCGGTGTGGAACGCGATGCTCGCGAGGATGGTCGCCTTCTGCGCGGCGTCGTAGCCCTCGACGTCGAGGGTCGGGTCGGCCTCGAGGTAGCCGAGCTCGCTCGCGACGCGCATCGCGTCCTCGGCGCTGTCGCCGAAGCGATCCATGCGGTCGAGGATGTAGTTCGTGGATCCGTTGACGATGCCGAGGACCCGCGTGATGTGATCGCCGGCGAGGCTCTCGCGCAGCGGGCGGATGATCGGGATCGCGCCGGCGACGGCGGCCTCGTAGGAGAGCTGCGCGCCGACCTGCTCGGCGGCGTCCGCCAGCTCGGGGCCGTGCGCCGCGATGAGCGCCTTGTTGGCCGTGACCACGTCGGCGCCGGCCTCGAGGGCCTGCAGGATCAGGGTGCGCGCGGGCTCGACGCCGCCCATGAGCTCGACCACCACGTCGGCGCCGAGCACGAGCTGCTCCGCGTCGGTGGTGAAGAGCTCCTGCGGCAGCTCGACGTCGCGCTTGGCGTCGAGGCTGCGCACGGCGATGCCGGCGAGCTGCAGGCGCGCGCCGACCCGAGCGGCGAGCTCGTCGCCCTGCTCGAGGATCAGCCTGGCCACCTGCGCCCCCACCGAGCCGCAGCCCAGCAGTGCGACGCGGAGATCGCGGTATCCGTTCACTTGCTTCCTCCGTTCGGGAGCGGCTCGAACACGCTTCGCGCGAGCAGCTCGTCCTCCGTCTCGCCGCGCACGATCATGCGGGCATCGCCTTCGCGCACCGCGACCACGGGGGGTCTGGGCACGTAGTTGTAGTTGCTCGACAGCGACCAGCAGTAGGCGCCGGTCGCGGCGACCGCGAGCAGATCGCCCGGGGCCACGTCGCCCGGCAGCAGGTCGCGCTGCACGACGATGTCGCCGGACTCGCAGTGCTTGCCGACGACGCGCACGAGCGCGGCCTCGGCCTCGCTCCGCCGGTTGGCGAGGCGCACGTGGTAGTCGGCGCCGTAGAGCGCGGGCCTCGCGTTGTCGCTCATGCCGCCGTCGACGCTGACGTAGAGGCGCTCGGCGTGCCCGAGGTCGGCCGGATCCGCGTCGGCGTCGCTGCCGCGCAGAGAGACGGGCTTGGTCGTGCCGACCGTGTAGAGCGTCACGCCGGCCTGACCGATCACGCTGCGCCCGGGCTCGAACGCGACCCTGGGGATCGGGATCCCCGCCTCGGCGCAGCTCGCGGCGACGATGTCGGCGAGCTCGCGCGCGATCGCCGCGACCTCGGGCTCCTCCTCGGCCTGGGCCGGGGTGTAGGCGATGCCGAAGCCGCCCCCGAGGTTCAGCTCGGGCACGGGGGTGCCGAGCACCTCGGCCAGCGCACCGTAGACGCCGACGAGGCGGCGGGCCGACTCGCGGAACCCGTCGGTGGCGAAGATCTGGGATCCGATGTGGCAGTGCAGCCCGGCGAAGTCGAGGGCGGGCTCCGCCGCGATGAGGCCGACGACCTCGACCGCGCGATCGAGCGGCAGCCCGAACTTCTGGTCCTCGTGGGAGGTCGCGAGGAAGTCGTGGGTGGAGGCGTGCACGCCGCTGTTGACGCGCAGGCGGACCCGCTGCCGGATCCCGGCCTCGGTCGCTGCGGCGGCGACCCGCGCGATCTCCTGCACCGAATCGAGGATCAGCGTGCCGACGCCGGCCGCGACCGCGCGGGCGATCTCGCGCTCCGACTTGTTGTTGCCGTGGAACCCGATGCGCGCGGGATCGACTCCGGCCGCGAGCGCAACGGCGAGCTCGCCGCCGCTGGCGACGTCGATGTTGAGGCCCTCTTCGCTCATCCAGCGGGCGACCTCGACGCAGAGGAACGCCTTGCCCGCGTAGTAGACGGTGGCCTCGGTGCCGACCCGGGCGAACTCGCGCTGCAGCGCCCCGCGGATCTCGCGCGCCCGGGCGCGGGCGGCGTCCTCGTCGACCACGTAGAGCGGCGAGCCGAAGCGCTCGACGAGTTCGGTGGCGCGGATGCCGCCGAGCTTGAGCTGGCCGCACTCGCTGCCGCGCCGCGCGGCGGGCGGGAACACGCGCTGGTCGATGGCGTTCAGGTCGTCCGATCGCATCGCATCGGTCATCGTTCGCTCCTGGGGGGTGGATCTGGATGGTGCTCGTCGGCGCTCGCTCACCAGCGTCTTCTGGTGGTGGCGAGCGGACCCGGATTGGCCCCTGAAGCCGTGCGAACGGAGAGCATCTCTCAGAACGAACTCGTCCAGCCTAGCGGGCCGTGCCGGGGTGTGGCGGCATGTGACGCGGTCAGCGCCGAACGGTGAACGGCGCGAGGTCGAGGGGCGCGCCGTCCGCGGTCGGCTCGCGTCCGGCGACGAGGTCGGCGACGACCTCCCCCGTGACCGGGCCGAGCGAGAGTCCATGCATGTTGTGCCCGGCGGCCACGATGGTCTCGGGGCGCCCGGGGACGATGCCGAGCAGCGGCATCCCGTCGGCGGTCATGGGTCTCGCCCCGACCCACTCGTCGGTCCGATGCTCCCAGTCGGCGCCCGCGATGAGGCCGCGCGCGGCTCGCGTGAGCACTTCCAGGCGGTCCCGGTGCAGCCGTTCCGGATGCCCGTCGAACTCCATCATGCCGACGATCCGGAGCCGGTCGTGCATGGGGATCGCGACGCAGTGCCGATCGATCGAGTGCACGAGGGTCGCGGGCATCCGTTCGACCGGCACGGTGTAGCTGTAGCCCTTGCCCGAGACGATGCCCGCCGAGCGGATCCCGGATCGGCGCAGGATCGGCGTGGTCCAGGCGCCCGCCGCGATCACGACCCGGTCGCCCGAAACCCGGATCTCCGCGCCGTCCCGGTCGATGCAGACGACCTCGGCGCCGTCGCCGAGCCGTCGGGCCTCGAGCCCGAGCCGGACCTCGGCGCCGGCCGCGATCACGTGTTCGGCGAGGCTCGCCACGAAGGTCACCGGATCGAGCGAGAACTCCTCGGGCAGCAGGAACCCCGCCTCGGTCCCGGGCGCGAGAGCCGGCTCCTGCGCGCGCAGCGCTTCGCCCCGCAGGATCGGACCGGGTGCGACGCCCCAGCCCCGCGCGGCGCGGGCGCGGTACTTCTCGTGCGCCGCGATCAGTTCGTCACCGTCCGCGCAGGTCATGAGGTATCCGCTGCCGCCGCCCGAGAGGTCGACGCCGTCCGCGCCGAAACGGTGCAGCGACGGCAGGATCGCCCGCGAGAACTGCGCGAGCGCCTCGGCGCCCCGCTCCGCGCGCTTCCGCCCGGATGCGCGGAGGAATCCCAGCCCGAACCCCGCGAGCGCGGGCAGCCTGGGGATCGCGATCGACAGGTAGGAGGACCGGGTCAGGACTCCGGCGACGACATCCCGGGCGGTGTTCGGCGACGCCAGGGGCGCGACCTGCTGCGGGGTCAGCTCCCCCGCGTTGCCCGTCGCCGCGCCGGCTCCCAGATGGTCGCGTTCGACGATGGTCACCCGATGCCCGTCGCGGAGCAGGGCGTGCGCCGCGCAGAGGCCGATCAGGCCCCCGCCGACCACCACCGCGTGCTGGATCTGCTGCATGGTTCTCGTCTTCTCCGTTTCGTGTGCGATGTCGTGTCTGCGGGCGGCGCCCGGATCAGCGGCCGGTGCCGAGCAGTGCTCCGGCGGCCCGCGATTCGCGCAGGATCCGGTGCTCCACCGCGGATCCGACCGCGCGGATGGTCTCGAGCGCGGCCGAGGTCTCGAGACCGGCGGTGCAGACGGCGAGCACGCTCGGGCGCTGCTGTCCGCGGTGCCGGAACCAGGCGACGTCGTGCCGGATGCCGGTCACCCAGCCGCTCTTCGATCCCCAGTCGTCGCTCTCGTCCAGTCCGTCGGCGATGACGGGGAAGCGCTGCCGCGCGAGGTGCGCCGCGAGGAGGCCGGCGGATTCCGCCGACAGCGCATCGCCGGCGACGATCGTCCGCATCACGGCGGCGAGGTCCGCCGCGCTCGCCTCGTGGGTCTCGCCCGCATCGCGAGCCGCGTAGTCGCCGATGAGCCGGGTCATGCGGGCGGTGCGGGCACCGGTCACGGCGAACGCCTCGGCCACCGCGGGGAGCCCGAGTCGCCGGACCAGCAGGTTGGTGCCCTCGTTCGATGAGACCTCGATCATGCGGGCGAGGCACTCGCCCAGGGTGACCGGAGCGCCGTCCGCGGGGAACCCGGCATCGACCTCGTCGGGGGTGAAGCCGAAGTCCCCCGCTCCGGGGATCGCGCTCGGGAACCGGTGCCGGCTCACGACGGTCTCGGAGAGATCCAGCACGCCGCGATCCACCGCGAGCAGCGCGGCCACGGCGACGCCGAGCTTGATCGTGCTCGCCGCGTAGCGGACGAGCCCGGGACCGCGCTCGGCGAGGATCCCGCCGTCGGCGTCCAGCGCGCGGAAGGTGACCGCCGGTTCGCCCCGCTCCGCAGGCGCGGAACCGCCGAACAGCACCGCCGAGATCGCGGCCGCGGCCTCGGCGGCGTCCGCGGCCGAGAACGCACGGGCGATCACCGCCAGCCGGACCTCCTGCCCGTCGGCGACGGCGCGGGATGCGTGGCAGCGCACCCCGCCGTCGCCCCCCGTGCCCGGTTCCGCCCCGTCTCCGAGGCTCGCGGCCAGAGCACGCGCGGTGAGCGTCTCGCCCGGTCTCCCGAGGGCTCCGCCGTCGAAGCGGCGGTCCGCACCGCGCCCGAACACCTCGCCGTCGGCCCCGATACCGCACCAGCTCAGCACCGGCACCCCGTCGGAGTAGGGACCGTGCACGCCGGAATCCGGCCGCTCACTCAACAACGTCGATCCTCGGGTTCGCTCCCTCGGCGACGAGTCGTCCCCGCAGACCGAGCGGTACGCAGTCCACGCCGAAGCCGTGTCCGAACGGCAGTCCCCAGAGCAGCGGGATCCCGAGCGGCGCGAGCATCTCCTCCGCGATCGCGCGGATCTCGGGCAGCGGCCCGCACTTCACCCAGGTGCCGAGCGCGATGCCGCGCGCGCCCGCGAAGTACCCGGAGCGCAGGAGCGTGAGCAGGAATCCGTCGATCCGGTAGGGGTCCTCGGTCACGTCCTCGAGCAGCACGATCCGTCCGTCGGCGCGCACCCGGTCGACCGGATGCGCGCCCGCGGTCATGACGAGCAGGCTGAGGTTGCCGCCCGCGAGCCGCCCCTCGACGGTGCCCGGAACGATCGGATCCGCGCCCGGAGCGGTCAGCACGCGGCCCCGGGTCGGGGTGAACAGCGCCCGCTTCAGCGCGGCGACGTTGCCGGGATCGTCCATCAGGTCGCCGGTGCCGAGCATCGGAGCGAAGAGGGTCGGCGTGCCGATCTCGTGCTCCCAGTACTCGTGCAGCGCGGTGATGTCGGAGGACCCGATCAGCAGCTTGGGCCGCGCCGCGCGCAGCTCTTCGGGATCGAGCAGGTCGAGCACGCGCGCGGCACCGTACCCGCCGCGCATGCAGAACACCGCGGAGAGCGAGTCGTCGGTCCACGCGCGGCGCAGGTCCTCGGCCCGGTCGCGGTCCTCGCCCGCGAGATAGCTGCCCGCGCGCGGGTGCTTGTCGAGGGCGTGCTCGCCGATCACGGGCACGAGCCCCCAGCTCTCGAGCAGGGCCACGGCCTCGCGCAGGCGGCGCTTGGGCACCGCGCTCGAGGGCGAGACGAGCCCGACCCGGTCGCCCGGGCGCAGCGGTTCGAGCGGTACGGCGGTCTCAGCGGTCGGCACGTGCGGTCTCCTTCGGTCGTTCGGTGTCGGTGGGTTCGCTGTCGGTCTGCTCGGTGCCGGCCCGGTCCGGGCCGGCACCCTCGGTCTCGCGCAGCTGCCGGGACGGCACTACCGAGAGCAGTCGACGCGTGTACTCGTGCTGCGGGTCGAGCAGCACCTGTTCGACGGTGCCGTGCTCGACGATCTCGCCGCGGTACATGACCGCGACGCGGTCGGCGATGTTCCAGGCCAGGCCGAGGTCGTGCGTGATCACGAGCGCGCCGAGTCCCAGCTCGCAGCGCAGTCGGAGCATGAGCGCGAGCACCCCCGCCCGCACCGAGGCGTCGAGGCTCGCGACCGGTTCGTCGGCGACGAGGAACTCCGGTCCGAGCGCGAGGGCGCCCGCGATCACGACGCGCTGCCGCTGGCCGCCCGAGAGCTCCTGCGGGATCGCTTCGAAGTACCGCTCGGGAGGGGTGAGCTCCGCGTCCGCCAGCGCGCGGAGGACGAGCTCCCGCTCGTCTCCGGGCAGGCGGTGCAACCGGGGCCCCTCCGCGACCGCTTCGTAGACCGTCTGCTTGGGGTTCAGCGCTGCCGACGGATCCTGCAGCACGAACTGCACCCGTCTGCGGTACTCCTTCAGGTCGCGGCGCCGGGTGGGCAACGGATCGCCGCGGTAGAGCAGCTCGCCCGAACTGGGCTGCTGCAGTCCGAGCACGGTGCGGGCGAGCGTGGTCTTGCCCGAACCCGATTGGCCGACGAGCGCGATGATCTCGCCCGGGCGGCAGGTGAGGTCGACGTCGCGCACGGCCGTGTGCGCCCGCGCGCCACGGCCGAACACCACGTTCAGCCCGCGGGCCGCGATCACGGCGTCCTCGAGCGGCAGCACCCGGGTCGGTGTCGCCGAGGCGCCGCCGGGCTCCGGCCGGGGACGCGATCCGGGACCGCCGGGCCCGGGCGCATCCGGCGCGGTGAAACCGGGCAGCGAGAGCCGCGACGACCAGTCGCCGATGGTGGGGAACGCGGCGGCGAGCGCCCGGGTGTGCGGGTGCCGGGGATTCGCCATCACCTCGGCCGAGGGCCCCTCCTCGACGATCTCGCCGTGCTGCATCACCGCGATGCGTTCGCAGGTCGATGCGAGCACCGAGAGGTCGTGGCTGATCATGAGGAGCGAGAGCCCGCGCTCGCGCACCATGCGGCGCAGCAGTTGCAGGATCTGATCCTGCACGATCACGTCGAGCGCAGTCGTGGGCTCGTCGGCGATGATGATCTCGGGTTCGCAGGCGAGCGCCATCGCGATCATGACGCGCTGCTTCTGCCCGCCCGAGAGCTCGTGCGGGTACGCGGCGGCCTTCGCCGCCGAGAGGTCCACCTGGCCGAGCAGCTCGGCGACGCGGGCGCGCCGGCGATCGGCGTCTCGGTACGCGGCGCGGTCGCCGCTCGCGTGCAGCCGCAGCGCCTCGCCGATCTGGTCGCCGACGCGCTGCACCGGGTTGAGCGAGTGCATCGCCCCCTGGAACACGATCGCCGCCTCCGTCCAGCGCACCGCGCGCATTCGGCCCCAGCGCATGTCGGCGACGGACTCGTCGCCGATCAGGATGCGGCCCTCGATGCGGGCGTTGGCCGGCAGCAGGCGCAGCACGCTCATGGCGAGCGTCGACTTGCCGCAGCCGGACTCGCCGGCGAGGCCGACGGTGGATCCGGGCTCGAGCGCGAGGCTTACGCCGCGCACGGCCTCCACCGTGCCGCGGCCGCCGCGGTCGTCGTGCGTCGTGTAGCTGATCCGGACGTCTTCGAAAACGAGCTGGGGCATCATCGACCTCGCAGGGTGGGATTGATCACGGACTCGAAGGCGCGGCCCACCAGGGTGAAGGCGAGCACCACGACGGCGATCGCGATGCCGGGGGGCAGCACGTACCACCAGTAGCCGCCGGTCGCGGCGCCGGTGTCGAGCGAGAGCTTGAGCATGGAGCCCCACGAGATCGTGCTGGGATCGCCGAGCCCGAGGAACGACAGCGTCGACTCCGAGATGATCGCCGAACCGACCGTGAGGGTCGTGTTCGCGAGCACGAGCGGCAGAACGGCGGGCAGCACGTGGCGGCGCAGCACGTGCCCGTCGCCGGCGCCGAGCGCCCAGGCCCGCTCGATGTATCCGCGCGACTCGACGGTGAGGGTCTGCGCGCGCACGAGCCGGGAGGTGGCCGCCCACGAGGTGACGCCGATCGCGACGATGATCGTGACGACGCCCGGCCCGAGCACGCTCGACAGCACGATCGCGAGCACGAGCGAGGGCACGACCAGGAAGAAGTCGATCACGCGCATGAGGACCGCCTGAGTCGCGCCGCCGAAGTGCCCGGCGGCCATGCCCATCGCCGTGCCGATGACCATCGAGACGAGGGTCGCAGCGAAGCCGACGAGGAGCGAGGCGCGAGCGCCCCAGACGAGCAGGGCGAGCACGCTGCGGCCGAGCGGGTCGGTGCCGAGCGGCAGCGCCCACGTGGGCGGTTGGTTCGGCGCATTCGAGATCCGGGTGACGTCGAGCGTCTCCGCGGGGAACAGCAGCGGGGCCGCGAGCGCGAACGCGATCACGACGACGAGGACGGCGAGCCCGAACAGGCCGGAGCGCTGGGCGCGGAATTCGCGCCAGACCTCGGCGGCGCGGGCGCGCCTGCGGGATGCGGCGACGCCGCGGGCGGTGAGCGGCGTGGAGAGCCGTGGTGATGCGGTCATGCGGTGCGCAGCCTCGGGTCGAGCGACCGGTACAGCAGGTCGGCGATGAAGTTCATCAGGATGACGATCGCGGAGAAGACCACGAAGGTGCCCTGCAGAACGGGGAAGTCGGGCGCGCGGAGCGCCTGGAAGGTGAGGTAGCCGAGGCCGGGCCACGAGTAGACGGCCTCGACCGTCACCGCGCCGCCGATCAGCCCGCCGAGCGCGAGGAAGATGAGGGTCACGGTCGGCAGCAGCGCGTTCGGCACTGCGTGGCGCCGGCGCACCCCGTCCTCGTTGAGGCCCTTGGCCCGGGCGGTCACGAGGTAGTCGGAGGTCATCTCCTCGAGCAGCGAGGCGCGCATCACCAGCAGGTACTGCGCGTAGATCACCGCTGCGAGCGTGAGCACGGGCAGCACCAGGTGGTGCGCGACGTCGAGCACGAGCGCGAGGCCCGTCGCGCCGGATCCGACCGAGACCATGCCGCCCGTCGGGAACCAGTGCAGCGTGCCCGCGAAGACGAGCAGCAGCAGGAGCCCGAGCCAGAAGGTGGGCACCGACCAGAGGGTCAGCGCGGTGCCCGTCTGCGCGCGGTCGAAGAGGGATCCGCGCCGCCAGGCGGCTCGCTGCCCGAGCCACAGCCCGAGCAGCACCGAGATCGCGAACGCGGTACCGGTGAGCAGCAGCGTCGGCAGCAGGCGCTCGCCGATGAGCTCCGAGACGGGCTGGTTGTAGGTGTACGAGTACCCGAGGTCGCCGCGGAAGAGGTCGGTCAGGTACCGCCAGAACTGCGCCATGAGCGGCTGGTCGAGTCCCATCTCGATGCGCATCGCGTCGAGCTGCTCGGGGCTCACCCGACGGCCCCGGGCCAGGGAGCGCACGGGGTCGCCGGGCAGGATCCGGAACGCGAAGAAGCCGAGCACCACGACCATGACGAGCGAGACCAGGGCTCCCCCGGCCTTCGTCGCGGCGAAGCGCAGCCAGCTGCCGCCTCGGTGCGGCTCGTCGGTGTCCGGTGCGGACGCGGGTTCCCCGGCGGGGCCCGTGCGGGCCCCGCCGGTCAGGACGACGTCGGTCATGGTCCTACTCCCGATCGTCCGAGGCCGCGGAGCGCCGACGCAGCACGAGGAATCCGCCCGCTGCGAGCACGACGACGGCTCCGCCGACGATCCACCAGACGGCCCCGCCGCCGGAACCGGCACCGCCTCCGGATTCGGCCGACACCGGCGTCGCCGAGTACAGGCCCCACGGGCCGTTCTGCGCCAGGATCACGCCGGTCTTCGCCGGCTGCTTCTGGATATCGGTGAAGCGGTCGGAGCGGTAGGCCTGGAACGCGTCGCCGTAGTACATGACGTTGTTGACCGCGGCCCCGTGGATCATCTGCTGCAGCTCGATCACCATCGCGGCGCGCTTCGCGGGGTCGAGCTCCGAGTGCTGCTTCGCGTAGAGCGCGTCGAACTCGGGCGAGCACCAGTTCGACTCGCTCGTCGCACCCGACCCGTCGGCGTTCGGTCGCGATTTGCAGGTGTTGAGCGACATCATGAAGTCGGGGTCCGGCCCCATCGTCCAGCCGGTGAAGTACAGGTCGTAGCGCCCCATCACCGACTCGTCGTTGACCTGCGCGGCCGACAGCATCGTGGTCGTGATGTCGATCCCGAGGTCCTTCATCCAGGGCTTCAGGAAGTCGGCGACCTGCTGGTGGCTCGCGCTCGACGCGTCCCCCATCAGCCGGAGCTTGATCGGCTTGCCGGTCTTGTCGAGCCGGATGCCGTCGGTGCCCTTCCGATAGCCCGCCTCGTCGAGCATGCGGTTGGCCTCGGCCTGGTCGAAGGCCAGCGGCAGCTTCTCGGGCGCCACGTCCCAGTGGTACTTCGGATAGATCGGGGGCACCTCGCCCGTGCCCGGAGCCCCGTGCCCCTGGAACACCTTCTTGCGCAGCGTCTCGTTGTCGATCCCCCGCACGATGGCCTGGCGGACCACGGGATCGTGCAGCACCGGGTTGCCGTCGCCGAGCGGTTTGCCGTCGATGTCCTTCGCACCGGGGTTGATCGCGATCGAGGAATAGCCCCGGCCGGCTCCCGAGACCGTGGTGATGCCGGAGGCTCCCTTGAGGGCGTCGAACTGGGCGACGGTGAGATCGCTCATCATGTCGATCTCGCCGGTCTTGAGCGCCTGCACCGCGGCGTCAGAGTTCTTGTACGGCACCCAGGCGACGCCGCCCGACTTCGCTTCGCCGCGGCGGTAGTGCGGGTTCGGGATCATCTCGACCCCGTTGGTCTTCGACGACACCGAGACCGTGTAGGGGCCCGAACCGACGACGTCCGTATCGTTCGCGAAGCCGGCGGGATCGGAGATCTTCGACCAGACGTGCTTCGGCACGATCGGCAGGTCGGTTCCGGGGTTCGCCGCCTGCGGCGACCGCATGCGTATGACCACCGTCGTCGTATCGGGCGCCTCGACCGACGCGATGTTCTCGACGAGCGACCCGTTCGCCATCTTCAGGGCGTTGTTCTTCTGGATCGCCTGCACGGTCCAGACGACGTCGTCCGCGACGATCGGCTGCCCGTCCGACCACTTCCCGTCCTTCGGCAGGTGGAAGGTCCACTCGGTGGCGTCGGCGCTCGATTCCCATTTCTCGGCCATGCCGGGCGACTCGGTGTTGTCGTCGGCGCTCCACTCGACGAGCGGCTCGTACTGCAGCCGCATGATCTCGAGGCTCGTCCAGAGCACCGAGAGGAACGGGTTGAGGGTGTCGACGTCGCCCAGCAGCGCGACTCGGATGACCGGGGGCTTCGCTGCCGCCCCGGCCGGGGCGGCAGCCGCACCGGCGGCCGCTCCTCCGAGGGCAAGCGCGCAGGCTCCCGTCAGGGCGAGCGCGCGCCGCCGCCAGGCGACCATGGGCCGCACCTTCTGCTCCCGTTGTGCCCGCATCGAACCACTCCTTCGTGTTTACGTTTCTCAAATGTGAGAATTGGCATCGGATGTGCTGCGGTTCGAACGAGATCAGATCCTCATTGATCCGCATGATCAAGCCGAAACTCTGCACGTTTCGCACTTGCCACCGTCAAGCTATCCGTGAATGATAGGAATCGCAAGATGCATTTTCGGCACGGATTGCGCTGCGCCAGGTGCGCGGATCGCCCCGCGTCGGAAACAATGGAGGCCGGGCCTCCGTGAGCCAGAGCAGGAGCAAGATGTCCAGACCGGAAACCGCCTCGAAGATGAGCGCCGCCGAGCTGTGCGCCCGATTGATCCGTTTCGACACCTCCAACTACGGCGAGGGCCGCAGCGCGGGCGAAGCCGACCTCGCCGCCTGGCTCGTGGGCGCGCTCGAACGGGCGGGCTACGCGCCGCAGCTGGTCGGGCCGTCACCCGCCCGGGCCTCGGTGGTGCTCCGCGTGCCGGGCACCGATCCCACGCTCCCCGCGGTGCTCGTGCACGCCCACACCGACGTGGTGCCCGTCGAACCCTCGCAGTGGACCGTGCCCGCCTTCGCCGGCCGCATCTCCGACGGCTACGTGTGGGGCCGCGGGGCGACCGACATGAAGGACATGGTCGCGATGACCCTCGCCACGCTGCTGAGCTGGGCGAAGACCGGCACCCGCCCGCGGCGCGACATCGTGGTGCTGTTCGTCGCCGACGAGGAATCGGGCGGCGAGCACGGCGCGCTCTGGCTCGTCCGGAACCGGCCCGAACTGTTCGCCGGTGTGCAGTTCGCGATCGGCGAGTCCGGCGGCGATGCGACGGAGCTCGTCGCCGCGGACGGTCGCACCGTGCGCTGCTACCCCATCGCGACCGGTGAGCGCGGCACCCTGCACCTGCGGCTGCGGGCGAGCGGCGATCCCGGGCACGCATCACGCCCCCACCCCGGGCACGCGCTCGAGCGCCTGATCGCCGCGTGCCACCGCATCAACACCCACGAGTGGCCGCTCCGGCTCACCGACACCGTGCGCGGCTACATCGAAACGATCGATCGAGCGCTCGGCAACGAGCCCGAGCTCGATACCGAGGCCGGCGTGCTCGCCGCGATCGACCGCCTGGGCCCCGCGGGCGAGGTCGCGGCTGCGACGATCCGCTGCACCGCGACCACGACGGTCATGAACGCCGGCATGACCGTGAACGTGATCCCCGGCAACGCCGAGGCCCTGGTCGACGTGCGGTGCCTTCCCGGCACCGAGGACGAAGCCGTCGAGACGCTGCGCGGACTCATCGGCGACGGCATCGCCTGGGAGTTCGTCGACCGGCAGTCCCCCGTCAGCGCCCCGCATCCGTCGCCCTGGTTCGATGCGATGCGCGACGCGATCATCGCCCACGATCCGGACGCCGTCGTGCCTCCCGTCTGCATGGGCGGCGGGACCGACGCGAAGGCGTTCGCCGCGCTCGGCATCGCCGGTTACGGCTTCGCCCCGCTCACGG
Organism: Leucobacter sp. Ag1; assembly: GCF_000980875.1. GTDB lineage: Bacteria > Actinomycetota > Actinomycetes > Actinomycetales > Microbacteriaceae > Leucobacter > Leucobacter iarius. The sequence goes on along the minus strand of NZ_LAYO01000090.1, from coordinate 44,848 downwards.
CGGATCCCGAGGGGCGCAGGCCCGCGGGCACGCACGGCGCCGACGAGCGCACGCCCGTCGCGTCCATCGATGGCGGCCAGCGGATCCTCGAGGAGTTCCTGACCCGTGTCTGATTCCCTGCTGACCCGGCCCTCGGCCGAGGCGCGTGCGACCGGGACGGATGCGGACGCGCTGCTCGCCGATCTTGCGGCATCCCGGGTCCGCTCCGGCTCGACGCCGGCAATCGCGCTCTCGGCCCGCATCGGCGGCCGGGACGCGTTCGCCGCGTCCGGCGACCGCGGCGACGGGATCCCTCCCGACGCCGGCACGGTGTTCCGCATCGCTTCGGTCACCAAGTCGTTCACCGCGGCTCGTGCGCTGCAGCTGCGCGACGCCGGCGCGCTCGATCTCGATCGCCCGGTCGCCGATCTCCTGCCCGCTGCGGTGTTCCGTCCGGCCGGATCGGGCGCGCGGATCACTCCGCGCATGCTGCTCACCATGTCGGCGGGACTCCCCACCGACGACGCCTGGGCGGACCGCCTCGAGTCCATGACCGCCGCAGATTTCGATGCGCTGCTCGCGGCAGGGATCCGGCTCGTGCGCGAACCGGGAACCGGCTTCGAGTACGCGAACCTCGGGTGGGCGATGCTCGGCCGAATCCTCGAGCACCTCGACGGACGCCCGCTGCCGCAACAGGTCGAAGCCGAGATCCTCGACCCGCTGGGGCTCACCGGCGTGCGCTTCACCGCGCCGACCGGCAGGCCGCTCGCGACCGGTCATGCGCGACGGGCGGCCGGGTGGGAGGCGCAGCCGCTGACCGGGCCGGGCGCATTCTCGGCCATCGGCGGGATCTTCGCGTCGACCGCCGATCTGCTCGACTGGGCCGCTTGGCTGGCGAGCGCGTTCTCGCGCCCCGACGACGATCGCGTTCTCGCCGCCGCGAGCCGCCGCGAGATGCAGCAGCTGCACCGGACGCTCCCGCCCGAGCCGTCCGCCCCGTCCGCTGCCGTCGTCGGCTACGGCTACGGCCTGTTCGTCGAGCTGGTGCCCGAACTCGGCCGGGTCGTCTCGCACTCCGGCGGGTACCCCGGATTCTCGGCGCACCTGCGCTGGGGGCTCGATCGCGAGGTCATCGTGTGCGGCCTCGAGAACGGCGGCTACTCGGGAGCCTGGGAACCGACCGGCGAGGCCTTCTCGCGCTTGGCTGCGCAGTGCCCCGAGCCGAGCGTGCGTCCGTGGGCCGAGACCGAGGCCGCCGTGGCGCTGACTCGGGCCCTCGCCGAACGGCCCGACGACGACGCGCGCTGGTCGAGCGCGGAGCGGGATGCCTTCGCCCCGTGCGTCGCCCTCGATCTGCCGATCGCCGAACGCCGCGCCGCGCTCCTCCGGGTGCGCGACGAGCTCGGCCCCGGGGCGCGCCTCGCCCCCGAGGGGATCCGCTACCCGACCGCGGCGAGCGCCCGCTGGCGTATGATCGGGCGCGATCGGCAGTGCGACTTCGCGCTGGAACTGACACCGACGGATCCGCCGCTGATCCAGCGATTCGATGCGAGGCCCGCGGGCCGTGAGGAGGACCATGCCGAAGCCCGCTGAGCACGCACCGCAGCCCAGGCGCCGGTCCTCCGCACTGAAGTCGCGGATCCTGCAGGCGGAACGCGCGGCGCTCGAGAGCGCGGTCGAGGCGTTCGAATCCGACCCCTCGTTCGAGCGGGCCTCCGCGCTCGTCGCGGGCAGTCGTCGGCGCTTCGTGCTCGGCCGGGGCGCCTCGCAGGGCTACGCGGCGACGCTCGCGAGCGCGCTCGGCGCGAGCTTCAGCCAGGTGATGCTGGCGGCTCCTCCCAGCCTGGAAGCGCTCGACCTGCTCTCCGATGTGCGCACGGGAGACGCGCTCATCGCGGTGTGCACGCGCCCCTACCGACGGGACACGGTCGAGATCGCGCGGCAGTACGTCGCCGCCGGCGGCACCGTGGTGCTGCTGACGGACAGCTCCGACTCGCCGCTCAGCGCTTTCGCCGCCGAGCAGGTGGTCGTCGACACCGAGGACCGCGAGCTCGGCGACACCTCGTCGGGGATCCTGCTCGCGATCCGTCTGCTCGTCGACCTGGCGGCCGCGAGCTCCAAGGGAGCCGCGCGGCGCGCCCAGGAGCGGGAACGCCTCGGCGCGGTCCTCGACCTGTACGCCCCCGAGCAGCGCTGGGACGGACGGGTCGCGGATCCGCGCCTCGGCGGCAGCGTGGTCTGACTCAGCCCACGCCCTCCAGCATGTCGGTCTCGGTGTTGCCGATGCGGTCGAGCACCTGCGGGTCCCGCTTCCGCAGGCGGAGGAACCATGCGAGTGCCGCGATCATCGTCACCAGGAAGATGTACGGGATCACGTTGAGCGGGAACGCCGGTACGGGGAACACGTTCGCGAGGAACACGTAGACCATGGCGATCACGGCGATCGCCGCACACAGGGTGACGAGCGCGCTGCGCATCCGCTCGCGGCGCACGTAGGCGACGCAGGCGATCGCGACGAGCGCGTACGCGACCATGTACCCGTAGGTGCCGTAGGTGTCGACCCACACGGTGATGTCCATCGGCTGCACGCCGCAGGCCAGCAGGATCACGTCGAGCACGATCGCCGCGGGGCCCGCGATCAGCAGAACCCGGTGCGGGGTGAGGTGCGTGTCATGGGTGCGACCGAAGCGCTCCGGTACCACGCCCTCCTTGCCCATCACGTAGACGATGCGGCCGACCACGTTGAGCGGGGCGACGACCACGGCGAAGAACGATGCGGCGACGCCGAAGGTGAGCAGCGGGGTGAACCAGCCGGGCATCCCGATCTTCTCGGAGATCGCCTGCAGCGGGCTCGCCGCGGTCGCGAGGTCGTCGCCGAGCACGGCGATCTGCGTGTAGGCGGCGAACACGTAGAGCACGCCGACCACGACGGCGCTCCACATGATCGCGCGCGGGATCGCGGTATAGGGGTTCTTCGCCTCGCGGCCCAGCGCATCGGCCGAGGAGAACCCGACGAAACCGAGGATGCCGAGCACCATGCCTGCCGCCACGCCCTGGAAGGGAACGCCCTCGAAGCTGAACTGGGCGGGATCCCAGGCGTCGGGGCCGAGCACGACGAGCGCCGTGATGAGCAGGATCAGGATGATCGCGACCGACACGAGCTCGAGCACGAGCGAGACGCGCGCCGAGATGCGGATGCCGCGGATGGTGAAGAAGGTGGCGAGACCGCCGATCACGATCGCGAGCGCCACGAGCCAGACGACGCCCGAGGCGGGGACGCCCAGCAGGCGGAGCAGGTCGGACATGTAGGACACGGCGCCGCCGAGCGAGCCGGCCGCGATGCCCCAGCAGCCGATGATGAGCGCGACGCCCGCGGTGTAGGCGCCGGTCGGGCCGAGGCCCTTCGCGACGTAGGTGTACAGGGATCCCGCCGAGGCGTTCTTCTTCGCGAATACCGCAACGCAGTAGCCGACGCAGACGATCACGATGGTGGCGAGCAGGAACGACAGCATCGTGCCGTTGCCGGCCCCGATGAAGATCGAGGCCGCGGTGAACGCGATGACCGCGCTCGGTGCGATGTTGGCGATGGCCTGAGCGGCGAGCTCGGGCCCCGACATCACTCCGTGGCGCAGGCCGGCGTCGACCGGCTGCTGGGAGGTGGTGGTGGACATGGTGGTGGACTCTCCTTCGAGTGGCTTCGGTGGCGCGGGGCTCAGGGGATCAGCAGGGTGCGCAGCACGCCGCCGGCCTCCAGATCGTCGAGCGCCTCGGCGGCCTCGGCGAGCGGGCGTCGGCCCGAGATGAGCGGATCGAGCTTCAGCTGCCCGTCCATGTAGCGGTCGACCAGCGCGGGGATGTCGATCGAAGGGCGCACCGATCCGTAGTTCGAACCGAGGATCCGCTGATCCGCCTCGGCGAGCACGAGCGGCTCGAACGACGCCTTTGCGCCGGTCGGCGGCAGGCCGACGATCACGGCGGCGCCGCCGAGACCGAGCATGCGGATCGACTGCTCCGTGGTGGAGGTGCGGCCGATCGCGTCGAACGCGTAGTCGACGCCGTCGGGCACGAGCTCGAAGAGCTGCTCGACGGCGTCGCGCTGCGAGGCGTCGATGCGGTCGGTCGCGCCGAACTGCAGCGCCATGGCGGTCTTCTCGGGCACGACGTCGATCGCGATGATGCGCTCGGCCCCGGCGAGCTTCGCGCCCTGGACCACGTTGAGGCCGACGCCGCCGCAGCCGATCACGGCGACCGTGGATCCCGGCTCGACGGCGGCCGTGTTGAGCACGGCGCCGACGCCCGTGGCCACGGCGCAGCCGACCACGGCGATGACGTCGAGCGGTGCGTCGTCGCGCACCTTGATCGCGCCCGAGACGGGGACCACGACCTCCTCGGCGAACGAGGACACGCTCAGGTAGTGGTGCAGCGGCTCGCCGGTCTCGGCGTTGCTCAGGCGCGAGGTCCCGTCGAACAGCGAACCGTGCGCGTTGTTGACCTCGACGACCTTCTGGCAGCGCGCCTCGTGGCCCTGCAGGCAGTAGCGGCACTCGCCGCACGGCGGCACCCAGCTGAGCACCACGTGGTCGCCGACCGCGAGCGAGGTGACGCCCTCGCCGAGCTCGGTCACGACGCCGGAGCCCTCGTGCCCCATCACCATGGGAGCGGGGGCGTCCCACTCGCCGCGCTTCACGTGCAGGTCGGAGTGGCACACGCCCGCTGCGGCGATCTTCACGCGCACCTCCCCCGCCTTCGGCGCGGCCAGGTCGGCATCGACCACTTCCACGCGGGTATCGGTATCTCGGAACACCACGGCCTGCATCTTGCACTCCTTCGTCGGCGGCTGCACTGGGTCGGTCTCGCCGTCGCGGCCTGGGCCGGTCGGGCGACTGAGGAGATGCTACGGAGGGATTGGGATCCGTGTCACTGCACCGAAGGGCGGAAGGGGCCCGGCAGATTCGACGTTTGGTACATTCGAGGCGTGCCTCTCACCCTGTCAGCCATCGCCCGCGCCGTCGACGGCAGCTGCCTCTCGCAGCGGCTGTCCGAGCGCACCCCGGTCGACGGCGTCGCGCGGTTCGACGAGGTCGTCGTGGTCGGGCATCCCGCCTACGCGACGCTCGTGACGGGCGATCCCACGGCGCTCCTCGACCGGCTGGACGCCGGCGGGCCGGAGGCCGATGCCCTCTCGCGGGCCGTCCTCGTGACCGATGCCGACGATCCGGCACTGCGCGAACGACTCGCAGCGCACGGCACCACCGCGATCCTCGGCTGCGCGCTCGGCGGTGTCGCCCTGCACGCGACGCTCGCCGCGCTGCTCGCCGACGACCTGGCTGCATCGGACCGACTCGTCGCCGCAGGCATGAAGGTGCTCACCCAGGCAGCCCGGCGGGGAGGCTCGACCGCGGCGATCGCCGAGCTCGCGCACCGCATCGACGGCTGGGCGGTCCTGCTCGACGCGCAGGGGCAGCTGATCACGAGCGCCGGTGCGGGTCGCCTGCATGTCTCCGATGCGACCGCGGTCGCGCTCGGACGCCCCGTCCGCGTGCGGCACGAAGGCCTGCAGCTGCACCAGGTCGGCTCCGACCGCGACCTTGCCGGATACCTCGTGATCTCCACCAGATCCGGCACGGTGAGCCGCTCGCGCGATCTGGCGTCGCTCGCCGCCGCCCTGTTCGACCTGCTGCTCCGCTCTCACGACCCCTCGGTCACCGAGCACCTCGGCCGCGAGTCGCTCATGCGCACGATCATCGACGGCGGCGCACCCGCGCTCGAACTGCTGCGCCGCTGGGGCGTGCACGACCGCAGCCTCACCGCCTTCGCGCTCGGCGCCCGCACCCGCACGATCGACGCCGAGCGCCTGCTGCGCCGCTGGTTCGACGAGCTCGGAGCCGAGCACGTCTTCGCCGCGTCGCAGGGTCGCGTGCTCGGCTTCGTGCGCGACGACCTCATCGACGAGCTCGCGAAGCGGGTCGACGAGCTCACGCCGGTCTCGGGGCAGCGCCTGCACCTCGGCATCGGCACCCCGTCCCCCGCCGACGCGCTCGCCCGCGGCGCCGCGCAGGCGGGCCAGGCGCTCGACACCGCGCTCGACGAATCGCGCACGGTGGTGCACTACGCCAGGCTCGCCTCGGTGGAGCTGGTGCTCGGATCCCTCGCCGCCGAACCGCGGGCGGAGCTCGCCCGCGCGCTCGATCCGCTGCGCGACGCGACCGGTGCGCACGGCGAGCTCACCGAGGCGCTGCGGGTGTTCCTCGCCGAGAACGGTCGCCACCGGGCGAGCGCGGAGCTGCTGGGCATCCACCGGCAGACCCTCGTCTCGCGCCTGCGCCGGGTCGAGGAGCTGACCGGGCTCTCGATGGAGCACGCTGACGACCGCGCGACCGCCTGGATCGCGCTGCGCGCGCTCGACCGCTGAGCGGGACTCGGGTCAGCCGCAGCTGCCCTTCTCGCGCTGCTTCGGATCGCTGACGAGGGTCGGCGAGATCTTCGCGTCGACGCGCACCGATCCGGTCGACGACAGCTGGATGCCGGTCAGCTCGATCCCACGCGGCAGCTGGTCGCGCACGCAGACCGTCTGCGGCTGGGTCAGCGCGCGCACGGCGGGTCCTCCGAACGACTCGATCTGCTTCGCGGTGAGGTCGAAACCGGCGGCCTTGACGCCCTCGGGGGTGATCTTCACGTCGCCCTTCTCGACCCCGAGCTTCAGCGTCGCCGAGAGCGACACCTTCTGCCCGAAGATCTCCATGCTGCGGCCGACGTCGATCGCGCCCTCGCGCACCGTGCCCGTCTGCGCGATGCCCTTCGTGAGTAGCGAGATGGTCTGGTCGATCTTGTCCTTCGGCACCGTGATCGACGCCGTGGCCCCCTGCACCTCGCCGGAGCCGGAGATGAGGCTGAACGGCGCGGAGTCCGCGTGCACCGTGAGGTCGCCCTGCAGGCCCTCGACGAGCGGGGCGTCCGGCACGGTGACGGTGACGTCGCCCAGCTTGCCCGTGATCGTGTGCAGCAGCACCGAACCGTCGAGCTGCACGTCGACCGGGTGATCGCTCGACAGCTCGAGCGGTTGACGCACCGCGGTCGAGATCATCCCGGGCAGGATCGCGCGCAGCGCGATCTCGCCCGCGCCCGCGAGCACCGCGAGGATGACGACGATCCAGAGGATCCTCAGCCACCAGCGCGGTCGGCGCTCCCGCTGCTCCGTCATCGTGCCGTGCCGATCAGAGGCGCTCGGGCGCCGAGACGCCGATCAGGTCGAGACCGTTGCGCAGCACCTGGCCCGCGGCGTCGTTCAGCCACAGGCGCGTGCGGTGCAGGTCCTCCACCGGGGCGTCGCCCAGCGGGATCACGCGGCAGTTGTCGTACCAGCGATGGAACGCCGCCGCGAGCTCCTCGAGGTAGCGGGCGATGCGGTGCGGCTCGCGCAGCTCCGCGGCGCCGGCCACGATCCCCGGGTACTCCTGCAGCTTGCCGAGCAGCTCGGTCTCGGTCTGGTGCGTGAGCAGCTCGGGCGCGAAGGCGCTGCGGTCGATCCCCGCGGCGGCCGCGTTGCGGTCGACCGCGCAGGTGCGGGCGTGCGCGTACTGCACGTAGAAGACCGGGTTGTCGTTCGTGCGGCTGCGCAGCTTCTCGCCGTCGAGCGCGAGCGGCGAGTCCGCAGGGTAGCGGGCGAGCCAGTAGCGCAGCGCGTCGGAGCCGAGCCACTCGAGCAGGTCGTCGAGCTCGACGATGTTGCCGGCGCGCTTCGACAGGCGGGCGCCGTTGAGGTTGACGAGCTGGCCGATGAGTACCGTAATGTCGGTCTCGATGTCGTCGCCGGCAGCACCGGCGATCGCCGTCAGGCGGCCGATGTAGCCGTGGTGGTCGGCACCGAGCAGGTAGATCTTCTCGCCGAAGCCGCGATCCTTCTTCGTCAGGTAGTAGGCCGCGTCGGCCGCGAAGTAGGTGTAGATCCCGTTGCCGCGGGTGAACACGCGATCCTTGTCGTCGCCGAAGTCGGTCGTGCGCACCCAGATCGCGTCGTCCGCCTCGAAGACGTGGCCCTGCTCGCGCAGGCGGTCGACCGCCGCGTCGATGGGGCTCTTCTCACCGTTCTCGCCCGGCGCGTGCAGCGAGCGCTCCGAGAAGAACACGTCGAAGTGCACGTTGAAGCGCTCCAGCGAATCCTTGATCTCGGTGAGCTGCTGCTGGTAGCCGATCTCCTGCGCGAGCTCGAGCGCGCGGTCGCGATCCTGCGCGGCGATCTCGGCGAGATCGGGCTGCTGGGCGAGCACGTGCGCGCCGAGCGACTGGATGTAGGCACCCGGGTAGGCGTCCTCGGGTGCGGGCTCGCCGAGCGCGGCGGCCAGCACCGAGCGGCCGAACTTGTTCATCTGCGCGCCGGCGTCGTTGATGTAGTACTCGTTCGTGACCTCGGCGCCCGCGGCGCGGAGCACGCGCGAGATCGAGTCGCCGAGCGCCGCCCAGCGGGTGTGCCCCAGGTGCAGCGGACCGGTCGGGTTCGCGCTCACGAACTCGAGGTTGATCTTCTGCCCGGCGAGCGCGTCGCCGTGCCCGTAGGCCTCGCCCTGCTCGACGACCCGGCGGGCGGTCTCGCCCGCGCTCGCGGCATCGAGAGTGATGTTGATGAAACCGGGGCCCGCGATATCGGCCGCGGCCACGCCGTCGATCTCGGAGATGCGCTGCGCGATCTCCGTCGCGAGCTCGCGCGGGTTGGTGCCGATCCGCTTCGCGAACTTCATCGCGGCGTTCGACGCCCAGTCGCCGTGCTCTCGGCTCTTCGGTCGCTCCACCTGCGTGTCCGCGTCGGTCACCGGGACCTCGACGCCGCGCGCGGCGATGAGGTCGGTGAGGATCCGGGCGATGGCGGTGGCAAGTTCCTGTGGCGTCACAAGCACCGATCCTACCGGCCGCCGGGCGACCGGCGCGCGCGGGCCCCGAGAAGTGCGCTAGGCTTGCGGAGTCGCCTCCGTAGCTCAGGGGATAGAGCGCCGGTTTCCGGTACCGTAGGTCGGGAGTTCGAATCTCTCCGGGGGCACGAAACATCAGCCGGGTCGGCCCGCAGAAATGCGGACCGACCCGGCTTTTTCGTATTCTCCCGCAGCGATTGCCCGAATCCTCAGTTCAGCGCGCCCGCACGGAACGCCTCGCGGTAGCTCGCCGGGGTCGTGCCGAGTTCGGCGCGGAAGTGCTCGCGCAGGATCGCGGCCCCGCTGAACCCGCAGGCATCGGCGATCGCTTCGACCGCGAGGTCGGTGCGCTCGAGGAGCTCGCGCGCCCGAGACACCCGCTGCTGAGTCACCCATCGGGCGACCGAGCTGCCGGTCCTGCGGCGGAAGGCCCGGGTGAAGGTGCTCCGGCTCAGGTGCGCGCGCGCCGCGAGCTCGTCGATCGGGAGGGAGCCGTCGAGGTGCGCGAGCGCCCACTCGCAGGCGCGCCCCACCGGGTCGTCCGATTCCGATACCGCGGGCTGTTCGATGAACTGCGCCTGCCCGCCTCGGCGGTGCGGCGACGCGACGATGCGGCGCGCGACCCGGTTCGCGGCGCTCTGCCCGATCCGCGAGGCGAGCAGGTGGAGGCAGGTGTCGATGCCCGCGCTGGCTCCCGCACCGGTCAGCACGGCACCCGCATCGACGTAGAGCGCAGCCGGATCGAGCCGGACCTCGGGGAACCGTCGCCGGAAGGTCTCGATCCACTTCCAGTGCGTGGTGGCGCCCCTGCCGTCGAGGACTCCGGCATCGGCGACCGGGAACACGCCGAGGCACAGGCCCACGATCGTGGCGCCGCGCAGGTGCGCTGCGCGGATCGCGGAGACGACCGGCGCAGGTGCGGGCGTCGCGGGATCGCTCCACCAGGGAACGATGACGATGTCGGCGGTCTCCGTCGCGTCGAGTCCGCGCGGGACGACGATCTCGTACCCGGCGGAAGTCCGCAGCGATCCGGGGCGTCCCGCGCAGATCTCGATGGGCCAGGGCTCCGCCTCGCCCGGAGGGTTCTCGGGTCCGAGCACGAGCGAGGGCACCGAGAGGTGGAAGGGACTGATGCCGTCGAATGCGATGACGGCGACCGACGGTGCGGGCATACGACTCCTCAGCGGTTCGGCCGCTTCCTGCGCGAAGTGACCCGATTTCACCTGTTCATGCTATTTCAGCTCACGAATACTGGACTGCAGCACCCCGATCCCAACGAAAGGCCGGCCATGACCGTCTCCGCCACACTCCGCTCGCTCAGCGGACTCCCCCAGCAGCCCGCATCGCTCGCCGAAGCCACCCTGATCCTCGTCGACTTCCAGAACACCTACACGACCGGAGTGATGGAGCTCGAGGGCTGGGCGCCGGCGCTCGAAGCGGCCGCCGAACTGCTGGCCCGTGCTCGGGCCGCCGGGGCGACCGTGATCCACGTCGTGCACGACGACGGGCCCGGAACCCCCTACGACATCCGCAACGAGATCGGCGCGATCCACTCCGCCGTCGTCCCCGTCGACGGCGAGCCGACCGTCGTGAAGCACGCGCCGAACGCCTTCGTCGGCACGGAGCTCGGAGATCTGGTCGACGCCGCGGGTCACGAGGAGGTCGTCATCGCGGGGTTCATGACCCACATGTGCGTCACGTTCACCGCCGAGGGCGCGTTCCTGCGCGGCAACAGCCCGACCGTGGTGGCGGACGCGACCGCGACCCGCTCGCTGCCGACGCCGTACGGCGACGTGCCCGCGGAGCAGCTCCACCGCTCGGCGCTCGCCACGATCGGGGACCTCTACGCGGTGGTGGTGCCGAGCGCGGACGACCTGCGCCCGGCCTGACCGGGGCCCGCATCGCCCTTCCGTGGGGGCGACCTCCGCGCGGGGGTCACGGACGCTCAACGATTCACATGAATCGTCATGTTTCAGAAGTAGCATGAGGCTGTCGATCCGCAGGGCAGCGAGGCCCGCCGGATCCTCAGGCAGGTGGTGCGGCGATGGTGTCGGAGAACGCGGGCGGGCGCGAGGTCGGATCCTCAGCAGAACCCGTGCCCGTCCCGACCTCGCCGCACTCGGCACCGTTCTGGGGACGCAGCGCGCTGCTGGCCGATGCCCGGGCCGCGCTCGAACCCGACGGGGCGAGCGCGATCCTGGTGGGCACCGCCGGTTCCGGGAAGACCCGCCTCGCGAGAGAAGCCGCGCTCGGCTTCCTCGAAGATCGCCCGAATACCCGCATCGCACGATTCGGGGCGACGAGCGCGACGCAGCGCACGCCGCTCGCCGTCTTCGCGCCGGCCCTGCGCTCGCTGCGCGGCCCGGCCGGCGACACCCCGGAAGAGGTCGCGCGGTCGCTCGTGCGCGCCTGCACGGGAGGCGCGAAGGGGGTGCCGCTCATCGTCCTCATCGACGACACGCCCCAGCTCGACCCGATGAGCGAGGCCGTCACCGATCTGCTGCTGGCGCTCCCCGACGTCCGCGTGCTCCTCACCTGCCGCAGCGCCCCGGGTCCCTCCGCCCTGTTCGCCCGCGCCTGGCGCGATGGCGAGCTGCAGCGGATCGAGGTGCCCGAGCTGACTCGGCCGGAGACCGCGGAGTTCTCGACCGCGATGCTCCCCGGGAAGCCCTTCGCACCGGACACGATCCGGCACCTGCACCAGTCGACCGGTGGCAATCCGCTCTTCCTCGCCGAACTCATCGGCGCGCTCGACCGGTCCGGCGCCTTCGAGGAAGGCACGGCCTCCGGACCTGGCCCGGTTCGCTCCCGGTCGGCACCTCCCTGCACGATGTGCTGCGCGCCGAGATCACCCGGCTTCCGGCGGACGAACGTAGGGCGTTCGAGACGACGGCCCTCTGCTCCCCGGCGCCGCTCCACCTGCTCGACGATTCGATCTCGCCCGACGCCCTCGAACGGCTGCTGGAGAAGGAGGTCGTGCGGATCGTCTACCGGGCCGACGGCAGACCCGTACTGGAGCTCGCCCACCCGATCTACGGCGAGACCGCCGAGACGATGCTCAATCCGATCCGGATGCGGGAGCAGTACCGCACGCTCTACGATCGGGCCGTCGAACCGCTCCTCGAGCAGGACCTCGAACGCACCACCGGCGGCGGAACGATCCCGACCGGGGATCTGCTGACGGTCGTCGACTGGGGCCTGCACGGCGAGCGCGAGGTTCCGCTCGAACTCCTCGAACCCGCGTTCCGCTTCGCCCGTCCGCTCGTCGACCACGGGTTCAGAGTGCGCATCGCGTCGGCCCTGCTCCGGCGCCGCGGCCTCGAACCGGCGCTCCGGATCGATGCGCTGGTCAATCGGCTCGAGGCCTTCCGTTCCCTCGGCGACCCCGATGCCGTCGCCGCCGACGAGGTGTCCGCGCGCACCCTCATCGAAGCGATGCCCGCGAGCGCAGAACGCACCCGCCTGGCCGCGGACCTCGCCATCGCCTTCGCCGACGCCGCGGTACTGATGGTCGGGCGCTGGGAGGAGGCGGTCGCCGCGCTCGGCTGGGCGGATCGGCTCGGAGCAGAGGGCCCGACCGCAGCGGCGGCGGCCGCCGCGATCCGGGTCGAGGCGCAGCGCGGCATCGCGCTCTGCTACGGCGGCGAGATGGTCACGGCCGCCGAGCTCGAGCGGCGCCTCTCCGAGGCTACGCAGGGCACCCCCGGGTTCCTCCCCTTCGCCCCGACCTCGATCCTGCTGCACGGCCAGCGGGGCGAGACCCGGCAGGCACGCCAGATCGCTCGGCAGCAGCTCCGGTACGCCGTGCAGGCCGCCGCCGACTATCCGCTCGCCGCGGGCGAGATCATCGGAGTATGGTGCCTCGTCGACGTGTTCGCCGGGCACAGTCGCGAAGCGGCGTTCATCTACGGAGTGATGGATCAGGCGATCGCCCGAGGCGCCGGCGGTCCGCGCCTCCGGGAGACGATCGTCTCGTTCGGGCGGGGCCTGCTGGCGCTCATGCAGGGCGACTGGGTAGGCGCATCCGAGCACCTCGCGATCGCGTGCTCGGAGCTGGACGATTTCACGGGCACCGGTTCGGAGGGGCTGCTGCTCGCCTCACTCGCGCTCGCCCAGTCGGCGAGCGGAGACCTCGACGGTGCGCGGGTCACCCGTGCCACCATCGCCGGATGGACCACGGGGACGAGTCGGCTGCTCGACGTCCCGAGCCGGTACCACCTGCTGCTCGCACGGCTCTGGGCGCCCGACGGCACCGAGCGCGGAGAAGCCGAGGCGATCGCGCTGCGAGCCCGCGAATACGGGTTCGGACTCATGGAGCTCCGCGCCCTGCACGCGATCCAGCTCTGCGGAGGACCGCCGCTCGCACCGGAGCAGCTCGCTCGGGCTCGAGAACTCGGTTCGTCCCTCGCCGCCCCCATCGCGCCCCTGCTGGCGCTGCACATCGACCAGCTGCGCACCCCCGGACGGGAGAACGCGGGAGACACCGCGAGGCGGCTCGCCCGGCGCGGCCTGTTCCTGCCCTCCCCCAGGCACCCCGCGCTCACGGTCCGCGAGCAGCACGTCGCGGAGCTCGTCTCCCTCGGCTACAGCAACGCCCAGATCGCGAAGCGGTTGCAGAACTCCCGACGCACGGTCGAGACCCACGTCGCTCGGATCCTCATGAAGCTCGGCGTCGGATCGCGGGAGTCCGTGGCCGATGCGCTCGACGCGACACGCTGGGACGACGAGGAGGCCGCCGGATGAGCGGGCTCTCCCGCGGAGCCCGGCCGAGGAGCATACTGAAGCGATGACCCTCACAGTCCGCACCGTCCTCGCCCCGCACGGTCCCGCGACCGCCATCGTGCTCAGCGATGCGCAGGTCGCCGAGCTCGGCGGCGGCAAGCGCGCCGCCGTGCGCGTCACCATCGGAACCGCCTCCGTCCCCCTCCGCCTCGGCGTGATGGGCGGGCAGAACCTCATCGGCATCTCGAAGGCGAACCGCGCGGAGCTCGGCGTCGAGATCGGCGACGCGGTCGAGGCGCGCATCGACCTCGACGAGGCGCCGCGCGAGGTCGAGGTCCCCGCGGAGCTCGCCGCGGCGCTCGACGCGGATCCCCTCGTCCGGACCCGGTTCGAGGCTCAGTCGTTCACCGCGCGCAAGGAGGACGCCCGCGCCGTCGCCGACGCGAAGCGGGAGGAGACGCGCGAGCGACGGATCCTCGCGATCGTCGAGCGGCTGCGGGCCGGGATCTGATCCGGGATCAGGCGCGCGCCGCGGCGACCGCGGCCCGCACGATCCCCGCGTCGGTCGCGTCGTAGGACGAGTCGCCGCCGCCGGGCCCGGTCGGCCCGCCCATCAGAGTGCGTCGGGCGGACAGGTGCAGCGCGTCCGCACCGACCGCGCGCAGCGCGTCCGCGTCGCCCGGAGTCGCTCCCCCGCCCGCCATGATCTGCACGCCGGTTCCCGCGGCGGCGAGCGCCCGCAGCACGGGCATGCCCTCCGAGACGCGCGCCGCTCCGCCCGAGGTCAGCACGCGCGCGACGCCGAGCTCGGCGAGGTCCGCGAGCGCGGCCACCGGATCGGTGCTCAGGTCGAGCGCGCGGTGGAAGGTGACCTCGGCCGCACCCACGGCATCGCGGAATGCCGCGACGGCCGGGAGATCGATCGCGCCGGACCGGTCGAGCGCGCCGACGACGGCACCGGACGCGCCGAGGCGGATCGCGTGCGCGGCATCCCGGCGCATGAGTTCGAGCTCCTCCGGGCTGTAGACGAAGTCGCCGGGACGGGAGCGGATCAGGACGTGCACGAAGCCCTCGCGTCCGGCGTCGCGCGCGAGCCCGGCCGCCGATTCGATCAGCGCGGCGCTCGGCGTCAGGCCTCCCGTCACGAGCGCGGTGCAGAGCTCCACGCGGTCCGCGCCCTCGGCGAGGGCGATCCGCACGCCGTCGAGGTCCTGCGCGACGATCTCGACCGTCAGCCGGTCCGATGCGGGCGTCTCCGCTGCTGTGTTCATCCGACCAGCCTAGGAGGTCGGACGGGCGGTCCCGGAGCCCGGGCGCGCCCGCGAGTGGCTTCCGGGTGACGCATCGCCCCGCAGGCCGCTGCGCGCTGCCAATATGGACCCGTGCGGTGTGCACCGCTCCAGGGAAGGATCACCGATGAACGAACCCCGCGAAGTGGATGCCCTGCGCGAACGCGTCGCCGCGCTCGAGAGTCGCAATCGCGAGCTCGAGGCCGCCGGGAACGGCGGCGGGTCCGATCGCGTCGGTTCGAAGCGCGGTCGGCTGCGCGCGGTCGGCGCGATCGCGCTCATCGCCATCGGAGCGCTCCTCGCCCCGGTCGCCGTCATCGGGAGTTGGGCGCGCGCCGAGCTCGTCGACACGGATCGCTTCGTCGAGACCTTCGCCCCGGTCGTCACCCGCCCCGCGGTGCAGGACTACATCTCGGCGCAGGCCGAGCAGGCGATCGCGCAGCACGTCGATGTCGAGGGGCTCGTCGGCGATCTGCTCGGCGGCGTCGAACAGCTGGACCTGCCGCCCAAGGCCAAGGCCGCGCTCCCGCTGCTCAAGGCCCCCGCGGTCGCGGGGGTCGAGTCGCTCATCTCCACGGCGGTCGACCGCGTCGTGCGTTCGCCCGAGTTCGCCCGGGTGTGGTCGACCGCGCTCCGCGAGACCCACAGCCGGGCCATCGCGGTGATCCAGGACGATCCGTCGAGCGCCGTCCGGCTCGGCGACGACGGTACGCTCTCGCTGCAGCTCGACTCCGTCGTCGCCGAGGTCAAGCGCTCGCTCCAGCAGCAGGGATTCGGGTTCGCCTCGGCCATTCCTGAGGTCCACCGCAGCATCCCGCTCGCGGCCTCCGACTCGCTCGCGCTCGTCCGCATCGTCTACCAGCTCGCGACCGCGGCGGGCACCTGGCTCCCCTGGCTCTCGCTGGGCCTGCTCGCGCTCGGGGTGCTCGTGGCCCGGGGCCGCCTGCGCGCCATCGCGTGGGCCGGAGCCGCGCTCGCGGCGTCGCTGCTGCTGCTCGTGTCGGGCCTCGGTATCGGCAGGCAGTTCTTCATCGGATCCGTGAGCCCCTCGATCATGCCGGCGGCCACGGCCGATGCGCTGTTCGAGCAGCTCACCCTCGTCATGCGATCCTCTCTGCTGGCGCTGGTGGCGCTCGCGATCTGCATCGCGGCGGGCGCCTGGATCTCCGGTGGATCCCGCATCGCGGTCGCCGCACGCTCGGCGGGCGCCACGGGGTTCGGCGCGCTGCGGGCTGTGCGCGACCGTGCCGGGCTCGATCCCCGCGGCTTCGGCCGGGCGGTCGAGCGGCGGCGTCCCGCGATCTTGTCCCTCGTCGCGGCGCTGGGCGTACTCCTCGTGTTCCTCAGCAGGCCCGCTTCGTTCGCGGGCGTGGTCTGGACCCTGGTCGCCGTCCTGGCCACTGCCCTGGTGGTGGAGCTGCTGCGGCAACCCGGTGATCGTCCGACCCCCACCGAGATGTCCGAAAACCGCGAGTCGGGAGCCCCGGCCGCCGCCACAATGGAGGAATGACGAGCGACGCCCGGACCCACCCCGCCCTGGGCCTCGACTTCGCCGCGAGCTATCGCGCGATCTCCGGGCGCGATGCGCGCTGGGACGGCAGGCTCTACCTCGGCGTGACCAGCACGGGCATCTACTGCCGCCCCTCGTGCCCGGCGCGCAAGCCGAAACCCGAGAACTGCCGGTTCTTCCCCAGCGCCGCCGCGTGCGTGGCCGCGGGGTTCCGCGCGTGCAAGCGGTGCCGCCCCGACACGATCCCGGGCTCCCCCGACTGGAACGCCCGGGGCGACCTCGCGGCCCGGGCGGTCCGCCGGATCCGGGACGGCGCCGTCGACGAGGCGGGAGTGCCCGGTCTCGCGTCCGAGCTCGCCGTGAGCGAGCGGCACCTCCGCCGGATCCTCGTCGAGGAGATCGGTGCGGGTCCGCTGCAGCTCGCGCGCACCCGCCGGGCGCACGCGGCGCGGGCGCTCATCGAGCAGACCGATCTGCCGCTCGCCGACATCGCGTTCGCCGCGGGATTCGGCAGCGTCCGTCAGTTCGGGGACACCATGCGCGAGGAGTTCGGCGTGGCGCCGTCGTCGCTCGTCCGGGACTCCGCTCGCGCACGGGCTGCGCGGGGTTCCGGCACGGCGACCTCCGACGAGCGCCCCGCGCTCGCGCTCAGGCTCCGCACGCGAGCGCCGTTCGCGGCGGCCCCAGTGCGCGCGTACCTCGCCGCGCACGCGGTGCCCGGTCGCGACGAGGTCCCGTCCGATCCTTCGGAACCGACGCGCCACGCGATCGATGCGCCCGGCGGCACGGCCGTCGCCCGCGTCGACTGGGGCCGGATCGCCGCGGCCGGGGACGGATCCGTCGCGATCCCGGTCGGGCTCGAACTGCCCTCCCTCGCCGACACGCTCCCGGCGATCGAGAACCTGCGCCGCCTGCTCGACCTCGACGCCGATCCCGGCCAGCTGGGCGGCGCGTTCTCGGAGGACCCGCTGCTCGCGCCCCTGATCGCGGCCCGACCGGGACTCCGGTCGCCCGGCGCACGCACTCCCGCCGAGTTCGCGCTCGGAGTGGTGCTCGGGCAGCAGATCTCGCTCGCCGCGGCGCGGACGGTGCAGGGTCGCCTCGCCTCCGCCTTCGCGAGTCCGGACGAACGGCCGCTCGCCCGAGCCGACGGGTTCCTCGGCGCACCGGATCCCGCGCGGATCGCCGATACCCCGCTCGAGGAGCTGCGCGCCGCGCTCGGGATCATGCGCAGCCGGGCGGAGACGCTCCGGACGCTCGCCGCCGCGATCGCGGGCGGCCTCGACCTGGGTCCGGGTGCCGACCGCGCCGAAGCACGGGTCCGCCTGCTCGAGCTCCGCGGCATCGGCCCGTGGACGGCGGAGCTCATCGCGCTGCGGGGGCTCGGGGATCCGGACGCCTACCCCGCCGGCGACTTGATCCTGCACCGGGCGCTCGGGGTGGGGACGGCGCGCGCGGCGGTTCGGCGCGCTGAGGGCTGGCGACCGTTCCGCGGGTACGCGGCGCAACTGCTCTGGGCCGGCTTCCTCGAATCGACCGCGACACCGACCCGGAAGGATCCGGCATGACCGCCGCACCGCTCTCCCACGCCACCGTCATGATCGCCGGAAGCCCGTTCCGGGCGATCTGGACGCCCGAGGACGGCGTCGTCCGCGCCGGCGGTTTCGACACCGAGTTCGATCCCGGCCACCGGTTCCTCCGGGATCGGCTCGCCGCGGGCTCGCCCGAGCTCGCGAGCCGCGGGCTCGAGCCCCGGCCCGACGACGAGCATCCGATCGCCGAGGCCCTGCGCGCCTATGCGGCGGGTCGGCTCGATGCGATCGACGGAATCCCGGTGTCCCAGCCCGAGACGGAGTTCCGCGGCGGCGTCCGGCGCGCGCTGCGCGAGGTCGCCGCCGGGGAGCATGTCACCTACACCGGCCTCGCCGAACGAGCCGGGCGGCCGGATGCCGTGCGCGCGGCCGCGTCGGCCTGCGCCACCAACCTCATCGCGCTCATCGTCCCCTGCCACCGGATCCTCCGCCGGGACGGCGGCGCCGGCGGCTACCTGTTCGGGGTGGACCTCAAACGGCGACTGCTGCAGCACGAGGGCGCGCTGACGCCCTCGGCCGCGCGGGCTCAGCGCAGGCGGTAGGCGAGGTCGCGGATCTCGCGACCTTTGTCGATCCCCTTCTGCTCGAACGCGGTGAGCACCCGCCCGTCGAAGCGGGGCGCCCAGTCGCCGTCGAACGCGCGCTCGAAGGCGGCGGAGGCGGCGTCGCCGACCTCGCGCATCTGCTCGGCGTAGTCCTGCCAGTCGGTGGCGAGGCGCAGCAGGCCGCCGGGGCGCAGCGCCCGCGCGGCGATCCGCATGAAGTCCTCGGAGATCAGACGGCGCTTGTTGTGCCGGGCCTTGTGCCACGGGTCCGGGAAGAACACCCAGATCTCGTCGACCGAGCCCGCGGGCAGGGCGTGCTCGAGCACCTCGGGGGCGTTCGCCTCGACCAGCTTCAGGTTCGTCGTGTCGGCCCACTCGGCGCGGATCATCGTGCGCGCGAGACCGGCCTGGAACACCTCGATCGCGAGGTAGTCGCGATCCCGGTGCTCGGACGCCGCGTGCACGATCGCGTGCCCCTGTCCCGAACCGACCTCGACGGTCAGCGGCGCCGTGCGCCCGTAGACGGCCGCGGGATCGAGGCTCGCGTCCTTCGCGATGCTCGTCACCGCGTGATCGCGGGGCAGCTCGACCAGGAACCGCGGGCCGAGCTCGTCCCACGCGCGCTCCTGCGACGGGGTCATGCGGCCGCGGCGCACGAAGGAGACCGGCTTCTCGCGGAAGGTCCGGGGGTCGAAGCTCTTCGCCGGGAGGGGCTGCTGCGGGGTCTCGTTCGGGGTCTCGCTCACCCGACAACGGTAGCGCAGCGGGCGCCGAGCGGCCGCGACGATACGATGGGGGCAGGAGCGCGGCCCGCGATCGAGCGGCATCGGAACGGCTCCCGAGACGGAGCGAGCATGTCGAAGCGGATCCTGCTGGTGAACGGGCCGAACCTGAATCTGCTCGGCACCCGCGAGCCCGAGGTCTACGGGCACGACACCCTGGCCGGCATCGAGGCGCTCGTCTCGTCCGTCGGTGCGGAGCTCGGCCTCGAAGTGCGGGCCGTGCAGAGCAACCACGAGGGCGAGCTCGTCGACGCGATCCAGTCGGCCCGCGAAGACTGCGCCGCGATCCTCATCAACCCGGCCGCGTACACCCACACCTCCGTCGCAATCCGCGACGCGCTCTCGGCCGTCGCGCTCCCCGTCGCCGAGGTGCACCTCTCCAACGTGCACGCGCGCGAGGAGTTCCGACACCATTCCTTCGTCTCGCCGATCGCGGCGTTCGTGATCGCGGGCGCCGGGATCCAGGGCTACGAATTCGCCGTCCGGAGGCTCGCGACGCTCATCGGGTGACACCCGAGCACCCGATCAGGAATCGAGAAGCCCGCTGTCGGAGGTGCGCGCTACTCTTTCGGCATGAGCGCAGCTGCACACCCCCCGCACCCCGCCGACGGCCACGACGTGATCCGGGTCTCCGGCGCCCGCGAGAACAACCTCAAGAACGTCTCGGTCGAGCTGCCCAAGCGCCGGCTGATCGCGTTCACCGGCGTCTCCGGTTCCGGCAAGAGCTCGCTCGTGTTCGGCACCATCGCGGCCGAGTCGCAGCGCCTCATCAACGAGACCTACCCCGCGTTCGTGCAGGGCTTCATGTCGTCGCAGGCGCGCCCCGATGTCGACGTGCTCGAGGGGCTCACCACGGCGATCCTCGTCGACCAGGAGCGCATGGGCGCGAACCCCCGCTCGACCGTCGGCACGGCGACCGACGTCAACGCTATGCTCCGCATCGTCTTCTCCCGTCTCGGCCAGCCGCAGATCGGCTCCCCCAATGCCTTCTCCTTCAACGTCGCATCGGTCAGCGGCGCCGGCGCCGTCACCTTCGAGAAGGACGGCAAGAAGGTGAAGGAGCGCCGCGAGTTCCAGGTGCTCGGCGGCATGTGCCCGCGCTGCGAGGGCCGCGGCACTGTCTCCGACTACGAACTGTCCGAGCTGTACGACGCCGACAAGTCGCTCGCCGACGGCGCGCTCAAGATCCCGGGCTACAGCATGGACGGCTGGTGGGGGCGCATCTTCGGCGACCTCTTCGACCTGTCGAAGCCCATCAAGGACTACAGCGACGAGGAGCTCGACCGACTGCTGCGCGCCGAACCGACCAAGGTCAAGGTCGAGGGCGTCAACCTCACCTACGAGGGCCTCATCACCCGCATCGAGAAGTCGATGCTGTCGAAGGACCGCGAGGCCATGCAGCCGCACATCCGCGCCTTCGTCGACCGCGCGATCGTGTTCCACGCCTGCCCCGCCTGCGACGGTACCCGCCTCAACGAGAGCGCCCGCTCGTCGAAGATCGGCGGAACGTCCATCGCCGATGCCTGCGCCATGCAGATCAGCGACCTGCTCGACTGGGTGCGCACCGTCCAGGATCCGGGCATGGCCCCGCTCATCGAGAAGCTCGTCGACACCCTCGAGTCGTTCGTCCAGATCGGGCTCGGCTACCTGTCGCTCGACCGCGCGACCGGCAGCCTGTCGGGCGGCGAGTCCCAGCGCACCAAGATGATCCGCCACCTGGGCTCCAGCCTCACCGACGCCACCTACGTCTTCGACGAGCCATCGATCGGACTGCACCCTCACGACATCCAGCGCATGAACACGCTGCTGCTCAAGCTCCGCGACAAGGGCAACACCGTGCTCGTGGTCGAGCACAAGCCCGAGATGATCGCGATCGCCGACCACGTCGTCGACCTCGGCCCGCGCGCCGGGGTGAACGGCGGCGAGGTCTGCTTCGAGGGCACCGTCGACGGGCTCCGCGCCTCGGGCACCCTCACCGGCACGCACCTCGACGACCGCGCCCGCATCAAGGAGTCGGTGCGGACCGCCACCGGCGCCATCGAGGTGCGCGGGGCCTCGACCCACAACCTGCAGGACGTCGACGTCGACATCCCGCTCGGGTTGCTCTGCGTGGTCACGGGCGTCGCGGGCTCGGGCAAGAGCTCGCTCATCCACGGCTCGGTCTCGAACCGCGACGGGATCGTGTCGGTCGACCAGGGCGCCATCAAGGGATCCCGCCGTTCCAACCCGGCCACGTACACCGGACTCCTCGACCCGGTACGCACCGCCTTCGCGAAGGCCAACGGGGTCAAGCCCGCCCTGTTCAGCGCCAACTCCGAGGGCGCCTGCCCCGAGTGCAAGGGCGCCGGCGTGATCTTCACCGATCTCGGCATGATGGCGACGATGGAGAGCCCCTGCGAGGTCTGCGAAGGCAAGCGGTTCAACGCCGAGGTGCTCGAGTACACCTTCGGCGGCTCCTCGAGCGAGGGCGGCAAGAACATCGCGGAGGTGCTCGCGCTCAGTATGAGCGAGGCGCACGAGTTCTTCGCTCGCGCCGAGTCGAAGGTACCCAAGGCCGTCAAGATCCTCGAGCGCCTCGTCGACGTCGGGCTCGGGTACCTCTCGCTCGGGCAGCCGCTGTCCACGCTGTCCGGCGGCGAGCGCCAGCGCCTCAAGCTCGCGATCCACATGCTCGAGGACGCCGACACTTACGTGCTCGACGAGCCGACCACCGGCCTGCACCTCGCCGACGTCGAGCAGCTGCTCGGCCTGCTCGACCGCCTGGTCGACGCAGGCAAGAGCGTGATCGTGATCGAGCACCACCAGGCGGTCATGGCGCACGCCGACTGGATCATCGACATCGGTCCGGGTGCCGGTCACGAGGGCGGCACGGTCGTCTTCGAAGGGACCCCGTCCGACCTCGTCGCGCAGCGCAGCACGCTGACGGGCCAGCACCTGGCCGAGTACGTCTCGGCGTAGGCCGCTGCTCGCGGGTCTCGTGCCTCGGCGCTCGGCGCTCGGCTGCGGGCGCTCGGACCGGGGCCGGCTCAGACTGCTTCGGGGGCCGCTGCCTCGTCCGGGGCCGACGCGAGGCGGTTGAGCGCCCGGATCAGGCGGTGCAGCTCGCCCACCGCGCGGCGCTGCGGCGTGAATACGAGTCGCGGCAGCGCCGCGGTCTCGGGTTCGTCGCGTTCCTCGGCGAGGGGCGCGGTCCGGGCGAAACCGCCCGACAGGCACATCGTGCCGAAGCGCTCGTTCAGTTCGGCGACCTCGGCGTCGCTCGGCTCGGCGCGGAGCCGCAGCACGAGGTCCGAACCGACCCAGCGAAGCGAGTGGTAGTTGCGCCAGAAGCCGGTGATCTCGGCGATCGCCTCCTCCGCGGACTCGGTGATGAGCACGCGATCGAGGTCCCCGGGAGCGATCATGCCGGAGCCCGCGAGCTCCTCGGTGACGAAGCGCTCCAGTCCGCGCCAGAAGGTGCCGCCTGGCCGGTCGAGCAGCACGATCGGCACCGGCACCATCTTGCCCGTCTGCTGCAGCGTGAGCAGTTCGAAGGTCTCGTCCATCGTTCCGAACCCGCCGGGCAGGCAGACGAAGCCGAGGGACTCCTTCACGAGCATCAGCTTGCGGGTGAAGAAGTACTTCATCGACACGTGGTGCCCGTCGAGGGTGACCAGGTCGTTCGGTTGCTCCTCGAAGGGCAGCCGGATCGAGACGCCGAGGGAGTGCTCCGGACCCGCACCGGTCGCCGCGGCTTCCATGATCCCGGGCCCCGCACCGGTGACGACCATCCATCCCTGCTCGGCGAGCCCGTGGGCGACGGCCTCCGCACCGAGCCAGAGCGGATCCTGCGCCTGAGTGCGCGCCGACCCGAAGATCGTGACCTTCGGGGTTCCGACGAACGGCGCGAAGAGACGGAACGCCGCCCGCATCTCCTCCACCGCCGCGGCCGTGATCTTGAGATCGAGCCGCTCGGTGCCGTCCGTGCCCAGACCGACGCCGGCTCGCAGGATCCGACGGACCAGCGCGCGCTGCTCGCGCACGCCGGCCGCGTCCATCGCCGCATCGAGGGCTTCGGTGATCCTGGGGTCTTCGTTCGCGCTCACGGCCTCAGTCTAGGGAGCGGACCGGGCGGAACCGCCCCGGCGCGCAGCAGGCGCTCCCGAACCCGGTCGATCGGGATCGCACGGGCGGTGCGCCCCTCGAACCCGATCCGGGTCTCGGCCCGCAGCACCGAGTTGACGAGCGCCTCTTCGACGGCTTCCATCGTCGCGAGGAACGCGGGAGACAGCACGTCGTCGTCAGGCGCCCGCCCCTCGCCGACTGAAAAAGCGATGGCGTAGTCGCCGCTCCCCTGCGCGAAGTCGGAGCCCGTACCGCGCAGAGCGAAGACGGCCCGATTGGCGACGCGACCGAGCTGACGCCCGTCGAGGGGCGCGTCGGTGGCGACGATGATCATGCAGGAGTTCCCGATGGTCTCCGCCGGCTCCGCGTCGAGCAGTTCGTCGGCGGGGAGCGGGACGCCTGCGAGCTGCATCGTGCCGGTGTAGTTGCTCTGCACGATCGCCCCGACGGTGCAGGTGCGTCCGCCGACCTCGACGATTCGCGAGGCGGTCCCGATCCCGCCCTTGTATCCGAGCGCGACGGTGCCTGTGCCCGCACCGATGCTGCCCTCCTCGACCGGCCCGCCGGAAGCGGCGCCGAGTGCGTCGCGCACCTGCGCATCGCCGACCGGACGGCTCCGGATGTCCGAGAGGAATCCGTCGTTCGTCTCGCCGACGACCGGGTTCAGCGTAGTGGTGCCGGCGTGCCAGGGCTGCTCGAGCAGATACCCGACGAGCGCGTCGGCGACGCGGAATGCCGAGAGCGTGCTGGTGAGCAGAACGGGGGTCTCGAGCGCTCCGAGCTCGACGAGCTGGGTCGCTCCGATGAGCTTCCCGTAGCCGTTGCCCACGGAGAGACCCGCGGGCAACCAGCGCCGATCGGGTCCGAGCGCGTCTGGCACGATCGCGGTGACACCCGTGCTCAGCCGGTCGTCGCGCACCGTCGCGTGCCCGATCCGCACTCCGGGGACGTCGGTGATGGCGTTCCAGTCGCCCCGGGGAAACGCTCCAGCCGGGATCCCGAGATCCTGCGCGCGAGGCCGCGCCTGCGCGCTCACCGGACCCGGTCCACGAACGCCCGGGTGCGCTCCGATCCAGTGCCCGAGAGCACCTCCTCGGGGGTGCCCGATTCGAGCACCCGGCCGCGATCGAAGAACGAGAGCGTGTCGGCTACTTCGCGTGCGAAACCGATCTCGTGCGTGACGACGATCATCGTCATGCCGCCCTCGGCGAGTCTGCGCATGGTGTCGAGCACCTCGTCGACGAGTTCGGGATCGAGCGCGCTCGTCGGCTCGTCGAACAGCATGAGGTCGGGATCCATCGCGAGTGCGCGCGCGATCGCGACGCGCTGCTGCTGGCCGCCCGAGAGCTGGTGCGGACGCTTGTGCGTGTGGTCGGCGAGACCGACCCGCGCGAGCTCTTCGAGCGCGCGCTCCTGCGCCTCCCGGCGAGGCATCCGCTTGACGTGGATCAGGCTCGCGGCGACGTTCTCCGTAGCGTCCATGTGGCCGTAGAGGTTGAAGCGCTGGAACACCATGCCGATCCGTGATCGGAACTGTGCCCATTCGGCCCCCGTCCAAGGGTGGTAGCGCCCGCTTCGCAACCGGAACCCGACCTGCTCGCCGTCGACCACGAGGCTGCCGTCGTCGACGGTCTCGAGCCCGTTGATGGTGCGCAGGAAGGTCGATTTGCCGGACCCCGAGGGGCCGATGATGCAGCTCACCTCGCCCTGCCTGACGGTGAAGTCGACCCCGGTGAGCACCCGGTGGTCGCCGAACGATTTGATCACGCCGTTCGCGTGGACGAGTGCATCGCTCATGCGCCCGCTCCTTCCTTGACGTCGCCGCGGCGCGGCACGCGGATCGCGCCCGTCGCGACGCGAACGATCTGCTGGCTGAAGGTCTCCCCGCGAACGAGCCGCACGCGGTCCTGACCGAAGCGTTTCTCGAGCCGGGACTGCAGGAACGTGGCGATGGCGGTCATGAGCATGTACCAGAGGCTCGCGACGATCAGCAGTTCGATGATCAGGTTGTTCTGCTTGTAGATCTGGCTGGCCCGGGTCATGAGGTCGTTGCCTGCGACGACCACGATGAGCGAGGTCGTCTTGAGCATCGAGATGAACTCGTTGCCCGTCGGCGGGATGATGATCCGGAGCGCCTGCGGCAGCACGATGAGCCGCATGGCCTGCGCACGCGTCAGGCCGCCGGCGAGCGCGGCCTCCGTCTGTCCGCGGTCGACCGCCTGGATGCCGGCCCGCACGGTCTCCGCGAAGTACGCGGCGAGGTTGAGGCCGAGGCCGAGGAGCGCCGCGACCGATCCCGAGATCACGGCGTTGGTGTCCCACCGCATACCGATGTCGGTGAACGGGATCTGCAGTGTGATGTACGGCAGCAGGAAGGCGAGGTTGAACCAGAAGATCAGCTGCACCAGCACCGGTGTTCCGCGGAAGAACCAGATGTAGCCCTCAGCGATCCAGCGCAGGACCGGATTCTGAGAGAGTTTCATCACCGCGAGGATCACGCCGAGCACGAGGCCGAGGATCGTCGCGACGATGCTCACCCAGATGGTGACCCAGACCCCCTCGAGGATCCGGGCGGAGAACAAGTACTCCCACACCCGGTTCCAGCGGATGTTCTCGTTGAAGACGACGATGGAGACCGCCCAGGCGACGAACGCGAGAGCGAAGGCGCCGACGATCCAGCGCTTCGGATGCCACTGCCGGGCGATCTCGACGCTGGTGCCGTCGGGAGCGACGATGGGAGCCGTTCTGGCTCCGGATGCTGCGGACACGATGTTCCTCCCTCGGCGCTGCCGCTCAGGCCCCGCCGTTGATGGTCGCCTTCGAGAGCGCCATCTCGCCGACGCCCCACGCGTCGAGGAGCTTCTCGTAGCTGCCGTCGTCCATCAGGGACTGCACGGCGCCCTGCACTACCTTCGCGAACTCCGCGTTCGAGTTATCGATGCCGATCCCCCAGATGCTCTCGTCGCCGTCGATGCGCACCGCCTCCGACTTCGACGCCGGATCGGCCGCGTGCGCGACGGCGACCGGGTAGTCGGTGATCGTAGCGACCGCTCGGCCGCTCTGCACGGCGAGGTTCGCCTCGCTGTCGCCCGCGAGCTTCAGCACGTCGTAGGTGGGCTTGCTCTTCGCAGCGCAATCCTTCGAGAACTGCTCCGCGAGGAGCGCCGAGGAGCCTCCCTCGACGACCGCGACGGTCTTGCCGCACAGGTCAGCGGGGACCGTCACCTTCGACGGATTGCCCGCGGCGACGAGGAAGGCGTTGCCCGCCCGCACGTAGTCGACGAAGGTGGTCGTCTCGCGGCGCTCCGCATTGTCGGTCATCGAAGAGAGCAGCAGATCGTAGCGGCCCGAGATGAGCCCCGGGATCATCGAGTTGAACTCCTGATCCTGAATGGTCATCTTGAGCCCGAGCTTGCGGGAGATCGCGTTCGCGAGCGCGGGATCGACCCCGATGACATCGGTTCCGTTCGTCGCCCACTCCTCCATCGGCGGATACCCGACGGACGTGGTGACTCGCAGGCCGCTCGAACGGATCTTGTCGGGCACCCGCGCCGCGAGGGCCTGATCGACCTCGATCTGCTCGATGACCTTCTTCGCCTTCTCCTCCGACGGCACCGGCAGGGCACCGTCGTTCGAAAAGGCCCCGGAGGCGGCCGCCTTTTCGGACTTCTTGACGTCGGAGAGACTCTGGCCGCCGCAGGCGGTGAGGCCGACGAGCAGCGCTCCGACGGCGATGATCCCCGCAGCGATTCGGACGGTGGTCGGACGTTGCATCATTGCGACTCCTTCGGTTGGCCCGGCGGGTGCCGGGCGCAGTGGGATGGCGGCCTCGCGGGTGCGGGGCCGGGTCTCGCGTCCCGGGCTCAGCCGCCGGGCGCGAACACGACCTCGCCGCCGACGATCGTTCCGGAGACGGCGATCGTCGCGATCGTTTCGGGATCGACGGTCGTGAGATCGGCGCCGAGCGCGACGAAGTCGGCGTCGCAGCCGACCGCGATGCGCCCCGCACGACGCTCGAGTCCGGCGGCGAGCGCGGCTCCCGAGGTGTATGCGGCGAGTGCTTCACCCGCGGTCACCCGCTCCTCGGGCTCGAACCCGCCGTCGGGCGTGCCATCGGCGCGCTTGCGGGTGACCGCGGCCCGGATCCCGGCGAGCACGTCCGCCGGTTCGATCGGTGCGTCGGACCCGAATGCGAGGATCGCGCCGGCGTCGAGGAAGGATCGCCAGGCGTAGTTGGCGAGTCGGCGCTCGCCGATACGGCGCCCCGCGAGCTCGAAGTCGGTGGTGCAGTGCAGGGGCTGCAAGGAGGCGACGACGCCGAGTGAGGCGAAGCGCCGCAGATCCTCGTGTGCCAGGTGCTGCGCGTGCTCGATGCGGTTGCGGAGTCCGCGCTCCCGAGCCAACGCGACGTTCCGCTCGTACGCGTCGAGCACGCGCCGGTTGGCCTCGTCGCCGATCGCGTGGGTCGCGACGGCGATGCCCGCGGTGTTCGCGCGTCTGACGTGCTCGGTGAGCTCGTCGAGGGTCATGACCTCGATGCCCCGGTTCCCCGGGTCGTCGGCGAAGTCGGCGTGCATGTGCGCGCTGTGGGATCCGAGCGCGCCGTCCGAGAACAGCTTCACGGGTCCTTCGGTGATCCAGCGGTCACCCGCGCCCGTGCGCCGTCCCTCGGCGATCGCTCGCTCGAGGTCCGGCATCGGAGTGCCCTTGTGGACGCGGAGGCGGAGCCGATCGGCATCGCGCAATGCGGCGAACGCCTCGCGGGTGGGCTGCTCGTCGAGATCGGTGAGGCGGGTCAGTCCGAGTGAGTGCAGGTGGGCCTGCGCCCGCAGGAGGAGTTCGGGCAGGTCCGCGTCCTGCCCGCGCTCGGACAGCTCGCGAACGGGATCCACTGCGGTTTCTCGCAGCACACCGGCGGGGGTTTCCCCGTCTGATTCGCGGGCGATGTCACCGCCGAACGGGTCGGGGGTCGTGCGATCGATGCCGGCGAGTTCGAGCGCGCGCGTGTTGAGCCAGATGGAGTGCCCGTCGAGACTCGGGAGCGCCAGGGGTCGGGTCGCGCAGACCGCGTCGAGGTCGTGACGGGTGGGCACGCCCGTCGGCCAGCGGTTGCTGTCCCAACGGCCGCCGGTCACCCAACCGTCGCCCGGGTGCGCGTCGAGATGAGCGCGGAGCACCTCGAGCGCGGCGTCGATCGTGTCCGCCTCGCGCAGGTCGAAGGAGGAGAGCCCGCGGGCGACGTTGCCGGTGTGGATGTGCGCATCGTGGAAGCCCGGGACGAGCACCGCGCCGGGCAGCGCGACTTCGGGGATCCTCGGATGCGCCGCTCGAAGGTCGTGTCGGGATCCGAGCGCCGCGATGCGGCCGTCGTCCACGAGGATCGCGTCGACGCCGTCGAGCGGTCGGCCGTTGTCGGCCAGGATCCTCGGATGCGTCAACAGGCGCTTGACCATCAGCGTTCCTCCTTCACCTCTTGGCGTCGATGCCAATGCAAGCAACAATAGAGTCCATTGTTCGCGGCGACCAATCCCCCTGCCGCTGCAATCCGATACGCTGAGAATAAGGATCACTGATGCTCAATCCCGTTCACTTGCGAACTCTCGTGGAGGTGATCAGCCACGGATCCTTCGCCGGTGCCGCCAATCGGCTCGGCTACACGGCCTCGGCCGTGTCCCAGCAGATGGCGGCGCTCGAGGCCGCGGCCGGACTCCCTCTCTTCGAACGGACTGCGCGCAGCACTCGGCCCACCGAGGCCGCGCTCGCTATGGCGCGCCGCGCGGCGCCGGTGTTCGCGGACCTCGATGCGGTGCTGCGAGCGGCGCATAACGCCCACGAGGCGAACGTCGACGAGATCACGATCGCCCTCTACGCGAGCCTCGCCCGCGTCGTCGCTCCCGAGATCCTGCACGACCCGCGTCTCGTCGCGACCGGCACCCGTGTGCGCTTCTCCGTCCACGACCCGTCGGCGGCGATCCGAGCGTTGACCGACGGCGACACCCCGGACCTCACCGTCGTCTATCGATGCTCGAGCACCGGACTCGCCTGGCCGGCGACGCTCACCGAGATCGACCTCGGCGTCGAACGCTACCGGCTGCTGCTCCCCCGCGAGTGGGATCTGCACCGCGACGGAGCGGTGCAGGCCGACACCCTGTCCGGTCTGCCCTGGGCCCTGCACCACCCCGGATCGAGCGACGCGACCGTCATGGCCGATGCGTTCCGCACCGCCGGGATCCTCCCGCGCCCCCTCGCCTACGCCGACGACTTCGAAGTCTTCGTCGACCTCGTCGCTTCGGGCTCCGCCGCGGCACTCGTCCCCGAGACCGTCGCGAGCGCGGCGCCGGCGAGCACGGTCGCGGTCGACGCGATCGGCCTGCACTTCTCCCGCAGCCTGCACGCCCTCGTCTCGCCCCCGGCGCCGCGCGCCGCAACCGACGCCGTCATCGAGGCGATGCGGCGCGCCTTCGAGCGGGCGCTCGTGAGCTAGCGGGTCAGGGAGCCGGCCGCGCGAAGAGCCCCTCTGCCTCGAGCCTCAGCCCGAGCGCGAGCACGTCGGCTTCGGTGCGGCCGACGATCTGCACGCCACCGATGGCGAGGGCGGGCAGGTCGAGCGCGGACCACGGCGCTACGAATCGGCCCAGCGCGTCCTGCACGGCGAACTCGTCGGCCCCGACCGACGGCACTGGGCAGCCGAGCGTCGGCGTGAGCACGGCGTCGACTCCGCGCTCGTCCCAGTCGGCGATCAAGGCGGTGCGGCGCCGAGCGAGAGCCGCGAGCGACGCCGAGTGCACCTCCGGCTCGACGCCGGCCGCGCCGGCGAGCTTGCGCGCAACGCTCGGGTCGTACTCCTCGGCCCGAGCGGGGAACCATGCCGCGTGCGTGCGCGATGCCTCGAAGCGGAATGCGGGCCAGAATTCGTCCTGCACGCGGTCGAGCCCGGCGTAGTCGATACCGGGGTCCGGATCGATGCGCGCACCGATCTTCTCGAGCGCCGACCCGAGCCCGTCCAACCCCGTGCACTGGTTCAGCGCGTGCGCCATGCCCGTCGCGGGGTCGACGTCGAACCCGATCAGTCCGATCCGCGGCCCCGGCGAGGGTTCCCGGTCGAGTAGCGCCCCGTTCCGGCGCCGGTCGCGGGCGCCCGCAGCGGGTCCCGGCGCTCCGTCGACCAGGACATCCCAAGCGAGCACGACGTCGGCGACGGTGCGAGCGAGCGGCCCGACCGCGTCGAAGCTCGGGCAGAGGGGGCGCACTCCCGCCTGATCGAGACTTCCGGTGCGCGGGCGCAGACCGACGACCCCGACGCACGCGGCGGGCATCCGAATGGATCCCGCGGTGTCGGTGCCGAGCGCGAGGTCGGCGATACCCGCGGCGAGCGCAGCGGCGCTGCCTCCGGAGGATCCGCCTGGGATTCGGTCGGGCCGCGCTGGATTGGGCACGGCGCCGAACCAGGGGTTCGCACTCGTCGTACCGTAGGCGAACTCGTGCAGGTTGACCTTGGCGACAGTGGTCGCACCACGCTTCTCGAGCGCCGAGACCACGGGCGCGGTCGCCGAGGCGACCTCTACCGCGATCCGTGAGCCCTGGGTCGTCGGGACGCCCGCGATGTCGATGTTGTCCTTCACCGCGAGGCGCAGGCCGCGCAGCACACCCCGGCGCGCGCTGCCGGCAAGTCGCTCGTCCTCGTGGAGCGCGAGGATCACGATCCCGTCATCACCCTCCGTGGTCGGCCGCTCCATCGCTCCCCCTCGTTCCGATCCGCGTCCGTTCCCGGCGCTCGGCTCACGCTAGCAGCGGCACCCGCGGCACGTCGCGCCACGAGGCTCACCGTTGCTGCGGCTCAGCATCGACGACCCGCGTGCCCGCGGGGATGCGCTGGTGCGCCGCACGGATCTAGCGTGAAGGAACCGGCGTCGGAGCCGGTTGCGAGGCGTGGAGGGAGACGCGAATGGCGGTCATGGGATCCTCCGCACCCGTCGTCGGCGTCCTGGGGGGCATGGGCCCCGCCGCCACCGCGGACTTCTATCGCAAGCTCGTCGAGGCGACGCCCGCGCGCAGGGATCAGGATCACCTCCGCACGCTCATCTGGTCGGATCCCTCGATCCCGGACCGGGCCGAAGCGTTCCTCCGCGGAGGGCCGAGCCCGGTGCGCGGTCTGACCGCGGGCGCCCGTCTCCTCGAGGAGTCCGGGGCGGACTTCATCGCAGTGCCCTGCAACACGGCGCACCTGTTCCTCGCCGCCGTGCGGCGACGGGTGGGAGTACCCGTGCTCGACATGATCGGCTCGACGGTGGACGAGATCCTGACCGCCGTGAGCGGTGCCGAGCCGCCCCCCGGCGCGGTCGCGGTGCTCGGAACCGCGGCGACGATGGCGAGCGGGATCTACACGGATCGACTCATCGGCAACGGTGTCGCAGTCCTCCATCCGCGGGACACGGAGCAGCACGCGGTCATCGCCGCAATCACCGCGGTGAAAGCGGGCGAGATCGAACGCGGAGTCGGGCTGCTGGCACCGGTCCTCGAAGCGCTCGCACGGGGCGGGGCGACGCGGGTCGTCACCGCCTGCACCGAGCTGCCGATCCTGAGCGAGCGGATCGATGCCGGCCCTCGGATCGTCGATCCGACGGCTGCGCTGGCTCGAGCCTGCGTCCGCTCGGCGCTGGCGCTCCCCGTCGCCGCCGTGCGGTGACGGGGAGACCTGCCCGCTCACTCGAATCTGGTCGCCGCCGCACCGCGCCCCGGCCGCGAGGCGGCGAAGGCCACGGCGACCGCGAGACCGACGAGCAGCAGGCACACGCCGAGCACACCGAACGCCTCGGGATCCGGAACGGAGACCGTGCGCCGCCCCTCCGACAGCCCGGTCACGAGCCCCCACGCCGACAGCCATCCGAGCCCGATGCTCGGCACGATCACCGCGAGCAGCGGCACGGCCGTCTCGATCACGATCATGCGCCTGATGAGCCGTGCCGGCGCACCGCTCAGCCGGAGCAGGCCGAGCACGCGTCGCCGATCGATGATCCCGGCGGCCGTCGAGATCGCGAGCGAGATCGCCGAGATGGCGGCGGCGATGAGCACGCCGATCCCCGCGAGAATCGAGTACCTCGCGGCCCAGCTCGCCGCTCCGATGCCGATGCCGGCGTCCTCGGCGCGCGTCGTCGGCCCCGCCTGCAGCGGGAGGTCGGATTCGACCACGGCGGTGCGGGCCCGATCGAGCGCGGCCGCGGAGCCGTCGGTGCCGATGAGCACCTGCATGGGATTCATCGCCATCGCGGCCGCCGCCGAGACGGTCGAGATACGCGCGGGTTCACCGGTCACCTCGAAGTTGCCGAAGTACCCGCCCGGGTCCTCGATCGCGACGAACTCGGCGTCGGGGGCGGGGTCGAGCCCGATCGCGCGGGCACCTTCGGCAGGGATCACGAGGCCCGAGATCTGCTCGGTCCCCTCGCCGGTGACGCCCTCGAAGGAGCGCCCGACGAACGCGGCGTTCACGCCCGGCGTCCGCGCGATCTGCGCGAGACCGCGTTCGAGCCGCGCGTCGGTGTCCGGCTCGCCCGGCGCGACGGAGGCGACGAGCACGTTCGGGCTCAGGAGCTCCGCGGGCGGGGCGATCGCGAACTCCGCCTCGCGCTCCGTCGTCGCCCCGACGACGAAGGTGGTCACGACGAAGAGCGCGAGCGCCATGCCGCCGACTGCGCGGAAGGTCGCGCGGGGGTGCCGGGTGATCCGGTTCATCGCGAGCAGGACCGATGGCCGCCCGCTGCCGCGCGCACCCGCGCGGCTCACGAGCCCGGTCAGGTACGGCCCGGCGAACAGCAGCCCCGTGGTCATCAGCACGAATCCCGCGATGAGCAGCTCGCCGGTGAACGGGATCGGCACCCCGGAGATGGTCAGCACGGTCGTTCCGGCGATCACCGCGCCGCCGAGCACCAGCGGCAGCAGCGAGAGGATCCGCGGGCGACGCTCCTGCCGCTCGCGACTGGCGCCGAGCGGACCGAATCCGGTCCGCAGCGCGGTCACGTAGGCGATCGCGCAGGTGATGGCGGCCACGCCGAGCGCGACGCCCGCTTGAACGCCGCCGGACACCGCGAGGTCGTCGGGGTAGAAGCGCATCCCCTCGACGGGCACCATCGCGGCGACCGGACGCAGCGCCCAGAACAGGCCGACCCCGAGGAGCGCTCCGACGAGGCTCGGCAGCCCCGTCTCGACCGCCGTCGCGCCCGCGACCTGGCTCGGACGCGCCCCGATGAGGCGGATCGTCGAGATCCGCTCGGAGCGCGCGGCCTGCCCGAGTCTGGTGAGGATCACGATGAGCACACCGACCGGGAAGATCACGGCGAATCCGCCCGCGAGGGTGACCAGTTCGTAGCCCTGGCTCGGGAAGGCGAAGGTGCCGAAGCCGTGCACGAGCGTCGCTCCGAGCCGGTTCTTCACCTGATCGACATCGGCGCCGACCACCGCGACGAGCGCGTCGGGGCTCGCGAGCCCCGAGTCGTCGATGGTGCCGATGGGCTTCCCGTACCGGTCCCCCAGCTGGTCGGCTGGATTCGCGGCGATCAACCGTTCGAGCGCCGGCGATGCCAGGTACTCCCCCGGTCGCGGGATCCGGTCGACGCCCGGGATCCGCAGCGCGGTATCGGGCGCCGTCGCGACATCGAGGCGGGCGATCCCGGCGCCCCGGAACGGCTCGGGCGCCGCTCCCACCCGGCCGCTCGTGACCGCGATGGCCTCGTCCGGTCCCAGTGGTTCCGTCCGCTCCGCGTTCGCGTGCTCGCCCGACAGGTAGGTCCAGGTCGAGCGCTCGTTGCGGCTGTTGAGCCCGTTGTAGGCCGCCACGACGAGGAGCATGAGCGCGACGCCGACGGCGACCCCCACGGCGACGCCGGCGAGCCGGCCGCGCCCCGACCGCTCGGTGCGGGCGAACAGCCAGCCGAGACGGAGCGCGTTCACGCGAGGATCCCGACGCCCGAGATGCGTCCGTCGCGCACCACGACCTCGCGGTCCGCATAGGCGGCGACGCGGGGATCGTGGGTGACGATGACCACGGTGGCGCCGGTGCCCTTCGCGAGCTCGAGCAGGGTCGCCATGACCTGCTCGGCGGAGAGCGAATCGAGCGAACCGGTCGGCTCGTCGGCGAAGACGATGCGCGGTGCGGTCACGAGCGCACGCGCGATCGCGACGCGCTGCGCCTGCCCGCCCGACAGTTCGCCGGGACGCTTGCCCGCGTGGTCCGCGAGACCGAGCTGCGTCAACCAGGACTTCGCCTGGCGCACCGCCTGCCGACGCGGTCGACCGGCGATCAGCAGCGGGAGCGCCACGTTGTCGAGCGCGGTGAGGTCGGGCAGCAGCTGTCCGAACTGGAACACGAAGCCGAACTCCTCGAGCCGGAGCCGGGCCCGATCGGCCTCCCCCAGCTCGCTCACGAGCGTGTCGAGGTAGTGCGCGGATCCCTCGTCGGGCGCGTACACGCCTGCCAGGACGTGCAGCAGCGTCGATTTTCCGGATCCCGAGGGGCCCATGATCGCGAGCACCTCGCCCGCGCGCACGTCGAGATCGACGCCATCGAGCGCCGTGTCGAGACCGAAGCGCTTGCGGACGCCGCGGAGCCGCAGGATGGGAGGTGCCGAGCTCACGCGCGCACCTCCTCGCGGAGCGCGCCGAGGCGCGCGGAGGTGAGGTCGATCCAGCGCAGATCGGCCTCGATGTGGAACAGCGCGTGGTCGCACAGCAGCACCGTCGGCAGATCGGATCCGATCTTGCGCTTGGTGAGGTCGCGCATGCGCGCCAGGTGGCCGGAGCGCTGCGCGTCGAGCAGTCGTTCGGCGTCGTCGTCGAGGAGCAGCGCGATCACCGTCTTCGCGAAGAGGTCGCTCTGGAGCGCGGCCGAGGGCACCTCGACGGCGAAGAGCCATTCGGCGATGCGCTCCCGGCCGGCGGGGGTGATCTCGTAGCGCTTGCGGTCGGGGCCGCCGCCGGCCTCGTCGCCGAGCAGTTCGATCAGACCGTGCTTGAGCAGGCGCGCCAGGGTCGCGTACACCTGCCCGAAGGCGAGGGGCTTCTCGGCGCCGAACAGCCGGTCGTAATCGTGCTTCAGGTCGTACCCGTAGCCCGGCCCCGTCCCCAGGATGCCGAGCAGGGCGTTCGAACTATTCATTCCGCTCATACACCGAGCGTATACACCGAATGTATAGATGCGCAAGTCATGGGTGATGAGCCTGGTCGGGCTAGGCTGAGCCCATGCCCAGCCGGCACGTCTCCCTCCCCCGAGTCCCCACCGCAGCCGACGAGCGCGCCGCGCTCGAACAGAGCCTCGCCGCGCTCCGCGACGAGCTCGAGCTCCCCGACGAGTTCTCGCCCGAAGCGCTCGCCGAGGCGGCGTCGACGCGCCCCGAGGACCCGGGGAACGACCTGCGCGACATCCCGTTCAGCACGCTCGATCCCCTCGGGTCGAAGGACCTCGACCAGGCGTTCCACCTCGCGAAGAGTCGCCGCGGCGTCACGGTGCGCTACGCGATCGCCGATGTACCCGGCTTCGTCCGTCCGGGCGGCGCCCTGGACGCCGAGGCCCGCCTCCGCGGGCAGACGATCTACCTCCCCGACGGCTCGATCCCCCTGCACCCCCGCTCGCTCAGCGAGGGGCGCGCATCGCTCCTCCCCGCCGAGGAGCGCCCCGCCTACGTCTGGACGATCGAGCTCGACGCCGATGGCGCGCAGACCGACGCCCGGGTGGAGCGCGCCCTGATCCGCTCCCGCGCGCAGCGCGACTACGCGAGCGCCCAGCGGGAGATCGACGGCGGCCGGGCCGACGAGCAGCTGCTCCTGCTGCGCGAAGTGGGCGAGCTCCGCATCGCCCAGGAGCGGGCACGCGGCGGGGCGAGTCTGCCGATGCCCGAGGAGGAGGTCGTCGAGGACCCGGCGGACGGGTATCGGATCGAGCGCCGGAGCGTGCTCCCCGTCGAGGACTGGAACGCCCAGCTCTCGCTGCTCACGGGCATGGCCGCTGCCGAGCTCATGCTCGCGGGCGGCATCGGGATCCTGCGCACCATGCCGAAGCCGGACGAGGCGGCCATCGCCCGCTTCCGATCGCAGGTCGCCGCGCTGGGCCACCCGTGGGCGCCCGACGTCGAGTACGGCGAGTTCCTGCACGGCATCGACGGCGCGGCGCCCGAGTCCGTGCCTCTGCTGCAGGCGGCCTCGGCGCTGTTCCGCGGCGCCGGCTACACCCCGTTCGACGGCGCCGTCCCCGAGCAGCCGTCGCAGGCGGCGATCGCCGCGCCGTACGCCCACGTGACCGCTCCCCTGCGCCGCCTCGTCGATCGCTGGGGCCTGGCGATCTGCGCGGCGATCAGCGCCGGAACCCCGATCCCGGAGTGGGCGCGGACGAGCCTCCCGGAGCTTCCGGAGCTGATGCGTGCTTCGGCTCAGCGCGCCTCACGAGCCGAGGCCTCGGCGCTCGACCGCATCGAGGCGGCGCTGCTCGCGCCGAGCCTGGGCGAGCTGCGCACGGCCCTGGTGGTCGACGCGAGCCCGAGCCGAGCCCGCCTGCTGCTCGACGACCCGCCCGTCGTCGCGAGCGCGGAGATCGCCGACGCGACGCCCGGGACCCGGATCGAGGTGCGCGTGACCGCCGCGGACATCGCGACGGGCAGGATCTCGCTCTCGGCCGCCGAGGCCGACGACGCGGAGCCGCTCGCCGCTACAGCGTGACGACCTCGGGGCTCCCCGACTCGGCGTTCGGCATCTCGGCCGCGATCCGATTGGCCTCCTCGATCAGAGTCGCGACGATCTCGTGCTCGGGCACGGTCTTGATGACCTCGCCCTTGACGAAGATCTGGCCCTTGCCGTTGCCGGACGCGACACCGAGATCCGCCTCGCGCGCCTCGCCGGGGCCGTTCACGACGCAGCCCATGACGGCGACGCGCAGCGGCACGCTCATGCCCTCGAGGCCCTTCGTGACCTCTTCCGCCAGCGTGTAGACGTCCACCTGAGCCCGACCGCACGAGGGGCACGAGACGATCTCGAGCTTCCGCTCGCGCAGGTTCAGCGACTGCAGGATCTGCAGACCGACCTTGACCTCCTCGACCGGGGGCGCCGACAGCGAGACGCGGATCGTGTCGCCGATGCCCTCGGAGAGCAGGATCCCGAACGCGGTCGCGCTCTTGATCGTGCCCTGGAACGCGGGACCCGCCTCGGTGACCCCGAGGTGCAGCGGCCAATCGCCGCGCTCGGCGAGCTGGCGGTACGCCTTGACCATGACGATCGGGTCGTTGTGCTTCACCGAGATCTTGAAGTCGTGGAAGTCGTGCTCCTCGAACAGCGACGCCTCCCAGACCGCGCTCTCGACGAGCGCCTCGGGTGTCGCCTTGCCGTACTTCTGCAGCAGGCGCGGGTCGAGGGATCCGGCATTGACGCCGATGCGCAGCGAGACGCCGGCGGCCTTCGCGCGCCGCGCGATCTCGCCGACCTGATCATCGAACTTGCGGATGTTGCCGGGGTTCACGCGCACCGCGGCGCAGCCCGCGTCGATCGCGGCGAACACGTAGTTCGGCTGGAAGTGGATGTCGGCGATCACCGGGATCTGGCTCTTCATCGCGATGATCGGCAGCGCCTCGGCGTCATCGCGGCTCGGGCAGGCGACGCGAACGATGTCGCAGCCCGCGGCCGTGAGCTCGGCGATCTGCTGCAGCGTCGCGTTGATGTCGGTCGTGGGCGTGGTGGTCATCGACTGCACCGAGACCGGCGCGTCGCCTCCCACCATCACGGAACCCACGCGGATCTGGCGGGATGTGCGTCGCGGGGAGAGGACCTCGGGAACCGAGGGCATGCCCAGGTTGATTGCTGCCACGAGCAGGATTCTACCGGCGCGGGCTGTGCGCGCCCTCGAACGCGGGCACGCCGGGCTACGGCGTCGCGTAGTCGGGGGCCGCCGGAAGCCCGAAGAACTCCTCGAGCGTCGTGACCCCGGTGCGCTTCATCTCGGCGGCGAGCTCGGGACCGACGTAGCGCAGGTGCCAGGGCTCGGGCATGAATCCCGTGACGCCCTGCTTCCCCTCGGGGTACCGGATCACGAAGCCGTACTCCGCGGCGTGCGCGGCGATCCACGTGCCCGCCGGCGTCCGCCCGAAGCAGGCGGCCAGGTAGCAATCGCCGAAATCATCGAGGTCGACCGCGAGACCGGTCTGATGCTCCGAGTGCCCCGGCCGCGCCGAGTAGGTGTCGGCCTGCTGCTTCCCGTCGCGCTCCACGTAGCGGTCGTAGAGCGTCACCTGGGTGGCGTAATCGCGGTAGGCGCTGATGATCCGGACCGTGAGCCCGGCCTGCTCGGCACCCCGGATCAGTTGCACCACGGCAGCGGCTGCGGGCGCCCTCAGCGGCTGCGCGAACTCATTCTCGACGCCCTCGGGCATCGCCAGGTCGCTCGGAGCGAAGTCGACGGGTTTCAGGGCTCGTCGCTTGTTGCTCACGACCCAGATCGACTGCGGGTCGTCGATGGAGTGCGCCGCTCGGTCGAAGGCGGGCGTCGTCGGCTTCGGTTTCGGGGCAGGCGACGACGTGCTCGGTGCGGCGCTGCTCGGCTTCGACGCCGAGCGCTCGGGCTCCTGGGCGCAGGCCAGCAGCGTGCTCGCGAGCACCGCGCAGGCGGTGACGGCGGACAGCACCCGGATCCCGCGCACGCTAGCGGGGCTCCAGCTTCACGTCGGGGCCGAGGATCTTCGCGGACGCCTCGGCCTGCTGCGCGGGCGTCACGCCGAAGCGGGTCCGCGACAGCAGCGATGCGGAGTCGGCGAGCGGCGTGATCGACAGGTTCTTCCGTGCGTCGAGCCGGTTCGCCGCCTCGTCCTCCGCGGTCCAGTCGTAGTGCATGTAGGTGAGCACCCCGGTCGGGTTCTGCACGGTGACGGGGCCGCCCGCCTTCGCGCGGGCGAGCTCGAACCCGGCGATCAGGCCCGTGCGCTGGTCGAGCGCGATCTGCGTGTTCAGCATGTTGCCGATCGAGTACCAGACGAGGGTGCGACCGCCGCCCGAGCGATCGAGCCAGGCGACGGGCTGCAGCACGTGCGGCCCGGTCCCGATCACCACGTCGGCCCCGAGGTTCGCGACCTTCTGCGCGAACCCGCGCTGCTGATCGTTCACCTCGTGCGAGTCCTCGGTGCCCCAGTGCGCCGACACGATCACGACGTCGGCCTGCTTCCGCGCCTGTGCCATCAGCTGCGCCACGAGGGCGTCGTTGCTCATGAGGTTCAGGGAGACGCCGTCGATCGGCGCGTTCGAGTACTCCGCGAACGAGACGAGGGCGATCTTCACGCCGTCCTTCTCGAAGATCGGGACCGTCTGCTGCTCCTGCGCGCTACGGTTGGCCCCGTCGACGATGGCGGGCTTCAGCGCGTCCCAGGCCTTGCGGGTCGCGGCGATCCCCTCGACCCCCTTGTCGGCGGTGTGGTTCGTCGCGGTGTTCACGAGGTCGCAGCCGACGGTCTTGCGCAGGTCCCGCGCGAACTCGGTCGGCGCGTTGAACGTCGGGTAGCCGCTGATCCCGAACTCCACGCCGGCGCTCGGCACCTCCTGATTGCAGAAGCGGACGTCCGCAGCGTCGAGCTCCTTCGTGATCCCGGTGAAGAACTGGCCGTAGTTCCAGGTGCCGTCGGCCTGCTTGGCGTTCTGGTTGACCGAGTCGTGCGGCAGCATGTCGCCCATCGCGATCACCGAGATCGGTTTCGGGACGTCCGGAGTGGTGGGCTTCGACGAGGCGCTCGGCGACGGGGTCGCGGAGGAGGAGGCTTTCGGCTTCGGCTCGACGGGGTGCGGCATGAACGCGAACGCGGCGGCCGCTCCCCCGCCGATGAGCAGGAGCGCGACGACGCTCAGCGTGATCGCGAGCCGGGTGCGGCGGGCCGGCCGGCGACGGGCCGGTGCGACCAGGTTCGGATCGTCAGACATGCGACCACACTACCGAGCGCCGCCTGGGCGCCTCCGAGCGCGACCGGCGTTCCGCTCAGCCGAAGAACGAGATGGGCTTCACCAGGTCCGCGTAGACGAGCAGCACGGTCATCGCCCCGAGCACGATCACGACGCCGAAGGTGATCGGGACCATCTTGGCGGTATCGACGGGCCCCGGATCGGGCTTGCGGCGCAGGCGGGCGATGCCGCGCTTGATCGCCTCGTAGATCGCACCGGCGACGTGGCCGCCGTCGAGCGGCATGAGCGGGACCAGGTTGAACACGAACAGCGCGACGTTCAGCGATCCCAGCAGGCCGAACATGACCTGCGCCTTCGCCGCGACCGGGGCGTCGGTGCTCACGATCTCGCCCGCGAGGCGTCCGACTCCGACGACGCTCATGGGGCCGTTCGGGTCCCGCTGCTCCGGCCCGAAGGCCGCGTTCCACACGTCGACCATGCGCTGGGGAAGCCCGACGACGACCCCCGCGACGCGCACGACGTTGTCGCCGACGAAGCCGGGCACCTCGGTGATCGGCTGCTGCACGAGCTCCGACGCGGGAGTCGCGCCGACCATGCCGACCTGCTCCGTCTTCGCGGAGCCGTCGGAGTTCTTGACCGTCTGACCGTTCGCGTCGGTCACGACGCGCGTGTTGGTGACGGGAGTGAGCGAGAGCTGCTTCGTCTCGCCGTCGCGCTGGATCTCGATCGAGAGGGTGCGGCCGGGCGATGCGCTGACGGTGTCGCGGAACGCGTTCCAATCGCGGACCGAGGTGCCGTCGATCGACAGGATCTTGTCGCCGGGGCGCAGACCGGCCGCGGCCGCGGGCGCTTCGGGGTCGTTCGCGCTGCAGGCGGTCTCCCCGCTCTGCGACGCGGACTTCAGGCACTCGTTCACCGAGCCGAGGGTCGTGCTATTCTGCGGCACGCCGAACCCGCACAGCACGATCGCGAAGAAGACGAACGCGAGCACGAGGTTCATGAACGGCCCGCCGAGCATGATGATGATGCGCTTCCAGGACGGCAACCGGTAGAAGGTCCGCGAGTCCTCCCCCACTTCGATGGTCTCGGCGCTCGCGAGCCTCGCCTCGTCCACCATGCCGGCCACGCCCCGGCGCGGCGCGCCCTCCTGGACCACGGAGTTCAGGAACCCGGTGGTCGACTCCCGCGGAGCCTCCCCCGGTTTGGACGGCGGGAACATGCCGATCATCGAGATGTAGCCGCCGAGCGGGATCATCTTGACGCCGTACTCGGTCTCGCCCTTGCGACGCGACCAGATGGTGCGTCCGAAGCCGATCATGTACTGCGTGACCTTGACCCCGAACAGCTTCGCGGGGACCAGGTGACCGATCTCGTGCAGTCCGATGGACACGGCGAGCCCGACGAGGATGATCAGGATCCCGAGCACGTAGAGCAGCACATCGAACACCGGTTCAGCGTACCGCCCGCGCGCTGTGGTCGGGCTGTGGCCGGGATCCGGAGCCGCTGCGAATCGCGGCGACTACACTCCGAGCATGAGCACCAGGCCCGAAACGATCGAGTTCCTCATGGATCAGCTCGGCCGCGCGCCGATCTTCCGCACCAAGGCCATGTTCGGCGAGTACGCGCTCTATCGCGACGAGAAGGTGATCGCCTTCATCTGCGATGACGAGCTGCTCATCAAGCCGACGCCCGAGGGGCGAGCGTGGCTCGAGGGTTTCGGTCCGGTCGAGGAGTCCGAGGCCTACCCCGGTTCGAAGATGTACTACCTGATCGGCGGCGACCGCTGGGAGGATCGCGACTGGCTCGAGGAGCTCACCCGGGTGACCGCGGACGCGCTCCCCGCGCCGAAACCGAAGAAACCCCGCGCGCCGAAGCGGTAGCCGCCGTCCTCCCGAGCGA
This sequence comes from Leucobacter sp. Ag1, assembly GCF_000980875.1. Lineage (GTDB taxonomy): Bacteria > Actinomycetota > Actinomycetes > Actinomycetales > Microbacteriaceae > Leucobacter > Leucobacter iarius. Next base: position 2,612 of record NZ_LAYO01000090.1, on the reverse strand, counting down.
CGGAGGAGCCAACCGTCATCCTGCGCGACGGAGGAGTCGCAGGATCAGCGCCGCCCCGCGCGCGCCGAGATGACGATCTGCGCGCGCTCGCGCGCCCAGCGCTCGATCTCGGGCAGCGCGTCGAGGGTGAGCTGGGCGGGCGCTTCGTGCGCCTCCAGCACGTCGCGCACGGTGTCGACGATGTCGAGGAAGCCGATGCGCCCGTCGTGGAACGCATCCACCGCTTCCTCGTTGGCTGCGTTGTAGACCGCGGGGTAGCTGCGTCGGGCGCGCCCGACCTCCTTGGCGAGGTCGACGGCGGGGAACGCCTCGGCGTCGAGCGGCTCGAAGTCCCAGCTCGTCGCGCGGGTCCAGTCGATCGGTGCGCCGACGTTCGCCAGGCGGCCCGGCCAGGTGAGACCGAGCGCGATGGGCAGACGCATATCGGGCGGCGAGGCCTGCGCGATGGTCGATCCGTCGATGAACTCGACCATCGAGTGCACGATCGACTGCGGGTGCACCACCACCTCGATGTCCCCGTACGAGACGCCAAAGAGCAGGTGCGCCTCGATCACCTCGAGGCCCTTGTTGACCAGGGTCGCGGAATTGGTCGTGACGACCCGTCCCATGTTCCAGGTCGGGTGGTTCAGCGCTTCCGCCGGCGTCACGTCGCGCAGCGATTCGCGGCTCCGCCCGCGGAACGGCCCGCCGGACGCGGTGAGCACGAGGCGTCGCACCTCGTGCTCGGAGCCGGAGCGGAGCGCCTGCGCGATCGCCGAGTGCTCGGAATCGACCGGGACGATCTGGCCGGGCGCCGCGAGCCCCGTCACCAGATCGCCGCCGACGATCAGGGATTCCTTGTTGGCGAGGGCGAGCGTGCGCCCCGCTTCGAGCGCGGCGACGGTCGGGCCGAGCCCGACCGATCCGGTGATGCCGTTGAGCACCACGTCCGCCGGTACCTCACGGATCAGCTGCACCGCCTCGTCGGCGCCGAGCCCGGTGTGCTCGACGTTGAATTCCTCGGCCTGCGCGCGGACGCGGTCCGCCTGCGACCCCGCGATCAGGCCGACGACCTGGAATCGCGAGGGGTTGCGGCGGACCACGTCGAGCGCCTGCTCGCCGATCGAACCGGTCGAGCCGAGGATGACGATGCGGCGCACGGGATTATCCCTCGTGGACGGTTCCGAGGATGTCGAGCACGAAGACCATGACGTCGTCCGCCTTGTGCCCCTGCTGCTGCAGCGCCTCGGGACCGTAGCCGCCCTGATCCTTCGCGGCCGGGACGACCGAGATGATCTGCGAACCGACCTTCTGCCCCTCGAGCGCCTTCTGGAATCCGCCGATCACACCGGTGGTGAGGAAGTCGGCGGGCTTGCCGCGGCTCCAGCTCGAATCGAACTCCTTGCCCGTGCTCCAGATCACGCCGCGGTAGTTGACGTAGACGCGGTCGCCGGGCTTGACGGTCTCGCCCTTGCCCTCGATGAGCGTGGCGGTCTTGAGGGTCGTCGGAGGCTTGACGTCCTTCGGGATCGTGATGGTCGGCTCGCCGTTCTCGGCCAGCTTCACGGTCGGGAAGCCCTCGGGCGCCTTCTTCGCGGTGCCCTCGGCCTTCTTGAGCAGCTTGCCCTCCGAGAGCGTGCCCGGCTGCTGCTTGGTGACGTCGATGACCGCGACGATCGAGTCGCCGTCCTTGAGGTCGGGGATCCCGAGCGAGGAGGCGGGCTGCCCGTTGGCGAGGTCGCTCGCGGGCATCACCATCGCGACGCGCTGGTCCTTCACCGAGCAGCGCACCGCCTGGTACGCCCAGTTCGGCAGCTGCTGCGAGTCGTTCATGAGCGGGGTCTCGGGGATCGCCTGGACGACCTTGCCGGTGCGGCCGTTGAACAGGGTGACCGCCGCGGAGACGCCGCCGTCCTTCGCCGTGGTGCTGCCCTTGCCCTCGATCAGCACCGAGCGCTCGAGCTCCTTGGCCTTCAGCGGCGTCTTGGAGGTGAGCTTCAGCGTCTTGCCGAAGTCGCCCTCGACCTGGACCGACTTGCTGGCGTCGCCCGCGGGCGTGCAGTCCTTCGGCATGCCGGGGGCCGCCTGAGCGGTGCAGCCGGCGAGGGCCAGGGGCAGCACGAGGGCTGCGGGAATGAGGAGGCTCAGACGCTTCACGAACACGGATCCTTACGGTCGAGGCACGGTTTTCCTCCATCATGCCGGAGTTTCCCCGGCCCCGCCTGAGCGTCGTGCCAGGGACCCGCCGATGATCACCCCGGACAGGCCGATCGGTCACCCGGCCCGGGGGCGCACCTGCGATTAGGCTCGTGACGTGTCCGATCCCGTAGCAGACTCCGCACGCCCCGGGCCCGTCTTCTTCATCGGGCGCGCCGTGCTCCGCCCGCTCCTGCGCCTGCGCTTCCGCCCCCGGGTCTCCGGCCGCGAGCACGTGCCCGTCGCGGGTCCGGTGCTGCTGGCGAGCAACCATCTCAGCGGCCTCGACACGATCCTGATCCCCTCGTTCGCACCGCGCCAGGTGCAGTTCCTCGCGAAGGAGTCGTTGTTCTCCTCGCGCATCGGGGGCTGGTTCTTCCGCGGGATCGGCGCGATCCCGGTGCATCGCTCCGCCGGATCCGCCGCGCAGGCCGCGC
>NZ_LAYO01000083.1 GCF_000980875.1 Leucobacter sp. Ag1 | reverse complement strand
CGAGCACGGTCGCGGCGGCGAGCGCTGCGAGCCACGGCCAGGCGTCCGCGGGGCTCGGCCCGAAGAGCGCCGAGACCAGGGGCACGAGCAGCACGGCGCCGACGGCGCGCAGCAGGATGCCGAGCACGGTGAGCCCGAGGTGGGCGATGACCGCGCGGCGGCGGTTCGCGGGGAGCAGGCAGAGCAGGGTGCGGATCATCGGGTCTGCTCCGTTCCGGCGGCGACGGGTTCGGGGGTGGGTTCGGTGGTGGACGAGACCCCGGACGAGACCCCGGACGCGGCGTCCCAGAGACTCCGATAGCGGCCGTCCCGAGCGAGGAGTTCGTCGTGCGTGCCGGATTCGGCGATGCGGCCGTGGTCGAGCACGACGATGCGGTCGGCCGAGGCGACGGTGTGCAGCCGGTGGGCGATCACGAGCACGGTGCGGCCCTCGGCCAGCCGGCTCAGCGCCCGCTGCACGAGGTATTCGGATTCGGGGTCGGCGAACGCGGTCGCCTCGTCGAGGATCAGCACGGGAGTGTCCGCCAGGATCGCGCGGGCGATCGTGAGGCGCTGCCGCTCGCCGCCCGACAGCGCGGCGTCGGGGCCGAGCACGGTGCCGTACCCCTCGGGCAGGCGCAGGATCCGATCGTGGATCTGCGCGGCCCGCGCCGCGGCCTCGACCTCGGCATCGCTCGCGTCGGGCTTCGCGAGGGCGAGGTTGTCGCGCACTGTGCCGTTCACGAGCTGGGTCTGCTGGAACACGAAGCCGACGCGGGCGTAGAGCTCGTCGGGGTCGAGCGCGCGGAGGTCGTCGCCGCCGACGCGGATGCGGCCGGACTCCGGGTCGTGGAAGCGCGCGAGCAGGGCGGCGAGGGTCGACTTGCCGGATCCGGACGGGCCGACGAGCGCGGTCACGGTGCCGGGCTCCAGCGACAGGGAGACGTCCTCCAGCACGGGAACGCCCGGCCGGTAGGCGAAGCCGACGCGGTCGAACTCGACGCGGCCGCGCGGTACCCGAGGCGCGCCCTCGGCGGGCTCGCCTGCTTCCTCGGTCTCGAGCTCGGGCTCGTCGAGGGCGACCTGGATCCGTCGCGCGGCGAGCAGGCCGGCCCGCAGGCCGCCGAGCCCGTAGCCGATCCCGAGCAGCCGGGAGCCGAACGTCGTGCCGAGCAGCAGGAACGGCAGCAGCGCGATCGGCTGCATGCTCCCGCCGGTGATCAGCACGGTGCCGAGCGCACAGATGAGCAGCAGGAACGTGGCCGGACGGGTGACGAGGTCGATGAACGCCTTCTGCCCGCTGAGGGGCCGCTGCCAGCGGTCGAGGAACCCGATGTACTCGCCCAGCCGGGCGCGGAAGCCGGTGGCCGCCGCTCCCCCGAACACGCGGATCACCGGCTGGCCCTCCAGGTAGGAGCCCGCCTCGCTGTTCATGCGTTCCGACCAGCGCAGCGCCTCGGCCGTGCGCGGCGCCGATTGCACGACCATGACCGCCATGGCGATCACGTAGACGAGCACCGGCAGGAGGAGCAGGAGCGCGATCCGCCAGTCGACCGCGAACAGGTAGACGAGGACCGCGACGGGCGCGACCACGGCGGCGACCGCGTCGGGCACGGCGTGGGTCACGAGGTAGTGCAGCGCGAGCGTGTCGTCCTGAACGAGCTGCTTGACCCGGCCGGACCCGCGTGCGTCGAACCAGCCGAGCGGCACGCGGGCGAGCTTGCGCAGCAGACGCTGCCGCAGCTCGCGCTCGAAGCGGGCGTCGACCGCGTGGGTCCAGACGAGCAGTGCGGTCGAGAGCACGACGCCCGCGGCCATCAGGCCGATGGCCCACCCTCCGAGGGCCCAGAGCCGCGACGCCTCGGCGCCGCCGAGCAGCAGTCGGGCGAGCTCGACGATCAGCACGAACGGAGCGAGCTGCAGGAGGGTGACGATCCCCTGGGCGACACCGGCGGCGACGAGCTTCGGACGCAGCGGGGCGAGCAGCCGCGATCCCGCGTTCGCCCGCCAGGATCCGCGCGGGGCCGCGGGTGCCGCGGCTGCCGCAGGTGCCTCGGCCGCCTCGGAAGCAGCCGCCTCGCCGGCCGCGGCCGGTGCGGGATCCCGCGCCGGATCCGGTGCGGGATCCGCCGCGATCGCCGCGGCCACCGCTTCGGTCCTCCCGACCGCATCGGCGGCCGACGCTTCCGTCGCGGGCTCCGTTTCGGGCGCGGCCTTGGATCGGTTCGCGCCGAACGCGCGACCGAAGTACCAGTAGGCCTGCGCGTGCGTCTCGCTCTTCGGGAATCCGAACTCGTCGCGCAGGCGACCGCGGAGGTGCTTGAGCGATCCCGACTCGGGCGCGGCCCACGCGTACCAGTCCGACCAGTCGCGCGACTCGATCGCGGCGGCGAGCGAGGTCTCGCCCTGACGCGGGACCCAGTGCACGCGAGCGCGCGGGTGCTCGTGCAGCGGGATCCTCCGGTCGTCGGGGGTGTGCTCCTCGAGGTAGATCTCGATCGGCACCTCGTCGGGCACGGTCCCGAGGATCGCGTTGATCGCGGGGATCGACGCGCTGTCGCCGATGAGCAGGTAGCCGGCGGGCAGTTCGTCCGGCAGGTCGAAGCGCGAGGATCCGAGGGTCGTGACCGACACCCGGGTTCCCGGGGCCGCGGCGGCGGCCCAGGTGCTCGCCGGCCCGGCGGGCTCGTGCAGCACCATGTCGACCGCGAAGGTTCCGGCGGCCTCGTCGACCTCGGAGAGCGTGTAGGCGCGCTGCTGCTCGAACTCGGGCCGCTCGGGGTCGGGGAACCAGAAGCGCAGCCAGGCCGTCGGCGAGACCACCACGTCCTGCAGCAGCGTCGGGGCGCTCATGCGCACCCGCACGAAGTGGGGCACGAGCGGTTGGACCTCGGTGACGATCGCCTCGTGGTCGCGGGCTCCGTACCCGCGCATCATCACTCCGGAGAACCCGCGCTTGGCCATCGCGCACCCTTCTCGGGGCCCACGCCGAACCCCGCAACTTAGCCAAGCCTAACTTACATCTGAGGAATGCGGTTCTCCGACCGCAGCACCGCATCGATCTCCGCCACGGCGTCCCGCCCGGCGCGGTTCGCGCCGACCGTGGACTGCGACGGCCCGTACCCGATCAGGTGCACTCTCGGCTCCGCGACGACACGGGTTCCGCGCACCTCGATCCCGCCCCGCTCGTTGCGCAGTCCGAGCGGGTCCAGATGCGCGATCGAGGGACGGAACCCGGTCGCCCACAGGATCGTGTCGACCGAGGTGAACGAGCCGTCGGCCTCGCGCACACCGTGCGGCTCGATGGCCGTGAACATCGGCCGGCGCACGAGCACGCCGCGATCCCGCGCAGCCCGCGCGTACGGGGTCCAGGCCAGGCCCGTGTACGAGACGACGCTGCGCGACGGGTTGCCCGCCTCGACGTCCGCGGTGACCCGCTCGATCGTCTCGCGCCCCTCGACCTCCGGACTGAAATCGCCGTCGAGGAACACGGGCTCGCGGCGCGTGTACCAGGCGACGCGCGCCACCCGCGAGATCTCCTCGAGCTGCTGCACGGCCGAGATCCCGCCGCCGACCACCGCGACGCTGCGTCCGGCGAACTCGTCGAGCGAGACGTAGTCGCGGGTGTGCAGCTGCCGCCCGAGGAACCGGTTGGCGCCGGGCACCTCCGGCAGCACGGGGTTCCGCCAGGTTCCGGTCGCGTTGATCACCGCCCGCGCTCGCCAGAGCCCGGCACTGCTCTCGATCAGCAGTTCGCCGTCGGGGTCCGTGTCGGCGCGCCGCACCGCGGCCACCGAGACCGGCCGCAGGATCGGCAGCCGCATCTTCGCCTCGAACGCGGCGAAGTACCCGGGCACCGCCTCGCGGCTCGAGGTGGCCGGGTCGACCGCGGTCTGCCGGAACCCGGGCAGGTCGAAGATGCGGTTCACCGTCGCCATCGTGAGGGACGCCCACCGGTGCTGCCAGGCGCCGCCCGGCCGAGCCTCCCCGTCGAGGATCACGAAGCTCCGCGCGGCCTCGGGATCCAGCAGCGCGCTCGCGAAGCCGTGGCGCTGCAGGTGGTAGCCCGCCGAGAGCCCCGCCTGCCCGGCACCGATCACGACGACGGTCGCGCGGCGATCCCGGCTCATCGCTGCGGCAGGATCACGAGCTTTCCGCGCGTGCGTCCGGTGCGACTGGCGCGGAAGGCGTCCCCGACCCCGTCGAGCCCGAAGGTCTCGGCGATCTCGACCCGAAGGGCGCCGCTGCGGGCGAGCTCGGCGAGGCGGGCCGTCTCCGCGCCGTCGACGCGCACCCAGATGATGCGTCCACCGTGCTCCACGACCGAGTCGTCGGCGACGGAGACGTGCGGACCATCGGGGCGGAGCACGGCGAGCGTGGTCTCGAGCTGTCCGCCGACGAAGTCCGCGACGGCATCGACCGGCCCGCCCGCCAGCGCGAGCACCCGCTCCGCGAGCCCCGCGCCGTGCGCGACGGGCTCGGCACCGAGGCTCCGGAGGAACTCGTGGTTGCGCTCCGACGCGGTGCCGATCACCCGCGCACCGCGGGCCACCGCGATCTGCACGGCGAGACTGCCGACGCCGCCCGCGGCCGCGTGCACGAGCAGCACGCGCCCGTCCAGCTCGCCGAGGGCGTCGACGGCGCGCAGCGCCGTTCCGCCGGCGAGCGGCAGACCCGCGGCCTGCTCCCACGACAGTTCGGCGGGCTTGAGGGCGACGGCCTCGGCGGGCACGGCCACCCGCTCCGCGAAGGTCCCGGCCGACACGGTCTCCTTGCGCGCGTACGCCAGCACCTCGTCGCCGACGCGGAACTCCGGCGTATCGGCTCCGACGGCGACGACGACCCCGGCGACGTCCCACCCCGGGATCACCGGGAACCGCGCATCGATCATGCCGTCCAGGTACCCCGCCATGATCTTCCAGTCGACGGGGTTCACGGAGGCCGCGCGCACCTCGATCAGCACCGAACCGGCGAAGAGCTTCGGTTCCGCCACCTCTCGAACCGCGAGCCCTTCGAGCTCAGGACTGTATCGGTCGTAGACGACGGCTCGCATGGCGGCTCTCCTCATGGTTCGCGGATCGATCCGGGCGCCCCGGATCCGAAGCGACAGCGCTTCCCCCGTGTCAACACCCCCCGATCCCCTGCCATTCCGGGGGCTTCGCAGGAATACTGGTGCCCATCGGCCGGTTGCCCCCAGCACCGGCACCGACCGGAAAGGAGTCCACGTGCGCCCCTATCTCGACAAGATCGCCCCCGAGGCGTGGCAGGCCGCTTCGACCTTCTCCGCCTCGATCGCGGACGCCGCGACGCGGCTCGGGCTCACCCCCGCGGAGGCCGAGCTCATCAAAGTACGCGCCTCCCAGCTGAACGGCTGCGCGTTCTGCCTGGATCTGCACTCCCGCGGTGCGCGCGAGGCGGGCGTGCCCCAGCAGAAGCTCGATCTCCTGCCCGCCTGGCGCGAGACCCCGATCTTCGGCGAGCGGGAGGCCGCGCTGCTCGCCGTCGCCGAAGCCGCCACGCGGCTCCCGCTGAGCGAGGACGCGCAGGCGGACCTGGCCGGCGCCCGCAACGTGCTCGGCGACGAGACCTTCGTCGCGGCCGAGTGGGTCGCCTCGGCGATCAACGCGTTCAACCGGATCTCGATCCTGAGCGAGCACCCGGTGCGCCCGCGCGACGACGCGGGCAAGCTCCTCCGCTAGACCGGACCCCGAAGACTCGAACGCAGTGCACGCTGCGCGCACTATGCTGCACTCATGGATACGGGAGCAGAGTCCCTCGCGCGCGCCATCGGCGTGCGCGTGCGGCAGGAGCGCAAGACTCGCGGCTGGACCCTCGAACGCCTGGCCGAGGCCGCGGGCGTCAGCCGCCGCATGGTCGTCAACGTCGAGCAGGGATCCGTCAACCCCAGCGTCGGCACGCTGCTGCGCCTGAGCGACGCCCTCGGCGTCGGCCTGCCCGCGCTCGTCGAACCGCCCGCTCCGCGCGCCGAGCGGATCACCCTCAGCGGCGAGGGCGCCGTGCTCTGGACCGGGCCGAACGGCGGCACGGGCGTGCTGGTCGCCGGCACCGAGCCGCCCCACGTCGTCGAGCTGTGGGACTGGACCCTGATGCCCGGAGAGAGCCACGCGGGCGATGCCCACTCCGCGGGCACCCGCGAGCTGCTGCAGCTGCACGTCGGCGAGCTGCTCGTCGAGATCGACGGCCGCGAGTCCCGGCTGGGCCCGGGCGACGCGCTCAGCTTCTTCGGCGACGCGCCGCACCGCTACGCGAACCCCGGCGACGCGCCCGCGCGCTTCTCGCTGTCCGTCTTCGAGCCCGGCGTGGGCATGCAGCGAGCGGCGGGCACCGCATGACCCGGCGGCTCTCCCCCGCGCGCGTTCCCGCCTGGTCGATGGCGGTCACCGCCATGCTCATGATCCAGGTCTCGAACGCGCTCTCGGTCGGGATCATCGACGTGGTCGGCCCCGCGGGCACCGCCTGGCTGCGCATGTGCTTCGGCGCGGTATTCCTCGTCTGCATCGCGCGCCCGTCGCTGCGCGCGGTCCGGCGGGCGGACATCCCGAAGCTCATCGCCCTCGGCGTCGTCACCGGATTCATGACCGCGTCCTTCCTCGCGGCGGTCGACCGGATCCCCCTCGGCACCGCGGTCGCGATCGAGTTCCTCGGCCCGCTGACCGTGGCCGCGCTGACCGGAAAGCACCGCCGTGCGCTGGTCTGGCCCGGGCTCGCGCTCGTCGGCGTCGTGCTGCTCACCGAGCCGTGGCACGGCCGGATCGACCTCATCGGCGTCGCGTTCGCCCTCACCGCAGCGCTCTGCTGGGCGCTCTACAACGTATTGACGCAGCACGTCGGCGACCGCTTCTCGGGCATCAGCGGCCTCGCGCTCACGATCCCGATCGCCGCGGTCGCGACCGCGCCGTTCGGCATCCCCCAGGTGGTCGGCGGCGAGTTCAGCTGGTGGGTGCTCGCGGCCGCGGCCGGGATCGCGCTCATCACCCCGGTGATCTCGTTCGGGCTCGAGATGCTGGCGTTGCGGCGGATGACGCACAACGCCTTCGGCACGCTGCTCTCGATCGAGCCCGCTTTCGGCGTGCTGACCGGGATCGTGGTGCTCAGTCAGACGCCGAGCCCGATGCAGATCCTCGGCATCGCCCTCGTGGTCCTCGCCGGCGCGGCTGCGCAGCGCGGCGGCGCGAGACCGCCCGCGGCGGGCACGGCCTGATCCTCGCCCCCTCCGCCCGCATCTTCCCTCGAGCATTGGAGCAGTGATGAGCATGTTCAGCGGCCTCAGCGCCTTCCCCCTCACGCCCCTGCGCGACGACGCGCTCGACGAGCGCGCATTCGTCGGGCTGGTCGGGCGCCTGCGCGACGCCGGCGTCGATTCGATCACCGCGCTCGGTTCCACCGGCTCGTACCCGTATCTGGATCGCGCCGAACGCGCCCGCGTCGCTCGGCTCGCCGTCGAGCACGCGGCGGGCACGCCCGTGTTCGTCGGGGTCGGCGATCTGCGCACCTCGCGGGTGCTGCACCACATCGACGACGCCGAGGCCGCCGGGGCGTCCGGCCTGCTGCTCGCGGCGATGAGCTACCAGCGCCTCACGGACGACGACGTGTTCGAGCTGTTCCGCACGGCGACGGAGCACACCGGGCTGCCGGTGATCCTCTACGACAACCCGGGCACCACGCACTTCTCGTTCTCGATCGAGCTCATCGCCCGCATCTCGGCGCTTCCGGGGGTCGCAGCGGTCAAGATCCCGAGCGTTCCGGCCGATCCGGCCGCGGCGCAGGAGCGGGTCGACGCGGTGCGGGGCGCGATCCCCGCGGGCGTCGCCATCGGCGTCTCGGGCGATGCGTCCGCGGCGAACGGCCTGAACGCCGGCTGCGACGCCTGGAACTCGGTGATCGCGGGCACCCTGCCCGCGCCGGCGCTCCAGATCACGCGAGCCGCACAGGAGGGGCGCTCCGTCGACGCGGTCGCGGCCTCCGAGCGCCTCGTCCCGCTCTGGAACCTGTTCACCGAGTTCGGCGGCAGCATCCGCGTGGTCTCGGCCATCGCAGAAATGCTCGGCCTCGTCGGCGAACGCTCGCTGCCGCTGCCGCTGCAGGGCCTCACCGCGCCGCAGCGGACTCGGGTCGCCGAGGTCGTGCGCGGGCTCGGGCTGACGGCGTAGGCCGGGGCGGTCCACCCCGCCCCGGCCGCACGGCGCGGATGCTCAGGGAGCGATGCCCGCGATCGCGGGGCCGGGTTCCACTCCTGCCTTCGCGCAGCATCCGGGCCGGCAGACGTCGAACCACGGGCCGATCGCGGTGGTGTTCGCGCGCTTGCCGACCGGCCGGCCGATCACGCGTTCGCGGACGAGATCCACGAGCGCGTCGACGAACGCGGGATGGATCCCGGGAGTCGCGATGCGTCGCGCCCAGAGCCCGGCTTCCTCGGCGCTCTCGAGCGCTTCCCGGTCCAGATCCCAGAGCACCTCGAGGTGGTCGCTCACGAAGCCGATGGGGACGATGATCACTGCGCTCCGGTCGCGCAGCTCGGCGATCGCGTCGTTGATGTCGGGTTCGAGCCACGGGGTCGACGGAGCACCCGAGCGGGACTGGTAGACGAGCTGCCAGGAGACGCCGGGGGCCGCCTCACGGATCACCTGCTCCGCGACCGCGAGGTGCTGAGCCGCATACCCGCCGCCGACGTCCGAGAACAGCCCGGCGCCGGAGAGTTCGGCGTCGGCCGTCGGAATGCTGTGGGTGGTGAACAGGATCTCGATCCGATCGCGCGAGTGGCCCGCGCGCTCGGCTTCGGCGAGCGCACTCCAGACCCCCTCGATGAAGGGCTGGACGAAACCCGGGTGCGAGAAGAACTGGCGCACCTTGTCGATCTGCAGTTCGCTCTGGACCCCGGCGGACTCGAGCGCATCGGCCCAGTCCTCGCGGTACTGCCGGCAGGAGGAGTAGGAGGAGTAAGCGCTCGTCGGGATCGCGATCATGCGTCGTACGCCGTCGGCGGCCGCCCGGGCGAGCACGTCGTCGAGGTAGGGCGCCCAGTTGCGATTGCCCCAGTAGACCGGCAGCTCGATCCCGGCGTCCCGGAGCGCGTCCCGGAGCGCCGAGCGCAGCTCACGGTTCTGCTCGTTGATCGGGCTCACACCGCCGAAGTGACGGTAGTGGTGCGCGACCTCCTCGAGTCGCTCGTCGGGGATCCCGCGTCCGCGGGTGACGTTGCGCAGGAACGGCATCACATCGTCCTGCCCCTCCGGCCCGCCGAATCCCGAGAGCAGGATCGCATCGTAGGCGACGGGCTCGATCACGTGCTCGGGGCCGGACTGCGCCGCGGGAGTCGCCGAGGCCACCACCGCGCCGGGAGCCAGTACCGCTGCGGTGGCCCGGCTCGGCTTGACCTCGCGTCGTGCTGAATCCTGGATCGTTTCGTTCACGTCGGCTCCTGATGCTCTCGGTGCGCGTCCGAGTTCGATTCGGTCGCACAGCATTTCTTTAGCTTGGCGAGAGATTAACCTAGCACGAGAAACGTAGAATGGACGCATGACCCCGCGAGACCCCCATTCGCCGCAGGACCGGCGCGCCTCGATCGCCCCCGAGCTGGTGGATTTCGGGGATCTGCCGGAGGTCGAGGCGGAACAGGCCTTCGAGGTCATGGCCCAGCTCGAGCGCTGGCAGCGCGCCTCGCGCGAGCTCGCCGAGTCGTCCGCCAAGTACATGCGGCTCAACGAGACCGACATGCGAGCGATCCGGATGATCATGCGCGCACAGCAGCGCAATGAGGTCGTCACCCCGAAGGACATCGCGCGAGAGACCGGTATCTCGAGCGCATCGACGACCAAGCTCGTCGATCGCCTCGTCGACGCCGGCCATCTGACGCGCGCCGCCCACCCGAGCGACCGCCGCACGGTGAGCATCCGAGTCACGGATCGGACGCGCCGCATCGCGCGAGACACGATCGGGCGACAGCACACGCGCAGGCTCGCGGTCGCGGCCGCGATGAGCCCGAATGAGCGCGCGACGGTCATCGCGTTCCTCTCGCGCCTCACCGAGGCGGATGATCCGCAATCGGCGCTGTTCGAGGAGCACCCCGCGCCACCCGAGCGCCCGTGACCCACGAAGCCGGTCGAGTCGGAGGCGTCATTCGTCGAGAACGAGAAAACCCCCGCCGGAGCGGGGGTTTTGCTTTGCTGGGATACCAGGACTCGAACCTAGAATGACGGTACCAGAAACCGTAGTGTTGCCAATTACACCATATCCCAATGGCGAGATTCCGAAGCCCGGAGGACTGCGGCACCGAGAGACAACTCTACATCGAACCTCGGCAAAGTTCAAAACGTGGTCGCCCGGGCGCGCCTCGACGCGGGATACTGGAGCGGCACGAGCTCGGAGCGCCCGCTCCCCCGCTCGCACGACCAGAGGAGCCACTCGTGATCGATCGCTTCGGCAACGTCATGATCTACGTCACCGACCCCCGCGCCGTCGCCGACTTCTGGGTCGGCACCGTCGGCTTCACCGAACTCTCGTCGCAGGAGCTGGACGGCAAGACGCTCTCGGTCGAGATCGCGCACACCCCCGACTCGGAGGCGGCGCTCACCCTGTTCGACCGCGCCGTGGTCGCCCAGATGTCGCCCGAGCTCGACCTCGCGACCCCGTCGATCCTGTTCGCGAGCCGCGACGTGCGCGCCATGCGCGATGCGCTCGAAGCGCAGGGCGCCACCGTCGGCCCGATCGCCGAGCACGGCGGGCAGACCACGTTCAACTTCGCGGACCCCGAGGGCCACTACTTCGCCGTTCGGGAGATCGCCGACTAGCGCAAGACCGCCGACTGACACGAGTCACCGACAGGTGTCGGTGCGGGCGAGGAAGGGGCCGCCGCTCAGCATGAGCAGCGCCCCCCTCCCGCATCGGGGTGCCGCCGCAGCGCCTCAGATCAGGTCGTCGACGGCGATCTGACGGATCCCCTCGCTGTGCAGCACGAACTGCGCGCGGATCGTCGGCCCGCCGTCGGCGGTCGCCGCCGAGAAGGCGCGCGCCCAGCTGAGGTCGGCGTTCGAGAACTTCGCCGGCCCGCGGCGTTCCCACACCAGCACGAGCGATTCCGCACCGACCATCTTGGCGATCTCGCCGATGCGATCCCACAGCACATCGATGATCGGGTCGTCGGCGCGTCCTTCGATCTCGGAGGGGTCGTCGGGGCTGATCGGGTAGTCGTCCATCGGCATGAGCGGACCGACGATGCGCCGCGTGCCGTCGAGGAAGATCAGCCAGAACTGCCGCTGGTTGGCTTCGCGGAGCAGGAGGCCCAGGACCTCCTGAAGGGCGTGGTCGGTGGCGAGGACGCGTTCCGGGTCGAGCCGGGAGTCTGAAGTTCTCATGCCTTCGACTCTGCCGCCCGGTCGGCGGGTGCGGGGCACGATCCGGGAATCTGTGGATGGATCGCGCTTGTGGAGGGCGATACCCCTCCGTTTCAGCTCCGCCTCAGCCCCGCCTCAGCTCTCGACGGGATCGGCTCCGGGGCTATCGAGCGAATCGATGTACCGCAGCACGATCCCCTCGCGCAGCGCCCACGGCGAGATCGTGAGGGTGTCGACCTCGAAGACCTTCATGGCCGTGCGCAGCACGACCGCCCCCGCCATGATCTGGTAGCCGCGCTCGGGCGTGATCCCGGGCAGATACTCGCGCACCGAGCCCGGCATCTCGCGCAGCGACGGCTCCCACTCGCGCAGACCGACGTAGTGCAGGGGCGCCAGGTCGCCCGTGATCGGGTCGGACGGGCCACCGATCAGGCGCGCGAGCGAACGGATCGTCTTCGAGGTGCCGACGACGCGCTTGGGGCGCGGCCGCTCCGAGAAGAGTTCCTCCCGCACCCGGGTGAACTCGGCCCGGGCGTGGGCGCGCAGCAGCGAGACGGCCTCCCGCGGCGGCGGATCCTCGGCCAGAAAATTGATCGTGGATCGCCCGGCGCCGAGCGGCAGCGACACCTGCACGTCGGGGTACTCGTCGGCGCCCTGCGCGATCTCGAACGAGCCGCCGCCGATGTCGAACAGCAGGATCTCGCCCGCCGACCAGCCCAACCATCGCCGCACGGCGAGCATCGTGATCCGGGCCTCGTCCTCGCCGGTCAGCACCCGCAGCCGGATCCCCGTCTCGCGCTCGATCCGGGCGAGCACCTCCTCGCCGTTCGCCGCCTCGCGGATCGCCGAGGTGGCGGTGGCGATCAGATCGTCGACGCCGATCTCGGCGACCGTGTCGCGCGCCTCGCGGATCGCGTCGACGATGCGGACGACGCCCTCTTCGACGATGGCGCCGTCGGAATCGAGGTAGCGCATGAGGCGCAGCACCGAGCGCTGCGAGTGATACGGCACGGGGCTCGCGCCCGGGTGCGCGTCCACCACCAGCAGGTGGACGGTGTTTGATCCGACGTCGATCACTCCGAGGCGCATGTCGAAAGCATAGTGCCGCCGCCGTCCGGAATAGCGCGGGGCGGTTCCGGGTTGCACCCGCGGTGCCGATGCGCGCGCATCGCACGGTTCTCGAAAGGACTCCCATGCAGATCGCCCTCTGGATCGTCTCCGGCCTGCTCGCCGCGCTCTTCCTCATGGCCGGCATCGCGAAGATGTCGACGCCGAAGGAGAAGCTGGCCGAGAAGATGGCCTGGGTGAACGACTACTCCCCCACGGGTGTGAAGCTCGTCGGGCTCGCCGAGGCGCTCGGCGGCATCGGCCTGATCCTGCCGCAGCTCACCGGGATCCTGCCCGTGCTCACGCCCCTCGCCGCGACCGGACTCGCGATCGTGATGGTGCTCGCCATCGTCTGGCACGTGCGCCACGACGACGCCAAGGCGATCGGCATGAACATCGTGCTGCTCGCGGCCTCGCTGTTCGTCGCCGTGTTCCGCTTCATCGGGCTCTGATCGGGCGACCCGGCCGACCCGGACGCCCTCGGGCGATCCTCGCGCGCTACCGCGCGGGTGCGCCCGAGGGGCCGCCGATCTCGCCCATCTCCCCGGGCGGAGCGGAGTCGTCCGCGTCGCTCAGCGCCTCGCGCTTGGTCTTCACCCAGGACCGGACCCCGAACAGCTGCCGGAACAGCGCTCGGTAGACCACCGGGTAGATGATCCAGGAGTAGATCAGGTAGCCGTGCGCGATCAGCAGGTCGACGAGGATGTCTCGCACTCGGCGCCCGTGGCGCGCGTGCAGCACGCCGATGATGCCGGGCACCGCCGTGAACAGGTAGAACAGCACGGCCATGATGATGGTCCAGTGCGGTCGCACCTGCCCGGTGATGAGGAACACGATGCTGAGCACCACCGAGAGCCCCACCCACGCCTGCACGATCGGCGTCGCGAGGTACCAGAGCTGGCTCAGCTTGGCCATGATCCCGTGCGATCTGTCGCGCAGCACCGCCCCGGCGAGGTCGATCACCTGCTAACCGCCCTGCGCCCACCGTGTGCGCTGCCGGTAGAGCATGCGCAGCGAGTTGAGCCCCTGCTGCGAGACGGTGATGCTGCGGGCCTGCTCTCCGCGCCAACCGGCGTGCAGGAGACGGAGCCCGATGTCCTGATCCTCGGTGAGGCGGCCCGCCCGCCAGGGGCCGAGGCGTCCGCGGTCGTCGCGCACGGCCACGCTGTCGAGCGCCGCGAGCCGGTTGAACTGGCCGTTCCCGCCCATGTTCGCCGTGCCCCACGCCATCCGCCCGCGCTGCAGCAGGTTGCCGAACACCCCGAACTCGACGTCCTGAGCCCAGGTGAGCGGGGTCGTCCGGTTGTAGATGCGCACGAGCGACTGCACACCGCCCACCTCGGGATCGCGGAAGTGCCAGCTCACGCGTCCGGCACGCGGATCCAGGCGCCCGTCGGCATCGACGATCGTGAAGATCACTCGCTCGACCGGCCAATCCGCCCACCGGCCGGTCCGCAGCACCCGCTCGTGCAGGTGCCGCCAGGCCGCGTTCAGCGCCTCCGATTTCCCCTCGCGGGCCTCGGGCGGCACGCGCGTCAGCACGGTGAGCTCGGGCAGGTCGAGTCCCGCGAGGATCTCCCCCGTACGGTCGTCGGATCCGTCGTCGATCACGAGGATCACCCGATTGCGCACCTCCACATCGGCCAACCGTCCCACGGAGTCCGCGATCGTCACCTCCTCGTTGAGCGCGGGCACGACGAACACCCAGAGGAAATCCGACTCGTCGAGCTCCGGCAGGTCCCGATCGTCGTCGCGCTCGCGCCGCCCCTCGCTGCGGGATCGGTTGCCGAGGACCAGCGTCGACAGCACCGAGACCAGGATCAGCGCCAGCGCGACGACGAAGACGGGCTGGCACCACGGGGGCGAGCCGTCGAACAGGTGCGCCATGGCGTAGGCCGTGCGGTCGATCTCGTCCTGCAGCGAGGCGGGTGCGACGACCACCGGCAGGAGCAGCGCCGGGCCGACCCCGCCGCTCACGCGCCGCCCTCGATCGGATCCGGGAGTCCGAGGCGGCGGCGCACGCCCGCGCGCACGTCCCGCTCACGCGCGCTCATCGCTCCGGGATCATCGCTGAACACCGCGTCGAGGATCCGCGCGATCCGTTCCGACGCGGTGCCGTCGCCGTAGGGGTTCCGCCGGGATCCGCGCTCGGCGCGCATCGCCGGATTCTCGATCAGTGCGCTTCCCTCCGCCAGGATCCGCTCGGGATCCGTGCCGACGAGCACGAGCGTCCCCGCCTCGACGCCCTCGCCCCGCTCCGTCGTGTCCCGCGTGACGAGCACGGGGGTGCCCAGCGCCGGCGCCTCCTCCTGCACTCCGCCGGAGTCCGTCAGCGCGAACAGCGCCCGATCCATGAGGTGCGCGAATGCGACGTAGCCGCGCGGCTCGACGAGCCGCGCGTTGGGCAGCTCCGCGAGCGCGGCCTGCAACGGGCGGCGGGCGACGGGATTCGGGTGCAGGGGCACCACGAAGCGGACCTCGGGGAACCGCTCGGCGAGCGCGCGCACGCCCGCGGCGATGCGGTCGAGACCGCTCCCCCAGTTCTCGCGGCGGTGCGCGGTGACGAGCACGAACGGGGCGTCGGGATCCGCGGTGAGCTCCTCGAGGCCCGGCCCGAAGTCGAGCGGCTGCCGCGTCGCCCACTCGAGCATGTCGATGGAGGTGTTGCCCGTCACGACGATCCGGTCGTCGTCGATCTGCTCGGCCAGCAGGTTCTCGCGATTCGTCCCGGTCGGCGCGAAGTGCAGGCCCGCGATGCGCGAGATGAGCTGACGGTTGCCCTCCTCGGGGAACGGCGACAGCAGGTTCGAGGTGCGCAGCCCCGCCTCGACGTGCACGACCGGGAGCTGCAGGTTGAACGCGGCGAGCGCCGCCGCTGCCGCTGAGCTCGTATCGCCGTGCACGAGGCAGGCGAGCGCCCCGTCCGGGCCGCGTCGGCCGTCGGAGCGGTTGCGCTCGGGCACGGCCTGCACCCGCCAGATCCGGTCGATCCCCGTGATCACCCGGGCGACCATCTCGTTGAGCGTGGGCCGCCGGTCCTCGCCCGAGTCGGGATCGCGCACGGGATCCGCGACGCGCAGGTCGGCGTCGATCCGCTTCCCCTGCGCCTCGAACAGCTCGCGCACCATCTCGGTGTGCTGCCCGGTCGAGATGACGACCGGGCGGATCCGGCCGCCGTCGTCGAGCGCCCGGATCACCGGGATCATCTTGATGGCTTCCGGCCGCGTCCCGACGATGACGAGCACGCGCTGCAGTCTCTCTTCGACCATCGGTCCCCCCGGATCCGCCCGCGGCGGTCGGATCCGCGGTTGGAGATATCTTCACGCGTCCGTGCTGCGCTGCCAAGGGGTGCAGGGAATCTCGCAGCAGGTGCATAGGATCGCGTCAGGACGCGCAATGCGCCGTTCGCGGTGCGGAGGCGCGCGCTGCGCGGGGTCAGACTCCAGACAGCGGTCCGACGCGCTCCACACGGATCACCGGTTCGCCCTCGGACTCGGATTCGCCGAGGTCGACGACGCCCTCGATGCCCCAGTCGCGGTCGCCCGCGGGGTCGAGCAGCACCTGGCGGAACCGCCAGACCCCCTCGCCCACGGCCTCGGATCCGCGGTCGATCTGCAGCAGGTTCGCGGCGCGCGCGTCGGCGTCGACCCCGATCTCCTCGTACTCGGTGAAGTACCCGTCGAGCGCATCGCGCCAGCGATCCTCGCCGAAGCCGCCGGGCCCGTCGAGCTCCGCGAGCTCGTCGTAGCGTTCGAAGGCGGCGGCCTGGACCCGGCGGAACAGCGCACCGCGGATCATGACCAGGAAGGCCCGCTCGTTGCCGAGCAGCGATCGCATGGCAGGAGGCGCGACGGGGCCCTCCGCGGAGGCGCGCTCCGCGGCCTCGTGAGCCGCCGCGTCCGGGTGCGCGAGCTCCTCCCACTCGTCGATCAGGCTCGAATCCACCTGGCGGACGAGCTCGCCGAGCCAGTCGATCAGTTCGTCGAGCTCCTCGGTCTTCGACTGCTCGGGCACCGTCCGTTCGATGGCGCGGAACGCGTCGGAGAGATAGCGCAGCACGCCGCCCTCGGCCCGGCCCAGCCCGTAGAAGGAGACCAGGTCGCGGAATCCGAAGCCGCGCTCGATCATGTCCCGCACCACGGTCTTGGGGCTCAGCCGGTAGTCGCGCGCCCACGGCACCTCGGCCGTATAGGCCTCGTACGCCTCGTCGAGCAGCTCCTTGAGCGGCTGCGGGTGCGTGATCTGCTCGAGCCGCTCCATCCGCTCGTCGTACTCGATGCCCTCGGCCTTCATCGCCGCGACCGCTTCGCCGCGGGCGCGGTGCTCCTGCGCGCGCAGGATCTGCCGCGGATCCTCGAGCGTCGCCTCGATGATCGAGATGACGTCGAGCGAATAGGTGGCCGAATCGGGATCCAGCAGCTCGATGGCGGCGAGCGCGAACGGCGACAGCGGCTGGTTCAGGGCGAAGTTCGCCTGCAGGTCGATGGTGAGGCCGAGGAGGCGCCGGGTCTCGCCTGTGGCCGGGTCGACGTGCTCGCGCACCTCGACGATGCCGCCGTTTCGGAGGGTGCGGAAGATCTCGAGCGCGGTGCGCGCGTGCGCGAACTGGGCGGCCCGCGGCTCATGGCTGTCGAAGATCAGCATCTGCATCGTGTTGAGGGCCTCGCCCTCCCATTCCTCGCCGCGGCCGATGACGCCGAGCACCATCGAGTGCGTGACCCGCATGCGGCTGACGAGCGGTTCGGGTTCGGACGCGATGAGCTTGTCGAGGGTCTGCTCGCTCCACGCGACGAAGCCCTGCGGCGGCGCCTTCTTCTTGACCGGCTTCGCCTTCTTGCCGCCCTTGCCGTCGGCCGCCTTCGCCGCGGCCTTCGCGACCGCGCGGGCGTTCTCGATCTCGTGCTCGGGCGCGAGCGCGATCACGTCGCCCTCGGTGTCGTAGCCGGCGCGACCGGCGCGACCGGCGATCTGGTGGAACTCGCGGGCCGAGAGGCGGCGCATCTTCTCGCCGTCGAACTTGGTCAGCGCGGTGAGCACGACCGTGCGGATCGGCACGTTGATGCCGACTCCGAGCGTGTCGGTTCCGCAGATGATGCGGAGCAGGCCGCGCTGCGCGAGCTGTTCGACGAGGCGCCGGTAGCGCGGCAGCATGCCCGCGTGGTGCACGCCGATGCCCGAGCGGACGAGCCGCGAGAGCGTCGTGCCGAACCCGGTCGAGAACCGGAAGTCGCCGATCGCGGCGGCGATCTCGTCGCGCCCCGCGCGATCCACGATCCTGATCGAGGCGAGCGCCTGCGCCTGCTCGACCGCGTGCGACTGATTGAAGTGCACGAGGTAGGCGGGGGTCTCGCGATCGGCGATGAGCTGCTCGACGACCTCGTGCACGGGCGCGACCTCGTAGCTGAAGCTCAGCGGAACGGGGCGTTCGACGCCGGTGACCAGCGCGGTATCGCGATCGGTCGCCTCGCTCAGGTCCGCGGCGAGCGCGGTGACGTCGCCGAGCGTCGCCGACATCAGCAGGAACTGCGCGTCGTGCATGAGCAGCAGCGGCACCTGCCAGGCCCAGCCGCGGTCGGGGTCGGCGTAGTAGTGGAACTCGTCCATCACCACCTGGGTGATGCCGCCGGCCTCCGGGTTGTCGACGTCGCGGTCGCGGATCGCGAGGTTCGCGAGGATCTCGGCCGTGCAGCACAGGATCGGGGCGTCGGCGTTGATGGCGGTGTCGCCGGTGACCATTCCGACGTTCTCGGCGCCGAAGATGCCGACGAGGTCGAAGAACTTCTCGCTCACGAGCGCCTTGATCGGGGCGGTGTAGACGGTCCGCCGGCCCTCGGCGACGGCGATGAAGTGCGCGCCGATCGCGACGAGCGACTTGCCGGTACCGGTGGGGGTCGCGAGGATCACGTTGCTGCCGAGGGTGATGCCGAGCACGGCCTCCTCCTGGGCGGGGTAGAGGCTGAGGCCGCGCTCCTCGAGCGCCCACTCTTCGAACGCCGCGAACGCCTCCTCGGCGTCGCCGCCGTTCTCGCGCACCGCGGCGAGGGCCTGCTGCAGGCTCATGTGTCGGAATTCTCCTTTTGGTCCGGTGCGGACGGCACCGCCGCGGACGTCGACTGCTCGAGCTCGGCGAATCTCGCCTGCATGGTCGGGTTGCCCCGCGTGAGCCTCTTGATGGTAACGCCCTGCGCCTTGTCGTTCGCGAGGCGCAGGTTGTTCTCGGACTTCAGCAGGTTGTCCTTGACCTTCTGCATCTCGGCGATCGAGGTGTCGATGCGCTTGATCGCCTCCTGGAACTGCCGCGAGGCGAGGTCGTAGTTGCGCCCGAACGCGTCCTTGAAGGTCTCGAGGTGCTCCTCGAAGTGGGTGATGTCGATGTTCTGCGCGCGCACCTGCTCGAGTTCGGCCTTGTACTGCAGCGCGTTCAGCGCGGCGTTGCGCAGCAGCGTGATGAGCGGGAGGAAGAACTGCGGCCGGATCACGTACATCTTGGGGTAGAGATGCGAGACGTCGACGATACCGGCGTTGTAGAGCTCGCTCTCGGGCTCGAGCAGCGAGACGAGCACCGCGTACTCGCAGCCCTTCTCGCGGCGATCCTTGTCGAGCTCCTTCAGGAAGTCGGTGTTCTTGTGCTTCGTGGCGGTCTCGTCGGCCTCGTTCTTCATCTCGAACATGATCGAGACGACCTCGATGCCCGTCGCGTCGAAGTCGCGGAAGATGTAGTCGCCCTTGCTGCCGGTGCGGGCGTCGTTGTCCTTCTCGAAGTAGGCGTTCGGGAACGCCATCGCCCGGAACTGGTTGAAGGTGTTCTCGCAGTGGAGCTCGAGCGTCTCGCCGATCATCTTGGTCGAGAGCCGCGCCTTCAGGTCGCGCAGCCGCTCGATCTGGTCATCGCGGTCCTTCAGCTGCACCGCGAATCGTTCCTGCATCGACTTCTCGGCGAGCTCCTTCTCGAGCGCGGCCCGGTCCAGTCCGTTGCGCAGTTCGTCGCGCTGCTTCTCGACCGCGCCGACGGCCTCGCTCACCGCGAGCTTCTGCGCGAGTTCGGCCCCCGACACCCTGGCCCGCAGCTCGGTCAGTTCCTTTTCGAGCGCAGCGCGCGCCTCGGACACCGCGAGCTGCCGCGCGGCCTCACCGGCGTCGACTTTCGCCCGCAGCGCCTGGATCTCGGCGTCCTTCGCCGCTTCGGCCCGCTGCAGGTCGCCCGCTGCGCGCTCCCCGGCGAGTTCGAGGGCGTTCGCCTTGTCCTGCTCGGCGAGTTCGAGCCGCTCGAGCAGCTGCCGCTCGAACTCGGCGTCGCGCACCTGCTTGAGGATCTCGGCGTACCCGGCCTCGTCGACCGTGAACGCCTTGCCGCAGTGCGGGCACTTGATCTCGTGCATCGCGCCGATCCTTTCTCGCGGGTGCCATCGGGCGGGACGCGTCCAGCCTGGCAGATCCCTCCGCCATCGGACACTCGGGACCGGAGTACGCTCGCTGACCATGGCCGATCCCCTGCTCTTCCGTCCCCTCCGCCTGCGCGACACCGAGGTGCGCAACCGCCTCTGGGTCTCCCCCATGTGCCAGTACTCCGCCGATGCGCAGGACGGCATGCCGACCGACTGGCACCTCGCGCACCTCGGCGGGCTGGCGCGCGGCGGAGCCGGGATGGTAATCATGGAGGCGACCGGCGTGGTGCCCGAGGGCCGCATCTCGCCGTTCTGCCTCGGACTCTGGAACGACGCGCAAGAGGCCGCGTTTGCGCGCCTCGCCGAGATCGTGCACGGGTACGGTGCGAAGCTCGCCGTGCAGCTCGGCCACGCGGGGCGCAAGGCCTCGACCCACCCCTGGATGCCCGGCGGTCCCGAGGGCTCGGTTCCGGTGAGCGCGGGCGGCTGGCCGACCGTCGCGCCGTCCGCCGTCGCCTTCGACGACCTCGCGGAACCCCGGGCGCTCGACTCCGACGAGCTGCCCGGCCTGGTGCGCGCGTTCGTCGACGCGGCCTCGCGGGCGGTGCGCGCCGGACTCGACGCCGTCGAGATCCACGCGGCGCACGGGTACCTGCTGCACCAGTTCCTCTCGCCGCTCTCGAACTTCCGCACCGACGCGTACGGCGGATCGCTCGAGAACCGGGCGCGCCTGCTGCGCGAGGTGGTCGGCGCCGTCCGCGCCGAGCACCCCGAGCTCCCGGTCCTGGTGCGGATCTCGGCGACCGACTGGATCCCCGGCGGCTTCGAGCTGCACGAGGCGCAGCAGGTCGCCGTGTGGATCGCCGAGGACGGAGCCGATCTCGTCGACTGCTCCACGGGCGGCAACGCGCCGAGCGCACCGATCCCGGTCGGCCCCTCGTACCAGGTGCACTGCGCCGCAGCCGTGCGCGAAGGAGGGATCCCGACGGGAGCGGTCGGCCTCATCACCGAGGCGGCGCAGGCCGAGGGGATCCTCGCGACCGGTCAGGCGGACGTGGTGCTGCTCGGACGCGCACTGCTGCGGGATCCGCACCTGCCGCTGCGCTGGGCGCACGAACTGCGCGCCCCGGGCGCGGACGCGCTCGTCCCCCGGCAGTACTGGCGGGCCCGCTTCTGACTGTCCCTCCCCGATGTCGGTGGGCGCCCCTAGAGTGATGCCATGACCGACCCCGCGCTCTCCGCAGGCACCGCCGACCTCATCGGCTGGCGCATGCGCGCGCTCGGCCTCTGGGCGTCACTGCCCGGCGCCGCTGCCGCCGGGCAGTCCGACGGCGCCGAACGCGTCCACGCGGTCGCGCAGGGCCTGCTCGCGCTCCAGGGACAGGACTGGCACGCCTCGCGCTGGGCGCTCGGGCTCCGAGCGCCGGGCACCTCCGACGCCGACGTGCGCGAGGCCTTCGCCCGCGGCCTCGTCGTGCGTTCCTGGCCCATGCGCGGCACCATCCACGTCGTGCCCGCCGAAGACATCGGCTGGATGCAGCAGGCGACCAATCATCGCGTGCTGCCCGGTGCGGCCAAACGTCGAACGGTCCTCGGCCTCGACGACACCTCGCTCGCGCGCATGACCGACGTCGCCGTCACCGCGCTCACGGGCGGCAAGTCGCTCTCGCGCGACGAACTCGCCGAGGCCTGGGCCGGGGCGGGCATCGAGGTGCAGAGCGCCTGGCGCTACCACGTGGTCTGGTGGCTCTGCCAGAACGGCCTGCTCGTGCAGGGCCCGAGCGCCGACGGCGGCGAGCCGCGACTCGTGCTCGCCGAAGAATGGATCCGCGCGCCGCGCGCGCTCGACGGCGATGAGGCGCTGGCCGAGCTGGCGGCGCGGTTCGCCCGCGGTCGAGGCCCGGTGCAGGATCGCGACTTCGCCTGGTGGACCGGCCTCCCCGTCACCGTCGCCCGCCGGGGCATCGCCGCGGCGGCGGCCGAGCAGCGGCTCGCGCCCGTCGAGGTCGACGGCGTCCGCCACTGGGCGGAGCCCGCGCTGCTCGACGGTCCGAGCTCGATTCTCACGGGCGAGGCCGCAGCCGCGGCGGGCGTGCCCGAGGTGCTGCTGCTGCCCGGCTTCGACGAGCACCTGCTCGGCTACACCGAGCGCGCGTCCGTGCTCGCCCCCGAGCACTTCGAGCGCATCGTCCCCGGCCGCAACGGCATGTTCCGAGCGACGGTGGTCGAGCGGGGTCGCGTGCGCGGCATCTGGCTCAAGACGGCACGAGCGAAGGCGACCCGCATCGACGCGGAGCTCTTCCCCGGCGGTGGCAGGCTCGGTGCACGCGCGCTCCGGCCGCACGCCGCGGCCTGGGGCGCGTTCCAGGGCGTCACCGCAGAGATCGGCTCGGTCGTCACGGTCCGCTGACCGGGCGGTCGCTCGGTGAACCACGGCCTGACGATCGGCAGCGCTGTCCGGGTTCCCTCAGCGCACCCGTCGGTACGCTGAGTGCATGGAACTCGCGCTGCTCGCCGTGCTCGGCCTGGTCATCGTCGTCGGAGTCTCCATGCTGTCCGGCCGCATCGGCGTCGCCGCGCCCCTGCTCCTCGTCGTGCTCGGCATCGGTATCGGTTACGTGCCCGGCGTCCCGCCGGTGAACCTCGATCCCGAGATCATCCTGCTCGGTGTGCTGCCGCCGCTGCTCTACTCGGCCGCCGTCAACGTGCCGATCCTCGATCTGCGGCGCAACGTCGGCCCCATCGCGGGGCTCTCCGTGGTGCTCGTGATCGTGTCGTCCGTGGCCATCGGCGCGCTGCTGCACCTCGTCGTGCCCCAGATCCCGCTCGCCGCGGCGATCGCCCTCGGCGCGGTGGTCGCACCCACCGACGCCGTCGCGGCGACCTCGATCGGCAAACGCCTCGGTATGCCCCCGCGCCTCGTCACGATCCTCGAGGGCGAGAGCCTCGTCAACGACGCCACCTCGCTCGTGCTGCTCCGCACCGCCATCGCGGCGGTCGCCGGCAGCTTCGTCTTCTGGGAGGCCGTCGGCCAGTTCGCCTTCGCCGTCGCGGTCGCCGTGGTGATCGGTCTGCTCATCGGCGTGCTCACCGTCTGGTTGCGCTCCAAGCTCGTCAACCCGGTCTACGACACCATCGTCTCGTTCACCGTTCCGTTCATCTCGTTCGTGCCCACCGAGGCCGTCGGCGCCTCGGGCGTGCTCGCCGTCGTGATCACGGGCCTCTACTCGGGGCACCACGCGGCGAAGAAGTTCAGCGCCACCTCCCGCATCAACGAGCGGCTCAACTGGCGCACCGTGCAGTTCATCCTCGAGAACGGCGTGTTCCTGGTGATGGGTCTGCAGCTGCACACCCTTGTCGACAAGGTCGGCGACAGCGAGGTCACGATCGTGCACATCGGACTGATCTCGATCGGCGTCGTCGCGATCCTCATCCTCTGCCGCATGATCTTCATGATCCCGCTCGTGAAGTCCCTCGCCCGCGCGCTGCCGCGCTACGAGGCCCGGGCCACCGGGATGCGCAGGCTCGTCTCGCGGGCCCGCAACATCGAGGTGCCCGAGGAGAAGAGCGAGCGCTACGCGGCGAAGCTGCAGCGGGTCGAGCGCATGGCCCGGCGCACGGCAGCGGACCTGGAGCACGCGCAGACGCAGAGCTTCGGCTGGCGCGGCGCCTTCATCCTCGGCTGGAGCGGTATGCGGGGCGTGGTCACGCTCGCCGCCGCCCAGTCGATCCCCACCACCGTGCCCTACCGTCCTCAGCTCGTGCTCATCGCGTTCCTCGTCGCCACGATCACGCTGCTCCTGCACGGGCTGAGCCTGCCCTGGGTGATCCGCCGGCTGCGCCCCGCAGGCCCCACGGCCGACGAGCGCTCCGACGAACTCGTCTCGCTCGGCCAGGACCTCGTGGAGGAGGCGACGACCGCGCTCGACGGGATCATCGAACGCGAGCGCGCGCTCGCCGAGGCCGACCCGTCGCACCGCGTCCCGTCCGAGGCCGTCGCCAAGCGCGTGCGCGCGAGCGCGCAGAACGCGCTCGCACCGCTCGCCTTCGCCGTCGCCGCCGAGCAGCGTTCCGGCGAGCCCGACGCCAAGCCGAGCGAGATGGAGCGGGAAGCCTACGACTACCTGCGGCTCGCCCGCCTCGTGCTCGAGGCCCAGCGCGACGCGCTGCTCGAGGAGCGCGCGATCGGGCAGTACAGCTCGCAGGCGCTGCACACGGCCGAGCTCGCGCTCGACGCCCACGAGTCCCGGCTCACCCCGCCGCAGCACCACTGATCCCGGGCCCGCCCGCTACGCTGAGTCCCGGCGCACCGCAGCAGCGCACCGCGCCCGGAACCGCGACCGCGGATCCGCACGCGACGAAGGAGCGCACCCATGGCCGCATTCAGCACCGCAGACCTGGTCGACGAGCTCGGCGACGCCGTGCAGTCCGTCTCGCTCCAGTTCCAGAACATCGGCGGTCACCCGCGATTCAGCGGTCCCATCCGCACCGTGCGCTGCCACCGCGACAACGCGCTGCTCAAGGCGATCCTCTCGACGCCCGGCGATGGCGCCGTGCTCGTGGTCGACGGCGGAGGTTCGCTGGAATCCGCGCTGGTGGGCGACCTCATCGCCGCGCTCGGCGTCGAGCACGGCTGGGCCGGGATCATCGTCAACGGGGTGATCCGCGATCGCGTCGCCATCGGCGAGCTGCCCATCGGCCTGAAGGCGCTCGGCAGCAACCCCCGCAAGTCGAGCAAGACCGGCGCGGGCGAGGCCGACGTCGTGGTGTCGTTCGGCGGTGCGACCTTCCGACCGGGCGCGACCGTGTGGAGCGACGAGGACGGGATCCTCACCGACGGCGAGGTCTGACGGGCGGGCGTCAGGCCGGCGGGCCTTCGGACGCATTCTCGACCGCTGGACGTCTTGCCGACGAGTGGACATCCTGCCGACGTTCGGATGTCCTACCGACGAGTGGACGTCTCGTCGACGATCGGACGTCCTCTGGGCGCGAAATCAGGCGTCCAATCGTCGGCTGGACGTCCACTCGTGCCGGCGTCAACGGTTTCGATGCCTACCGCAAGCCCGCGCCGCACGGTCCGGTGATCCGGTGATCCGGTGATCTCTAGGGGGCGATCCCCACGCCCGCCGCGGCGAGCTCCTTGAGCGCCGCTGCGGAGGTCTCGGGCGCGACGCCCGCGATGAGCTCGGTCCGCACGGCGACCGCGAGACCCGCGGCCCGCGCGTCGAGCGCCGAAGCCCGCACGCAGTAGTCGGTCGCGATGCCGACCACGTCGAGCGCGTCGATCCCCGCTTCCGAGAGCACGTCGATCAGGCGCTCCCCGCGCGTGGTCACGCCCTCGAACGCCGAGTAGGCCGGCTCCCCCATGCCCTTGCGCACGTGCACGTCGATCCGGCCCAGGTCGAGCGCGTCGTGGTATTCCGCACCCTCGGTGCCAGCGACGCAGTGCCGCGGCCAGGTATCGGTGAAGTCGGGCTGCTCGCCGTCCGCCGCGAAGTGCCCGCCGTTCGACCCGTCGGCGTCGTGCCAGTCGCGCGATGCGATCACGAGCACGTAGTCGGGCTCGCTCCGCAGCAGCTCGGTGACGCCGGAAGCCACCGCGGCACCGCCCGCGACCCCCAGTGCGCCGCCCTCGGTGAAGTCCTTCTGGACGTCGACGATCAGCAGTCCGCGAGCCATGCGGCATCCCCTCGCTCGGTATCGCCCGGATCCGCGCGTTCGCGCGCCGGACTCACCGCGAGCGTAGCGGGTTACTCCTCGAACCGCACCGGGTTCGCGTGGTGCGCGAACACGATGCTGGTGCGCGTGCTCGAAACGGCCGGGTGCACCGACAGGTGGTCCATGACGAATTCGCGCACGTGATCGGCGTCGCGCGCGGCGAGGTGGATGATGAAGTCCTCGACGCCGCCGAGGAAGAACAGCTGCATCACCTCGGGCAGCGACTGCAGCTCGTCGCTGAACTCCTGGATGCGCTGGCGGGCGCCCGACCGGATGGTCACGCTGACCATCACCTGCAGGTGCATGCCCATGGCCGCGGGGTCCACGCGCGCCGAGAAGCCGGTGATGATCCCGCGGGACCCGAGGCTGCGCACGCGCGCCACGCAGGTCGACGCGGCGATGCCCACCCGGTCCGCCAATTCGGCGTTGGTGATGCGTCCGTTCAGCTGCAGCTCTTCGACGATCCGTCGGTCGACCTCGTCGAGAGCCACTTCAGAACGCAGATTCTTCGCCCGATCCATGCAGACTCCACTCGAAACAGTTGCTGGTACTGCAATCATTGACGATTTTCGCGAAAATTTCCACCGAAAGCCGCGAGATTCGAATATGCTTCCATGCGAGTGGTGACCCGCGCAGCGACGAGCGGCGACGGTCGGCAGCGTGTCCGACCGGCTCCGAGGCCCGGTGCGGCGCGGATCACTCGCTGTCCCAACGCTGTCATCACAGGAGCACAACATGCGCGTCGGTATTCCCACCGAGATCAAGAACAACGAGAACCGTGTCGCCATCACCCAGGCCGGCGTCTTCGAGCTGAAGCGTCGCGGCCACGAGGTGCTGGTCCAGGCGGGTGCCGGTCTCGGCTCCGCCATCACCGACGCCGAGTACGTCGCGGCCGGTGCCACGATCGTCGAGACCGCCGAGCAGGTCTGGGCCGACTCCGACATGATCCTCAAGGTCAAGGAGCCCATCGCCGCCGAGTACGACAAGATGCGCAAGGGTCAGGTGCTCTTCACCTACCTGCACCTTGCAGCGGACAAGACCCTCACCGAGAAGGTCCTCGAGTCGGGCACCACCGCCATCGCCTACGAGACCGTGCAGGCCGGCCGTGCGCTGCCGCTGCTCGCTCCGATGTCCGAGGTCGCCGGTCGTCTCTCGGTCCAGGTCGGCGCGCACTCGCTGATGAAGGCCAACGGCGGCCGCGGCATGCTGCTCGGCGGCGTCACCGCGACCCGTCGCGGCAAGGTCGTCGTCATCGGCGGCGGCGCTGCGGGCGAGCAGGCCGCACGCATGGCCTTCGGCCTCGGCGCCGACGTCACCGTCATCGACATCGCCCTCCCCCGCCTCAAGCAGCTCGAGGACGAGTTCAACGGTCGCATCCAGACCCGCACCTCGAACGCGCACAACATCACCGAGGCGCTCAAGGAAGCCGATCTCGTCATCGGCTCCGTGCTGATCCCGGGCGAGAAGGCGCCGAAGCTCGTCACCGACGAGATGGTCGCGCAGATGAAGCAGGGCTCCGTGCTCGTCGACATCGCGATCGACCAGGGCGGCTGCTTCGAGAACTCGCACCCGACCACGCACGACGATCCCACCTTCCCGGTGCACAACTCGATCTACTACTGCGTGGCGAACATGCCGGGCGCGGTCCCCGAGACCTCGACCGCTGCGCTCACCAACGCCACCCTCCC
The DNA here is from genome assembly GCF_000980875.1 of Leucobacter sp. Ag1. Classification (GTDB taxonomy): domain Bacteria; phylum Actinomycetota; class Actinomycetes; order Actinomycetales; family Microbacteriaceae; genus Leucobacter; species Leucobacter iarius. Next base: position 19,141 of record NZ_LAYO01000083.1, on the reverse strand, counting down.
CTACGTCGTCGCGCTCGCCGACAAGGGCTGGGTCGCCGCGCTCAAGGCCGACGAGTCGCTCGCCAAGGGCCTCAACGCCCACGACGGCGTCCTGACCTTCAAGGGCGTCTCGGACGCGTTCCCGGAGCTCGCCTTCTCGAGCGTCGAGGACGTGCTCGCGAACGCCTAAGCGTTCACGCACTGCGCAGACGGGGCCCGTTCCGAGAGGAGCGGGCCCCGCTGCTATTCTCGGTCCGCCACACTCCGCCCCGCGCGGCCCACTCCGAAGGAACCCCATGGATCTGAAGTTCAGCTTCGCCGACCGGCAGCCGGCCGCGCACGACCACGACGCCGACGGGGCGGCGATGCCGCCCGGAAGCCGCGCGCTGCCGTTCAGCACGGCTCCCTCGGCGACCAGCTCGGAACTGATCCTGCGCGTGTCGCGCACGGGCGGATCCGACACCGACGCTCCCGTGGTCGGCGAGGCGCTCTCCGGCGACGGTGTGAGCTACGGGCGCTCCGAGGTCCGCCTGCGCGGTGCCGCGAGCGACATCGAGGCCCTGGCAGCGACCGTGCGCTCGGCCACGGCACGCGTCGTCGCTGAGCTCGGCGATCCGCTGTCCGCCTCCATCACCCGCCTCGAGTTCGCGCTCGGCGGCACGGAGGCCTCCGTCGCCGCACTGCTCGCGCTCGACCCGGGGTCCGGCCCCGGCGAACTCGCCCGCGCCTCGGAATCGTTCCAGATGCGCACGGGTCTGGCCGCCGGCACTCCGGTCGTGCAAGCGGGCTGACCCGCCGTCCGGGGCGCGTAGCATGACTGCGTGTCCCTCACCCTGCGCAAGCTCCTGCAGAACCCGTCCCTCCACCTCAAGGTCGTGGTGGGAGGCGGCGACAGCCAGGACGCGCTCGACCGTTCGCTCGATCGCGAGTTCGAGTGGTTGCACGCGACCGATCTGATCGACCCGACGCCCTTCCTCGGCCCGGCGGAGGTGATCCTCACGCTCGGGTGGCAGTTCCCCGTGGTCGAGGCCGCGGATTCCTCGATCCCGGAGGTGCGCGTCGCTCCGGAGCGGCTCGACCGGATCTACCACGACTACGCGGCGCTCGTCGCCGCGCACGGCCTCATCGGCATCGGCTTCGGCAGCGACGTCGTGCACCGCGGGATCCCGCACCAGCTCGCGACGGCCTGCCGACGGCACGGACTGATCCTGTTCGAGGTGCCCTACGAGATCTCGTTCATGGACCTGCTGCAGGAAGCCGCGCGCGTGCTGCAGCGCGATCAGACCGAGCGCTACACGCGATCCCTGCGCGCGCAGAAGGCCATCGCGACGGCTGCGACCCGCCGCGACGGCCTCACCGCGACGCTGCGGGAGACCGCGCGCCAGCTCGGCTGCGGTGTCGCCCTCTACGATCCGCTCGGCCGCGCGGTCACCGTGGTGGAGGCGCCCGAGGGGCCCCGCGCCGAGAGCTCGGATCTCGCCCCCTTCGTGCTGGAGGGGCTGGAGAGCCGCCAGCGTTTCCGCTCGGTCCAGGTGACGCCCGAGGTCGAGGCCGTGCTGCAGATGCTCGGCGAGACCGACGACCCCAGCGGCATGCTGGTGCTCACGCTGAGTCGCGGCTTCGACGATCTGTCGCGCAACGTCCTGACGAGCGTGCTCGCCCTCGTGAGCGTCTCGCTGGAGCAGAACCAGGCGCTCGCCGGCCTGCACCGGACGCTCCGCGAAGCACTGCTGCAGCTCCTCCTCTCGGGCAACGTCGACGTCACCCGTCACATCGTCGAGAGCGTCTGGGGTCCACTGCCCCAACCGCCCCTCGTCGCCCTCATCGGGATCCCGCAGCACTTCGACACGGTGCGACTGATGCCCGCGCTCGAATCGCTGCATCTCTCGGGCGAGATCCCCCTCTTCTTCGCGCAGTACCGGAGCGACGTCGCGATTCTCGCGCCGGCGGCCGACGCGGACCGCCTGCTCGCGCTGCTCCAGCCGTTCGGCCTGGTGCTCGGCCGCTCGCAGGCCGAGCACTGGGACGCGCTGCCGCTGTCGCTCGAGGAGGCGAAGAAGGCGGCGGAGTTCGGGCTCCGCCGCGGCACCCCGCAGGTCACCGCGTTCCCCGACATCTGGCGCGAGGGTATCGCGGACCTCATCGACACCTCCGACGCAGCCCTCATCGCCGGCCGGATGTTCGGTCCGCTGATCGAGCACGACCGCGCGCAGGGCTCGGAACTTCTGCGCACGCTGCGGGTATGGCTCGAGGCGCACGGTCGGCAGCTCCCCGCCGCACGCGAGCTCGGCGTCCATCGGCACACGCTGCTCAACCGGCTCGAGCAGATCGCTGCGCTCACCGGGTCCGACCTCGACGACTTCGAGGTCCGCGCCGAGCTCACGCTCGCGCTGCGGTACCTGCACTGATTCGACAGTTCGTACATCAGGGATCCCTGTCGGGACATTTCGTCAGAGGAATGCGTCCCGGAGCTTCCGCACTCTGTCGCACTGCGCGGTCGATTCCGACGCACTGTCGAGTGCGGGCCAGTGCCGCTCTGCTGCAAGCTTGAGTTCGCCGCGCACGGGGCAGTCGCCCGCTTCGCCGCCGGCGAATTGCAAAGGAGCAATGGGCATGACCAAACTCAAGCGAAGCCTCGGCTTCACCGCGGCCTACGCCGCCTCGACCGGACTCGTCGTCTCGGGCACCGCGATGGTATCGCTCGGCAACGGCTTCGGAACCGGTGGCCTCGCGTTCGCGATCCCCGCATTCATCGGCCTCGTGATCATCCTGATGGTCGCGATCTCCTACGGCGAGCTCGCCTCGATGCTGCCCGGCGGCGGCATGGTCGGCGAATACACGATGCCCGCGCTCGGCCGGCTCATGGCGATCATCGCCGTGCTCGGCGGCTACATGGTCCTCGTCTCGGCCGACGGCGGCACGCAGCTCATGGTCGCCGGCAACGCGTTCCAATCGCTCACCGGCGTGCCCGCACCGGCGTTCTCGTTCCTGCTGCTCGCGATCCTCTTCGCTCTGAACATCGCCGGGGTCAACTTCTACGCCCGCGTCCAGATCCCCATCGTGGTCACCAAGATGAGCATCCTGGCGATCATGGGCTTCTGCGGGATCTTCGGCCTCGGCACGGGGACGCCGGTCGACAACCCGTTCCTCGCCACCGACTGGGGCACCCTCGCGTCGATGGGCGCGGTCGCGATCTGGCTCTACATCGGCATGGAGTTCGTCGCTCCCCTCGCCGAGGAGATCAAGAACCCCTGGAAGAACATCCCGCTCGCCATGGTGGCGGGGGTCATCACCATCTTCATCGTCGATCTGCTGTTCGGGTGGGGCGCCACCCGCTACGCGGACCTCGCCGAGATGGCCTCGTCCTCGATCCCGCAGGTGGTCGGCGCGACCGCGATCTTCGGCGGCGCCGGCGGCCTCATCATGACCCTCGGGACCATCGCCGCGTCGTTCTCGACGGGCAACTCCTACCTCGCGGCGATCCCCCGCATGCTGTACGGCCTGGCCAACGAGGGGCTGCTGCCGAAGTGGTTCGGCAAGGTCTCCCGCCGGACCCGTGTGCCCTGGGCCGGCATGATCGTGACCGCCGCGTGCATGGCCTCCGTGCTGGCCTACTCGATGTTCTCCTCCGGCGGCATCGACCTGATCCTCACGCTCGTCAGCATCGCCTGCACCACCTGGCTGCTGAGCTACATCATCGCCCAGGTCGACGTGATCGTGCTGCGCCGCAAGTATCCGAACGCCAAGCGTCCGTTCAAGACCCCCTTCTACCCCCTGCCCCAGGTGCTCGGCATCGCATCCTGCATCTATCTGATCGTGTTCATCGTGCCCGACTTCGATCAGCGCATCGTGATCTGGAGCGTCGCTGGAATCCTGATCGCCGCGATCGCCCTGTTCGGCATCGTCTGGCTCAAGGCGAACCGCCTCCCGCTGTTCACGCCGACCGACCTCACCCACACCCAGTCGAACATCATCGTCCGCTCGGAGAGCATGGACCACGAGTACGACGACGCGGCGGACTCGACGGGAGATCCCGCCGATGCCGAACCCGAAGGGGCGGACCTGCGATGAGCGGCTTCGGAGGACGCATCTCGGTCGTACCCGTCCAGGGGCGCCGCGAGCGCAAGCATCCGCTGGCGGGCGAGGGGCCCATCGTCGACCGCGCGCGCCGAGGCCTGCGGTTCACCGCCGAGCAGTTCGGAACTGTACTGCGCGCGGACCGCACCACCGTTGAGGTCCGCACCGACGACGGGATCGATCTCGTGCTGAGCTACGACCCCGGCAATTTCATCTTCTCGCGGGTCTACGCCTTCACGGTCTCCACGCGGCTCCCCGAATCGGCGCTCGCGCCGAGCGGGGTGAAGCTCAGCCATCGCGGGACGCCGCGCGGAGGGGCGTTCATCCCGGACCGCGGCGCGACCGCCCAGCCGTCGCGGGACCTCGATCGGCTCAACGACGCGGCGTCACCGCACCTCGCCCGAATCGACCTGGTGCACGCGCGGATCTCGGGCTCGGGCAGCCGCACCCTGACCCTCAGCCCGATGGGCGGGGCCTTCGTCTGGGTGCTGATCCCGCCGGTCTTCAAGGCGACCGCTTTCCCGCCCGGCGAGCCCGCTCGCATCCTCGACCTCATCCGCGCGATCCGGGCGCAAGCGCCCGCCGCGTCCCAGTCCCCATCATCCGCTGCCTGAGCAGCCAGGAAGGAATCAGGTATGTCAACGATCGATGTGAGGGCCGCCGTCTTCGTCGCCCCGAACGAGCCCCTCGAGATGCGGGAACTCAGTCTGCCTGCAGCACCCGGCGCGAACGAGGTGCTCGTGCGGCTCGCCGCCTCGGGCGTCTGCCACAGCGACCTGCACGCGCTCGACGGCGAGTGGGATACCCCGGTGCCGATCGTGCTCGGGCACGAGGGCGCCGGTGAGGTCCTCGCCGTCGGGTCCGAGGTGACCGACCTCGAGATCGGCGATCACGTGATCCTTTCGTGGACCCCGTCCTGCCAGAAGTGCGAGTTCTGCGTGTCCGGTCGTCCGGTGCTCTGCCAGCTCGCCAACGAGACCGCCTACCAGCACGTGTTCTTCGATGGGAAGCCGCGGTTGAGCGACGGTGAGGAGAGCGTCAAGAGCTTCCTCGCGGTCGGTTCGTTCGGCGACCACGCGATGGTCCCGGCGTCTGCAGCGATCCGGATCCGCAAGGATGCGCCGCTCGCCCAGGCTGCGCTGGTGGGTTGCGCGGTCACCACCGGGATCGGCGCCGTCACCAACACGGCGCAGGTCGAGCCCGGATCGACGGTGCTGGTCGTCGGCTGCGGTGGAGTCGGCCTGAACGTCGTCCAGGGCGCCAGGCTCGCCGGCGCCAAGCAGATCATCGTGGCCGACGTCAGCGCCGAGAAGCTGGAGCTCGGCCGCCGCTTCGGCGCGACGCACACCGTCAACAGCCGCGAGGTCGACCTGGTCGAGACGGTGCGCGAACTGACCGGCGGACGAGGAGTGGACTACGCGTTCGAAGCCATCGGCCTCCCCTTCACCATCGAAGCCTGCTACGAGGCGATCCGCCGCGGAGGCACCGCCGTCGTCGTCGGACAGGTCGCCGACGGCGTGAAGATCTCGATCGATCCCTTCGTGATGAGCGATCAGGAGAAGCGCCTGATCGGTTCGAACTACGGGTCGAGCCGGCAGTCGATCGACTTCCCCAAGATCATCGATCTCTACATGGAGGGCAAGGTCGACCTCGACTCGATGGTGACCGACCGCATCCCGCTCGACGGCGTCAACGACGCGTTCGCGCGCATGCGCGCCGGGCAGGGCATCCGCACCGTCATCGAGTACTAAGCGGACGAGTGGTCAAGAACCCCCTGCGCGAGCCGATAGTGTGCTCCGCAGGGGGTTCTGCATCCGAGACGAAGGAGTCCGACCATGGCCAGCGCGACCGACCTGTTCCTGTCCGGTGACCACGAGCACGCGAAGCAGCTGGTGCACGCCGCGCTCATCGCCCAGGGCTTCGAGGTGTCGCTCACGCCGACGCGCGGGTTCCACGCGCGACGCGGCAGCCAGGCGCTCACCGTGCTGTTCGGCGGACTCGCCGGCGGCAAGTTCCAGATCACGTTCCTCATCGAGTTCATGGTGACCGAGCAGGGCCTGCTCGTCGCGCGGATCTCGCGCAACATGACGGGCGGCGCGCTCAAGGGCGGCGCCATCGGTGCGGTGAAGACCTCGAACGCGTTCGACGAGACGGTCGCCCGCCTGCAGGAGACGCTGATGCGCGACGGCGCGTTCGTCTCCCGCCTCGACCACCAGTAGCTTGGAGCTCCACCTCGACGCACGAATCGGGCGACGCGCGCGACGCGGTCCCGGCAGGAGTCAGTCCGGGGTTCCCTGGAACCGCAGGATCCGGCTGAGCGCCTCCTCGACCGCGGCCTCGCCCGCCGCGTAGGACAGCCGCACCGTGCGCCTCCCGTGCACGGGGTCGAAGTCGACGCCGGGCACGACCGCGACGTCCGCGCCGTCGAGCAGCGCCCGAGCGTAGCCGAGCGAGTCGCCGAACCGTTCGAGCTGCGGTCCGAGGTCGGCGTAGAAGTAGAACGCACCGTCCGACGGGGCCGATTCGCCCCACCGCAGCGCCGATTCGGCGTCGAGGATCAGTGCGCGGGCGCGGGCGAACCCCGCGACGACGGCGTCGCGCTCGGCGTAGCGTTCCTCGGAGAACGCGCCGAGCGCGAGCTCCTGCGCCGGCGCCGGCGGCGAGAGCGCGAAGTTCGAGGCGAGCGCCTCCATCGGGGCGATGAGCGACTCGGGCAGCACGGCCCAGCCGAGCCGCCACCCGGTCATGCCCCAGTACTTCGAGAAGGAGTTGATGGCGATCGCCTCGGGGTCGAGCTCGACCGCGCTGACGCCACGGGCATCGGGGCTGCCCGCCTCGGCGTAGGTGATGCCGTGGTAGATCTCGTCGCTGATGAGACGCACCCGCTGTTCCGCGCACCACTCGACGAGCGCCGAGAGCTCCGCCCGGCTGAGCATGGATCCGGTCGGGTTGGCCGGCGAAGCCACGATGAGGCCCGCGAGCGGCCCATGGGCCTCGACCGCGGCGTCGAGCAGCGCGGGGGTCGGCTGATACCGGGTTTCGGACCCGGTCGGGATCTCGATCACGTCGACCCCGAGCGAACGCAGGATGTTCCGGTACGCCGGGTAGCCGGGGCTCGCGAGCGCGACCCGATCGCCGGGATCGAACGCGGCGAGGAACACCAGCTGGAACGCGCCGGAGGATCCGGTGGTGACCGCGACCCGCGCGGGGTCGATCGACACGCCGTACCAGTTCGCATAGTGCTCGGCGATCGCCTCACGCAGCGGCGCGGTGCCGAGCGGGCTCGTGTAGCCCGCGGGCTTCAGCATGCCGGGTGCGGGGCGGGCGCTGGGCTCGCCCGCGCACAGCGAGACGATGTCGCGGCCCTCAGCACGCCGCCGCTCGACCTCGCCGGTGATCTGCATGACCTCGAAGGCGGGGATCACCGAGCGTCGGGAAGCGCCGAGACCGTGCGGAGCATCGGCTGCGCTCGACGGCGGCTCAGCGGCCTCGCCCTGCGCTCCTGCGGGGTGGGGCGGCAGGCTGGGAGGCGGGGTCTTGAAGGGTCCTCGGGCGGCCATCAGCGGCTCCTCTCGGGTGACGACGCGGTCGGATTCCGGTGCGCGGACGCACCGCTCGGCACGGCTGCGCCCACGTGCCGGACGAAGATGATGAGCCAGGCGAAGATGACGCCCGCCACGACGAGTTCGAACGCCGCGAGGTTGTAGTAGCCGAGCGGCCAGAACAGCAGCGCCGCGAAGACGATCGCCGCGAGCACCACGTCCGAGAACAGCAGGAACACCCGGGTGAACCCATCGAGCAACCAGCGCAGACCGATGAGGATCGCACCGAAGACGACCGCCATTCCGGTGGCGAAGGTGTTGTGGACGATGAGGTTGAGGTTCACCGGCACGATCCCGACGCCCGCGAGGCAGATCCCGATGATCTGGAATCCCCACGCGACCGCGCGCACGTTGCGGGTGCGACTGGGCGGGGCCGCCGCGGCCCAGGCCTCGAGGTCGATGAGCAGCGTGAACGCGAACGCGGCGAGCAGGAGCCCGCCGAGGAAGAGCGTGAGATTGAACACGAGCCCGCTGACGTCGGTGCCCGCTCCGAGCTCGCTGAAGTGGAAGTGCCACCACTTGGCGTCGGAGGTGGTGAGCATCGCCACCACGATGCCTCCGGTCAGGAACATCGACAGCAGCATCGAGAGCTCGGCGGTCGTGATCTTGGCCGCAGAGACGGTGACGAGGTACGCCGTACCCGCGGCGACGATGACGGACGCGACGGTCGAGGTGAGCTGATCGAGCTGCACCCCGAAGAAGCCCTGCGACAGCACCGCGAACACCATGCCGATGCCGATCACGGCGATGCCGCCGTGCACGAGCGCGACGGCGGCGATCCCGACGAAGCGCTGCGCCCGGGCCGCCCGGGGAGACCAGGAGGCGGGGGCACGCATCGGTGCGCGCAGCTGCTCGGCGACCGAGCTCGCGATCGCCACCAGTCCGGCGAGCAGCGTGCCGATCGACCCCGTCGAGATGCTCCCCCAGAGCGGGTGGGTGCCCGGGCCGAACACGACGAGCCCGACGAGGATCGCTGCGGCTGCGGCCAGGGTCGCCGCTCCCAGGGCTCGGGCCTCGACCCGCGCCTGGTGCGAGTCGGCACCGCCGCTCGCGTCGCCCGGGTAGAGCAGTTCGAGGGTCGTATCGATCGCGCGCGGGATGCGTGCGCGAAGCCGGGCACGGCGCTGCGCCGTGCCCGTGTCTCGCGCGTTCCCGTTCATGCGTCCCATCCTGGCACGCACCGACCGGCGACGGCGATGCCCGCCGACGCCCCGGAACGGCCTCCGGCCTCCCGGGTCATGGCCGACCGTCGGGGGTCGAGCCGCGCTCCTCGAGCCGCAGGTACCCGCTCAGCGCTGCGACGCCTTCGGCGCTCATCGGCAGTCCCTCGCCGAGCCGGCTGGAGCTCACCAGGTGGGTGGCCCATTTCGCGCGGCTGATGGCGACGTTGAGGCGGTTTCGCAGCAGCAGGAACTCGAGCCCTCGGGGGACGTCGTCAGGGCTCGACGCGGCGAGGGTCACGACGGCGAGCAGGGCCTCCTGCCCCTGGAAGCGGTCGACGGTGCCGACGCGCACCTCGGCGCACCCGATGTCAGCGAGACGCTCCGCGACGCATTCCACCTGAGCGTTGTATGCCGCGACCACGATGATGTCGTCGGGAGTGAGCGCGCGCTCCCCCGTTCCGGTGTCGCAGCGCCCGTGTTCGAGCGCGTCGCGCACGATGCAGGCGACCACCTCGGCTTCCTCGACCGAGTGCGTGGTGTTCGCGGAGTGCTCGACCTCGTGCCGGACCAGGCCGGGCCCGCCGATCCCGCTCGCGCGCACCGCGGCCGTGCTCGGATGCGCGCGCAGCCGACCTCCGTACGCGAGCTCGGAGACCACCTCGGTGAGCTCCGGGCGCATGCGCCGGGTCTCGGCGAGGAAGTACCCCAGGTCTTCTGGCATGGTCTCGTGATCGCCGAGCAGCCAGCCGAGGGCGGAGGTATCGACCGGTTCGGGGTGCGTGCCCTGGGACACCTGCGGCAGCTGCTGCGGGTCGCCGAGCAGGAGCAATCGTTTGGCGCCGACCGATGCCGCGATGGTCGGGGCGAGCGAGAACTGCCCGGCCTCGTCGATCACGAGCAGGTCGAGTTCGTGGCGCGCGACGCGGGTCGGGTTGCTGAAGTCCCAGGCCGTGCCGCCGAGCACGCAGCCCAGGCCGGCCGCCTCGTGCTCGCGGAGGAACAGCCGATGGGTGTTGCGTCCGAGCGCCCGGAACGCCGGCTCCGCGGCGTCGTCGGCCCGACCGCTCTGCGGGACCTTGCCGACCTGTTCCGAGGCCAGTCCCGCGGCGACGACGCCCTCGAGGACGTGCTCGACCACCCGGTGGGACTGCGCGACGACGCCGATCCGCCAGCCGTCCTCCTCGACCAGTCGACGGATGACGCGTGCGGCGAGGTAGGTCTTTCCGGTGCCCGGTGGACCCTGGACCGCGAGGTAGGAGCGGTCGAGCTCCCGCAGGGTCGCCGTGACGGCTCCGATCGTGCGGGCCTCATCGTCGCCGCCGGCGACGAGCGCGAGCTCGCTCGCCGGATCGACGATCGGAGCACCGGCACCGAGCACGGGCGCCGTTCGCCGGATCAGGTCGACGACCGGATCCCGCGGGAGCTCCCCGCGGTCGAGCGCGGACGCGAACGCGCGTCCCCAGGCTTCGATCGCGCCCTTCTGCTGACCGGCGTGCGGCGGCGGACCGGGCACGAGCGCGACGGGAAGCACGTCGAAGGGCGTCGCGTCGCGCGGCAGCAGCTCCTCCACGAGCACCTCATCGCCGTCGCGTTCGACCACCGTGACCCGGGAGGCGCTGCGGGCACCGGGTTCGACGCCGCGGGTCGCGAACGGCGCGGGTGCCTCGTAGAGCAGATAGGCCTGACCGCCCGGCCGGAGCGAGCTGCCCGGCGCGAGCGCACCGCGCAACCGGACCCGCCGCCGCAGTGCGCGCGCCCGCGGTTCGTCCGGCACGTGCCAGTCGTCGGAGACCCGGCTGAGCAGGTCGTCGACGACGAGCACATCGCGGGTGTCCGCCCAGTCCTCGAGGGGGTCGACAAGTCGTGCGTAGTGCGCCCACCAGAACGATTTCTGTTCGCGCTGGTGGTAGTCGATCGCGCTCGAGGCGAGCGCCGCGGTCTTGGCGATCGCGGGATCGGAGATCTGCTCGGCGTGCCGCCCGAGCGCCTCGGCGACCGGGCTCAGCCGGAGCTCGGGCTCATCCTCGTCCGCCGGGAGCGCCTCGGGGAACGGATCGACGCCGTGCTCCTGCGCGATCCCACGGAGCCAGTCGCGCAGCCGCAGGGTGGATACGCAGTCGTAGCGGTTGTAGTCCGCGATCGCGGCGAGCCGGCGCTCGCCCTCCGCGCGCTCCGCGGGGTCGGTCGAGCGGAGCTGCTCACTCGCCTCGGCGAACTCGGTGACGGACTGCGCGCCGCTCGTCACGCCGTCGGCGTCGCGCAGCTCATCGCCCATGTAGAGCGGTTCCAGCTTCTTGATCGAGTAGGAGCGGGTGCCGATGCGCAGCGCCTTGCGCACGATCGGGTAGAGATCTATCAGCACGTGCTCGCGCAGCAGGTCGTCGACCTCGGCTTCGCCCACCCCGTGGCGAGCCGCGATGCTCAGCAGGTGGGTGCGCTCGTACGCCGCGTAGTGGTAGATCCGCATGCCCGGGAAGTCGATCCGGCGCTGGCGCACCAGTTCGAGGAACCGCAGCAGGGTGCGCTTCTCGGCGTCGAGATCGTGGGCCCAGAGCGGCAGGAACCGCTCCTGCTCGTCGACCGAGCCGAAGAGGTAGTCGATCCCCCAGCGGGCATCGCTCGCGTCCCCGGGTTCGCGGTACATCGGGTCGCCCTCGAAGTCGAAGAACAGGTCGCCGGAGTTCGGTCGCGGGATCGCCGCGAGCGCGGCGGCATCGATGACTCGGAACGGCGGGAGCTCGCCCGCCCGGGCGTCGAGCTGCACGCGGGCCTGCGCCGCGAGCCGTTCGAGCACGTGCAGGCCGATGCCGGGCACCCGCTCGGACTCGGCGACTCCGCCGACCGCCCGGAATCCTTCGGCGGGCGGTTCCACGGTGCCGTCGAGCTCGGCGACCGCGTCGATCCGGTCGAAGCCGGCCGCGACCAGGCGGTTGCGCTGGGCCGCGGTGATCCCGGCGATGAGCAGGGGGTCGCGGGTGCGCTCGACCTCGGGCAGGCACACCTCGCATCGGCCGCATGCCGCGACGCCCTCGGCGCCCCAGGCGACGGGAGCCGCCGACTCGCGCGCGCCATCGTCGCCGACCGCCGCGTAGCGGTCGAGCAGGATCCGATGCATGCGAGCGCGCCGCGCCCGGAACACGGGAGCGATGTCGGCGAGGCGATGCCTCGAATGCGCGCCGTCGCCGAGGATCAGCGTCGCCTCGGGAGCGACGGGGATCCCGGTTCGCTCGAGCTGCTCGGCATAGGCCGCCAGCTGCATGAGCGCGGTCGCCTTCGCGCGCCGCGCGAGCTTCGTGTCCTGCACCTCGTAGCCGTCCGCGACGGTGAGGCGCAGGAAGTCGGCGAAGCCGACGAAACCGATGGCGGGCTCACCGGCGTCGGGATCGGCGGCGCGCTGGGCCGGGTCGAAGAAGGTCGCCTGGAACACCAGGGGCGCGCGCGCCGCGAGCGCCGCGGTCGTCTGCTCGGCGACGTCGAGCAGCTGGGCCTCGCCCATGCTCTCGGGTCGGGGGATCTCGACCACCCCTGCCGCCCCCGTTCCGAGTTCACCGCAGTAGGCCTCGAGGGTTCGTTCCTCGTGCTGGTCGCCGAGACGGGCCGCCCGCGCGAGCATCGGATCGTCGTCCGGCGGAACCTCGACCGCGCGTCCCAGCTTCGCGTCGACCCGCCGCAGGAACGCGAACTCGCAGGCGCTGGCCGCGGTCAGGTCGGTCGCGCTCGTGACCAGGCGGGTTCCCCCGTCAGCACCGCGCTGCACGAACATGCGTTCTCCCTCCGCGTCGCCTCCCGGCGATCGCCGAGGTCCATCCGACGCTATCGGTGCCCGCCGACATTGGTCGGTGTCGACGCCCGCTCAGAGCCGGGCCAGGGTCTCGATGTCCTTTGAGAACGCCGACTGCTCCTCCTCGGAGACGGTCGCGCGGGTGACCTCGAGCGCCGCACGGTAGTCGGCGGTGTCGAGCTGGGTGCGGTCGGTTTCGAGCACCGCGCCCTCGGCGCGCAGCACCCGGGCCAGCGCCTCCTGCGACGCGCGGCGGGCCGCGTACTCGATGTCCGCGGGGGTCAGGCCGTCGCTCTCCGCGACGAGGACGCCGAAGTCGATCGATTCCGAGATCTCGCCGGGCACGTACCGGCGCCAGATCGCCTCGCGCGCCTCCGCGTCGGGAAGCCCGATCGGCAGCACGTAGTCGAATCGGCCGTGGCGCAGGAACGCGGCGTCGAGCGCCCGCACGAAGTTGGTCGCGCAGATGAGCAGCTGGCCCTCGCGATCCCGGAAATCGGCGACGATCTTGAGCAGCTCGTTCGTGACGCCCTGCGTCGGCGACGGCGGATCGCCTCGGCGCTGCGACGCGATCTCCTCGACCTCGTCGATGAACACGACCGCGTGCTCCAACTGCTCGATCCGCTCGAAGACGTTGCGCAGCGACGCCGCCATCCCGCTGCCCGCATCGCCGAGACGCGACGGGAAGACCTCGACGAAGGGCCAGTCGAGGCGGGAGGCGACCGCCTTCGCGAAGGTGGTCTTGCCCGTTCCCGGAGGTCCGAACAGCATCACCGCGTGCGGCGGGACGACCCCGTACCGATCGGCGAGGTCGGGTTCGGCGAGGGGCGCCACGAGGCGCTCCTCGAGCAGCTGCTTCTCGTGCCGCATGCCCGCCACGTTCTCCCAGAGATGGCGCGGCAGCACCCGTCCGCCGACGTCCTTCAGCAGGTCGAGCTCGCGGCGCTGCACCGGCATCTGCCGCTCGAGGTAGCGCAGCCCGTAGCGCAGCTGGAAGCCGTTCGAGGTGAGCAGCCCCAGTCGTCCGCCCTCGGGCATGAGCACCGAGAGCGTGGACAGGCCGAGCGGCGCCATCTTGCGCTCGAGCGCGTCGAGCAGCGCTCCCGACACGTTCTCGGATCGGGCGTCCTCGGAGATCCCGAAGAAGACGACCCACCCCTGAGCGTGGGCGGCCCGCCCCACGGCGGCCGCCACGATCCGGTCGCCCCGCACCGCGACCACCGCGTGGTCCTCGCGGCAGGACGCCGTGACCTCCGCGAGCGAGTACACCGGCTGGTCGACCGTCGAGCGCACCTCCCACCAGAGGCGCACGACCCCGTCGAGGTCGTCGTCGTGGAATTCGCGAATGCGGATGCGTGTCATGCTTCATCTTCTCAGACCGACCCCTCCTGTGACGCGACGTGTCGCGCATCCGCGCGATCGCAGGGCGGAACGCTCAGCGCGAACGGTGGAACGCATCGCGCGGACCGGCGCCCCGACGTGCAAGACTGGAAGCAGTTCAGGTCACGCCCGACCCCAGGACGCGAAGCCCGAAGGTGCCAACGACGATGCTCGACACTCTCCACAGACGCCGGTTCACGACGGCCCTGGCGCTCGGCGCCGCGCTGACGCTCGCCCTCGCGGGCTGCAGTGCGTCCGGGACCGGATCGAACACCGCGGGCGGCGCCTCCGACGACGGCTGCACCTCCGTCGTGGTCGCGACCTCGTCCGAGAAGGTCAACCTCATGGAGGCCCTCGGCGAGCAGTTCAAGAAGTCGTCCGAGCACCAGGGGCTCAAGACGTGCGCCACCGTGCGCCCCGTCAACGTCGCCTCCGGCAAGGCCGCGCAGTACCTCTCGGACTCGACGAAGGAGTGGAAGCTCGGCGCCGACACCGCGCCGAGCGTCTGGTCCCCCGCTTCGACCGTCTGGACCGACCGCGTCGCCTCCATCTCGGGCGAGCAGGTCGTGGCCGGCGCCGAGAGCTTCGCGAAGACCCCCGTCGTGTTCGGGGTCCCCGAGTCGATGGCGCGCGCGCTCGACTACCCGGCCAAGCCCGTCAGCATCGCCCAGATCAAGGGGCTCATCGAGAACCCCGAGGGCTGGGGCGCCCTCGGCAAGTCGATCTGGGGCTCCTTCAAGATCGCGAAGACCAACCCCAACACCTCGACCACCGGCCTCTCGATGCTCCTGATGCAGAGCTACGCGGCCGCCGGCAAGGCGAAGGATCTGACCACGGCCGATGTGCAGAAGGCCGAAGCGTTCAACAAGGCCTTCGAGTCGGGCGCGATCCACTACGGCGACACCACGGGCAAGGTGCTGCAGAACCTCGCCGACAAGACCTCGGGCAAGGGTTCTTCCTACGTCAGCGCGATCGCGCTGGAGGAGACCTCGCTCTACAACTACAACATCGGCAACCCCGACTCGCACACCGTCCAGCCCGGCGAGACCCTCACGCCGCCGTCCGAGAAGCTCGTCGCGGTGTACCCCGCCGAGGGATCGATGTGGAGCGACAACCCGGCGGTCGTGCTGAACGCCGCCTGGGTGACGCCCGAGCAGAAGAGCGCCTCGCAGGCGTTCGTGAAGTTCCTGCGCACGCCCGAGGCGCAGAAGCTGCTGCCGAAGTACGGCTTCCGCCCGCTCGACGATTCGGTCGACGTCAGCCAGTACCTGAACGACAAGGTCGGCATCGATCCGAAGCGCCCGGCGATCACGCTCCCCCAGCCCGCACCCGAGGTCGTCTCGGCCGCGCTCGACCAGTGGACCGCGATCCGCAAGCCGTCGGCGATCCTGCAGCTGATCGACATCTCGGGCTCGATGGACGAGAGCATCGGCGGGGGCAAGACCCGCCTCGACGGCGCGCTCGCCGGCTCGACCACGACGCTCGGCCAGGTGCGCCCCACCGACGAGATCGGCGTCTGGGCGTTCACCACCGGCCTCGAGTCCAAGATCGACGGGAAGAACGTGCCCGGCGTCGCCGTCGTGCGCCCGTTCGGCCCGCTCGGCGGCGACAAGGAGGGCCTGAAGAAGGAGATCGACGACCTCGCGCAGAGCCAGCGCGCGGGCACTCCGCTGTACGACGCCCTGTCGTCGGCCTACGACTACATGAAGCAGCACGCGGAGGAGGGCCGGATCAACGCGATCGTCGTGCTCTCCGACGGCGAGGACACCGATTCGAGCACCACGCTGAACTCCCTGATCCAGCGCATCAACGCGGACCAGAAGGAGGGCGGCAACCGCAAGCCGGTGCGGATCTTCGCCATCGCCTACTCGAACGCGGCCGACAAATCCTCGCTCGAACGGCTCGCGAAGGCCTCCGGCGGGCAGGTGTTCGACGCGAGCGACCCGACGAAGATCACCGAGACCTTCCAGTCGGTGATGAACAACTTCTAGGCGGTCACGGTGAGCACAATCGAACAGATCATCCAGGTCTGCGGCGACCGGACCGTCTGCCTGGTCGACGGCGCCTCGATATCGGACCCGGATTCGCTGGCCTCGGTGCTGCCGAGCGGCGCGCGGGTCCTGGTGATCCCCGCCCCGGATCAGGCCCAGAGCGTCTCCTCCGGGACCGTCGCGAACGAGTTCAAGGCCGCGACCGGCGCCCAGACGGTCGTCGTCATCGAGGACCGCGCGAAGGACCGCTTCGGGGTCGCCTCGAACGGGGACGCGAACAAGATCGCGACCGAGCTGAACTCGCAGAATCTGCCCGACGGCGGCGAGGCCGTCGCCAACATCGCGAGCACGCTCGTCTCCGCGGGACCCGCGCCCTCCGGCGGCCAGGGCGATGGCGGAGCCCCCTGGATCGTGGGCGCCGGCGTCCTGGTCCTGGTGGCGGTCGGCGCGGCGGTCACGACGCTGCTGATCCGCCGCTCCCGCAACGCGAAGCGCGCGGTCGGAGCCTCGCGCAAGCTCGAGAAGCAGCTCGAAGCCGCCCTGCACGGCGAGAACGGCGAGTTCGTCCGCGATGCGATCGACGAGATCCGCCGCCTGGCGGGGGCATATCCCGAGCTCGGTCCCCGTCTGAACGGGCTGTCCGAGCACCTATCCGAGCTGTTCGTCCGGGTGCGCAGCCGAGGAACGGACCAGCAGCTCCGGCTGCTGCTCGTCCAGTACCGAGACACCCTCTCCAAGCTCGTGAAGGCCCTCGCCGACGACTACTACGGCGATGTGCAGCGCAACCCCCAGTACTGGAGCAACCCGCAGGGTCGACTGGCCGAGGTGCAGCGCGCCGTCGATTCCGTCGACCTGCAGGCCGTCGAGAACATCCGGCAGGTCAACGAGTCGCGGGACCTCGAATTCAAGGTCGCCCTCGACTCCCTCATCAAGGCCGTCAACGATGCGAAGCTGTCCGACGTGTACAGCGATCGCGATCCGAGCAACCCGCAGAGCTAAGGACCCGACATGACCGATTCCACCGGCACCGAACCCACCATCTCCGTCGACTTCGCGCAGCTGCTCGAGCCCGCGGACACCCGCGCCGCCGAGGTCCCCGGCTCCGCCCTCGAGGCCGCCGTCGCCGAAGCGCCCGCGAGCGACATCGAGTCCGCGGCGAAGACGCCCGCCGACGCGGTGTTCAAGTTCCGCAGCCTGCTCACCGAGCAGCAGCTCGCCGACCTGCAGCGCGGCGCACCGGCGCTCGCGCAGAAGTTCGTCGCCGACGTGAACCAGATCGTCACCTTCGGCGGCCCGGTGATGCAGAAGTTGAACAGCGCCTCCGTGCAGCTGCTCGACGCCCAGCGCAACATCCGCGTGCCCGAGGCCGATGCCATCGTCAACGACATGCTCCGCACCATGGACGGCTTCGAGAAGAAGTGGCGCTCGCAGAAGCTCGAGGACGCGGCGAACGCGATCGTCGGCTGGTTCAAGAAGGGCAAGTACACCCTCAGCACCATGATCCGCGAGTCGAAGCCGATCTCCGACAAGATCGACCTCGCCGAGGTCAAGCTGCAGGAGATGGAGAACGCGCTCGCCGACAACATCGCCCGCGGTCAGCTGCTCCACGCGCAGACCCTCGAGCACATGGACGACGTGGTCGCGGTGCTCGCCGCGCTCGAGCAGGTCATCGAGGTGCTCCGCACCGAGTTCGACGAGGCCGATACCGCGCTCCGGATGGCCGAGACCGCCGGCACCGAGTCGACGACCTACCAGGGCAAGGCCATCTCGGTGAGCGAGCTGCGCGAGATCCAGAGCAACCTCTCGCTCGTGCTCTCGGAGACCGAGAAGACCTGGGCCGACTGGCGCTCGCAGTTCTTCCTCGGCTTCGCCCACGCCCCCGCGACCCGCAACCTGGTCGTCACGACCTTCGCGCTGCGCCGCCGCCTCGCGACGTTCCGCACCATGGGTCTCCCCTCCGCACGTCAGTCGCTCGCCCTCTGGCAGCAGGCGGCGTTCGCCCGCGAGGGCGCCGAGATGGGCGCCTCGATCCAGGAGGGCACCAACAAGCTCATCCAGGGCGCGTTCGCCGAGACCGCGAAGTCGGTCGAAGCGGTCGCGAACGCCTCGCAGATGCCCGTCATCACCGAGGAGACCATCTGGGCCGTGATCGACTCGGTGAAGGCGCAGTGCGCCGCGATCGTCGAAGCGGATCGCGCGGGACGCGCCCTGCGCGCGCGCAACATCCAGGCGCTCGAGCGCGGCGAGTCGGTCATCGAGGACGCCGTCGTCGCTTCGCAGCGCGCGGTGGCGAACGGGTCCCGGGGCGATGCGGCGGGATCGGTCACGCGCGGTTCCGGCGCCGGATCCACGACGGACCCGGGTGCCGACCTCCTGGGCAAGCTCACGAGCTGAGCCGACGTGCCCGGGAGCGCCCCTCGGGCCGCTCCCGGGCACGTCGGGTAGACTGGGCGAAGAGGTCGCGCCGATCCCAGCATCGGCGGGCCCCACGTCGCTGAATTTCAGAGCTCGCGCATCGCGAATGCGCCAGGGCCGACCGACTCTTCCGCGGCGAACGGATGCGCGAACCCGCGCACTCGCCGAATCGGCCACGCCCAGCGACTCGATCCGATCACGGATCCTGCGGACGCGCGCCGGACCGACACGAAAGCAGCACTCGCTCACGTGACCACCGACCAGACCACTCCCTCGTTCATCGACCTCGGCGTGCCCGCCCCCATCGCGCACGCGCTCGACAAGAACGGCAAGACCACCCCCTTCCCCATCCAGCGCGACACACTCCCCGACACGCTCGCGGGCCGCGACGTGCTCGGCCGCGGCCGCACGGGTTCGGGCAAGACCATCGCGTTCGGCATCCCGCTCGTCGCGAACCTCGCCGATGACGCCGCGAAGAAGCGCAAGCCGAGCCGCCCGCGCGCCATCGTGCTCGCCCCCACCCGCGAGCTCGTCACGCAGATCGCCGAGACCGTCAAGATGCTCGCCGACCCCGTCGGCGTCAAGGTCACCACGATCTTCGGCGGGATCCCCCAGCGACGCCAGGAGGCCGCTCTGGAGGCCGGCGTCGACATCGTCGTCGCCGCGCCCGGCCGCCTCGACGACCTCATGAAGCAGGGCCTCGTCGATCTCGGCGGCGTCGAGATCACGGTGCTCGACGAGGCCGACCACATG
>NZ_LAYO01000022.1 GCF_000980875.1 Leucobacter sp. Ag1 | reverse complement strand
GCGGCGCGGCCTCATACCAATGACACTGCGGCTGGGTATGGTTATGCGTTTACGTCTCGTGATGCTGGGGCGTCGTGGGTGCAGGTCGCTTCGTTGGGTGGGCGTGAGGAACGAACCGGTGACAACTGATCGTTAGTGCCGGGAGGCGCTGGCGGGGAGGATGTCATCATGCCCGGTCCTTATCCCAGAGAGTTCCGCGAGGACGTCGTCGCGGTCGCCAGACGTCGTGAGAGCGGCGTCACCATCAAACAGATCGCGACCGACTTCGGGATCAGCGAAGCGACGCTGCAGAACTGGCTCCGCCAAGCCGATGTCGAAGAAGGCAACCGTCCCGGTCAGACCGCGGCGGACGCAGCTGAGGCGCGGGAGCTGAAGAAGCGGATCCGCCTCCTCGAGCAGGAGAACGAGGTCCTCAGGCGGGCGGCGGCGTATCTGTCGCAGGCGAACCTGAAACTCGGTGGCTCCCCAAAATGACGTACCCGCTCGTATCTGAGCTCGCCGACGCGGGGATTCCCGTGACGGTGTCGTGCCGGGTCCTCAAGCTCGCCCGCCAGCCCTACTACCGGTGGAGAGGCGACCCGATCCGGGACGCGGACGTGCTTCGGGCGCACCGGATCAACGCGCTCCACGACGCGCACCACGAGGACCCGACGTTCGGCTACCGATACCTCGCCGACGAGGCGCGGCGAGCCGGATGGCGGATGAGTCGGCGGACGGCGTGGAAGCTGTGCTCGCAGGCCGGGATCCTCTCGTCCGCACAGCGCCGTCGGCGCGGGAAGGGGAAGAAGGTCGGCCCGCCGGTGTTCGACGACCACGTGCAACGGGTGTTCCGCGCCGATGCGCCGAACCGGCTCTGGCTCACGGATATCACGGAGCATTGGACGAGCGAAGGCAAGCTCTACTGCTGCGCGATCAAGGACGTGTTCTCCAACCGAATCGTCGGCTACTCGATCTCGGATCGGATGACCGCGAAGCTCGCCGTCGACGCCGTACGCAACGCCGTCACGCGACGTGGTGACGTTGCCGGATGCATCCTGCACGCCGACAGGGGCAGCCAATTTCGGAGCAGGGCGATGGCCCGCGAGCTGCGCCGTCACGACATGGTCGGATCGATGGGCCGAGTCGGTGCGGCCGGGGACAACGCGGCCATGGAGAGCTTCTGGTCGCTTCTCCAAACGAACGTCCTCAACCAGCAGCGGTGGGCGACCAAGCAGGAGCTGCGCCTGGCCATCGTGGTCTGGATCGAGCGGAAGTATCACCGCCAGCGAGCCCAGGACACCCTCGGCGGATTGACGCCCATCGAGTTCGAAGCCAAACTAACCGAGCCGCTCACACTCGCGGCCTAAACCGAAACTGTCACCAGTTCGTTCCTCACGCCCCCGGGGCGGGCGCATTGGGGGGAACGTGCCCGAGGGGGTCTCGCCCTCGTCGTACACGCTCGCGGGCCCGCCGATGATGCGCGGATCGGGGGTGCCGACCACCTTGCGGTCCTT
>NZ_LAYO01000096.1 GCF_000980875.1 Leucobacter sp. Ag1 | reverse complement strand
GGCGGGCGCCGACCTCGCCGCCCGCCGGAACGCGCGGCGCGGCGCGGGCGGCTAGGCGGCGCCTTCGCGGTGTTTTGCCCTGCCCAGGCGGCGCGAGTACATGACGAAGCCAGCACCGCCCAGGGCAAGTGCCCCTGCAGCGAGCGAAAGGACCCAGGGGTCCTCGCCGTTACCGGTCTCCGCAAGTTCTGTAGGGGCGCTCGTGTTTTTCGGTGTGCCAGGGTCGATCATCAGTCCGCCACCGTCTCGGTCGTCCAACGGAGGCGCGGGACTCGTGGGCGGCTGTTTGGTCGGGGGCGTGGTGGTTCCGAGGACGGTGAAGGTCTGCGCGACATCGCTGCCGGCGAAGATCTGATCGTCAACGGAACACATCCAGGGCATTCGGTATTTTCCGGGAGGAGCGGCTTTTGACAGCGTCACTTCGGTATCGAATTCGCCAGTGGCCTCATCGAATGCGACGGTGCTGAAGCTCGGGCCATCGTAGGTTCCCGCGCTGTTGTCCAGCGAGAGCCAAACATCGGTGGGTCCGTGTCCCCAGATTTTGCATTGCCCGGTGACGCGTACTTTCTCGCCGGGGTATGCCTGCATGGGAGTGACGGTCAGGTGGCCGATGACTTCTTCCTCGGGGAGCTCTTCCTCCGCGGGTTCTGCTTCGGTCTGCGGGGTGGCGTCGCCCGGCCCCGGTGCGGTTGCCGGGGTTGTTTGCGGGGCTTCCGCGTGGGGTGCGGGTGCGCCGTCCTCGGCAAGTGCGGGCGTGCCGAACGGCAGGGTCAGGGCGGCGATCCCGCTGACCGCGAGCGTCGACAGGGCGATGCACACCTGCGGCAGGGGGCGCTTGAAACTCGAACTCGGCATGTGCCAAGGTTAGCGAGGATTACCGATAGGCGGTAACAGGTAAGGGGAAATAATGCGATCTCTGCGAAGAACCGCGGGTCCGCTGCTTGCGGCGGCCGCGATGACCACGACCCTGCTGGTCGTCCCGATCTCCTCCGCGGGCGCCGCCGAGGGCGACTCCGCCGGCGACTGGTTCACCACCGAGACGCGACTCGGCCGCTCCCTCCCGGGCGAAGTCCCCGAGGGTTCCCTTCGGAGCCGGACCGTCGCGCTCGATGCGAACGCGGCCGTCAACGCGGTCGTGACCGCGCAGTCGCTCGCGTCCGCGGAGCCCGGCGCGCGCACGATCGTTCCGAAGGCGGGCGATCTGAAGCTCACGCTCTTCGACGAGCAGCAGCTGACGATCGATGTCACCGAGGTCGCGGTCACCCTCGACGCCGAGGGGATTGATTCGCGGCCCACCGTGGAAGTGATGGGCACCCACACGGAAGACGGTGGCACGACGGCGTCCGCCGCGTTCACCTTCGTCTCCGACGAGGCGGGCAACTACTCCCTGGTCGGCGGGATCGACCGCGGCACCGAGCCGCGCGTCACGATCGAACAGCAGGCGACCGGCGTCGCACGAATCGACGAGATCGACGAGACCATCAGTGATCACGTAGAGCGGGCCGATGACGCGCTGGTGCCCGATGGTGTCGTGCCGTCCACCGAGAACCCCGCGACAGAACCCGAACCCGAGTCCGTCCCTGAGCCGGACCCGGCGGCCGCGATCCCGCAGGTCGACCTGGTAGTCGGGTACGTGAAATCGATGGGGTCCAAGACGGTGACTGCGATCAAGCAGCGGGTCACCGAGACGAATACGGCCCTCGCGACGTCGAAGGCCAACGTGCGCCTCAACCTGGTTTCGGTCATCCCCGTAAGCCACACCCAAAATGCGAAAGACATGAAGACTGACCTGTACCGGCTGCAAGCAGGCACGGATAGCCTCGCCCTGCTGAAGAACCAGCGCGAAGCGCTCGGCGCAGACCTGGCCGCACTCGTCGTTCCCAAGCTGGTAGGAGGCTATTGCGGTTGGGCATGGAGACCCAGTGCAGGCGGCGCCTCCGAGTATGCGTTCAGCGTCTCTTCCTTCGACACGCGGTGCGGCTCGCACACCTTCGCCCACGAACTCGGTCACAACCTTGGCGGAAACCACGACCGCGCACACGCCACGATCGACAACATCCCGTTCTCGTACAGCTACGGGTTCCAGGTCCAGGGCAAGGCCCGCGACATCATGGCGTACGACTGCGACAATACGTACTGCCCAACCAAGATGCAGTTCTCCAACCCGAACGTCGATTTCATCGGCTACAAAGGGCTGAAATCCGGGGCGGCGAACGCGAACAACGCCCGGAGCTTCACCGCCATGGCTCCGACTATTTCGAAGTATCGCGCCCGCACCGCATACGCTCGGCTCTCGGGCGGGGACCGGTACGCGACCGCGGTCGCGATCTCCAAGCACGGCTACCCCGACGCATCGAAAGTGTCGACCCTCGTCGTTGCGACCGGCGGAGAGTTCCCCGACGCGCTGTCCGCGGCTCCGCTCGCCGCCAAGGTCGGCGGACCGCTCCTGCTGACCGCTCCGACGGCCCTCTCGGCGGCGACGAAGTCCGAGATTCAACGGTTGAAGCCCTCGAAGATCATCATCGCCGGCGGCACCGGGGCGGTTTCTGCCGCCGTCGAGACGTCGTTGAAGGGGCTCGTGACCTCCGGTGGATCGGTCGTGCGTCTCTCGGGGGCCGACCGGTATGCGACCTCGCTCGCGATCGCGAAGTACGGTTTCGCGGCGACCGGTTCCGCGTTCATCGCGACGGGTGCCGACTACCCGGATGCGCTCTCGGCCGGCGCTGCCGCGGGCAAACTGGGTGCTCCGGTCGTGCTCGTGCCGGGCACAGCGGCTGCCGCGTCGGCCGAGGCGAAGAGCTATCTCACTGCTGCTGCCGTGAAGAACGTCTACATCTCGGGCGGGACCGCGATCGTATCCTCCGGAATCCAATCGAGCGTTGCGTCCGGCCGGACGGTGAAGCGGTATGCGGGATCGGATCGGTACAACACGTCGGTGCTGATCGCGAATGATCACCACACGAAGGGCGGGCGCATGTACTTGGCGTCCGGTCTCGATTTCCCGGACGCGCTCGCAGGTGCTGCGGTTGCGGGTCGGAACAAGGCCCCGCTGATCCTGTCGGGAAAGACCTGCGTGCTGGGAAGCATCACCTCTGTGCAGGCGACGATCAAGCCGACCAGCGTGTATCTGCTGGGTGGGGCCGCGCTGCTCGCTGAGGCGATCCGCCAGGGTCAGACCTGCTGATCAGTGCTGAGTAGCGGGTGGGCCCTGGTCATTCCTTCGCGGCGGCCAGGGCCCCCCCCCGTTCTCTAAGACGCTTCCGCTCCCGCGGTTTCACCCTGCTCGCGCACGCAGCGGGCGGCGGGGCCGTCGGGCATCGAGAGGTCCGCGGTCGCGTTGAAGCGGTGCAGGCCGTCGCGCATCACCTCGAGCTCCTCCAGGGTCCAGCCCCGGAACCGCTCGTGGTACCCGTGCGCCCAGCGGTCGCGCAGTCCATCGAGCAGTTCGACGGCGTTCGCGCTCGGAGTGAGGAGCACGACGCGGCGATCCTCGGGTGCGGGCTCCGCGTCGATCATGTCGAGCTCGCGGAGCTTCGAGACCTGACGGCTGACCATCGCCTTGTCCATGTCGAGCATCTGCGCGATCCGGGTGGCCGTGATCGGACCCTTCTTCACGATCAGCTGCAGCACGATCATGCCGACGCCCTTGAGCTCCGGGTGCACCTCCTCGGCGAACCGGGCCCAGCGGGTGCGGGCGTAGGCGAACACCTCCGAGAACTCGGCGATGATCTCGGCGATGCGGCTGTCGAGCACACCGCCGTCGATGCCGCCGGGCGCGACGCCCCCCGGGGTCGCGCCGTCGCCGGCGACCTCGTCCGCATCCCGCTGATCCTGCATGATTCGAGCCTAACGTCCGGTTGCTGCGAGGTCCGCGTGCTCGGCCTCGTCCGCGGCGTTCTTCGCAGCCAGCTCGGAGCGCTGCTGGGCGGCGCTCTTGCTGCTCAGAGGCAGGTTCGGCAGGAGCATGATCGCGACGATCGCGACGATGGCGATGGGGGAGGCGGCGAGGAACACGTCGCCGATGCCGTGGCCGTACGCGGCCTCGACCACGGTGCGGATCGGGCCGGGCAGCTCGGCGACCTTGGGGATCGTGCCGCCGGCGAGCTTGTCGGCTCCGGCCAGCGCGGCGGGATCGGTCTTCGCGAGCGCGGCGAGGCCGTCCTTCACGAAGTCGACGATCTGGTGCGAGAGCATGGCGCCGAGCGCCGACATTCCGGCGGTGCCGCCGATGGTGCGGAAGAAGGTGACGGCCGAGCTCGAGACGCCGATCTGGTCGGGCGAGACGGTGTTCTGCACGACGAGCACGAGGTTCTGCATGCACATGCCGACGCCGGCGCCGAGCACGAACATCGAGACACCCACGTACCAGAGCGAGGTGTCGTAGCGCAGCTGTCCGAGCAGGAGCAGGCCGGCGAGCAGGAGGAAGGATCCCGCCACCATGTAGCGCTTCCACTTGCCGGTGCGCGAGATGATCTGGCCGACGAGCGTCGACGCGATGAGCAGGCCGGCCATCATCGGGATGGTGAGCAGGCCCGACTCGGTCGGGGTCTTGCCGCGGGCGAGCTGCATGTACTGGCCGAGGAACACCGAGGTGCCGAACATGGCCAGGCCCACGGCGAGGCTCGCGATGACGGCCATGGTGAAGGTGCGGTTCTTGAACAGGCCGAGCGGGATCAGGGGCTCCTCGACCTTGAGCTCGACGATCACGGCCGCGATGAGCAGCGCGATGCCACCGCCGACCATGAGCGCGGTCTGCCACGACCACCAGTCGAACTGGGTGCCGCCGAGCGTGACCCAGATGAGGAGGCTCGCGAAGCCGATCGAGATGAGCGACGCGCCGAGGTAGTCGATCTTGACCTTGCGGCGGGCGGTGTGGAGGTGCAGGGTGCGCTGCAGCACGATGATCGCGACGACGGCGATGGGGACGGCGACGGTGAAGTTCCAGCGCCAGCCGATCGAGTCGGTGATCGCGCCGCCGAGGAGCGGCCCGCCGACGGTCGAGACGGCCATGATCGCGCCCATGATGCCCATGTACTTGCCGCGCTCGCGCGGGCTGATGATCTCGGCGAGCACGATCTGGCCGAGCGCGCCGAGGCCGCCGGCGCCGAGACCCTGCAGTACGCGGAACGCGATGAGCCAGCCCGGGCCCTCGGCGGTGCCGGCGAGGGCGGAGCCGAGGGTGAAGATGATCAGCGACGCCTGCAGCAGCACCTTCTTGCTGGTGAGGTCGGCGAGCTTCCCCCAGATCGGCGTCGAGATGGCGCTCGCGAGCATGGTGGCGGTGACCACCCAGGTGAATGCCGCCTGGTCGCCGCCGAGGTCGGCGATGATGATCGGCATCGAGGTGCCGACCACCGTCATCGAGAGCATCGAGACGGCCATGCTGAGGAACAGGCCGGTGAGGGCCCAGGCCTTGGCGCGGCCGTGCAGGACCTCGTCGTTCGCGGAGGCGCCCCGGGCGGGGGCGGTGGGCGTGGAGCGTGCTGCCGTGCTGGACATCTGGAGTGCTGGGATCCTGTTCTACTGATCGGTTCGTGCGGTGCGCGTGCGCGGCGCCCGGCGGCGTCGCCGAACGGGGCGTCGCGCGGCCCCGCCGGCACGGAGGGTCGGATCGGACCCGCGTGCGGGGTCGCAAATCGTTGACGGAATGCAACTATATGCGATTCGTTGTCTCCCGTCAACCATTGTTGGTGGCGCGCGGCGCGTCGCCGCCTGGCAAAATGGATCGGGTGAGCAGCATCGAAGAGATCGGCAGCATCCGCATCGGCGTCATCGGCGGTGGGCAGCTCGCCCGCATGATGGTGCCGCCCGCGATCCACCTCGGCCTGCGCATCAGCGTGCTCGCCGAGAACGAGGGATCGAGCGCGGAGCGCGCCGCCGACCGGGTCGGCGACTACCGCGACCCCGAGACGGTGACCTCCTTCGCCGAGACCGTCGACGTGATCACCTTCGATCACGAGCACGTGCCCGGCGAGATCCTGCGGGAGCTCGAGGCCCGCGGCGTCGCAGTGCACCCGCGCCCCGACGCGCTCCAGTTCGCCCAGGACAAGATCCTCATGCGGCAGAAGCTCGGCGAGCTCGGCGTCCCCGTGCCCGCCTGGGCCGCGGTCGCCGACGAGGCCGCGCTGCAGGGGTTCATCGACGCCCGCGGCGGCCGCGCCGTCGTCAAGACCGCCCGCGGCGGCTACGACGGCAAGGGCGTCCGCGTCGTCTCGCACGCGAGTGAGGTGCGCGACTGGTTCGCCGCCCTCGCGGAAGACGGGCGCGGTGGGCAGCTGCTCGTCGAAGAACTGGTCGACTTCACCCGCGAGCTGTCGCAGCTCGTCGCCCGCAGGCCCTCCGGCGAGACCCGCGCGTGGCCCGTCGTCGAGACGATCCAGCGCGACGGCGTCTGCGCCGAGGTGCTCGCGCCGGCCCCCGTCGCCGACCCGGCGACCCTCGACGAGGCCGCCCGCATCGGCGTCACGGTCGCCGAGGGCGTCGGCGTCACCGGCGTGCTCGCCGTCGAGATGTTCGAGACCCGTGACGGCCGTGTGCTCGTCAACGAGCTCGCGATGCGCCCTCACAACTCCGGGCACTTCTCGATCGAGGGATCCGTCACGAGCCAGTTCGAGCAGCACCTGCGCGCCGTCGCCGACCTGCCCCTCGGCGATACCTCGATGACCCGGCCCGCCGCCGTCATGGTGAACGTGCTCGGCGGCCCCGCCGAGGGCCCCATGCCGGTCCGCTACGCCGAGGTGCTCGCCGCGCACCCCGCGGCCAAGATCCACAGCTACGACAAGCAGCCGCGCCCCGGCCGCAAGGTCGGCCACGTCACCGTCACCGGCGACGACCTCGCCGCCGTGCGCGCCGAAGCGGTCGCGGCCGCGCGCATGTTCGACTAAGGATCGGCCGCGCGAACCGGGCGCTCCGGCGGACGAGGAGCCGCCGACTCGGGCTAGGCCCGGGGGCCGTGCCCGTCGTACGCGAACGAGACCGCGCGTCCGCCGAAGCTCAGCACGCTGCCGAGCAGCACGCGCACGCGCGTGCCCGGTTCGAGGCGACGGGCGGGCTGCCCGGGCTCGCGCACCGCGCTCCCGTTCGTGGAGTGCAGATCGGTGACCCAGACCTCGTCGTCGATGACCTCGAGCAGGGCGTGGGTGCGCGACAGCACCCGATCGGGATCCGAGAGCAGCACCAGCTGCGCGTGCTCGGGCGCTCCGGCCCCGGAGGGTCTGCGCCCGAGTACGTTGCTGCGATGCAGCCGGAACGCGGTCCCGTCGCGGTCGACGAGGTTCCAGTCGGTGAGGAGCGCCCCGCGGGGGACGACGATGGTCAGCTCCAGGTCGTCATCGTCGAGCGCGAGCTCGGAGACCGGGCGCGGTACTGGTGCTGCGGGCGCTGCCGGCGCCGGTGCGTGTGCGGGGGCCGAGGGCGCCGCGGGCACCGTGGTCGGCTCGATCGCGGTCTCGACGGCGGGCGGCGCGGGCGGGGGTTGGGGCGTCGGAACGGACGTGCGAGGTGCCGGTTCGGGCTCCGCCACGGGAACGGGCGCAGCTTCTGGCACGGGCGTTGGCGCAGGCACCGGCACCGGGGCCTCCGCGCGTTCGGGAGCGGCCGCGGCGGCACCCTTCCGCGGTGCCGGGCCGAGCACGACCGAGATGGGCGGCCCGGGCAGCACGAGCGGCACGGTGCTGTCGGCCGGTTCGCTGAACCGCGGCGGGGGAACCGGGCGCAGGCGGGGATCCTGAGGAACGGGCGCGCCGGGCGGCGCGGGTTCTGCTGCGCTCATCCGGTCTCCCTCGATCCGCCGGCCCGAGGGGCGGCTCCGCTCGTCGCCCGCCGCGCGGGCGCCCTCAGCATAGGCAGCCGCGCGAGCGAACCGCAAACGGCCCGGGCGGCCACACCCGATGCTGGGAGTTCCATATGTCTCTCGCGTGAGCTCGCTGGAAGCGCGGCTTTCTGAGCCTCAGTTGAGAAACCGGTCGCGACGATCGCAGCATGAGCACCAGTACCGCATCGCGCGGCATCGCCGCAGGGCCGGATCCCGATCCGGCGCACGACCCGGGACGTCGCGCCCGACGCCGCGACCGCTGGCGTCTCGGCGCGGTGAGCCTGGTCTGGGCCGTCTCGCTGCTCGTCGCGGCGCTCTGGGTGCGGGGCGGCGGCCTCCAGGCGATCGCCGCAGCCTTCTCGGGGGCTCCGGCCGACGCCCTCGACTCGCTCGGCCGTCTGACCGGACTCGTCGCGGCCGAACTCCTGCTGCTGCAGGTGCTGCTGCTCGCCGGGGTCCCGCTCTTCGAGCGCGGCTTCGGTCGGGACGGCATGATCCGGGCGCATCGGATCGTGGGCATGTGGTCGTTCGGGCTGCTCTCAGCCCACATCGTGCTCCTCGTGATCGGCTACGGGATCGCGTCGGGCGAGAACCCCCTCCTGCAGCTGTGGGATTTCACGTGGAACTACGCGGGCATGCTGCTCGCCGTCGCCGGCACCCTGCTCATCGTGCTCGTCGGTCTCACCTCTGCCCGACGCGCCCGGCGCCGTCTGCGCTACGAATCGTGGCACCTGCTCCACCTCTACGCGTACCTCGGGGTGGGCCTCGCGATCCCGCACATGATCTGGACCGGCGGCGACTTCGCCGGCGATGCGCTCACGAGCACCGTGTGGTGGACGCTCTGGGGAGCGACCGCGGCCGCGGTGCTCTGGTTCCGGGCGCTGCGTCCGCTCGCGCGATCCCTCCGGCACCGCGTCGCAGTCGATCGCGTCGAGGCCGACGGGCTGCGCGGCGTACGGGTCGTGATGCGCGGCCGGCGTCTCGACCGGCTGGGGGCGGCCGCGGGGCAGTTCCTGGTGTGGCGGTTCCTCGACGGACCGGGCTGGACCCGGGGGCATCCGTTCTCGCTGGCGGAGGCGCCGACCGCGGACCGTCTCGTGATCTCGGCCCAGCTCGTCGGCGACGGTACCGCGCGCCTCACCCGCCTCGCCCCGGGCGTGCCGGTCCTGTTCGAAGGCCCATTCGGCGCCATGACCGGCGAGCAGCGCCGCGGCCAGCACCTGCTGATGCTCGGAGCTGGTTTCGGGGTCGCGCCCCTCGTTGCGCTGCTGCAGTCCGAGCGGTACGCGCCGGGCGAGGCCACGCTCGTGACCCGCGACCACGAACCGGGGGCCGCCTCCTCGCGGGCCGCGATCGCCGAGCTGGTCCGCCGCCGCGGGGTGCGCCACATCGAGATGAACGGCGCGCGCACCCGTGTCGGGTCGACCTGGCTGCCGGCCACGCACGCGGCCTGGAACGGACCGGAGCTGCTCCGCTACATCGCGGAGGATCTGGACCGCACCGACGTCTACCTGTGCGGACCGGATGCGTGGGCCGACGCCGTCGCCGACGACCTGCGCGCCGTGGGCGTGCGCCGTGAACGCCTGCACCGCGAATCGTTCTCGACCGGAGGAGCCTGAGGAGGCCCGCTCATGAAGAAGATCTGGATCGCCCTGATGGCCACCGTCAGCGGACTGGTGCTGCTGTTCAGCTACCGGACCTCGCTCGGCGAGGCTGTATCGGCTTCGGCTGCGGTGCAGCCGAAGCCCTCGAGCACGACGAGCGGATCCGCTTCGGGATCGACCTCGGGTTCGGCTTCGGGATCGAGTGCCCCGGCGACGACGAGCCCGGTGCCGAGCACGGCCGCGAGCGGCCTCGCGACCGGCACGTACCTCGGTGACGCGGTGTCGACCCGCTACGGCGATGTGCAGGTGCGGATCACCGTGTCGGGCGGCGTGATCTCGGCGGTCGACGTGCCGCAGTACCCGAATGGCGGCGGCCGGGACCAGATGATCAACTCGCAGGCGATCCCCCAGCTCGTCTCGGAGACGATCGGCAAGACCACCGCGAACGTCGACCTGGTGTCGGGCGCGACGTACACGAGCGACGGGTACGAGCAGTCCCTGCAGTCCGCGATCGATCGGGCGCGCGCATGAGCGGAGCGGCCGGGGCGCGGGCGCGGGCGCGGGCGCCGGAGCCCACGGGGACGCGGCGCCCGCGCACCGCGATGACGGCCGAGGCCATGGGCACGGTGCTGAGCGTGCACGTGCTGCCGCGCACGCACGCGGGCGCGGATGCCGCGGTCTCCCGGGCCTGCGCGGCGTTCCTCGAGCGGGTGCGCGCCGACGAGCGGAAGTTCTCGACCTTCATCGCCGACTCGACGGTCTCCCGGATTCGGCGCGGGGAGCTCCTCATCGACGCCGACGCCGAGGTCGCCGAGGTCGCGGCCGCGTGCGCGCGGATCGGGTCGCGCAGCGGCGGGCGGTTCTCGGCGCAGTGGCGGGGCGGCTTCGATCCGACCGGATACGTGAAGGGCTGGTCGGTCGAGCGCGCGGCGGCGGCCTGCCTGGCCCCGCTGCTCGACGCGGACGTCGACGCGGTCGCGGTGAACGCGGGCGGCGACGTGCGCGTGTTCACCGCGGAGCGTTCCGACTGGGTCTGGAGCATCGGGATCGCCGATCCGCTCGACCGGGGAGCGGTGCTCGCCCGGGTCGGCCTGCGCAATGGCGCGGTGGCCTCATCGGGGCGGGCCGAGCGCGGCGGGCACCTCGTCGATCCGCGCAGCGGGCGCACCGCCGAGGCGGTCGGGGCCTCGGTCGTGGCCGCGGACCTTGCCGTCGCCGATGCCTGGGCGACGGTCGCCGCGGTGTCGGGCTGCGCGGACCTGAGCTGGATCGGTGCCGCGCCCGAGACGAACGGACTCGTCGTCGGGGCCGACGGGCGGGTGCGCCGCTGGTCGGCGGGCGTCGAGATCGGTGCCTCGGACGCGGATGCGCTCGCGCTCATCGGGACCGGGCGCGCGCATCCTGATCGCCGCTGACCCGCGGCATGGCGAGCTCGCCGGAACCGACGGCCAGCCGGGTCATTCCGGAACGGCGGGCAGGTCGAGGCGCATCACCGTGCCGTCGGGGCCGGTGCGTTCGACGCCCACGCGCCCGCCCAGCCGCTCCGCGGCCTCGCGCACGAGGGCGAGGCCGAGCCCGAACCCGCGCCTCCGACCGGTCTCCGAGCCGCGCGAGAAGCGCTCGAAGACGCGGTCGCGGGTCGCCGGATCGATGCCGGGCCCGGTGTCGGCGACCCGGAGCACGGCCGTGCGGCGCCCTGAGCGGTCCTGCTCGGCGGCGACGGTGACGGTGACGGTGCTTCCGCTCGGGGCGTGCTGGATCGCGTTGTCGACGAGCGCCACGCAGAGCCGGGCGAGCGTGGCCTCGGCGAGGGGCACGCGGAGCACGCCGTCGTGCGGGGCGCGCAGCGCGATCCCCGCCTCGGCGGCGAGCGGGGCCAGGAGCTCGCAGGCGGACGTCGCGGCGGCGCCCGGATCGCAGGTGCCGGGCGGGGCGGAGCTGGTCTCGGCGAGAAGCAGCAGGTCGTTTAGCGTGTCGCTCAGCACGGCCGCGTCGCTGCGGAGCCGATCCATCGTGGGGCCGAGCGGTTCGCCGCGGTCGTGGCGCCGTTCGAGGATCTGCACCCGGCTCGACAGCGCGGTGAGCGGGGTGCGCAGCTCGTGCCCGGCGTCCGAGACGAAGCGGCGCTGGAGCTCGATCGCCTCCGCCATCGGCCGCAGCGCGGCGCGTGCGGCGAACCAGGCGATGAGTGCGAGCAGCAGCACGCCGATCGCGCTGAGCGCGAGCAGCCAGGGCAGGACGAAGTCGACGTCGACGACGACGTGATCCCCGTTCGGGATCCCGGCCGGGCCGCCCGAGCCGGCGGGCTCGCCGGGACCCCGCCCGGCGAGGTCGTCGAGGCGCTGCGATCGCGAGACGATCAGTACGACCAGGATCGCGGTGCCCGCGGCGAGCGCGAGGATCGAGGCGGCGCCGACCCAGAGCCCGATCCGGAGCGCGGCCCGCCGTTCGGCCGTCCGCTCGCGGCCGGTCACGGAGCCCCCACCCGGTAGCCCGCGCCGCGCACGGTCTCGACGATGCCCGGGGTCGACTTGCGTCGCAGGTAGGACACGTAGGTGTCGACGGAGCCCGGCGTCTCGTTGGGGGAGAACACCGCGTCGAGGATCTCGGCGCGGGAGAACACGTGGTCGGGGCTCTCGGACAGCAGGTCGAGCAGGGCGTTCTCGGTCTCGGTGAGCGCGATGCGGAGCCCGGTCGGCGAGTAGAGCGCGCGGGATCCGGGGGTGAAGCCCCACTCGCCGATGTCGCGCCGCTGTCCGCTCGGGTGGAAGCCGCGGCGCAGCGCGCGCAGGCGGGCGAGGAGTTCCTCGAAGTCGAACGGTTTGACGAGGTAGTCGTTGGCTCCGGCGTCGAGCCCGGAGACCCGTTCGGCGGTGCTCCCCGCAGCGGTGAGCATGAGGATCGGCGTGGCGATGTGGGCGGTGCGGATCGCCTCGACGAGCTCGACGCCGTCGAGGCCGGGCAGCCGGCGGTCGATCACCATGACCTCGTAGCGGCGTCCGAGCGCGCGGTCGCGCGCCGCGGTGCCGTCGGCGGCGAGGTCGACGTCGTAGACCTCCGAGAGCACCTCGACGGTCATCTCGGCGATCTCGGAATCGTCCTCGACGTAGAGCAGCGGCGGTCGGTCGGCCACGGCACCCCCTCTCCGCCGGCCCCGACGGCCGGCTTCCCTCTCGGTGATCGCTACGATAGGCGACATGACTGGTGAGCGCGTGCAGCCCCTGGTCGGCGTCATCATGGGCTCCGACTCCGACTACTCCGTGATGGCGGACGCCGTGGCCGTGCTGCGCGAGTTCGGCATCGCGCACGAGGTCGAGGTGGTCAGCGCGCATCGCACGCCCGACAAGATGGTCGAGTACGCTCGATCCGCCGCGGGGCGCGGTCTGCGCGCCATCATCGCGGGCGCCGGCGGTGCCGCGCACCTGCCCGGCATGGTGGCCTCGATGACCACGCTGCCCGTGATCGGCGTCCCTGTGCCGCTCGCCAAGCTCGACGGGCTCGACTCGCTGCTCTCGATCGTGCAGATGCCCGGCGGGATCCCGGTCGCCACCGTCAGCATCGGCGGCGCCAAGAACGCGGGCCTGCTCGCCGCGCGCATCCTCGGCGCGAGCGATCCCGCGGTGGCGGCGCGGCTCGACGCCTATGCGGCGGACCTCGAAGCGCAGGTGGAGCAGAAGAACACCGCGCTGCGGGCGCGCGTCGCCGCCGAAGCCGCGGCTCCGGCCGCCGAGTAGCGGTCTCGGCGCGTGACCGCGTCGGACCCCCGGGTTCCGGGCGACAGCCGGGTCGCGAAGCGCGCCCTCGTCGCGCTGTTCGGCGCGGGCTTCGCGACCTTCGCGCAGCTGTACGCCCCGCAGGGCGTGCTGACCGAGCTGGCGCACGAGTTCCGCAGCGACACGGGCGCCGTCTCGTGGGTGATCGGCGCCGCCACGCTCGGCGTCGCGGTGGGGGTCGTTCCCTGGGCGAGGATCTCCGACCGGATCGGTCGCGTGGCCGCGATGCGCTGGTCGCTGCTCGTCGCGCTCGGAATCGGCCTGCTGGTCCCGTTCATGCCGACGCTCCCCGCGCTCGTCGCGGTCCGCTTCCTCGAGGGGCTCGCGCTCGCGGGACTGCCCGCGCTGGCCGTCACCGCGCTGGCCGAGATCGTGACGCCCGCGGCGCTCGGCGCCGCCGTCGGCAGCTACGTCGCCGGCACCACCATCGGCGGGCTCGCCGGTCGCGTCATCTCGGGTCTCGTCGGCGACGCCTTCGGCTGGGGGTGGGGCGTCGCCGCGGTCGCCCTCTGCTCGGTCGCCTCAGCGGCGCTGTTCCTCGCGCTGATCCCGGCGACCCGCATCCCGCCTGGGCCCCCGCTGCCGCTCGGCCGCGCGTTCCTCGCCAATCTCCGCAACCCGGGCGTCCGGGTCCTCATCGCGCAGGGCTTCCTCCTGATGGGCGGCTTCGTCGCCGTCTACAACGTCCTCGGCTTCCGATTGCAGGAGGCCCCGTTCGGGCTGAGCACGGCCCAGGTGTCCTGGCTCTTCCTGGCCTACCTGGCCGGTGCGGTCGCCTCGCGCCAGGTGTGGGCGGTCATCGCGCGAACGCACCGCGGGCGGAGCCGGGGGCCGCTCGCCGGCCTCGAATCACCCGTGCGAGTGCAGCTCGGGTGCATCGCGCTCATGCTCCTCGGACTCGGCCTCATGCTGCTCCTGTGGCTCCCCGCCGTGGTCCTCGGACTCGTGCTGTTCACCGGAGCGTTCTTCGGCGCCCACACCATCGCGAGCGGTCTGATCGGTCGACGTGCCGACACCGGGCGCAGTCTCGCGCCGTCGCTCTACAACCTCGGCTACTACATCGGCTCGGCACTGCTCGGCGGCCTCGGCGGCCTCGTGTTCGCGCACTGGGGCTGGGGCGCCGCCGTCGCGCTGGTCGCGGTCTCCGCGCTCACCGCGGCGGCCGCCGCCGTCGGGCACGCGCGGAGCGCGCACCGCTGACGGTGACGCGCCGGGTCAGATGTTGGCGTGGATCTCCCACAGGTGCCAGGCGGTGCTGGCCCACGAGTACGAACGGGACTGATCCTCGGCGAGCACCGAGAGCCGGGAGCGCTCGGCGTCGTCGCGCATGATCCGGGAGAGCTCACCGGCGAATGCCGTGGCATCCTCCGCGCCGATCCCGCCCTCGAAGGCGAGCTCCGCCGCGACGGCGCTGCCGCCGTGCAGCGCGGGAACCCCCGCGGACAGTGCGGCGAGCAGCTCGTAGCCGGTGCCGATGCCCGCCTGGGGCAGCGCGAGCAGCTCGGCGCCCGAGAGCACGGCTCCGATGTCTTCGAGCTCGCGGGGGCGGACCACCGTGACGCGGTGTTGCAGCTCGGTCGGGATCGCGGCAGTGAGCTTCGGGTCCGCACCCTCGGCGTTCTGCGGATCGCCGGGCGCGGGGAAGCTGCCGCTGAGCACGACGAGCGCCGGGATCGACGGGTCGGCGCGCATCGCGTCGAGGATCCAGTCGAGCCGACCGAATTCGCCGGGCGCCGCGGTCGTGACCACGTAGGTCGAGGGGAGCTCCAGCTCGACGCGGCGTTCGGCGGCGTCGGAGGGGCGCATGATCCGGGTGGGGGCTGCGAGCGGCAGCACCTGGACCGCCAGTTCGGGCCCGAAGTGCTCCTGCAGCGCGCTCGCGGTCGCGTGGGTCGAGGTGACGATCACGTCGGCGAGGCGCACCGCGCGGCGCACGAAGGAGCGGAAGAGGCGGGCCTGGGTCGTGCCCATCAGCTCGGGAGCCTGCCAGGCGATGCCGTGGGGGATCGCGACCGAGGTCTGGGTGCCGTCGCCGTCGTCGCGGCTGCGCAGCGGGACCATCGGGGTCAGGGCGTGCACGAACTCGCCGTCGAGGGGCCGGGCCGAGGCGCCAGACTGCCACAGCACGGGCAGCATGCCCGCCTTCAGGGGCAGGGTCTCGACGCGGGCGCGCGGCGATTCCAGAGCGGGTGTCTCCGTGCCCTTGGCGATCAGCAGCCGGGCGCTGCACCCGCGGGGAGCCGCGACGGCGACCGCTTCCGTGAGGTCCTGCGCGGCTGCGGCCTGCAGTGCGCTGTCCCACCCGGGAAAGGGCTCGCCGATCAGCGTGAGCGTCCCCACCTAACCCCTCCGTCCCCGCCAAGCTGTGAATCGCCCGACAGGTTTGATTCTACGGAATCGGTTGCTGTGCGCAGGCCCGGAGCGCGCTGAAGCGTCACCGAATCGTAACCCTGCGGTGTCACCGCCCTTCGGGAGGCGCGGCCGACGGCGGAGGAGCTCCTTTCGGAGGTTCCGGAGCGCGTCGCAGGTTCTCTCCCGGCAGCGGCCCTACCCTAGACGCTATGCGTGTACTTCTCACCGGCGGTGCCGGCTACATCGGCTCGCACACCGCGCTCGTGCTCCTCGAGCGCGGGCACGAGGTCATCGTGGTCGACGACTTCTCGAACAGCAGCCCCGAGGCGGTGCGTCGGGTCGAGGCGCTGAGCGGGCGGAGCATCCCCGTGATCGAGGTCGACCTCGCCGAGCGCGAGGCCGCCCGTGCCGCGCTCGACGGCGTCGAGTTCGACGCCGTCATCCACTTCGCCGGGCTGAAGGCGGTCGGCGAGTCGGTCGCGCAGCCCACCCGCTACTACCGGGTGAACCTCGACTCGACGCTCACCGTGCTCGACCTCATGCGCGAGCGCGGAGTGGCCAAGTTCGTGTTCAGCTCGTCGGCGACGGTCTACGGCGAGCCCCAGCGCGTGCCGATCGATGAGGCGCACCCCGCCGGGGTCGGCGTGACCAACCCCTACGGCTGGACGAAGGCGATGATCGAGCAGATCGTCCGCGACACCCAGGTCGCCTGGCCCGAGCTCGAGGCCGTGCTGCTGCGCTACTTCAACCCCGTCGGCGCGCATCCCTCCGGCCGCATCGGCGAGGACCCCAGCGGGATCCCCAACAACCTCATGCCGTTCATCGCGCAGGTGGCGGTGGGCAAGCGCGAGCGGCTCAGCGTGTTCGGCGGCGACTACCCGACTCCCGACGGCACCGGCGTGCGCGACTACATCCACGTGATGGACCTGGCCGAGGGCCACGTCTCCGCGCTCGAGCACATCGCCGCCGGGGTCACCGCGTACAACCTCGGCTCCGGCACCGGATCCAGCGTGCTCGAGGTCGTCCGCGCCTTCGAGGAAGCCTCCGGCCGCCCCGTGCCCTACGACCTGGTCCCGGCGCGCTCCGGGGACGTCGCCGAAGTGGTCGCCGACCCCGCGAAGGCGAACACCGAGCTCGGCTGGCGCACCACCCGCTCCCTCGCGGAGGCCTGCCGCGACGCGTGGGCCTGGCAGTCGAGCAACCCCGGCGGGTACTCCGGATGAGCTCGATCGAGCTCGAGCGGCCGATCCGCAACCCCGATCTCGATTCGCCCCCGCTGATGACCAAGCGGGCGAGGTGGCTCGTGCTGCTCGGCTTCGTCCTGCCCGGCAGCGCGCAGCTGCTCGCGGGCAACCGCAAGCTCGGCCGCTTCGGAATCACCGCGACGGTCGTGCTGATCCTCGCCGGCGTCCTCACCGTGGTCGGCCTGCTCGCGGCGCGCGCCGACACGCTCACGCTGTTCACGAACAGCTGGTTCCTCTTCGTCCTGACCTGGCTGCTCGTCCTCTACGCGATCCTCTGGCTCGTGCTCGGCTTCGACACGCTGCGGCTCACCAAGCTGGTGCGGGTGAAGCCGAACTGGCGCGTGCCCATCGCGGTGATCTCGGTGCTGCTGACCATCGTGCCGGCCTTCGGCGCGGCCTGGGCGGCGACCACCGTCGCCTCGACCCGCGGCCTGCTCGACGACCTCTTCGCGGGGGCGCCCGCGGTCGAGCCCGTCAAGGGCCGCTACAACTTCCTGCTGCTCGGCACCGATGCCGGCGCCGACCGCGAGGGGCTGCGCCCCGACAGCATCTCGGTCGTGAGCGTGGACGCGAAGACCGGCCAGTCGACCATCATCGGCGTGCCGCGCGAGCTTGCGAACGTGCCCTTCTCGAAGGGCTCGCCGATGGCGAAGATGCACCCGAACGGCTTCGGCGTCGGCCCCAACGAGTTCGGCGAGTGGGGCGGCTGCCAGGTGGGCCGCTGCATCTTGAACGGCGTCTACGCCGAGGCGGAGCTGTTCTATCCGGAGCTCTACCCGAACGCGAAGAAACAGCACTCCTCGCCCGGCATCGAAGCGACCAAGGAGGCCGTCGAGGGCGCGACCGGCCTCGATATCCAGTTCTACGTGCTCGTCAACATGGACGCGTTCTCGCAGCTGATCGATGCGCTCGGCGGCATCGAGATCGATGTGAAGGAGCGGCTGCCCATCGGCGGCGATCAATACCAGAACGGTGTCGACGGCTGGATCGAGCCGGGCAAGCAGCACATGAACGGCTACACGGCCCAGTGGTACGCGCGTTCGCGCTACGGATCTGCGGCGGGCGACTACTCGCGCATGGAGCGGCAGCGCGAGCTGCAGGCCGCGATCCTCGCGCAGATGAATCCGACCAACGTGCTGGCGCGGTTCCAGGACATCGCGACCGCGGGCAAGCAGCTCGTCGAGACCGACATCCCGAGCTCGATGCTGGGCCGGTTCGTGGACCTTGCGGGCAAGTCCCGGGAGTTCCCGCCCGTCAACGTCGAGCTCGTGCCGCCCGCGGTGGATCCCGAGAACCCGGACTTCGCCACGATCCAGCAGCTGGTGGATCAGGGCATCGTCAAGGCGACTCCGAAGAAAGAAGGCAAGTAGTGAGCGGGGGAGCCGCCACGGGGCCTTCTGCCGGCTCGGGAACTGGCGCGGGCTCGGCGGGCGCCTCCGGCGCGCTGCGGGTGACCGCGGTGCTCGTCGCGTGGAATCGCCGGGAGCTGCTGCGCGAGGCGCTGGAAGCGCTCGCGGCGCAGACCCGTCCGGTCGATCGTCTCGTGGTGGTCGACAACGCTTCGGACGACGGTTCCGACGCGGTCGCGGCCGAACTGCTGGCCGCGTGGGGGGATCGGGCCCGCCTGATCCGGCTGACCGAGAACACGGGCGGCGCCGGTGGCTTCGCGGTGGGGATCGCGGCGGCGGTCGCCGATCCCGCGACCGACTGGGTGTGGGTCATGGACGATGACACGGTGCCCGGCCCCGACGCGCTCTCGGGTGCGCTCGCGACGTTCGAGCGCTATCGCGCGAGCGGGCAGGACGATCTCGCAGTGATGGGCTCGCGTGTGGTCTGGACCGACGGCGCGGACCACCCGATGAACACGCCGAAGGCAAAGATCCGTGCGTCGCGCGCGGAGCGCGAGCGGGCGGCCTCCGTCGGTGCGATGGAGATCCGGTCGATCTCGTTCGTGTCGGCGTTCCTGCGCGCCGCGCGGGTGCGCGAGCTGGGACTGCCCATCGCCGACTACTTCCTGTGGAACGACGACTTCGAGTACTCGGCCCGCCTGCTGCGCGGGGCGCGAGGTCTGTTCGTGCCCGACTCCGTGGTCACCCACAAGACGGCGAAGCGCGGGTCGAGCGACGCGGATCCCGGCCCCCGCTTCTTCTTCGAGGTGCGCAACAAGCTCTGGGTGTTCCGGCTCTCGAAGGCGCTCTACTGCTGGGAGAACGCGCTCTACATCGCGGCCACCGCCCGGCGCTGGGTGCGCACGTTCCGCGCCTCGCAGGACCGATCCGTGCTGCGCGACGGCCTCCGCCGCGGCTGGCGCGACGGCTGGCGCACCTGCCCCCGCGCGTCCACCGAGGTCCTCGCGACCGCGGGCGTGCCCGACGACGTCATGGACCAGGTCCGGCTGCTCGAGCGGTAGGAGCGCCTGCGTCGGTCCGGCGTTCCCTGTTCTTCCAGGCGTCCTCAGATCTCGATCATCTCTTCCCGAAGGAGATTCGGGTTCAGAAGGAGGATTCCACGTGAAACATCCTTCTGAACCCGGATCTCCTTCCGAAGCCAACGGCACCCACCAACACCACCCCACCGCCCTACAGTAGAAACATGACCCAGGCCGACTTCTCGCTGCTGCTGCCCGTCTACGCGGGGGACGACGCCGGGTTCCTGCGCCTCGCCTTCGAGAGCAGCGTCGACCGGCAGACCCTGCGCCCGGCCGAGGCGGTGCTCGTGCAGGACGGCCCCGTGCCCGACGCGCTCGCGCAGGAGATCACCCGGATCGAGCGCGAGAGCCCGATCCCGGTCTCGGTAGTGCGTCTCGAGCAGAACCGGGGTCTCACCGAGGCGCTGAACGCCGGCCTGGCGCGGGCGACGCATCCGGTGATCGCGCGCATGGACGCCGACGATGTCTCAGTGCCCGAGCGGTTCGCGCGCCAGTGGGCGCTCATCGAGCAGGGGTACGACCTGGTCGGCACGGGCATGGTCGAGTTCGAGCACGACCCGGAGACGACCGGTGCGCTGAGGGTCCCGCCGACCGGGCCGGAGCGGATCCGCGAGCACGCGCGCACGCACAACCCCTTCAACCACCCGACGATGATGTACCGGGCGGACGCCATCGCGAAGATCGGCGGCTACGAGCCGTTCGGCAAGATGGAGGACTACTGGCTGGGCATCCGGCTCATCGCCTCCGGCGCGAAGGTCGAGAACCTCGCCGAGCCCCTGCTCAAGTATCGCGTCGGCGCCGGCTCGTTCCAGCGCCGCGGCGGCTGGACGGAGGCGAAGACGGAGGCGCGGCTGCAGCGGGCGATGCTGCGCATGGGGTTCGTCTCGCGCGGCCAATACCTGCGCAACGTGGTCGTGAAGGGCGCGTACCGCCTGCTCCCCGCGGGCGTCAAGAAGGTGCTGTTCCGCCGCTTCGTGGGCGGGGGGCTCCCCGGCGATCGCGCCCGGTAGCCGACCGCGGGCGGCTCGCGGTACTGTCGGCTCAGAGCGAGGAGGTCGACATGGGATTCGCGCTGCTGGCCCTCATCTGCGCGGTCGCGCTGCTCGGACCCCTGCTCGCGCTGCCCGACCGGCTGCGCCTGCCCGTGGTCATCGGCGAGCTCGCCGTCGGTCTGATCCTCGGGCAGAGCGGATTCCGCATCGCGGACCCCACGGAGCCGACGTTCGCGTTCCTCGGCCAGATCGGTTTCGCCCTGGTGATGGTCGTCGCCGGTTCCCACGTGCCGATCCGCGATCCGGCGCTGCGCAGCGGCATGCGCACCGGCCTGTTGCGCGCGGCGGTCGTGGGGGCTGCCTCGGTGCCGCTGGGGTTCGGGATCGCGCAGCTGTTCGGCACCGATCACGGGTGGCTGTACGCGGTGCTGCTCGCCTCGTCGTCGGCGAGCCTGGTGCTCCCCGCCCTCGCCGGGGTGCGCACCGACGTGCCCGTGCTCGAGCAGCTGCTGCCCCAGCTCGCCGTCGCCGATGCCGTCTGCATCGTGCTGCTGCCGCTCGCCATCGAACCGAAGAACGCGCTCGGCGCCGGTCTGGGCGCGCTCGTGGTCATCGCCGCCGCGCTGGTCGCCGCCTGGGTCGCGCGACTGCTCGTCACCCGCGGATTCGAGGCGCGGATCCGCGCGGTGTCCCGAGAGCACTCGCTCGCGATCGAGCTGCGCTTCTGGCTGGTGGTGGTGTTCGCGGTCGCCGCAGTCGCGACCGCGCTGCACGTCTCGGTCATGCTCGCGGGCTTCGCGTGCGGGATCGCGCTCGCGGCCGCGGGCGAGCCCGAACGGCTCGGCAAACAGCTGTTCGCCATCACGGAGGGGCTGTTCGCCCCGATCTTCTTCGTCTGGCTGGGAGCGTCCATCGATCTGCGCCACCTCGTGACGCACCCGCAGGCGATCCTCCTCGGAGTCGTGCTCGGCCTCGGCGCGCTCCTCGTCCACTGCATCCCGGTGCTGCTGCGGCAGCCGTGGCCGGCGGCCATCGTGACGGCCGCGCAGCTCGGCGTCCCGATCGCCGCCGTCTCGATGGGCGAGACGCTCGGGATCCTCGCCTCGGGCGAGGGGGCCGCGATCCTGCTCGGCGCGATGATCACGATCGGCGCGACGACGCTGGCATCGAGGCGGCTGCGCCGGGTGGCGGAGGATGCGGCTCCCGTCGCGAAGGCAACGGATTGAGCGGTTCCCACGAGATGGACGTTCGTGGGAACCGCCGGAAAGCGCTCCGGTCAGCTGGTCGGCTTCCACCCGATCGCGTCCAGGAACATCCCTCGCGATTCCTCCGTGAACGCGGCCGGGTCGAACGCGGTCGCTGGGACCAGATCGCCTGAAGCGATCCGTTCCAGCCCCTCGATGAGGCCATCGTGAGACAGCGGAACGAGCACTCCGTACTGGCCGTCTTTCAGCACGGATCGGGAGCCCGGGATATCGGACGCGACGACCGGAGTGCGAGTGGTCAACGCCTCGAGGATCACCAGCGGCTGTCCTTCATGGAGCGAGGGGAGGAAGAGCGCCCCAGCAGCTCGCAGATGGGAATAGGGGTTGGCGACCAGACCGCGGAGCCGGACGATGTCCTGGAGCTCAAGCTCCGCGACCAGCTGTTCGATCTTGAGCCGCAACGGACCGTCGCCCAGGAAAGTCAGCGTGAGCCTTTGAGACAGACGGTCGCGGCTGTCGGCCAGCGCGCGAAGCAGGGACTCATGATTCTTCTCGGGTGAGAGCCGACCGACCAGGACGACATGCACACCTGGTCCGGCGTACCACTGACGATCGCTCTCATCGAGTTCCGCATGGCTCATCGCCAGGATCTCGGGAACATTGATCGTGTTCTCGACGGTCCGGTGGAGCGCAGCGGGCACTCCGAGGTTCGTCGCGAGCGATTCCTGGTTCGCTTGCCGAACACCATCGCTGACCGAGCCCGCGAAATCGAACGAATCGAGATGCCGCAGGCCCGATTGCACCCGTGGGAATCGAGTGATGATCTCTTTCCAGATCTCGCTGTGGAGGATGATGCCTCGTTTTCGTGCGCTCCGGACCCCCATGCCGATGAGCGCCGCCCGAAGGGAATCGTACCCATCGAAGTCCACCGCGGCCCCGAACTCGACATCGGAGAACTGGCGACGGGCCTCGCCTCGCCGCGATGACGCGATGAGCGAATCGAACAGGGGATGGCGGCGGTAGTTCCGTGTGGAGAAGTACCTGAGCACCTCTCGTTCCATCCGGGTCCCCGCACGTCCTCCGACCGCGAGATTCAACTTCGCGTATTGCCGAACGTCCTGAACGGTGTCGGGAGTCGCATTGTTCAGCGGGTCCGGGGAGACGAGCAGTGTGGTCTGGGGAGAGCCGTCCAGCGTCCCGAGCAGGCTGCGCAGAGCGCGGGTGATGCCGTTCGGGGAGAGCCCGCCGACGGACAGCAGCAGCTGTTCATGCTGCTCCAGCTCGACTGCGTGCTCGGGCGTCGCGTCTTCGAAGAAGAACCGGCGTGTCCGTTCCGCGTGATGACCGTCGGCCCGTCCGCCGAACCGGGTGACCGCCGGGAGCGAGCGCTTAGCGAATCCGACCGGATCAGAGATGGCGTCTCGGATCAGATCCTTGGCCGCGGCAGCCGAGGACGCGCTTTCTCCGGGGACCTCATCGGCGGAGAAGTACAGGCCCCGGGCATGCTCGTAGGCGGCCTGGTCGTGCAGTAGCTTGATGACGGGGAGGCCGACCGCCGCCGCGTCGAAC
Source organism: Leucobacter sp. Ag1 (assembly GCF_000980875.1). Lineage (GTDB taxonomy): Bacteria > Actinomycetota > Actinomycetes > Actinomycetales > Microbacteriaceae > Leucobacter > Leucobacter iarius. The sequence continues at coordinate 43,358 of NZ_LAYO01000096.1, read as the reverse complement.
AGCACACTCGAGAAATCGGTCACGAGAACATCTGCTGCTGCAAGGAGGAGATTTGTTTCGATGTCCTCCGGGGCGAAGAAGACGTCAGGCGCGCCTCCGTCAGTTTCCGCGAGGAATGCCGCTCGGACGAAATGGTGGGCACGGACGACGACACGATACCCGTTCCCGCTCATCTCCCGGGCATCGCGGAGTACTTCATCGGTCTCGGCGCTGCGTTCCTCCATGAGCCCCTTCCAGGTGGGCATGAAGAGGACGAGCGGTTCATCGGCGAGGAGTCCGAGCTGCTTTCTGATCCGGATCCGATCAGCCGTGCGCGTCGAGAGATCGTTGCGAGCCGCGCCGATGAGCGCGAGTCGGGCCGGGACGATCATGTCGATGTCCATTCCCTCGGTCAGCACGCGCATGGTGTGCGGATCCGGGGCGACGATATGGGTCGCCTGCAGGAGGTTCCTCGCGACATTGCCATAGGCGAACGGCTCCGCCCGGTTGTCCTTTCCGAGGGTCTTCCACGGGATTCCGTGCCAGGTATTGAGGTAGCGCTGTTCGGGTCGGCGCGTGAAGTACCACTCGAACGTGGAATTGTTGATGAGGTATCCGGCAGTCGCGAGCGCCTGAGCCTGAGCGGGTGACCCCTTCCGGATAAACGCGACATTCGGGTGGCCTACGAGATCGGCCGGGAGATGAGCATCCGGGCGGACGATCCAGATGTGCCGCAGATCGCGATGCTCCTCCGACTCGAGAAGATCGCGGCAGATCGCATAGGGGTTGCAGGAAACCGATGCGCCGTGGAAGGACTCGTAGACGACGTGGTTCCTAACGACGGGCAGCATCTTGCAGAATTCGGAGAACCTGGTGTACGTGTCCGTCTGGACTTCGGCGCCTGGATCCGTGGTGAGGGAAACCGCGGGAAGGAGCTGGCTCTGCGCCCGGCAGATCGCAACCCAGGCGCGCTCCCACTCTCCGCAGGACGCGAGGGCTCGGGCGAGCTCGAGGTTCGTGGCGGTGAGGAACTCCTGGGAGCTCGCCCGGAGCGCGAGCTCTTCGAGCACCGATGCTCGCTGGGCGGGATCGGTGCGGACCCTCAGCGTATCGAGGAGCGCTGGGATCGCCGGGTCGAGGTCTTGCACGGTCATCCGCGACTCGATGTCCGTGATGCGGGGCGACCGGCGCAATAGCGCTTGAACCCCGCTCTCCGCGCCCGCATGATCGTGCTCCAGAGCGGCATAGCGGAATCTGGTCAGTTGAGTTTCCGCAGCAGGCGGGACCGCGAGGTACCGTTCGCGCGCGTCGGCGTCTTGACGGAGGTCTGCGAGCAGTGCGGCCGTCGGCCCGACCCAGTTGGAGGGCGAAACGGCGCGGAGAGCGAGGTCGAGTTCGGCAGTAGCCTCCTCGACTCTCGCGAGCCTGAGCATTGCGGCGTATCTGAGTTCGTGGACCCGTTCACCGGTGACACCGTCGAGAAGCCGGAGCACTTCTTCGTCACGGCGCGCATCCAGCTGGAACACGGCGGCGGCGACGATGTCGAACGGGCTCGACGAGTTCGAAGCAACTGGCGCCGCATGAGCGTACGCCTCTTCCGCCTCCAGGCTCCGCCCGAGAAGGACGGCGCAAAAGGCTGCGTGGAAGGCACGCGGATCGCCGATGGCGAGCGTTGAGAAATCCTGAAGCAAAGGCCACGCGCGGTCGGGTGCCGACTGGCGCAGATAGGCCTCGCCGAGCCGGATCCGCCATTCCTGCAGAGTGTCGGCATCGGGTGAGAGCCGGATGCATTGTTCAATCGCCTGAATCTCTTGGTGGAGATTCCCCCGGTCTCGTTGCAGGAATGCCTCGAGCTCGAAGGCCGGGAGGTATTGGGGGTCGAGTTCGATCGCGCGCAGGACGCAGGTACGCGCCTGACCGGGTGCATCCACGGACTTCCAGAATTGGGCGAGCGCGATGAGGTGAGCCGGTGCAAGCGATGAGGACTGGGAGAGTTCGCGTGCGGCCCGCTGGGCGATGCCGCGACCCTGTTTCTGCGCGGTATAGCTGAGATACGGGCCGATCGAATCCGGGTGGCTGAGAAGCCGACTAGCGAACCGTCGGTGAATGCTCCCGGAGACTTTCGAGAGCATGGAGATGCGCTCGGTGAGTCGCAGGAAGAGGAAATCTCGACGCCAAGGTCGTTCCCGATCGAAGGGGGCGGTGACCTGCCGGAGCAGGATCGCTTCGGGAAGCCTCGTACGAGCGGAGGGACGTTGGGGAGAACTCGGCACCGGGGCCCTTTCGTCTCAGGAAACGTTTGCGTGTCCAGCGGGCGGGGTTGGTCGGTCCACCGTTTCGGCCGGGCGCTGAGCCAGGCTAACAGCGAGATGCGGGCCGACTGGCCCGATGGCCCCGTCTTCGCGCTTTTTCACTTCCGGGTGAGGATGATCTTGTAGCAAAAGTAGTTGCACAGGGCACCAACCGCCATCGCGACGACCTTGGCGGCACCGTGCACAAGATACTCCGGGAGTGCGGGAAGAGTCGTCGAGAGCAGCGCGGTGAGCAGCAGCACGATACCGGTCTGCACGATCAAACCAGTGAACAGCGTGACCCCGGCGAACGAGAGGAACCGCATGAAGCCGCCTTGGCCCCCTCGGAACACGAAGCGCCGATTGAGCTGGTAGCTCGTCACAACGGTGATGATGGTCGAGATCGTGTTCGCAAGGGCGGGCGGTGCACCGAACGCCGCGGAGCACAGCATGAAGAGACCGAAGTCCAGTGCGCTCATCCCCGCGCCTGTAATCAGGTAGCGGGGCAGGGAGCCGCTGAGCAGGCGAAACCGCGCCATGTTCAGCGGCGGACGAGCGGCGCGGGAAGCTTCAGATACGCGAGTCGCATCGCCTCGCGCCGGGCTTTCAGGACGCTGGAAGTCACTGCACCCACCGCCAGGATGAGCGTGCCGATCGTTCCGAACGCCGCCACGAGCATGAAGGTGGGGAGGCGAGGGACGAGACCGGTCTCGAAGAACTCGATGATGACGGGCAGGCCGAAGACTACGGCCAGGACGTAGAACAGCAGCGCGAGCGAACCGTGGAAGGCGAAGGGGCGTTCGTGAGCGGTGAGTCGCAGGATGAGGCTCGAGATCTTCAAACCGTCCGAGACGGTGTTGAGTTTGGATTCGGACCCTTCGGGGCGTTCCTTGAACCCGACCGGAATCTCGCATTGCGGGACTCGGAGAGCCATGGAATGCACGGTCAGTTCGGTCTCGATCTCGAACCCCTGGGAAAGAGCGGGGAAGGACTTGACGAAGCGGCGGGAGAAAACGCGGTAGCCGGAGAGCATATCCGTGACTCGCTCCCCGAACAGGCGGCCCACTACCGAGTTGAACATGCGGTTCCCCTGAGCGTGCCCCGGTCGGTACGCCGTCGAAGCGGGATCGTCCTTCCTGCAGCCGAGAATGTGATCGTAGGGGCCCGCGAGAAGCGTTTCGACCATCTCGGGTGCCGCTGAGGCATCGTAGGTATCGTCGCCGTCGATGAGGAGGTACACATCCGCGTCGATGTCGGCGAAGGCCCGCCTGACGACGTTTCCCTTGCCCTTGCGCCTTTCGAGTCTGACGACCGCGCCGGCCTCCGCCGCGACTCGTGAGGTCTCGTCGGACGAATTGTTGTCGTAGACGTAGATCGTCGCCGTGGGAAGGGAGGCGCGAAGGTCCTCTACCACCTGGCGGATGGTGAGTTCCTCGTTGTAGCAGGGGACGATCGCTGCGATGCGGGTCGCCCCGTGCGCGGGGTTCTCTCCCGAGCGACTTTCAGTGTTGGGCATTTGCGTATCTTATCTAATGCTGGAGTCGGCGACGGCCATGTTGAGATGCGTGCGGGACTTCACCGGAGCTTCAATTAAGATGGATACGATTTGGCGGCGATCTGCCGCAGTATCGGCGAGGCCTCGGGGCGGGGACCGAATTCGACGTGCGCGGATAGCTGGCCCTTCGGAAGCTTCCCAAAGCAGAGGGACGTAATGAGCTTCTTTCCGAGCGTGAACAGCTTCCTGGAAGCGCCCGTGGCCGTCTGGACGGGAACCTGGAAGCGGGCCTCGGCCCGAGCGCGATGGGCGGCGGTCCTGCTCTCCCTGATGCTCGGCTCCGCTCAGATGATCGGAAGCCGTATCGCGGCGGATGGTTCCCTCGGCGTATCGACCGCCGGACACGCGGCGATCCTCTGTGCGGAGATCCTGCTGGCGTCCGCCTGCTTCGCGCTGCTCTTCGTGCCCGTGCTGTCGGCCGCGGGCCGGTGGGAGGGGTGGACGGGTACGACTGCTCCGCGCGGACTGTGGAACGCGTCCCCTGCGAAGCGAATACTGGTTATCGCCGGAATCCTGGTTGTCTGCTGGTCGGTGTACTGGTTCGTGCTCTGGCCGGGAACGGTAACGAACGACAGTTTCAACCAGCTGGAACAGGCGATGGGCCAGCGTTGGCTTTCCGACCATCATCCCTTGCTGAATACGCTCATCATCAAAGCCATTCTGGTTCCGGTCTACGGGCTTGTCGGGAACTATTCCGTGGCGATCTCCGCGGTGACGGCGGTGCAGCTGGTGGTGCTCGCCGGTATCTACGCAGCCAGCATCAACGCGCTTCGCGGGTTTTCACCACCGCGGGGTCTGCTCAACATCATCATCGCCTTCTTCGCGCTCAGCCCGTTGTTCGGGTGGTACTCCGTCACCATCTGGAAGGACGTCTGGCTCACGGCATTCGTCCTCGCGCTCGCATCGGCGGGAGCGGTCATCGTGCAGCGGCTCAGAGCCGGTGCACGGCCGGGAGCAGTTCTCTGGACGACCTTCATGATCGTGGCGCTCGGCGTCATGTTCTCGAAGAAGACCGGTATCTATCTGATGGTCCCGATGGTGCTGGTCGTCGTGTGCTTCCTCGGCGCCCACGCGTGGAAGGCACGCGCCAAGTGGCTCGCCATCGGCCTGCTGCCGGTGGTGCTCTATCTTCTGGCGCAGCCCCTGCTCCTGGACCTGACGAACGCCGCCCCGGGTTCGACACGGGAGATGTTCTCCGTGCCCTCGCAGCAGATCAGTCGTGTGGTGCGAGACGACCCGAAGTCGTTGAGCGCGGAACAACGGGAGAGCATCGCTCGTTTCTACTCGGGCAAGAACCTGGGAGCGTTGTACGATCCTCATCTCGCGGATCCGGTGAAGAACGCTCTCGACACGGAGGCGTTGAACTCCGATCTCAGCGGGTATCTCCTGCTCTGGGCGAAGCTCGGCGCTGAACACCCCAAGGCCTACCTGGAGTCCTTCCTCGAAGGGACGGTCGGCTATTGGTATCCGAACGTCTCGTACTGGAAGGTAAATTCTGCGGACTGGGTGGCGAAGGCGAATCAGTTCCACGCGAACGAGCTGAAAGATCCCTCTCATGGTCCGGGAATGTCGGAGGAGTTCCTATCGCAGATTCCTTCGGACCGCACCACGAACGAAGGGTATCGTCGTGTGCTGAGCGCCGAGGTCGATAACCGCCTGCCCGATATCCCCGTGATCGGGTGGACGCTCAAGCTGGGGGCCTGGACGTGGGCAGTGCTGATCTGCGCTGCGATCGCCTTCGTCCGACGCCGGGTGATCGCGATCCCTGTCCTGGTCCTGGAAGCCTTCGTCTGGGTGAGCTGCCTGATCTCACCCGTCTTCGCCGAGGCGAGATACGCCATTCCCATGCTGGCGATGCTGCCGCTGCTCGCGGTTCTCGCGGGGACGAGGGCCGAGGAAGAACCGCAGCGGTAGCGGGCCTCGCCGCGCGCGATCAGTCGCGCCGGTCGAAGCGAAGGCCGCTGTCGATGTTGTAGACGAAGGTGCCGTTCTGGAACTCCATGCTCCGGTCTTCGAACTTCTCGAGCAGGCCTCGCGGAGAGCCGACCATGAACCCCCAGGGTCCAGCGGGGCCGCCGGATCGTCGGTAGGCCGCGAGCACGATGCCCTTGCCGAGGCCGACCGTCGCCGCATCACCGAGCTGAGGCTCGAGCGCCGCGGATGAAGTGATGATGCCTTTGTCGAAGTCCTGGGTAAACCCGCCGCCGTTCTCGTTGATCTCGCGCTGGGGAGCGAGCGGACGACCCCAGCGGCCCGGGTCCTTGCGATAGAGCTCGTAGATCGCACCGACGATGGGGAAGTGGTTCTCCTGATCGTCGCCTCGGGGCTTCACGAATTCGACGGCCTCGTCGATCGGGCCGTCGAAGAGCATCCGCCCCTTCTCGAGCACGATCCCGCGCTCGCAGAGCTGCTGCACCTGGCTGGCGTTGTGGCTGACCACGAACATGGTCTTGCCCTGGTCCTGCAGTTCGAGCATCTTGGTCGTGCACTTCTGCCGGAACTGCGCGTCACCGACCGAGAGGATCTCGTCGACCAGCAGTACGTCGAGTTCGGTATGAATGGCCACCGAGAAGCCGAGCCTGGAGTACATGCCCGAGGAGTAATGCTTCACCTCGGTGTCGATGAAGTCGCCGATCTCGGAGAACGCGAGGATCGAATCGAAGCGATCGTCTGTCTCCTCCTTCGTCATGCCGAGGATCGCGGCGTTCAGATACACGTTCTCGCGACCGGTGAGGTCGGGGTGGAATCCCGCACCGACCTCCAGCAGGCCGGCGATGCGGCCACGGGTGCGCACCCAGCCCTGATCGGGGGACATGACCCCCGAGAGGAGCTTGAGCGTGGTCGACTTGCCCGAGCCGTTGCGGCCGAGCAGCGCGACCGACTGTCCCTCGGGCACGGAGAACGTGATGCCGTCGAGGGCGTTGAAATTGCTCGATAGAGGCTTTCGCCGCAGGGAGGCGATGAACGTCTCTTTGAACGAGTGGGTGTGCTTGATCTTGAAGGTCTTGCGCACATCGTCCAGCACGATGGCGGGCCGAGGAGCGAGGTCAGAGGTTCTGGGCAAAAGACCCCTCCAGCTTGCGGAAGACGAGCTGCCCGATGAGCAGCGTGATGAGCGCGAGGGCGAAGCCGATTCCGACATAGGTGGACAGCGTCGGGAGCTGCTCGGCCTTCGGAGCGAGCGGCAGCCAGAACGTGCTGTGGAACAGCTCCACCGCCCCCGTCATGGGGTTCGACATGTAGATGCGGAACAACCACTCGGGTGCGCGCTCGTGCACCATTGTCCACGAGTAGAGCACCGGCGACGCCCAGGTCGCGAACATGAGGATCAGGTCGACGAAGTTCTTGGCATCTCGGTATGCGACGTTGACGGCGCCGAAGAACAGTCCGAGGCCGAGTGCGAACATCAGGATGATGAGGACGCCGACCAGGAAGAACACGATCTGGAGCCATGAGATCGTCAGCCCGCAGATGAGGGCGACGACGAGCAGGAGAGCCGCCTGCGGAAGGAAATGGATGAGTGCGACGCCGAGGGCGGCAGCAGGGAACAGCTCGCGCGGCAGATAGATCTTCTTGATGAGCGATCGGTTGTCGACGACCGCGCCGGTGGTGTTGCGCAGCGCCTCGCTGAACAGATTGACCGCGACGATGCCCGCGAACAGGTAGACGGGGAAGTAGGGCGTGTTCTTGTGCCCGCCCATGATGACCCCGATGACGAGGTAGTACATGAGGAACTGGGCGCCGGGGCGCACGTACGACCAGACCCAGCCGAGCACCGAGCCGTGGTATCGGGTGGCAACGCCCTTCCTGACGAGCAGGGACAGCAGGTACCGGTGCCGGAATACGTCGAAGAGGCCGCGGCTCGCGCCGGGCGTCTTGAAGTCCGGATCGTTCAGAACGGAAGTGTCGCTCACGGTCTCAGATTCTATCCGCGAGAACTGAGGGCTTGAGGTCACCGTGCGAGCGCCACCACGTGATGGTCTCCGAGAGCTCTTCGAGTTCCGGCACGACCCACCCCTCGGTGAGCAGGTTCCCGCCGCGGTAGGCAGCCAGCAGGGCGTCCGCGAGCTCCGCCGGATAGCCGGCGCGGTCGAGTCCGACGGCGTTGACGCCCGCGACGCGCGGCGGCGTGCCGTAGACCTTCGCGAAGGGCGGTACGTCGCGGGTCACGGGCGTGCCCATGCCCACCATCGCGCCGTGCGCGATGATGCGGCGCTGGTGCACGACGGCGTTCATGCCGATGTTGACCCGGTCGCCGATGGCGCAGTGGCCGCCGATGCTCACGCCGGCCGAGACCGTGGAGTCGGCGCCGAGCAGGACATCGTGCGCGAGGTAGGCGCGGTTCAGCACCCAGCTGCGCGCGCCGACCGTGGTCTCGCGGTAGCTGCCCTGGTGGATCACCGCGCTCTCGCGGATCACCGCTCCGGCACCGATGCGCACACCGGCGTGCTGCAGGTCGCCCGTCCAGGCGGTGTTCTGCGGCAGGCTGCTCATCTCAGGGGGTGCGCCGATCATGGCGCCGGCGCCGATCCAGGCGCCGTCCTCGATCACGCAGGGGCCGAGGAGCACCGCGCCCGGACCGATCGATACGCCCTCGCCGATCTCGACTCCCTCGCCGATGAACGCGGCGGGGCTGATCGCGCTGCTCGCGTCGCTCATGCGCGCGCCGAGAGGTCCAGTGCGGTGCCGGTCTTGGCCGACTCGATGGCGGCCTCGGCGACGCGCAGGGTCTCGGTGCCTTCGCGCAGGGTGACGGCGTCGGAGCGGACGCCGAGGATCGCGTCGCGGAAGGCTTCGTGCTCGGAGCGGAGCGGCTCGCGCTTCTCGAGGGCGAACCGCGTCACGGTGCCCTCGCTCACCCCCCGGAACGCCGCTACGGCGTCCCACGACCCGGCGTGCGTGCCGTTCTCGTAGAAGGTGAGGTCGGCCGTCAGCGTGTCGGCGACGAATGCGCCGCGCTCGCCGGTGACGAGGGTGAGCCGCTCCTTGAACGGGGTCAACCAGTTGACGATGTGGTTGACCATGATCCCGTTGGCGAGCTTGCCGGTGATCGAGACCATGTCCTCGTGAGCGCGTCCCGAGCGGTGGGTGGTCTGAGCGGCGAGCGTCGCGTAGTGCGACTGCGCGAGCCAGGCCGTGAGGTCGATGTCGTGGCTGCCGAGGTCCTTCACGACGCCCACGTCGGCGATTCGTGCGGGGAACGGCCCCTGCCGTCGGGTCTGGATCTGGTACACCTCGCCGAGGTCGCCGTTCGCGATGCGCTCGCGCAGGCTGATGAGGGCGGGATTGAACCGCTCGACGTGACCGACTGCCGCGACCTTGCCGGCCGCGTCGAAGGCGGAGACGAGGCGCTCGGCCGCGGGGAGCTCGTGCGCGACGGGCTTCTCGATGAGCGCGTGCACGCCGGCCTCGGCGAGCGCCAGGCCGACCTCCTCGTGGAACTTGGTGGGGACCGCGACGACGGCCGCATCGACACCGGCATCGATGAGGCCCTGCACGGAGTCGAACAGCGGGGTCTCGCCGGCGACGCCGTGGGGGTCGCCCATGGCATCGGCGACCGCGACGAGGTCGATGCCCTCGACCTCGCGGATCACTCGGGCGTGGTGGCGCCCCATCATGCCGAGGCCGATCAGACCGTACTTGATCGTCACTTCTTCTCCCAACAGTTTCGGTAGTCGAGCGTCCCCAGTGTAGGGAATCAGATTCTGCATCCGGTGATCTTGTAGAGCACAGCGTTCCCCTGGCGGTCGATCTCGGTGAGCACGTCGGACCGCTCGACCCCGGAGACGCCGATGTACGGCTGAGCCCGAGGGGTGCCGGGGAACACGTAGTCGCGGCCGAAATCGAGCACGTACTCGACCCCGAGCTTCTGCGCCGCGGTGCACGCCTCGACAGTGCCGCGATCGATGCCCGAGGTGATCGCGGTCACCTCGGGGGAGTAGGCCCCTCCGGTGTGCGGGGCGAGCACGCGGCGGTCCGCGAGCGCGTACGCGAGCCCGCTGCCGTTCCACGGGTTGTCGGCGATCACGGCGTTCGCCGGGACCTTGCCGGGCAGCCGCTCGAGCAGGGCGCGCTCATCCGGGCTGAGCAGGGCGGAGCGCTGATCGAACTCGTACTTGGAGCTGACGTAGTTCACGGCCGCGAATGCTCCGGCCCCCTGCGTCGACGCGAGCAGGAACGCCGTGCCGAACGCGAACCAGAGCGCCCGATGCCGCACGACGCGGGTACCGCCGAACATGCGGGCGGTGCGGCGGAGCGCCGTGCCCGCGATAGCCGCGGCGGCGGACGCGCCGATGACGGCGAGCGGCAGCGCGCCCAGCGGGACCAGAGCGGCGAGCCGCCAGGGGTCGTTGTACCAGGGAGACAGGAAGAAGGTGCGCCAATCGGCCGGGGGGAATCCGTCGGCGACGACGTAGAAGGCGATGAGGACCAGGGAGACGCCGAGGAGCCAGCGCCTGCCGAACCCGACCACGGCGATCAGCGCTCCGAGCAGCACGAGGATCGTGACGGGCCAGTTGTGGCCCTCGAGCCGTGGGGTGGACCCGATCGCGTCCAGTACCGCACCGAGAGGCGAGGAATGCGAGCCGCCCCAGGGGTGATCGCTGGTCCGCCCGAGATACCAGGCGACGACGACGAGCACGACGAACGCGACCGCACCGAGCACGGCGAGCGCGATCCTGGGAGCACGTCCGAGGCGGGCGGGGCGGAGCAGGCCGGTCGTCGATGCGACGGGACCGTTCCGGAACGCGCGGATGGCGGTGGCGGCGACCGGTGCGGCGAGCCACAGCAGGAGCACATGGACGGCGTTGGGGTGCGCCAGCACCGCGGCGCCGACCGACCCGAGGAGGAGGAGCCACCGGCTGCCCTCGCTGAGCGGATCGGCACGACGGGCCTGCCCGAGGTCGAGCAGTTGCAGCGCCGCGACGAGCACGAAGGGGAGCAGCGTCAGCGAGAGCAGGTTGGGGTAGAGGACCCCGAAGCCGGCGAGGGAGAGCGGGAAGTTGGGGAACGCGGCCGCGATGATCCCTGAGACGACGGTGGCGCGCACGCTCGGACCGGCGACCGCGCGGCCGAGGGCCACGGCGCCGATCGGCCAGACGATCGCGCTGACGGTGAACAGTACCGCGTTGGTGGCGAGCGGGATCGAGGCGCCCGAGAGCTGTGCAACGAGGGCGACGAATCCGTGCCAGAGCGTGGGGTAGAACGTCGGGTGACCCGGATTGACGAGGTCCATGCCGAGCGGGGACGCGTTGCCCGTCTCGAGGATCCGGCGGACCGCGTTCAGGTGGAAGATCGCGTCGTAGGTCTGCGAGACCGCGTCGGCCGTCTTGAGGCTCAGAACGAGCGATGTCGCGATCGCGGCCCCGCCGATCGCGGCGGCGCCGATCGGGATCCAGAGGCGATGCGGGCGATTCGGGCGCGTGCCCCGTTCGAGCCGGGGCGCGCCGAGCCAGCGCCGGAGCAGGAGGAGCACGAGTGCGAGCGCTGCGGCGAGGGCGAGCGCCGGGAGGAGGCTCCAGCGGACATGGGCGAAGCCCGCGATGAGCGGCGCGAGAGCGAGGACCGCGAAACCCGCCGGGATCGCGACGATCGCGATCGCGAAGCCCCGGAGCCGGAGCGCGAGCGCAGCGGGGAGGCCGAGGACCGCGATGATCCCGATCGCGACGAGGAGCGGCAGCGCCAGCGGGATCCAGGCGTTCACGAGGTCCGGTCGCTCTCGCCGCCGCGCTCCGCTTGTTCGCGGTTGCGGGCGTCCAGGAGCGCGACGGCCCGGGCCAGCTGGGTGACGCGCGCGTCGCTCCGGGCCTTGGCCCGAATGGTGGCGACTGCGAAGGCCAGGACGGCGACGATGAAGACGTAGAGCAGGAGGTCGGTGCCGCGACCGATTCCGAACGCGTGCGCGATGGTGGTGAGCACGTTGGGGAACAGGATCGCGAGCACGGCCGCGATCACGAAGAGGATCGCGAAGATCCGCTTGAGGGCGAGCGAACGTTCGCCGGGGAGGAAACGGACGGCGAGCGCTGCGATGAGCACGATGCCGAGGATGAGGAGGAGTTGGAAGATCGACATGTGCGCCTACCGGATGATGAGGTCGATGAGGATGTTGACCGAATTGAGCAGCGACTGGCCCTTGGCCTTCGAGTAGTCGCTGTAGATGACCTCGACGGGCTGCTCGGCGTAGGGGAGTCCCGTCCGGCCGAGCTGCACCACGATCTCGGTGCCGTGCGCCATGCGGTCCTGGCGGAGGCGGATCCGGCTCAGCGCGTCCTCGCGGATCACCCGCAGGCCGTTGTGCGCGTCGGTGAGCCGGGTCCGCGTCGTCCAGTTGGTGACGGCGACCGCGGTCTTCAGCACGATCTTCTTGAGGAACCCGGGCTTCGTGCGATCGTCGAGGAACCGGGATCCGAACACGATCGCGAGGTCTTCGGCGCGGGAGCGCTCGAGCATTGCCACGGCGTCCACGACGCGGTGCTGGCCGTCCGCATCGAACGTGACGACGTACTTCGCGCCGCGTTCGAGCGCGTACTCGAATCCGGTCTGCAGCGCCGCCCCCTGCCCCAGGTTGATGGGGTGGGTGACGAGACGTGCACCCGCCTCCGCTGCGATCCGGCCGGAACCGTCGTTCGACCCGTCGTCGATGCAGACGACGTTGGCGAAGTCGGGCCGCAGGCCGCGGATCACCTCGCCGATCACCGTGGCCTCGTTATAGAGGGGGATCACGACCCAGGTGTCGGCGTTGCCGGGAGCTGCGGTCGCGCTCGCGGGCGAAGGGTCAGTCATGTCACTTATTCTGACAGATGCACGCTGAGGGCCGAGGACCTATGCGGAGAAGCCGCGCGCGGTGCTCCGGGTTGTGCCCGGCTGGGACAGGAGCTAGCGTGGACGAGAACCTTCAAGCATCACTTGAATGTTTGAGGGCAACAGGAAGGAAGCGCGGGATGGCGCCGAAACGACCGTTCGTGCGTCTGCGCGCCCTGCTCGCGCTCGCGGTCGGGGTCGGTCTGCTCGCCAGCCCCCTTGCCGCGGTCGCGCCCGCTCAGGCCGCGGCCGTCACCGGGTTCAACGCGGGCAACATCATCGCGGACTCCATCTTCTACGACGGCAACGCGATGAGCGCCGCGCAGGTGCAGACGTTCTTGAACAGCAGGGTGACGCGCTGCACGATCGGTGATCCCGGGCGCGAGGCCGGCAAGGTCTGGGGCAGCACGAAGATCGCGTCCCGCTGCCTCAAGGACTCGACGGCGACGACGTCCTCTCGTGGAGCGAACGCGTTCTGCGCCGGATACGCCGGCGCCAAGAATGAGACGGCCGCGCAGATGATCGCGAAGGTCGGAAAGGCCTGCGGGATCAATCCTCGGGTGCTCCTGGTGATGCTCGAGAAGGAGCAGAGCCTCGTCACCGACACCTGGCCGACCGTCCGGCAGTACGCCGTCGCGATGGGCTACGCGTGCCCGGACTCCGGGCCGAACAACTCGGCCAACTGCGACCCGAGCCAGACCGGCTTCTTCCAGCAGCTCTACCGGGCGGCATGGCAGCTCAAGGTCTACAAGGCGAATCCGAAAGACTACAACTACCTGCCGGGCGCTACGAACAGGATCCAGTGGCATCCCAATGCAGGCTGCGGCACCTCGCAGGTGTACATCCAGAACAGCGCGACAGCGGCCCTCTACATCTACACTCCGTACCGCCCGAACCAGGCCGCGCTCGACGCGGGCTGGGGCGAGGGCGACGCGTGCTCCTCGTACGGCAATCGGAACTTCTACCTCTTCTACACGACCTGGTTCGGTCAGGGCAGTACGCAGACGCCGTATCCGGTCGACGGGAAGATCCTCGCCTACTGGCAGGTGAACAACGCGTGGCTCGGTGCGCCGACAGCGCCCGCGGTGCCGAACACGGCCGGCGGCGGCGGACGGACCCAGCAGTTCGTGGGCGGTACCGTGTTCGAACCGAAGTCCGCCGTGGCATCGGGCATGACGAAGACGAGTCCGTTGCTCGCGGCCTTCACCAAGGCGGGCGGCATCGGTGGAAGCTGGGGCTGGCCGATCGGGGCCGCGGTCAACCAGGGCAGCTCGGGCAACACCACCATGCGGTTCCAGGGCGGAACGGCTTCCGAGGCGAAGGGGGTCGGGGTCTTCCTGGTGCCCGAGAAGCTTCGGGGCCTGTGGGAGAGCAAGGCGATCGGCGGGTTCACCGGAGCGGTCGGCTACCCGACCGCGGCGGCGAAGACGACCGCGAGCGGTGCAATCGCGCAGGACTTCAAGGGCGGTGCGCTCGTGCAGTCGAGCGCGGGCGGTGCGCTCCGCGTCGATCCGAACTTCCTCGCCGCGTGGCGGGCGCTCGGCGGCGCTACGAGCTCGCTCGGCGTGCCGATCGCCGCGCCGGTCTCGGTGTCCGAGAACGGCGGCGGGCAGACCTACGCGATGCAGGGCGGCACCTTCTACCGATCGAAGGCCGGGGTCTTCTCGATCGGGAACGGCGCCTATCGGGACGCCTACCGTGCCGCCGGCGGCGAGCGGGGCTCGTACGGCTGGCCGACCGGTGCGGCGTTCTGCGGGCTCCCGTCGGGCGGCTGCGCCATGCCGTTCCAGAACGGGGTCGGCGTGTGGTCGGCGAAGACCGGCATGACGAAGCTCACCCCGGCCGCCTACGCCGCGTGGAAGCCGGTCGCCGCGACGCTCGGCTACCCCAAGGGCGTGGCGACCCCGGTCGGATCGGGTGCCGCCGCGGGATCGGTGCAGTCGTTCGACAACGGCGACCTGTACGCGTCGAACGCGGGAGCGTTCCCCCTCGCGAAGGGCCCCATCCGCGACGGATACCTCGCCGCGGGCGGCCCGACGAAGGCGTGGGGATGGCCGCGGGGGACCCAGAACTGCGCGGCCGACGGGTCGAAGTGCACCATGTCGTTCACCGGCGGAACCGCGACCTGGACGCGGGCCGGGGGACTGAGCTTCACCGCGAACCCCCAGAACCTGCCCAAGGAGCGGCTGAGCGGCGTGGACCGTTTCGAGACCGCGGTGGCGGTGTCGAAGCAGGGCTACCCGGGGACCGCCGGAACCGTGATCGTCGCGAACGGGCTCGACTATCCGGACGCGCTCAGCGCCGGTGCGCTCGGTGCCAAGTGGGAGGCGCCGCTGCTGCTCACGCGTCCGACCGCCCTGCCCGAGGCCACGCGCGCTGAGATCGCCCGACTCAAGCCCGGCCGTATCGTCGTGGTCGGCGGCTCCGGCGCCGTGAGCGATGGGGTCGTCTCGGATCTGAGGCGGCTCGCGGGGCGGGTGGATCGCGTGTCCGGCATCGACCGGTACGCGACGTCCATCGCCATCTCGCGTGCGGGATGGCCGGATGGCACGTCCGGCGAGGCGTTCGTCGCGACGGGTGCTGATTTCGCCGATGCGCTCTCGGCCGGTGCCGCTGCGGGGCGGCTCGGGGCACCGGTGCTCCTCGTCCCGGGAACCGCGAAGGCGGCTCCGGCGCCCGTGGCCGCGGAGCTGCAGCGGCTCGGTGCGAATCGGGTGCGGATCGCCGGAGGGACCGGTGCGGTCTCGAGCGGCATCCAGAGCTCGCTCGCGGGCGGGCGGACCGTCGACCGCTACGCGGGCGCCGACCGCTATGACACCTCGGCGCGCATCGCCAACGGAGTCTTCCCGAGCGGTGCGAGCGTGCCGACCTACTGGGCCAGCGGGCAGGGCTTCGCCGACGCGCTGGCCGGCGGCGCGGTGGCCGGCGCTCAGGGCTCCCCGCTGCTGCTGTCCCGGCCGACCTGCGTCCCGCCGGGAATCATCGCCGCGAACGATCGGGTCGTCGGTGGCGGGGTCTTCCTGCTCGGCGGATCCGGCGCGTTGAGCGACGCGGTCCTCGGCGGCCGCAAGTGCGCGGCCTGACGGGCGCCTCCTCGTCGGACGGATCCTCTCGGGGATCCGATTTCGGCGATCTTTTCGGGAATACGGAATTTCCGCATTTCAGTTGAAACTTTGATCATATTTTCATCTATGAAATTCTCGTGATAGGAAATGCGGAGACCTATCCCCCCGAATCGAGAAGAGAATCACAGATGATGAAGAGGAAACGGTCGATCGCGCTCGCCGCGATCGCCACCGGTGCACTGGTCGCCGGGCTCGCGACGCCCGCCTGGGCGGAGGACGCGGCACCGCAGCCCGTCGATCCGACACCGACCGCGCCCGCCGGAGACCCCGTCGTGGAGCCGGCCCCCGAGGAGACGCCGGCACCCTCGGCCCCCGCTGACGAGACGCCGGCCGCAGAGGCGCCCGCTGACCAGGCGCCCGCGGCCGACGCTCCGATGAGCGATGCGCCGGCCGCGAGCGCCCCGACCTCCGACGCGCCCGTCGCGGTCAGCGAGTCGAAAGTCGAGCAGGACCAGTTCGGTCCGGCGGGCTACATGAACGGCTCCCCCAGCAAGCGGATCAGCGGTGCGGACCGCTTTGCGACGGCGGTCGCGGTGTCGAAGCACGGCTACCCCTCGACGGCTTCCACCGTCATCGTCGCCAACGGTCGCAACTATCCCGACGCGCTGAGCGCGGGCGCGCTCGGCGCGAAGCTGAAGGCACCGCTGCTCCTGAGCGAGCCGAAGAGCCTTCCGGCCTCCACGCTCGCCGAGATCAAGCGCCTGAAGCCCAGTCGCATCCTCGTGGTCGGCGGCACCGGCGCGGTCAGCGGCGGCGTCGCCTCGAAGCTCGGAAGCCTCGCCGGAACCGTCAAGCGGATCTCCGGTGCGGACCGCTACGCCACCTCGATCGCGATCGCGAAGGAGGGCTGGCCGAACGGCAGCGCGAGCAACGCGTTCCTGGCGACCGGCGCGAACTTCGCCGACGCACTCTCCGCGGGTGCGGCAGCGGGCAAGCTCAAGGCCCCGGTGCTGCTCGTCCCCGGCACGCAGCGCACCGCTCCCGCAGGGGTGAAGTCCGAGCTCACGCGGCTGGGCGTCAGCACCGTGCGGATCGCCGGCGGCACCGGCGCGGTCTCGACCGGGATCCAGAACTCGATTTCGGCCGGGCGCACGGTCAAGCGCTACGCAGGAGCCAACCGCTACGACACCTCGGCGAGCATCGCGAAGGACAACGGCATCTTCCCAGCGGCGAACCGGGTGAACACCTACTGGGCCAGCGGCGAGGGCTTCGCCGATGCGCTCGCCGGCGGCGCCGTCTCGGGCGCCAAGGGTTCCCCGCTGCTGCTCTCGCTGCCGAGTTGCGTGCCGACGAGCATCTACACGGCGAACGACCGCGTCGCGGGGAACGATACGTTCCTGCTCGGCGGCACCGGTGCGCTCGGCAACACGGTGCTCTACGGCAACGAGTGCATGAAGAAGCCGGCGGGCGCGAGCGCCGCGAACTTCAGCGGCATGCAGTGGCTGTACACGAAGGTGAACGCGCTCCGCTACAGCAACGGAGAGTCGGGCTACCGCATCGCGGACGGCCAGCGCACGATCGAGCGCAAGCAGTGGATCGGCACTGCGGCGTACAGCTGGGCGGTCAACCGCTCGAAGGCGGGCATCCGCGTCGGGTCCCAGCTCGAGAACCCGAATCCGCCGTACGGGACGGTCGCGCAGTCGACGTCCTACAACAACTACCCGAACCGTCTGCAGAAGACCTGGGACATGTGGATCGGCGATGCCGAGGTCAAGAGCTGGCTGCTCGAGCCGCAGGGCGACATCCGATTCTCCCTCAGCGTCGGCTACTACAACACGAAGAGCTTCGCCTACGCGTCGATGTACTTCATGGTGACGGAGAACTCCGGGGTCTGACGGCCGGAGCGACCGTGCCGGGCCGGGAGCGTCGCTCCCGGCCCGGTGCCGTCTCACGGGGCGTTCGTACGATCGCGGTATTCTCGTGGGTGCGCTGACCAGGCGCGCCCGTTCCAGAAAGGTCGCATACCCATGGCACCCGAGTTCATCCCCGCAGCGAAGCCCATCATCGGCGACGAGGAGCGCGCGGCCGTCGACCGGGTGCTGCGCTCCGGCATGATCGCCCAGGGCCCCGAGGTGAAGACCTTCGAGCAGGAGTTCGCCGAGCACTTCGTGCAGGGACGCACCACGGTCGCCGTCAACTCGGGCACCAGCGGACAGCATCTCGGGCTCCTCGCAGCGGGAGTCGGCCCGGGCGACGAGGTCATCGTGCCGTCGTTCACCTTCGCCGCGACGGGCAACTCGGTCGCGCTCACCGGGGCGACCCCGGTGTTCGTCGACATCGAGCCCGATTTCTTCACGCTCGATCCCGAGGCGGTGCGCGCTGCGATCACGCCGCGCACCAAGGGGATCATGCCCGTGCACCTCTACGGGCACCCGTTCCTGGTCGACCAGATCGAGGCCATCGCGAAGGAGCACGGTCTCGACATCTACGAGGACGCGGCGCAGGCCCACGGGGCGAGCTGGAGCGGCCGCCCGGTCGGCACCCTCGGCGCGTTCGCCATGTTCAGCCTCTACCCGACCAAGAACATGACCTCGGGCGAGGGCGGCATGGTGACCTGCTCCACCGAGGAGATCGCCCGGCAGATGCGCCTGCTGCGCAACCAGGGCATGGAGACGCAGTACGCGAACGAGGTCATCGGCTTCAACACCCGCATGACCGACATCCACGCGGCGATCGGCCGCGTGCAGCTGACCAAGGTCGACGGCTGGACCGCCCAGCGCCAGCGCAACGCCGCTGCGCTGAACGCCGGGCTCGCCGAGATCGACGGTGTACGGACGCCGAAGGTGCACGAGAACGCCGTGCACGTCTACCACCAGTACACGGTCCGACTCGACGCCGGTGAGCGCGATCGCATCCACACCGCGCTGAAGGAGGAGCACGGCGTGGGCTCCGGCGTCTACTACCCGATCCCGAACCATCGCCTGCCCTCGCTCGCGCACTTCGCTCCGGGCCTCGACCTGCCCGAGACCGAGCGCGCCGCCTGCGAGGTGCTCTCGCTGCCCGTGCACCCGTCGCTCTCCGAGGGAGACCTCGAGCGCATCGTGGCCGCGGTCTCCGCGGTCGTGCGCGCCGGTGCGTAAGGGGATCATGCGCGTCGCCATCGCGAGCCGGATCTTCGAGCCCGAACCGAGCGCGGCCTCGTTCCGGCTCGGCGCGCTGGCCTCCGGTTTCGCCGGAACCGGCGCCGAGGTGCGCGTGCTGACGGTGCGCCCCGTCCCGGCGCTGCGCGCCGGCCGCGGCGCGGCGGGCGACGACCACCGCCCGTACCGCGTCACCCGGTTCCCGGTCCTGCGGGACCGCAGCGGCTACGTGCGCGGCTATCTGCAGTACCTGAGCTTCGACGTCCCGCTCTTCTTCCGGATCCTCTGCGGCCCGAAGCAGGACGCGATCGTGGTCGAGCCCCCGCCCACCACCGCGTTCTCCGCGACGCTCGCTGCGGGGATCCGGCGCATTCCCGTTTTCGCATATGCCGCGGACGTCTGGTCGGACGCCAGCGAGAGCACCGGCGCGCCGAGGCCGGTCGTTGGCCTCGTGCGGTGGATGGAGCGGTTCGCCTGGACCCGTGCCCGGGGCGTGTACTCGGTGAACGACGGAGTCAGCGCTCGGGTGCGCGAGATCGCTCCGCGCGCGAACATCGAGACGGTGGGCAACGGCATCGACACCGAGGTGTTCTCGTCCGAGGGCCCCGTCGCTCCCGAAGCCCTCGAGCGCGCCGGCGGCGAAGCCTACGCCATCTACACCGGCACGGCGTCGGAGTGGCAGGGAGCCGAGATCTTCGTGCGCGCCGTCTCGGAGCTCCAGCGCCGGGGCGTTCCGCTCCGTCTCATCTTCCTCGGCCAGGGCACCGCGCTGCCCGAGCTGGAACGACTCGCGACCGAGCTCGGCGCGCGCGTGGAGTTCCACGGGCCCGTGCCGCCCGAGCAGGCCGCGGCCTGGCAGCGGGGCGCCGCGGTGAGCGTCGCCAGCATCCGCCCCGGTGCCGGATACGATTTCGCGTACCCCACGAAGATCTTCGCGGCGTGGGGCTGCGGGACGCCGGTGGTCTACGCGGGCCCGGGGCCGGCGAGATCCGTGCTCGCTGAGCACCCGGATCTCGGGTGCGGTGTCGACTTCGATGCGTCCGCGGTCGCCGACGCACTGCACCGCATCGCGTTCCTCGAAGAACCATCGCGGGAGCGCATCTCGACCTGGGCGCGGGCGAACGTCTCGTTGGCGGGCGTCGCGGACCGCGCCGTCCGATTCACCCGGGAACGTCTCGCGGCCGATCGGAACTCCCGGTGACCGGCGGATCCCGACGGTCCGTGAAGGACCGCGCGTGGAGCACGCTCTCGGTGCTCAGGCTCCGACGGGACGGCCATCGTCCACCCGCGGCGGCGCCGTCGGGCGGATCCGGCGACCGGGTGTTCATCGGACCCGCGAACAGCGCGGGGCAGGGCTTCGCCTGGGCGCGCGCCCTCGAACACGCTCGACCGGGCACCCGCGTGACGAGCATGCAGTTCGTGCACGAGGTCGACGGCTTCGCGTACCCCGTCGATCAGCGGGTATTGAGCGGCTACGGCGCGCACTCGAAGCGGTGGCAGCGCGACCAGCTGGCGGCGCTGCGCGGCTATCGCGGAGTGCTCGCGGAGTCCGCGCGGCCGCTGTTCGGCGCGCTCCACGGCGGTGATCTCGTCCGCCAGCTCGCGGTGCTCCACGACAGCGGAGTGCGCCTCGGGCTGCTGTTCCACGGCAGCGATCTGCGGGACCCCGATGCGCACCTCGCGGCCGAGCCGCTGTCGTACTTCGGGCCCGATCCGCAGTTCACGGAGGCCATGCGCGCGGCCACCCGGCGCAGCCGTGAGGTGATCGCGGAGACCGGTCTGCCGGTCCACGTCTCGACGCCCGATCTGCTCTCGGAGATCGAGGGGGCCGTCTGGACGCCTGTGGTCGTCGACGCCGCGAAGTGGGCCGCCGCACGGGCGCCGCTCGCGCACGAGGGGCCGATGCGCGTCGTGCACGCGCCGTCGAAGTCGCACGTCAAGGGATCCGACCTGATCGACGGGACCCTCCAGCGGATGCACGACGCCGGTCGGATCGAGTACCGCCGGATCACCGGCGTCCCGCACGACCGGATGCCCGAGATCACCCGCGACGCGGACGTCGTGCTGGACCAGTTCCGGGGCGGTCCGTACGGCGTGGCCGCCTGCGAGGCGATGGCCGCGGGCCGCATCGTGGTCTCCTACGTCCCGCGCACGCTGCGCGATCGGGTGTCCCGGCTCACCGGGCTCGAACTGCCGATCATCGACGCGGTGCCGGACTCGCTCGAGGACGTGCTGCAGGGCATCGTCCGGGACCCGGGACCCGCCCTCGCGGCGGCCGCGGCCGGACCGGGGTACGTGGAGGAGCTGCACAGCGGCGCGCGCAGCGGACGGGTGCTCGCGGAGTGGCTGGACGGCGGGGAATGACCCGACGGCGCGAACCTGACAGGTTCCGCCTGGGAGAATGGCAGGCATGAAGAGTCTCTGGAGAACGCTGACGGCGCTGTTCGAGGTGCTGCCGCAGGGGGCCAAGCCCTTCTACCTGTGGTACTCGATCGTCACCGGGGCCCTCGCGATCCTCGACACGGCGGCGCTCGCGCTGATCGTCTCCGTCGTGACTCCGCTCGCCAGCGGCAAGCCGATCACCCTGCCGCTGCTCGGCGAGATGCCGGAGTCGGCGACCCCCTGGCTCGTCGCGGTCATCGCGGCGCTCTTCATCCTGAAGGGGGTCCTCGCGACGGCGCTGCACTGGTACGCCACCCGTCGATTCGCGCGCTACGAGCTCGAGGTCGGCGACGAGCTGTTCCGCGCCTACACCCACGCGAGCTGGGAGAAACGATCGCAGCTCAGCACCGCCGAGGTGACGCGCATCGTCGACAGCTCGATGGCGAACACCAACCTGCAGTTCATCCTGCCGCTGTCCCAGATCCCCGGTAACGCGCTGACCTTCGTCTCCGTGCTGACCGTGCTCGTCGTCGCCCAGCCGTTCACCGCGCTCACCGCCTTCCTCTACCTCGCGGCGGCGCTCACGGTCATCACGCTCGTCGTCACCAAGCGCTCGCGGCTGGCCGGTCGGCACAATCGGGAGTACGCCTACCGCGTCGCGACGATCATGACGGAGATGGTCGATGCGCTGAAGGAGGTCGTGCTGCGGGGCAAGCTCGACGAGATCGGCGCGGTGATCACGAAGAACCGCCGCGTCGCCACCCGCGCGCGAGCCAACATGGCCTTCCTCGGGGTCGTGCCGAAGTACGCGTACGAAGCCGTGCTCATCGGCGGATTCCTGATCGTCGGCGGCACGGCCTACCTCGCCGGCGGCCCCTCCGACGTCCTCGTGGCGGTCACGCTCTTCGCGGCGACCGGCTTCCGCATGATCCCGGCGCTGAACGCGGTGCAGAGCAGCCTGACCACGGCGTCGAGCGCCGAGGTCTACGCGAACGACGTGATCCGGGAGATGCGGGACGCCCAGAGCGTCGAGGCGAGGCGCGCCCTGTCCGACGACTCCCGCGAACTGCCCGAGCTGCCGCAGGCGCTCGAACTCAGGAACGTCTCGTTCCGCTACCCGGGCGCCGAGCACGATGTGCTGACCGACGTCTCGCTGTCGATCCCGTTCGGATCGAGCGTCGCCATCGTCGGGCCGTCGGGGTCGGGAAAATCGACGCTCATCGATCTGCTGCTCGGCCTGAGCAGCCCGACGGCCGGCGAGATCCTGATCGACGGCCTGCCGCTGCAGGACGTCCTGCGGCAGTGGCGCAGCCGGGTGGGTTACGTCCCGCAGCGGGTCGCGGTGTTCGACGCGTCGATCGCGCAGAACGTCGCGCTCACGTGGGAGGACGGCTACGAGGCCGAGCGCGTCGTCGCGGCGCTGAACCGCGCGCACCTCGGCGAGCTGGCGACGCGGGGCGCCGGCATCGAGGGGCGCGTCGGCGAGCGCGGCGCGTCGATCTCGGGCGGGCAGCAGCAGCGTCTCGGCATCGCCCGGGCGCTCTACTCGGACCCCTTCGTGCTGGTGATGGACGAGGCCACGAGCGCGCTCGACACCGGCACCGAGAACCTGGTCACCGGGTCGATGCGCGAGCTGCAGGGCGAGGTCACCTTCGTGACCGTCGCGCACCGCCTCGCGACCATCCGCCAGTACGACCAGGTCTGCTACCTTGATCAGGGCAATATTCTGGGCAAGGGCACCTTCGACGAACTGGTCGCTCAGGTGCCGGCCTTCAAACGGCAGGCGGAACTGGCGGGACTCCTATGACCGATCGACGTCCCTCTCTGCTGATCGTCTCCTTCTCCGACATCGCGAGCGATGCGCGGGTCAAGAAGCAGGTGCAGCTCTTCGCCGAGGACTACCGGGTGACGGTGTGCGGGCGCGGCGAGCCCGTCCGCGATGACGTCGAGCACGTGCGGCTCACCGCGGGCCAGAGCCGGGCGGGCGCCATCGGACAGGCGATCTGCCTGCGATCGCGCGCCTGGCGGGCGGCCTTTGCGTTCGAGGCCGAGAAGCGGCAGGCGATGCGGCTGCTCCGAGGACGTCGCTTCGACGTCGCGATCGCGAACGACGCCGAGAGCATCGCGGTCGCGAGCCGATTCGCCGGCCCGGAGCACACGCTCGCGGACCTGCACGAGTACTGGCCGGGCGTCCAGGATCAGAGCGAGGCCTGGGTGAAGATCCGGCGCCCGTACTACCAGTGGATGATGCGCGAGCACGCCGCGAAGGCCGGGGCGGCGACGACCGTCTCGCAGGCGATCGCAGATCGGTACACGGCCGAGTTCGGCTTCGCGTGCGGCGTCGTGCGCAACGCGACCCCGAAGCACGACCTCGACCCCACTCCGGTGCATGATCCGATCCGGATCGTGCACTCGGGAAGCACGCAGCCCAACCGCAAGCCCGAGGTGATGATGCGCGCGGTCGCGCAGAGTTCGGCCCCGGTGGTCATGGACATGTTCATGACCGGGCAGCACACGGCCTACGCGCAGAGCCTGCACGCGCTCGCGGACGAGCTCGGCGACCGGATCCGGATCCTGCCGCCGAAGCCCTACGAGGAGCTGATCCCGGCGCTCAACCAGTACGACGTCGGCATCTTCGTGCTGCCGCCGACGACGACGAACTACTCGCTGGCGCTCCCCAACAAGTTCTTCGACTACGTGCAGGCCAGACTCGGTCTCGTGATCAGTCCGCTGCCGGACATGTCCGCGCTGGTGCACGAGTACGACCTCGGCGCGGTGACCACCGGGTTCGACGAGGACTCGGTGCGGGAGGTGCTCGACGCGCTCACGCCCGAGCGGGTGCGGGCCTGGAAAGCCAACGCGGATCGGGCGGCCGACGAGCTCTACGCCGAACGGGAGCTCCCGGTCTGGAAGACCGCCGTCGACGGGCTGGTGAGCCGCCCGAATGGGTGACCCCGAAGTCGATGTGATCGTCGCGGTGCACACACCGACGCGACCGGTCGAGCGGGCCGTGGCCTCCGTGCTCGAGCACACCTGCGCGGCGGTGCGCGTGACAGTGGTCGTGCACAACACCGATCCCGCCCCGATCCGGGCCAGGCTGGGGGCCTTCGCGAACGACCCGCGGGTGCGCGTGCTCGAGCACCGGGACGGCTTCCGCACCCCCGCCGGCCCGAAGAACCTCGGACTCGAGCTCGCTACGGGAGCGTTCGCGGCGATGCTCGATTCCGACGACTCGCTCGAGCCGGGGGCGCTCGATGCCTGGCTCGAAGCGGCGCGGCTGCCCGACGGTCTCGCGGACGCGGTGATCGCACCGACCTCGACCGCGGGCGGGGCGCTGCAGCCGTCGCCGCCGATCCGCGCGCGCATGGCGTCCGCCTCGGTTCCGGTGCTCGACCCGATCCGGGACCGTCTGGCCTACCGCGCCTCCCCGCTCGGCCTCATCGGGCGGGCGCGCTTCGCGCACCTCCGGTTCGCCGAGGGGATTCCGACGGGCGAGGACCAGCCGGTCACGGCTGAGCTCTGGTTCACGCCGGGCAGCAGGGTGGTGTTCCCGATCCTCGCGCCGCGATACCGGGAGCATGACGATCAGACCGACCGCGTCACCGGGGAGCCGAGGCCGGTCCGCGAGGAGTTCCGCTCGCTCGATGTCACGCTCGCACCGGGGACGCCATGGTCGCGGGATCCGCGCGCGCGTCTGTCGCTCGCCGCGAAGCTGCTGCGGGTCCACTTCTTCGACGCCGTGCGCAATCGGCTCGGCGGAGACTGGAGCGAGGAGACCCGCGTCGAGCTCGCCGAGGCGGCGCGCAGGATCCTGGCCTGGGAGCCGCGCGCTGCTCGGGTTCTCGCGAAGGCCGATGAACGCCTGCTCCGTGCGATCCTCGCGGGCGGGACCGACGCGGCCGAGATCGGGCGCATGCTCGACGCGCGGAACCGGCTCCGCAGCATCGGCGCGCTGCTGCCGCGGCGCATCGCCTACGCACTGCACTCGCAGGCTCCGCTCCGCTATCACGCGGCGGGCGCGCTCCTGCTGCGTCGGGGACGCCGCTAGTCCGAGGCGGCGGGCGCCCGGAAGATCCCCGTGCCGGGGTTCCAGGTGTCGTCGAGGAACCGCTCGGCCCAGACGCCCATCGGCGTTCCCCCCTTGAGCACGTAGCGTCGCAGCTCGGCCGGTGTGGTGGGGCCGACGAGTGCCTGGAACCCCATCGGGTGGTTCGCCACGGAGCGCGCGACGACCTCGCGCTCGGCCCGGTTCAGGAGGCCGACGGCCCGGAGCACCGACTTCGCCAGATCGCGGTTCGACTGGCTGACGTTGGCCGCGGCGAAACCCTGGAAGGTGTCGAGCTCGGCGCCCACCGCGGCGGCGTAGCGTCGGGCGACGTAGCGCGCGTACCAGGCCCGATCCTTCGCGACCGACAGATCGAAGGCGTCCCAGACGTCGTACAGCTCGACGTCGAGCATCGGGAGCGCCCACGCGTAGCCGAAGTGCTCGTAGCCGCGCATGGAGTGGTTGATGTATTTGGTCTGGCGCTCCATCAGGTTCCACCCCTCGAGCGCGTCGAGCCGCGAGACCGGCGACCCGTCGTAGCCCACGCGGTCGAGGAACCCGGCGGCCTTCTCGAGGAACCCGGCGTTCTTCAGCAGCGCCTCCGAGCGCGGGCGGATGGACGAGTGGTGGTGCACGAGCAGATCGAGGAGCCGTTCCCGGCTCACCGTGCCGGGTTCGTCGAGGACCCGCTCGTCGTGCATGTTGCCGACGATGGTGTGGCCGGGCAGGAACACCGCGTCGTCGGAGAGCAGGCCCCGCTCGCGGAGCCGGGTGATCGCGTACCAGTCCTGCACGTGGGGGAGCGAGGCGCCCGCGTAGGAGTCGCGGATGAACTCCGCAGCTTCGGGCGAGGCCCACGCGCGACGCAGCTCGTCCGGGGTGTAGCCCACGAACTCCCAGCGCTGCCCCAGCGATTCGGAGACCGTGCGGCTGATGCCGACCTCGCGGGTCTCGCCGACGCCGTAGGTGAAGTTCAGGACGTTGCCGACGCCGCGCTGCGCCAGCAGCACCGCCAGCAGCCGGGAGTCGAGCCCGCCGCTCAGGGGGAGCACGACCTGGCGATCGCCGATCCACTCGAACGCGCGGTCCAGGGCGGTGCCGAGCGCGGCGTCGAAGCGTTCGTCCAGGAGCGCCTCGTCGGTGATGCCGGGGGAGTCGTGGGCGATCGTGCGGGCGAAGGCGCGCTCCCGCACGGCGTTCGAGTCGAGCGTCACCCGCTCGCCCATCTGCACCTGCGAGATGCCGGTGAACAGTGTGTCGGCGCCGGTCACGTAGCCGAGGTGGAGGAACTCGTCGACGGCTCCGCTCGAACGGTCCGGGTGACCGGCCGCGGCGCGCGCCACCTCG
Source organism: Leucobacter sp. Ag1 (assembly GCF_000980875.1). Classification (GTDB taxonomy): domain Bacteria; phylum Actinomycetota; class Actinomycetes; order Actinomycetales; family Microbacteriaceae; genus Leucobacter; species Leucobacter iarius. The sequence goes on along the minus strand of NZ_LAYO01000096.1, from coordinate 16,755 downwards.
ATGTCGTCCGAGATGGTCGGCGTGCCGTCGAACGAGTAGAACACGGGGAAGCTGCGCACGGAATCCTGGATCAGCACGATGTCGCCGTCGCGCTCGTGGATCGCGGCCCAGTGCCCGCCGATCCGCGAGATGGCGTCGCCGTCGCCGGACTCCACCGCCGCGCAGAGCTCCTCGGGGGACGACGGATGGCCGGTCCAGCGCAGCCGCCCCCCGGAGGCGAGGTCCCGGGCCCGCCAGTCGTACTTGGTGAGGCGTACGTCGAGTCCGTGCATGGCTTCTATTCTGCTCTACCGCGGGCCGTGCGACCCGCCCCGGGTCTCCGACCCCGAACGGTAGACTGGGGCGGCCGTCCGAACCCGCCGTCCGAGGAGCGCCGCTTGCACATCCTGATGCTCCCCTCCTGGTACCCGGAGCAGCCGGAGGGATTCCAGGGGAGCTTCTTCCGCGAGCAGGCCGAGGCCCTGGCGCGCGCGGGCGATCGTGTCGGCGTGCTCGCCATCCGAGGGTTCCCCATTTATCAGGCGCGAGCGTTCGCCGCCCGCCCGTCGGGGCTCCGGGAGTCGGACGAATCGGGCGTGGCGGTCGTGCGCGGAGACGCGCTGCTCCCCGTGCCGAAACTGCACGGGACGAACATGCGCGCCCTCGAACGCGCGTGGACGCGAGCCTTCGAACGGTACACGGCGCAGCACGGACGACCGGACGTGCTGCATGCGCACTCGATGTTCCCAGCGGGCGTCGTGGCCGCGCGGCTCTCGCGCCGAACCGGCATCCCGCTCGTGATCACGGAGCACCGGCCGAGCTTCGCGGATCGCGCTCGGTCCGGGGTCGACGGCCGCATGGCGCGTTCGAGCGCCGATACCGCTGCGCGCCTCGTCGCCGTATCGCCAGGGTTCGCCGAGGCGTTGAACGAGGCCTACGGCCGGACCGACTGGGGCGCCGAGGCGGGCCTGCTCGCCCCCGGCTTCGAACGATCCGAGGCGCGAATCCCGCCGGACGGCCCCGTGGTGTTCGGTCACGTCTCCCACCTCGACCCGGGGAAGCGGGTCGACATGCTCATCTCGGCCTTCGCAGCGACGTTCGGCGACGACCCGGATGTCCGGCTCCGGATCATCGGAGGGTCGGAGCACCTGCCGGGGCTCCGTGCGCTCGCCGGATCCTTCGGCCTGTCCAACGTCGATTTCGTCGGTCCGGTCCCACGCGATCGGATCGCCGAGGAATTCGCGCGCATGCACGTATTCGTTCTCCCCAGCGACGCCGAATCGTTCGGAACGGTCTTCTGGGAAGCGCTCGCGCTGGGCGTCCCGCTCATCGCGACCGCGACCTGGGGCGGCACCCGGGCGATCCGCCCCGAGACGGGACTGCTGGTGCCGATCGGCGATGAGGCGGCTCTTGCGGGTGCGCTCGGAGAGATGCGGCATCGTCACTCCGAGTACCGGCCGGATGCGCTCCGCGAGCTCAGCCTCGCCACCTGCGGCGAGCGATCGTTCGTCCGCAGGTCCCACGAACTCTACGCCGACGCGATCGGCGGGAAGGGCCCTGATCAGGCATGAAGCCCCGGATGATCTTCCACGTCCCCTATCCGCTCGATCCGACGTCCACGTCCGCGAGCGGGATCCGTCCCGTGCGGATGCGCCGCGCCTTCGAGGAGATCGGATACGAGGTCGTCGAGGTCTCGGGCACGGCGCAGCGGCGTCGGCGCGCGATCCGCGATGTGAAGCGGCGGATCCGTGCCGGCGAGCGCTTCGAACTGGTCTACTCGGAGGCCTCGACCAAGCCGACGGCGATGACCGAGGCCCACAGCCTGCCCACGCACCCGTTCCTCGATCTGAACTTCCTGAGCTTCTGCACGAAGCGGGACATTCCCGTCGGCGTCTTCTACCGCGACATCTACTGGAACGAAGCCGCCTACCTCGAACGGGTGAACCGGATCGTCGCCGTCGCGACCCGGTCCCTCTACCGCTGGGATCTGCTGCGCTACCGCTCGGCGGTCCAGCGCATCTTCGTGCCGTCGATGACGATGGCCGGGGTGATGCCCCACACGCGGATCGAGCAGTGCGTTCCGCTCCCGCCGGGTTCCGACATCGTCGAGACCCCTGAGCCCGGGAACCGCGCGACGATGTTCTACGTCGGCGCCCTCGGCAGCTACTACCGCCTGCACGAGGCGGTCCGAGCGTTCGCCGGGACCCCGGGATCCCTGCTCACCATCTGCACCCGCGCACCGCTCTGGGAGGCCGAGCGCGCCGGGTACGAGCCGCTGCTCGATGCGGAGCGCACCCGGATCGTGCACGCGTCGGGCCCGGAGCTCGAGCCCTACTACGCCGAATCCGCGCTGGGCAGCCTGTTCATGGAGCCCATCGCCTACCGCGAGTTCGCGGCGCCCATGAAGCTCTACGAGTACCTGGGGCACGGTCGTCCGATCGTGGCGACCGAGGGCTCGCTCGCGGCGGAGTTCGTCGCCGAGCACGGTATCGGCTGGGTGCTGCCCTACCGGGCCGAAGCGCTCGGTGCGCTGCTCGAGCGGCTCCGGGAGCAGCCGGGGGAGTACGCCGCGGTGCGCGACCGGGTGCTCGACGTGCGCGAGGAGCACACCTGGGAGGCGCGGGCGCGCCAGGCTGCGACCGCGCTGGGGGCGACGCTCCCGGCCGCGTAGCCACGGGGGAACGGGGCTCAGGCGCCGATGCGCTCCACGATCGCGGCGACCGCGGCACCGGCGGCTCGACCGTCGCCGTAGGGGGCGTCCTCGGTCGGCTCGGGTGCCGGGCGGGTGACCGCCGCGACGATCTCGTCCGGAGTGTTCGCGAGCACGTTCCAGCCGAGCGCGACGGTCTCGACCCACTCGGTCTCGTGACGCACGGTGGTGCACGGGACGCGCAGCAGGAACGCCTCCTTCTGCAGGCCGCCCGAGTCGGTGATGACGCCGGCGCTCGCGAGCACCGCCGCGATCAGTTCGGGGTAGGCCAGCGGGTCGCGGGTGGTGAGGGATCCCGCGTCGAGCGAGATGCCGTGCTCGGCCGCCTTCGCGCGGACGCGGGGGTGCGCGAGCAGGACCACCGGCTTGTCGACCTGGGAGAGCGCGTCCACGACCTCGCGCAGACGAGCGGGCTCGTTGGTGTTCTCGGCCCGGTGGATCGTCGCGACGTAGTACCCCTCCGGACCGAACTCCTCGGCGAGCGGGTTCGCATCGCCCGCGGCGAGCACACGGTCGCGCACCTGGAACAGCACGTCCGTCATGACGTCGCCGACGAGCACCGAGCGGTCGGCGAGGCCCTCGGTCGCGAGGTGCCGCATCGCGACCTCGGTCGGAGCGAGGCAGAGATCGGCGGCGTGGTCGGTGAGCACGCGATTGTGCTCCTCGGGCATCGCGCGGTTGAAGGATCGGAGGCCGGCCTCGAGGTGCGCGACGGGGAAGTGGAGCTTCACCGCGCTGACGGCCGCGGCGAGCGTCGAGTTCGTGTCGCCGTAGACCAGGACGCAGTCGGGGGCGAAGCGCTCCAGCACCTCGTCCATCTGGGCGAGCATCGCACCGGTCTGCACGCCGTGCGAGCCGGATCCGACGCCCAGGTGCGCGTCCGGTTCCGGGATCCCGAGGTCGCGGAAGAAGACGTCGGAGAGCATCGGATCGTAGTGCTGGCCGGTGTGCACGATCACGTGCTCGTGCCCCGCGGCGGTGATCGCGTGGGCGATCGGGGCGAGCTTGACGAACTGCGGGCGGGCGCCGACGACACTCATGATCTTCACGCCGCAAGTGTACCGGGGCTGCCGGAGCCGCCCGTCGGCCCGCATACGATGGATCCATGCGCGTGCTCATCGCCACTCCCTGGTTCCCGTCGCCCGGGCATTCCGGATCCGGCATCTTCAACCTCCGTGACGCGCAGCTGCTGGCACGCCGCGACGAGGTCCGGGTGCTGCACCTGATCCGGCCCGACTGGGTCGCCGAGGCCGAAAGCGAGGCCGAGGTCGAGGGCATTCCGGTGACGCGGGTGCCGTTCTCCGCCGGCGATCCTCGCACCTGGCCCGGTGCGCGGCGCGCGATCCGGGGCGCGCTGCGGGACGCCGAGCTGCTGCACACCATGGCGTTCCCGGCGCTGCTGCCGTTCGCCGGTCTGCGGGTGCGGCAGCCGTGGGTGCACACCGAGCACTGGTCGGGGGTCGGCGACGCCGCGTCCGGATCGATGGGCCTGGCCGGTCGCGCGCTGCGCTCCCGCCTGGGCGCTCCCGACGAGGTGGTGGCGGTGAGCGAGGCGCTGGCCGCGGCGATCGCGCCGCGCGCACGCCGGGCGCCGCACGTCATCGGCAACGCGGTGCCGTTCCCCGCGGACGGACGGATCTCGCGGTCGGTCACGGCCGGGGCCCCGCTGCGTCTCGTCGCGGTCGGCGGGATCGCCGCGCACAAGGGGCCGCTGCTCGCGGTGGAGACGGTCGCCGAGCTGCTGCGTCGGGGCGTCGACGTCGAACTGCGCTGGATCGGCGAGGGCGCGCAGCGGGCGGAGGTCGAAGCGCGCGTCGCCGCGCTGTCGCTCGGCGCGCGGGTGCGGCTGCTCGGCCAGCTCGAGCGGCGCGCGCTCGAGGACGAGCTGCTCGGGGCGAGCGCGTTCCTGCTCCCGACCGAAGGGGAGACCTTCGGCGTCGCGCTCGCGGAGGCCCTGGCCTGCGGGCTCCCCGTCGTCGCGTCCGGTGTGGGCGGCCACGTGGCGATGCTCGACGGGTTCGAGGCCGCCCGGGTCGTCGGGCGCGACGCGCGCGAGCTCGCCGATGCGGTGCTCGCGGTCCTGGACGGAGACGATGAGGACCGCCGGCGCGCCACCGTGGACCTGGCGCGGGAGCGCTTCTCCGAGGAGGCCAGGGCCTCCGCGTACACCGAGGTCTACGCAGCGGCCGAGCGAGCAGTGCGCGGCGACTATTCTTGAATCCCGTGACCATGGAGATCGAACGCCAGCCCGCCCTCGTCACGCCGGGAGGCACCCGGTGAGCCCCGCGGGCGGCGCGGGCGCCGCGGTCGATGCACCGCCGACGAAGGTCCGTCTCGACTCGCTCACGGGAGCGCGCTGGTGGGCCGCGTTCGGCGTCTTCATCTTCCACATGAACTCGTTCGCGCCCCTGCCGTTGCTCGGACCGTTCTCGAAGTTCGGCAACTACGGCGTCGCGTTCTTCTTCATCCTGAGCGGGTTCGTCCTGACCTGGTCGGCCAGACCCGGCACCTCGATCCGTAATTTCTACTGGAGACGATTCGCCCGGATCTACCCGGCGCTGCTCGTCGCGGTCGCCCTGGGGCTTCCCGTGTTCTATCGGGTGGGCCTGCAGGAGATCGACCCGAGCCAGTGGTGGATCAAGCCCGTCTCCGTCGTCGGGATCCTCGCGGCGCTGCTGCTCGTCCAAGCCTGGTCCTCGAACCCGGCGATCCTGTTCGGCGGCAGCCCGGTCTCCTGGACCCTCACGCTCGAGGCGTTCTTCTACGCGCTCCACCCGTTCGTGAACCGGTTCCTCGGGCGGGGGCGCCAGGGGCGGGCGATCCTGCTCATCGCGATCGTGCTCGCCTGGGAGATCGCCTACCCGACCCTCATGCTCATCGACAAGCAGGGATGGTGGGCGTCGATCCCGCTCCCGGTCCTGCGCGTCGGCGAGTTCTTCCTCGGCATGAGCGTCGCGACCCTCGTCCGGAACGGTTGGCGACCGCGCATTCCGGCGCTGCCGCTCTGCATCCTCTTCGTCGCCAACGCCGTGCTCTACGTCGGCCTCAAGTTCTCGGGCGCCGTGCCGACGATCGTGCAGCTGCTCGGGAGCTTCCAGGCGCTGACCGTCATCGTGATCTTCACCCTGCTGATCATCGCGCTCGCGATCCGCGACCTCGAGGGCCGGCCCTCCGCGTTCCGCGCGAAGTGGATGGTGGACCTCGGGACCTGGTCGTTCGCGTTCTACCTGGTGCACTCCACGGTCATGTACGGCGTCGCGACCTTCGTCGGCGCCCGTACCGCGTCCTGGGGCAACCTCGTCTGGTACCCCGTGGTGTTCGTGCTCTCGCTGCTCGCGGCCTGGCTGCTCTACCGCCTCGTCGAGCACCCGGTGGAGCTGCGCATGCGCCGCTGGGGGGATCGGCGCTTCGCGCCGCGCATGGTCCGCTGACCCGGGCCCGTCCTCGGGAACCTCGACTACAGTTGAGCACTGTGAAGATCGCAGTAGTCGCAACCGGCAAGATCGGCCTCCCGCTCGCCACGCAGTACGCCTCGATGGGGCACGACGTGGTCGGCGTCGACGTCAACCAGGCACTCGTCGAGTGCATCAACCGCGGTGAGGAGCCGTTCCCCGGCGAGGCGGGTCTCGCCGAGAAGCTCGCCGAGCTCGTCCCGGCGGGCAAGCTCCGCGCCACGACCGAGTACGCCGACGCCATCCCGGGCGCCGACGCCGTCGTGCTCGTGGTGCCGCTGCTCGTCGACGAGGAGACCTGGCAGCCCGACTTCAAATGGATGGACGCGGCGACCCGGTCGCTCGCCGAGCACCTGACCCCGGGCACGCTCGTCTCGTACGAGACCACGCTGCCCGTCGGCACCACCCGGACCCGCTGGAAGCCGCTCATCGAGCAGGTCTCCGGCCTGCGCGAGGGCACCGACTTCCACCTCGTGTTCTCGCCGGAGCGCGTGCTCACGGGCCGGGTCTACGCCGACCTCAAGAAGTACCCGAAGCTCGTCGGCGGTCTGAACGAGGCCGGCACGAAGCGGGCCATCGAGTTCTACGAGGCCGTGCTCACCTTCGACGAGCGCAGCGACCTGCCCCGCCCGAACGGCGTCTGGGACATGGGCACCGCCGAGGCCGCCGAGATGGCGAAGCTCGCGGAGACCACCTACCGCGACGTGAACATCGGTCTCGCGAACCAGTTCGCACGCTTCGCGGACACCGCGGGCATCGACGTCTACAAGGTCATCGAGGCCTGCAACTCGCAGCCGTTCAGCCACATCCACCGGCCCGGCATCGCCGTGGGCGGTCACTGCATCCCGGTCTACCCGCGCCTCTACCTGTCGACCGACCCCGACGCCGACATCGTGCGCACCGCGCGCAACTACAACGCGACGATGCCCGCCTACGTCGTGGATCGCGTGCAGCAGACCATCGGCGACCTCGCCGGGCAGCGCGTCGTCGTGCTCGGCGCGGCGTACCGCGGCGGCGTCAAGGAGACCGCGGTCTCGGGCGTCTTCCCGACGGTCGAGGAGCTCACGGCGCGCGGCGCGATCGTGACCGTGCACGATCCGCTGTTCAGCGACGAGGAGCTCGCGGGCTACGGGTTCACCGCGCACTCCATCGGCGACCCGGTCGACGTGGCGATCCTGCAGGCCGACCACGCCGACTACCTGGAGCTCGGCCCGTCGGACTTCCCCGGCATCAAGCTCTTCGCCGACGGACGCAACGCCACCGACGCAGCGAAGTGGACGGGCGTCCCGCGCATCGTCATCGGGGCGTAGGGTCGGGCGCCGGTGGAGCTCCGCCGGCAACCGAGAGACGGGAGAGGCCCGGGATCCGTTCGGATCCCGGGCCTCTCCCGTCTCTCGGCTAGCGGAGGCCGGCGATGGTCTGCTCGAGACGGGGCTCGAGCACTCCGACCCCGCCGACCAGGGTGACCCGCTGCGAGCCCCTGCCGCTCTGCAGGGAGCTCGTCGTCTGCGCGGGGAGCGCTGCGGGCCGCGAGAGCAGCAGCGGTGAGCCGGAGCGGCCGGCGAGCACGCCGGCCGCGAGCCCATCGGGGAAGTTGAATCCGGGCGCGACGTACGCGTGGGGCGTCTTGCCGAAGTAGCTCGCCCCGATCAGCTTCGCGGTATCGAAGCGGTCGGCCCCGATGATCGTCCGCTTCGGAGCGAGCCCTGCGGCACGGACAGCCTTCGACGCGGGCCCGCCGAGGGCGTCGACCGAGCGGCTCGACAGGAACGACCGTGCGGACCGCGCCGCGGGTGCGTCGTCGTAGAGCACGATCGCGCGCTTCTTCGCGATCGCGGCGGGAACCGCCGCGATCGCGTCAGCGAAGTCGAGCCCCGTCGCGGCGAAGACCTCGAGCTTCTTGCCGCCGAGTCGCGCTTCGAGCTGCTTCGCGACCGCGACCGAGGTCTCGTAGCGGTTCGCGCCCTGCGGGCGGTTCGGGTCCAGAGAGACGCCGGCCGGCAGCTGCGTGCGCACCGAGTCGGGGATCGCGCCGGTGCCTCCGATCGGGAGCGCCCTGGTCGCGCCGAGCCTGCGGATCTCGGCGACCGTGCCGGGGGAGAGCCTGCCACCCGGCTGCACGAGCAGGATCGGGGCATCGAGCGCCGCGGCGAGCGGCCCGGCGGAGAGCGCGTCGGCGAAGTCGTCGCCGCGGGCCAGCACGACCGTGCCGGCGCGGGAGAAGGACTGCTGGGACACCGCGACCGCCGTGGCATAGCGATCCGCGCCCGCGAGACGGGACGGAACGCGAGGCGTCTGCTGCTCGGCCACGCCGACGACGCCGTTCGCGCCGGAGGAGACGTAGGAGACCCGCTGCTGCGAACCGGGCAGGTCGGCGAGCGAGAAGAACTGCGGTGAGACGCTCGTGCCGTAGTCGCGGATGGCCGTGAGCGTCGCACCCGTGCGGCTGACACCGACCTGGCGCAGAGCAGAAGAACCGATCTGGGCGACGAGGTAGCCCCGCTCGCTGTGCAGCCAGCGCACGGGTCCGCCGAGCTGCTGCTTCCAGAGCAGGGCCCCGGTGTCGGGGTTCAGCCCGAACAGCCAGCCCGGCGCCGTCGTCGCCGGGTCCGCGGCGACGACGAGCTGCTGTCCGATCTCGTCGTCGACGAGCGCGAGCCCGCTGATCCGCTTCGCCTGCACGGGCACCGTGAAGCTCCAGACCGCGCTGCCGGTGCCGCGTTGCGTGTCCCCGTCGGCGCGCCAGCGAACGACCTTGGCCACCTGGCCGGGAAGGCCGGGCTGGGCTTCGCCGATCGTCGAGGTGCCGAGCAGCAGGTCGCTGCCGAGGGACTCGATCGCCGAGACCTGGTGCTGCCCGACCGGCTTGGTGTAGACCTCGGGGGCGGAATCGGGGGCCGGGGAGACGAGGCTCAGGCCGCCGCCGTACTTGCCGTACGCGGGCCCGGTCGCGACGACGAGCTTGTCGCGGCTCGCGTTGTAGGCGATGGCGGCCGGGCGCATCTGCCCGTTCTCGAGCGAGGCGACCTTGCGCACCGCGAGCGAGGAGTCGAGTTCGTAGACCGAGGCGGAGGGGTAGATGGCCGAGTAGAGCTTGTCGCCGACCACGACCTGGGCCTTGGGCTCGCCGGGGACCCGGACTCGCTCGACCGCGGGGTCGCCGTGCACCTGGTACCGCCAGTGCCCGCCGACGAGCAGGCGGTCGCCGAACTGCACGACCCCCTGCGGCAGAGTATCGCGCAGTTCCTGGCCCGCCGGGATGAGGTCGCGCCGCGGCGCCAGCGTCCCGGTCGCGGGGTCGAGGGACCAGGCCTCGCTGGTGCCGGTGACGCCGCGGACCTTCCCGTCGATCACCGCGAGGGTGCGGGTCTCGCTGCCCGGCTCGGGGACGCCGTGGTCCTGCGGCTGCGCGTTCGGATCGGTGAGGTCGAGGGAGTAGAGCGTGGCGCTGGGGCGCACGGTGAACCAGGCCAGGCGCCCGGCCGGGTCGACCGTGATCTGCTCCACGGTGTTGCCGCCGGGCAGCTGGAGTACTCGGGTCTGGGTCGGGGCGGTGCCCGAGTTCGGGGGCGAGGCCACGAGCACTGAGGCCCCCGCCTCGGAGCCGATCACGACGGTCGGGGCCGAACCGTCGGTCGGGGCGGTGGCCGCGGCCGCGTAGGCGATCGAGCGCCCCTGCAGCTGCGTCGTCGCCTCGGACCAGTCGCTCAACTGCTTGGACTGCCGGTCGAGCCGCCAGACCGCGGCCGGGTTGCCGAGGCCGATGGTCAGGCCGGCGGGATCGACGGCGAGCGAGCGCACGTAGCGGAACGACTTCCACGCGCCGTTCGTCGGGGTGTAGTCCGTCGCGACCTCGCGCGCCAGGTCGACGCGGAACAGCCGGGCTCCGCCCGCATCGTAGGTGCCCACCCAGAAGTACTGCTCGTTGCCGGGAGTGGAGAGCACGGTGTCCTCGACCACGCTCATCACGATCGAGGACTTCGGGAGCGTGACGGAACCGGAGAACTCGTTGCTCACCGTGTCGTAGCCGAGCAGTCGGGTCGAGGTCTGGTCGGTGGGTGCGTTCGTGCCGATCGCGAGCGTCGTGCCGCTCAGCGCGAGGTCCCAGGAGCCCGTGCCGAACGGCAGATCGCGGACCACGGTCTTCGCCGACGTGGACGAGGGTGCGACGTAGAGCCGAGCGGGCGACGCCGAGCGGGTGCCGATGTAGGTGCGGCCGGAGTCGGGGTCCACGAGCGCCGACGTGATCGCGTCCGTCCGCACGGGGGCGCCGGGCAGCGCGAGCCGCGCGTCGGTGGCGAGCGGAGCCTGGTCGTCGGGCACCGTCATCCCCTCGAGCAGGGGGTCGCCGGTGGGTGCTTCCGTGCCGGGGTCGCCCGGATCAGTGCCCGCATCGGCAGGGGCCGCATCGGGCGTCTGCGTCGGCCGGGCGGGATCCGTCGGGGGCTCGCCGCCGTCGACGGCGACCGCCGGAGCGCCGGAGAGCGCGAGAGCGATCGTGACCGCGATCGCGGCGACCCCGGTCGACAGGCGCGCGAACAGGGAACGGGAAGCGATCACGAAGACTCCAGAAGCGGTCACGCGGGCCCGGTGCCCAGGCGTTGACGTGCACGGAGAATTCTACGTGATCTCGATACGGTTCTTCAAACCCCGCGGTCGGCGGACTCGCCGCCCGCATCGCGATAGTGCTTCAGGACCTGCGCCACGATGTCGCGGGAGGCCGCCTCCTGGTAGTGGATCGGGTGCGGGCCCCACTGGTGGGTCCGCGTCGAATAGACGAGGTCGGACGCGGGGGAGATCATCCGGAACCCGAGTTCCTCGAGCGCCGTGTAGTACTCCGCGTATCGCTCGTTCCAGACGTCGGAGCCCGTGGCGTAGTCGCCCACCAGCGAGTCGCCCTCGACCGATTCCGTCGCATAGGGCGCCCGGATCAGGATCGTCCGTTCCCAGGCCCCCGCCTCGATGAGCGCCCGCTTCACCAGCTCCGCCGCAGTGCGGAACCGACGGAGATGCTCCGGATCCCCCAGCATGAGCCGCCGTCGCCGCAGCAGCCGGTCGCCGAGCAGGAAGCCGGAGCCCGAGAGTTCTGCGCTGAGAGTGGCATAGCGGCCCGGGAGCATCTCGATCACGCCGAAGCGGTCGTCGACGATGTCGAGGAGCACGATGTCGGCGCCCGGTGCGTGAGCCGCGATCTCCGCGAAGAGGGTCGACCGGAAATCCCCCTCGAGCATGCGGCGTTGGAACGGCGAGTTCAATCGGTCGATGGGTGGGATCCACATGCGCGGGCTGGCCGCGCTGACCCAGGCCTGACGCGCGGTGTAGTGCGCGGGAGTCAGGTCTTCCGGGACCAGACCGACGGCATCGCGGGAGACGCACGAGCCGAAGATGGCGACGTTGAGCGGCATGAGCCCTCTCGATACTCTCGGTGACCGGTGGTTCGTTCCAGCGTGGACGGCGCTACCGGCGGTAGCGCGCGTCGTTCGGGAAGCGCGGCTTCGGATCGAACTTGCGGGCGGCCTTGAGCGCGCGGAACATGCGCTTGCGCACGGGCTTCGGCACGCCGCCCTCGCGCATCTCGCGGAAGACCCTGAGGTAGTAGAGGCCGTATGACAGGCGGCCCTCGTTGCGCAGCCGGAAGGATGCCTGGTTCCGGGTGCCCTTCTCGAACTTCCAGATGTTGCCCTCGTCGACCTCGCGGTAGTTCACGCCGGCGTTCACGCCCATGTCGTGCACGACCTCGCTGTCGAGCGCGATGATCCCGGGACCGTACTCGCGCTCGAGCCGCTTCGTGTACTCCTTGTCGTCGAACCAGATGAAGTACTCGCCGAGGGGCAGGCCCTGCTCCTCGATCGCCCAGCGGGGCACGAGCACCGAGACGAACGTGCACTCTACGATCAGGAGCGACTTGACCCCCGTGAGGTAGACCCGCGGCCAATCCCAGGTGGTGATGGGGTTGTTCATCTCGCAGAGGGAGCCGTCGATGTACTTGACGAGCGAGCACGCGAACGGCACCTCACGCCCGAGCTTCTGCGAGGCGGTGTCGCGCTGCTCCAGCAGGATCTCGAGCGCGTTCGGATCCGGATAGCAGTCGTCGTCCATGATCCAGACGTAATCGGCCCCGAGATTGACCCCGTGCGCCATGCCGTGCTCGAAGCCGCCGGCGCCGCCCAGGTTCTCGTCGAGGTGCAGCACGATGAGTCGTGCGTCGTCGAGCCCGTCGAGGTACTCCCGCGTGCCGTCGGTCGAGGCGTTGTTCACGACGACGACCCACTCGCAACCGTGCGTCTGCGCGCGCACCGTCTCGAGCGTCTTCGGGAGCTTCGCGAGACGGTTGAAGGTGACGATGACCGCCGCGACCCGGGCGTGCTCACCCGCGGCGGAGATCGGGGCGCCGACGACGGGAATGGGGTGGGTTCCCGGGTGGAACTCGGACTCGGACTCGCTCATTCTCCTGCTTTCGGCTCGTGGCCGCGGTCGGCGGCCGGAACCGATCCTGCACTGCTCGCCTGAGCGTCGCCCGGGGTGAGGCGCTGCTCGGCCAGGTCGAGGAGCTCGGCGACGCGGAGACTATCGCGCCGGTACTCGTCGAGTTCGCTCTCGAGCTCGCGCACGCGGGCGGTGAGCGCTTCCAGCTCGGCGCGGGTTCCGCTGGGCCGGGCGCGCATCGCGAGACGCTTCAGACGTTGCTTCATGGAGATCTCTTTCTGCGGGAGTGGGGTTTCCGCGAGGGTGAATCGTGCTCCGTAGGACCGGCGGTCCGGTTCGCCCGGCGCGATGCCGAGCGGTTCGAACTCGACGCCGAGTCCGAGCGCTTTCGCCTCTCGTGCGAGGTCGAAAGTGCTCAGATGCCAGGTGGTCGGATCGTCGAACGAGACGTCCGGCGCGTGCTGGCCGTGGACGGTGACCACGGCGGAACCGCCGGAGCGGAGCGCCATGCGGATCAGGCGCAGCGCGTTCGCACGCGCGAGGTGGCTGACCTGCTCGAGCAGGTGATTGGCGACGATGTCGACCGGTCCGGTCACCCCGAGCCTGCGGAACACGTCGAGCGAGAGGGTCCGGGACAGGTTGAGATGAGCGACCTCGAACCGATCCGCTTCGGCGGTCTGCTCGGCGCGCGCCCGCTCGACCGCGAGCGCGTAGGTCGAGTAGTCGCTCGCGATGACCCGCCGGCCGGGCTCCCGCCCGGTCGCGGGGCGCTGCGCTCGGAGCCGGGCGCTCAGCGCGCCGCTCCCGGCGCCCAGTTCGAGCAGCACGGGCGCGGTCAGCGACTCGTTCTGCCGGAGGATCCACTCGCCGTGGGCGGCCCAGCGGGCGTCGGGGTCGCCGGCCTCCGCCGTGCCCTCGTAGAACTCGTTCCAGAAGTCGCGCTTGAAGTGGTACGAGCCGAACCAGCTCTGGAAGCGCCGGGAGGTGCTGCGCGGGGTGCCCAGGTGGTAGCCGGGGATCGGCGTGCGCCAGTTCTCGTCGTAGTTGATGACGAGCCAGGCATCGGGGTCGGCCGGGGCCGGGAAGTCGCGGCCCGCGATCGAGACCGTTCCGAACGGCAGCATCTGATCCTCGCGCAGCGGACCGCGGACGTGGAACGGCTGGTTGATGTTGCCGTCGTCGGTGAAGAATGCCGTGAACACGTCGACGTAGTGGTCGACGGAACCCGAGTCGCTGCGGAAGTACAGCTGCATGTGTGTGGCGCTGTGCCGCACGAGCTCGTAGCCCAGGCGCTGCAGCCGGTGCCCGACGGCGAAGCCCTCGCGGGCGACGTCGGCCGGGTTGGTGAACTCCGAGAGGTAGGCGACGTCGGCGTCGTCGTCGTGCGGGAGCAGCGCGCCCTCGCGGACGCCGCCGAGCAGCGTACCGCCGACGACGAAGGGGCGCAGGCCCATGTCGACGAGGTGCGCGACGACCTCCTCGGTGCGGTCGAGGATCCGCTCCTGCACGCCGACGTTGCCGGCCTCGAGGGTCTTGCCCAGCCGGCCCCACTTGTTGATCGCGAGGGGGATGCCTTCGGCGTCGACGACTCGCGTCTCGTGCGGGTCCTCGCTGAACGACACCGTCGCGCGGCCGAGTTCGCCGCCGTCGCCGGAACGCCGGAGCACGACCTCGGTTTGGCCCGCGAGGTGCGGGCGCAGCACGGCGGGCCAAGGCAGGGCCTGCGTCGGAGCCTCCTCGCGGTCGAGGAGATCGATGGACCAGACGCGCTGCTCGCCGAAGCAGACGTCGACGGATCGCACGTCGTCGGTCAGATCCGGAAGAGTCAGGCCGCGGGGCGTCGCAGTGAAGGGCATGTTCTCGAGAGCAGTCGTTTCCGCGCCGTTCGGCAGGCGCTTCCGATGAGTTTACGCGCTTCGTCGGCTTGCGTCCGAGCCGAGCCGGTCCGGCGAAGGAGTCCGCACGATCCCGCAGATATGCTTGACTGCATGGATCTCCTGGTAGTCGGTTCCGGTTTCTTCGGCCTCACCATCGCGGAACGCGCCGCGAACGAACTCGGGAAGAAGGTCGTCGTCATCGACCGGCGTTCCCACATCGGCGGCAACGCCTACTCGGAGGCGGAGCCCGAGACGGGCATCGAGGTGCACCGGTACGGCGCCCACCTCTTCCACACCTCCAACGAGACCGTGTGGGAGTACGTGAACCGCTTCACGACCTTCACGAACTACGTGCACAAGGTCTACTCGAACTATCAGGGCGAGGTGTACCCCCTCCCCATCAACCTCGGCACCATCAACCAGTTCTTCCGCTCGGCCTACGGCCCGGGCGAGGCGCGCGAGGTCATCGCCGAGCAGGCCGGGGAATTCGATACCAAGAGCGCCAAGAACCTCGAGGAGAAGGGCATCTCGCTCATCGGGCGCCCGCTCTACGAGGCGTTCATCCGCGACTACACCGCGAAGCAGTGGCAGACGCCCACCACCGAGCTGCCCGCCGAGGTGATCAGTCGCCTCCCGGTGCGCTACACCTACGACAACCGCTACTTCAACGACACCCACGAGGGCCTGCCGACCGACGGCTACACCGCGTGGCTCGAGCGCATGGCCGACCACCCCAACATCGAGGTGCGGCTGAACACCGACTTCTTCGACGAGTCGCAGCCGCTCAACAAGCAGGCCATGGTCGGCCAGGTGCCCATCGTCTACACGGGTCCCGTCGACCGCTACTTCGACTACGCAGAGGGCGAGCTCGGCTGGCGCACGCTCGACTTCGAGCAGGAGGTGCTCGAGGTGGGCGACTTCCAGGGCACCAGCGTCATGAATTACGCCGGATCCGATGTGCCCTACACGCGCATCCACGAGTTCCGCCACTTCCACCCGGAGCGCGACTACCCGACCGACAAGACCGTCATCATGCGCGAGTACTCGCGCTTCGCGAACCGCGACGACGAGCCCTACTACCCGGTGAACACGCCCGCCGACCGCGAGCGCCTGCTCAAGTACCGCGAGCTCGCCGAGCAGCAGAACGGCGTGGTCTTCGGCGGACGCCTCGGCACCTACCAGTACCTCGACATGCACATGGCCATCGGCTCGGCGCTGTCGGTGTTCAGCAACAAGGTCGCCGGGATGCTCTGATCCCGAGCGCCGCAGCGACACGAGCGCCCGCAACCGATCGGTTGCGGGCGCTCGTGCGTTTCAGCTGATCATCCTGCCCAGCCGGAGGCGGCACCCGGGCGCAGAGTTGGACGTGTTGACCAGCGATCCATGAACCATTTGTCCAGCAGCGCTTCGGCTCAGTACAGTTGCGGCACTGTCGAAGACGACACCTCACGCAAGGACGCACAGACGATGACTCTTCCCACCCGATCCGACCTCGATGCGGTCCCCGCCTACCGGCAGGGCCGACCGGCTCCGGCCGGTGCATCGAAGCTCTCCTCCAACGAATCCCCGCACCCGCCGCTGCCCTCCGTCGTCGCGGCCGTGCAGCAGCAGCTCGGATCCATCCACCGCTACCCGCGCATGAGCGCCCCCGAGGTGATCGGCCGGCTCGCCGAGCGGTACGGAGTGGATCCGGCGCTCGTGACCGTCGGCGCCGGATCGGTCGAGCTCGCCGCCCAGCTCATCGGAGCGGTCGCGGGCGCGGGCGACGAGGTGATGTTCGCGTGGCGCTCGTTCGAGGCGTACCCCTCGCTCGTCCGGATCGCCGGGGCGACCCCCGTCGAGGTGCCGCTCGACGCCGACCACCGGCACGACCTCGACGCCATGCTCGCCGCGATCACGCCGCGCACCCGGCTCGTCTTCGTCTGCAACCCGAACAACCCGACCGGCACCGTCGTCGGGGCCGCGGAGCTCGAGCGCTTCGTCGACGCCGTGCCCCGCGACGTGCTCGTCGTGATCGACGAGGCCTACGTGCACTTCGACCGTTCGGAGTACTTCGACGGACCCGACCGCGGCGCCGGCCTCGAACTGCACCGGCGCTACCCGCACGTCGCGGTGCTGCACACCTTCTCGAAGGCCTACGGGCTCGCCGGCCTGCGTATCGGGTACGCCATCGCCCCGGCCGAGATCGCCGACGCGCAGCGCAAGGTCGCGGTGCCGTTCGGCGTGACCGATCTGGCGCAGGCCGCGGCCGTCGCCTCGCTCGACGCCGAGGCGGAGCTCGCGATCCGGATCGACGAGGTCGTCGCCGAGC
>NZ_LAYO01000065.1 GCF_000980875.1 Leucobacter sp. Ag1 | reverse complement strand
ACCGGCCGCCGCGGCACCCGTGGCACCCGCCCCGGTCGTGCCCGCCGCGGCCGCCGTCGCGCCGCCCGTGGACGACGAGGACCCGCTCGACCTGACGGTCCGCGCCGACGGCACGAATGCGGCCCAGGCGCGCCGGGTTCCCGGGTTCCTCGCGCCGAACGAGATCGATCCCGTCGAGCTGGCGGCCAAGGGCGGACTCGCCGAGCGCCTCGGCCTCTCGGGGTCCCAGGACGACGACCAGACGGATGTGGGGCCGGTTCGATGAGAGTTTCGCTCGTGCTCGGCGAGGTCTGGAACGGCCTCCGTCGCAACATGTCCGTGGTCATCTCGGTGATCCTCGTGACCTTCGTCTCGCTCACCTTCGTGGGTACGGCGATCCTCATGCAGCTGCAGGTGCAGCAGATGAAGACCTACTGGTACGACCGCGCGCAGGTCGCGATCTACCTGTGCACCAAGTACGACCAGAGCGCCACCTGCTCGGGGGCCGACGCCTCTGCGGACCAGGTGGCCGCGGTCAAGCAGGCGCTCGAATCCGACACGCTGAAGCCCTACATCGCGGACTCCTTCTACGTCGACCACGAGCAGGCGTACACGGAGTTCAAGAAGCAGTTCAAGGGCAACCCGATCGTCGACATCACGAAGCCCGACCAGCTGAACCAGACCTACTGGGTGAAGCTCAAGGATCCGTCGCGCTCCGCGATCATCCAGGAGACCTTCTCGGGGATCCCGGGCGTGCAGTCGGTCTCCGACCAGCGCAGCCTGCTCGACCGGATCTTCCTGATCCTGGGCGTCGCCAGTTACACGGCCATCGCGATCGCGGGCCTGATGCTCATCGCGGCCATGCTGCTCATCTCGACCACGATCCGATTGTCGGCGTTCTCGAGACGCCGCGAGATCGGCATCATGCGATTGGTGGGTGCGTCCAACCGCTTCATCCAGACGCCGTTCGTGCTCGAGGGCGTCATATCGGCGGTGATCGGAGCCGTGCTGGCCGGCATCGCGTCGGTCGCGATCGTCAAGTTCTTCGTCGAGGGCTTCCTCGTGACGAACGTGCCGTTCACGAGCTACATCACCGTGCAGCAATCGCTCGTCGTGCCGCCGATCCTGCTCGCGCTCGGCATCGTGCTCAGCGCCATCGCCGCGAAGATCGCGATCACGAGGTACCTGCGGGTCTGACCCGAGCCCCGTGCGGCGGGCCCCGAGCGCTCGCGCGCTCGCGAATCCCGCCGAGTGGCGGCAGAACGCCCGTATCCCCTCCGGATACGGGCGTTCTGCCGCCACTCGATGCATTTCTCCTCCGCGCGGACGCGAGCTGTGGCAGACTGAGCAGGTCGGCCGACGCAGGCCGACATTTCGCTCACACTACGGATCGTCCGGCACGTGCCTGCCGGTGGAACGAAAGGAAACCTCGATGGCGAGCGTCGTCTACGACAACATCACCCTGCAGTACCCGGGAACCGACCGACCGGCGGTATCCGACCTGAACCTCCACATCGAGGACGGCGAGTTCCTCGTCCTCGTCGGCCCCTCCGGCTGCGGCAAGTCCACCGCGCTGCGCATGCTGGCCGGCCTCGAAGAGGTCACCGGCGGCCGAATCATGATCGGCGGCGAGGACATGACCCATGTCTCGCCCAAGGATCGCGACATCGCGATGGTCTTCCAGAACTACGCGCTGTACCCGCACATGACCGTCGCCGAGAACATGGGCTTCGCGCTCAAGATCGCCGGCGTCGACAAGGCCGAGCGCCAGCGCCGCGTCGAAGAGGTCGCCGAGCAGCTCGACCTCACCGAGTACCTCGCCCGCAAGCCGAAGGCGCTCTCCGGCGGCCAGCGCCAGCGCGTCGCCATGGGCCGCGCGATCGTGCGCGAGCCGCGCGTCTTCCTCATGGACGAGCCGCTCTCGAACCTCGACGCCAAGCTGCGCGTGCAGACCCGCACCCGCATCGCCTCCCTGCAGCGCGAACTCGGCGTCACGACCGTCTACGTCACCCACGACCAGACCGAGGCGCTCACCATGGGCGATCGCATCGCCGTGATGAAGCTCGGCGTGCTCCAGCAGGTCGGCACTCCGCGCGAACTGCTCGACCGTCCCCGCAACACCTTCGTCGCCGGCTTCATCGGCAGCCCGGCCATGAACCTCTTCACCGCAGAGGTGACCGCGGCCGGCCTCGTGCTCGGAACCGCGACGATCCCGCTCGCCCCCGAGGTCGCCGCGGCGATCACCGGCGGCACGGTCACCGTCGGCATCCGTCCCGAGGACCTCTCGCAGGGCGAGCCCGGCGCCGCGGGTCTCGAGATCGACGTGCACCTCGTCGAGGAGCTCGGTGCCGACGGCTACCTCTACGGCCGCAGCGAGATCGCCGGCGCACCGACCGACCTGGTCGTGCGCGTCGACGGCCGTGCGCACGCCAACGCGGGGGAGCGCGTCACCGCGGTGCCCGACGTGGCCCGCGTGCACCTCTTCGATGTCGCGACCGGCGAGCGCATCGGCACCCCCGAGTCGCGCGAAGCCTGACCCGACCGCAGCGACGAACGCCCCCGACCGCAGCGCGGCCGGGGGCGTTCGCGCTCCGGGGAATCCCCGCGAATCGCGA
This sequence comes from Leucobacter sp. Ag1, assembly GCF_000980875.1. GTDB lineage: Bacteria > Actinomycetota > Actinomycetes > Actinomycetales > Microbacteriaceae > Leucobacter > Leucobacter iarius. The sequence continues at coordinate 24,248 of NZ_LAYO01000065.1, read as the reverse complement.
GAATCGTCGCCCGCGGGCGAGACGGCGGGGGATACCGCACGCTAAGCTGGAGGTTCGGTCCGCACACGGAAACGCTCGAAGAAGGGGGAGTGCCATGCCGAAGGAAACCGGCGAGAAGCTGATCGCGTCGAACAAGAAGGCTCGGCACGAGTACCTCATCATCGACACGTACGAAGCGGGCATGGTGCTCACCGGCAGCGAGGTCAAGTCGCTGCGCATGGGGCGCGCGTCGCTCGTCGACGGCTACGTGTTCATCGAGCACGGCGAGGCCTGGCTCGACGCCGCCTACATCCCCGAGTACCTCAACGGCTCGTGGACCAACCACGCTCCGCGCCGCAAGCGCAAGCTGCTGCTGCACCGTCAGCAGATCGACAAGCTCTACCAGAAGACGCGCGAGGGCGGCATGACCATCGTGCCCCTGCGCCTCTACTTCCTCGACGGCCGCGCCAAGGTCGAGATCGCGCTCGCGAAGGGCAAGCGCGAGTACGACAAGCGGCAGACGCTGCGCGAGCGCCAGGATCGCCGCGAGGCGGATCGCGCGATCTCCGCGCGCAAGCACCTCGGCGAGTAGGGGTTCTCCGCGATCGATGGGTCGCGATCGACCCGTTTGGGGGCGCGTGTCGGTCCATCCTCGATCGGCGGGAGGCGGCGCGCAACTCCGCCCGCTCGCCGATCCATCCCCGGCCGGCGCTTCGCGCTGGCCGCTCCCGCCAAGCCCACCAGGCTTGCGAACGGAGTTGCGCGCCGCCTCCCGCCGATCGCTCCCGTTGAGGGCTGGTTCACCTTTGCGTGTGCGCTCAGCCGGATTTGAACGCTCCGCCGGAGAAAAACGGTCAGAACTTATCCGGCAGAGCGTTCAAAACCGGCTGAGCGAACGTGCGATCGGGTCAGGGGCGCAGGGAGAGTCACCCGTGCCCCGAAAGGACTATTTGCGCGACCTCTCCTCCGTCTGCGCGGCTCAGACGGATGAGCGCCGGAGCAGCCGGGCGAGCTCGACCGCGCCCCACACGGTCAGCATGAGCAGACCCGCGAGCATGAGCGCCAGGCCGAGTGCGAACGACATCAGTTCTGCTGGGAACAGGTCCAGGGTGCCGCCGCCGTTGTCCCGGACGGTCGATATCTGCGCCGACGCGATCATCCAGCCGACGATCGCGAGCACGGCCGAGACGCCGACGAAGACGACTCGCGCGATGACGGGCGCCGAGACGGTCCGCACCATCTCCGGCTGGGTATCCGTCGTTCCGCCTGCGTGATCAGTCATGTGCTGCTCCACCTTCGAGTTCGCGTCCGGCGAGTTACCCGTAGGCGGATACTTCGCTGAATCCCTGCTCCGACCTTACTCGATCCGCCGCGCTTCTCGACCGGCCCGGGCTCCGGGCCTGCGTGCGGACCGGTCCGCGGGAGTGAGTCCGCACGAATGGACGCCGTGCCGACGATTGGATGCCCGATCGGTGCGAGATTCGGCGTCCATTCGTCGGTTCGGCGTCCAGCGGTCGGCTCCGCATCCAATCGTCGGCACCGCGTCCACTGGTGGGGCCGCTGAGCGGCCGCGCCGAGTTACGCCGGATCGAGCGCGCGACTGAGGTCGAGCAGGAGCGCGTTCTGCAACGCATCGAGCTCGTCGGAGAGCGGTCCCGGCCAACTCGACAGCTTCACGATCACCGAGTCCGTCTGCGGGTCGAGCCAGAGGTTCTGGCCGTGGATCCCGATCCCGCTCACGTTGCCGCGCTCGTTGCCGGTGCACCACCACTGGCGGGTGTAGCTGCCGTTCGGGAATTCCCCCGTGAACCCCTCGTAGGTCATGGCGTCGGTGGATCCGCCGGCGAGCACGCTGCGGGTCCACTCCTCGGGCACGACGCGCCCGCCGGGTGCGGTGCCGCCGTCGAGGATCACGCGTCCGACGCGGGCGAGGTCGCGCGCCGTGCACGAGATCGCGGCGTTCGCGAAGCCGAAGCCGGTGGAGTCGACCGTGATGGTGGCGTCGCGGTCGGCGTCGAGCTTCGACCAGAGGTGCTCGGAGAGCGCGTCGGAGTAGCGCGAGCCGGTGACGCGCTCGACGATCCAGGCGAGCACGTCGGTGTTCGCCGAGCAGTACTGGAACTCTCCGACGGATCCGCTGCCGCGCAGGGTGGTGAGGAACGCGTAGTCGTCCGCGGGGTCCCCGGGCTTCGCGGGGCGCCAGCCGGCGGCACGGTCGTGCGTCTGCACCTCCGAGTCGGGGTCGACGTAGTTCTCGCTGTAGTCGATCGCGATCTCCATGTCGAGCGCGCGCTGCACGGTGGGGCCGTCGTAGACGGATCCGGCGAGCTCGGGGATGTAGTCGGTGATCGCCGCCGCGGGATCGATCCGCCCCGCGCCGATGAGGGCGCCGACGACGGTGCTGCAGAGCGACTTGGACACGCTCATGAGGAGGTGGCGCTGGTCGGGTGCGAACCCGGGCCGGTAGAACTCGGCGACGACGTCGGCGCCGCGGAGCACGAGGAGCGCATCGGTATAGGTGCGCTCGAGGCGATCCTCGAGCGCGTCGACGCGGCTCGCAACGGCGTCGAGACGCACGGTGGCCTCGGCCGGTGCGGCGGGCCGGCGACGCGAGACGGTCGCGACGGGGAGCATCTCGGCGAGGTTCGCGAACGCCCAGCGATTGTGGGGCGGCTCCTGCCAGGTCTCGAGGGTCGGCTGACCGGCGGGTGCGCCCGGGTAGCGGGCGGGGTGGGGGCCGGTGTCGGCGCTCATGCGGCGGCCTCCTTGCGGATCGCGGGGCGGGCGAGCAGCACGTAGAGCCCGGCGGAGACGAGGAGGCCGACCGGCACCGAGAGGTCGAGTCCGCCGACGGCATCGGCGAGGGGCCCCACCCAGATGTCGGTCGAGAGGAACATCGCGGTCGCGACTCCGCCGATGACGGCGGAGAGCAGTCCGGCGAGACCGAAGCCGTTCGCGAACCAGTAGACGCCGCTCTTCGACTCCTCGAACAGCTCGAAGGCGTCGTAGCGGCGCTTGCGCAGGAGGATGTCGGTGACGTAGACCGCCATCGTCGGCACCGAGATGATGAGCAAGAACTGCAGCATCAGGTTGACCGCGGAGATGAGCGAGGTCGACATGGCGAGCACGATGGTGAAGACGGTGCCGAGGGCGCCGATGAGGATCGCCGACGGGATGCGCTTGATGGGAACACCGATCGACTGGAAGACCATGCTCGAGGTGTAGGTGGTCATGCCGTTGAGCGCGATGGTGTTGACGACGACGCCGAGCACGAAGATGGGGCCGAGCCAGGCGGGGATCATGTCGAGCAGCGAGTACTCGATGCCGAGCTTGAGCGCGTCCTCGGTGACGGCGGTGCCGAGCAGGGCGCCGAAGCCGGTGAAGAGGAAGCAGGGGATGGCGCCGCCGAGCGCCGTCGCGGCGATGATGCTCGCGGGCTTCGTCTCGGCGGGGAGGTAGCGCGCCAGGTCGGCGCTGTTGGAGTACGAGAGCGGGGTGGATGCCAGGATCGCGAAGCCGACGCAGAGCGACACCCACAGATCGTGTCCGCCGAGGGGCTTCGGCTGGGTGAAGGCCCAGTCGATGTGTGGGAGGAGGAAGCCGGTGACGACGAGGAAAATCACGAGCAGGACGGTCGTGACGACGGTGTAGGCGCGCAGGATCAGTGCGTGGCCGTAGACGGCGACGAGCACGGTGATCGCCGAGACGACGACGGTCACGCCGATGATCGCGAGCGGCTGGTTGTCGAGGCCCATGCGGCGCAGCAGCTCCACACCCATGAAGGTGGAGGCGACCCAGTTGAGTGCGAGGAACACGCCGGAGATGAACCAGCCGTAGAAGGCGATGACGATCCGGTTGCCGCGGATGCCGTAGATGGCCCGGGTGATGACCGAGCCGGAGGTGCCGGCGGCGGGGCCGCTGACCGCGACGATGCCGGGCAGGATCCAGAGCAGGCAGGAGGCGAGGATCACGAGGAGCGCTTGCCAGACCTCGAGACCGAGCACGAGGGTGAGCGTGGCGCCCATGGTGAAGTTGAGCACGCTGACGTTGGGCGCGGCCCAGACGGCGAACAGCTCGCGGGCTTTGCCGTGCCGTTCGGAGGGGGCGATGATCTCGATCCCTCGGGTCTCGGGCTGGCCGGCGGCGTCGACGAACGTGTCGTCTGGGGTGGGGGCGGACGGCTTCGTCACTCGGGTTCCTCTCGGCAGCAGCCCAGGGCAGCATCGCGTGGTCCAGAACGAGCGGCAGTGCTATTGGTCATGGGGCCAATGGGCTGTTGGTCACTATTCCAATATGATGACGGGCATGGTGTCAAGTGGAACGCGCGGACGCGTACGGAAGGAACCCGAGGAACGCCGGGCCGAGATCCTCTCCACCGCGGCCACGATCGCCCTCGAGGACGGGCTCGAGCGCATCACCCTGCGCGCCGTCGCCGAGCGCCTCGACGTGCGTCCGGGGCTGATCAGCCACTATTTCCCCGCCGCAGAGGACCTCGTGATCGCCGCCTTCGAGCTCGCCATCGCGGGGGAGCGGGACGAGATGTTCGCGGCATCGGGAACCGCGCTGGAGCGGATCGCCGGAATCGTGCACCGCATCGAGAGCCGCAGCGCCGACGACCTCGCCCGGCTCTGGCTCAACGCCCGGCACCTCTCGCGCTTCAGCGAGCCGCTGACCCGGGCGGTCGAGGCGCAGGAGGCGCACGACCGCGACGAGCTCATCGCCCTGATCGACCAGGGGGTCGCCGAGGGGAGCTTCGTGGCCCCGGATCCGCTGACCGCGTGCATCCGCATCTTCATGGCGATCGACGGCTTCGGCGGATACGTGAACGATCGCGGCCCGTTCGTGGGCGAGGCGTTCACTGGATTCGTGAGCGACGTCGTCGCCTGGTCCCTGGGCTTCGAACGCGCGGAGCTCGATGCGGCGGTGGCGCGCCTGGCGTGACCGGAGCCCGCGGTGCTAGAATCGAGGTTCCGGTTCTGCCGGAGTTTGACAATTCCACAGCGCGTGATGTGCCGCCCCGGTGGTCGGAAGACCGCACACGGGGCCGATCGGTTTCGACACGTCGATTTGAGACCGTGAGAAGCGGGCCGAGGACGCGGAGTTATCTCGTAAACGCCCTTCGCAAACCATAGGTGCCAACGCTAAGCGCACCGACTTCGCTCTCGCTGCCTAAGCAGTAAGACCGAGTCCGTCAGGTCGGGTGGGCCTCCGCCCCGGTTTCCTGGCGTCATCTAGGGGGCTTGCTGATGCGTCGCGTCTCAGGGCGCATCGGGACTTTTTCTGAGACTGGGCCTGTCGTCCTAGCTGTTCGTGGCAAAGAACGGGGCCGAGTAGAACGCTTTCACGAACTACGCTCGTAGAAGGCACGGAATCGTCGAAGTGGACCGGGGTTCGATTCCCCGCGGCTCCACAGCGGCATCAGCATCACGCGCACGAATCGTCAACGCAGAGGCCGCTCGAAAGAGCGGCCTCTGCGTTTTTCCGAGGCTGACGGACGCGCCGCTCTCAGGCCTTGCCTCGGATGCGGTACACCGTGAGCGCTCGGCGGATGGATCGCACCTTGAGCACTTCGGCGAGTTCGCCGACCTCTCCGTCTCGAGCGATGCGCGCGGGGCCGTTCGGCAGCGAGATCCTGAGCTCGGGAGCCGAGACCTCGTGGTACTGCTTGACTCGGCCGAGCTGACCCGTGAGCGTGGCGAACAGCACCACGACCCGGGCCCACTTGCTCGACACATCGAGGATGCGGAGATCCAGCAGGCCATCCTGCAGGTCCGCTCGGGCGCTCGGCGCGAAACCCTGCGGCTGGTACTGGCCGTTGCCGAGGAACAGCAGGCTCGACTCATGCGTGCGCCCGTCGACCGTGACCGTAACCGAACGATCCTTCGAGAGCAGGCGCCAGACCGCCACGACTGCGGCGAGCGGCTTCCCGATCCGCTTTTCGAGCCGCTCCCGGACACGGACGAAATCGGTGTAGGCGCCGACGCTCGCGGTGTTCACGAAGATCTCGTCGTTCAGGGAGGCGACATCCACCTTCCCGACGCTGCCTCGCTGGAGAGCACGCACGGTCCGATCCGCCGAGGAGGTGCCGATGGCGCGTGCGAAATGGTTGAAGGTGCCCGCGGGGAAGACCGCGAGCGGAATGCCGCGCTCGATCGCTGCCTGCGCCGCCGTGCGGACCGTCCCGTCGCCGCCGGCGACCGCGAGGACCTCTGCGTCCCTCGCGGAGGCGGCCATGACCGCCTCGACGTCGTCGTCCGGCGTGAGTTCCACGACCAGCATGTCCGGAAGCTTCCGTCGCGCGCGCTTCGCGACTTCAGCGCCGCGGCCGCTGTGCGAGGCGGGGTTGACTACGAGCAGCACGCCTGTGCCCGTCGGCCGCGGCGTGATCTGATCGAGTTCGCTCTGATGCGAATGCGGGAGCGTCGGCGCGGGTGGGACGAGGCGCCGTCCGGCCGCCGCGATCGAGCCGCCGAGGATGAAGCCGGCGGCCACATCGGAGGGATAGTGCGCCCCCGTTGCCACGCGGGAGAAGCCCACGAGACCGGCCAGCACCTGCAGCGGCACGCCGAGCGCCGGAGCCTCGGACGAGACACCGGACGCGAAGGCGGCAGCGCTCGCGGAATGTCCGCTCGGGAACGAGGAGGATCGAGGACTGCGTCGGGAGAGCCTGCCGAGGGGAACGAGCGTGCGCAGTGGTCGCTCCCGGTGGTGCAGGCGTTTGGCGAGCTGGTTGGTGATCAGGCTCGTCGCCCCGAGAGTGACGACGCCGCGCAGGGCTGCGCGGCGCAGGCGGCCTCGGCCGGTGAGAGCGAGGCCGCCTGCGATCACGAGCCACAGTACGGAGTGGTCCGCGGCGTTCGTGAGCTTCGGCATCCAGCGATCCAGTACCGGGCTGGGCGTGGATGCCACCGCGGAGTAGACCGCTCGATCCAGCGCATGGATCTGCGCGCGCGTCTCCGAACCGGCTCTCCGGACGTCGCCTCGGTGTTTCTGCCGTGCCATCGTGTGCCTCCGCCGCCTACGTTAGCAACGTCCCGAGCCGGAGACGGGAGCAGCGGATGGCTAGGGTGGATACCCGTGAATGACCCCTTCGCCGAACTGCCGGCCCTGCCGATCGTCGTTCCGCTCGGCGTGATCGTCTTCGTATTGCTCTGCTGGCGGCTGCGTGCGACAGGGCGCTTCTCGATCCCGCGAGCCGCCGTCGCGGCAGCGCTGGCCGTCTACGCCGCCGGGATCGTCGCGAACACCGTGTTCCCGATCTTCCTCGACCCGCCCGCGCTCGCCGGCCCCTGGTGGTCGGGGGTCGTGCTGACGCCCTTCGCGGACTACGAGGTCGAGGACGCCCTCACGAACGTGATCGTGTTCCTGCCGCTCGGAATCCTGATCCCGCTCCTGATGCGGCGCCCTGGCTGGTGGCAGGTCCTCCTGGCCGTCGTCGGCACGAGCCTGGGGATCGAGCTGACGCAGCTCGCCGCGCAGGATCTCGCCGGCGGTGGTCACATCGCCGACATCAACGACCTGATCTTCAACACGATCGGCGGCCTCGCCGGCTCCGGCCTGCTCGTGCTCTTCGCCCGGATCCCGGGGTGCGATCGGATCGTGCGCCGGTTCAGCTGGTCCGAGCGCGACGGTGCGGCGGCCGCGGGATCCGGTGACGTCTCCGCCGGCCTCAGTGGTTCGGGAGGATCCTGAAGGACTCGAGCAGGTCGCCCCGCGCGGTCGCGACGGCCGTGCTCTCGCCGGTGAACACCCGGCTCACCCACGCGAAGCGGAGTTCGGTCGTCTCGCCCTCGGTCGTCGCCTCCAGCACGGTCATCTGCGCGCCCGCACCGATGGCGTCGCTCGCGGCCCAGCTGCGCACGCCCTCCGGTCCGCGGAGCACCCGGCCCCAGTCGTCGACGAATCCGTCCTCGGTGAACGCGGCGACGAACGCGTCGGTGTCGGCGGCGTTGAGCGCGTCGACGAAGGCCTGGAGGGGAGCGGGAACGGCGATGTCGGTCATGCCTGGATCGTACGCTCGACCGTCGCCCGAGCGCGAGCGGATCACGGGATGATCGCCGACGATTGACCTCCTCGCGGGGGTCGTGCGCCGCGGTGTCCGGCGTTCACCGCTGCGCGTCGCGGAACGCTCCGGGCGCGACACCGGCGCGGTGCTTGAAGTACTTCGAGAAGTTGGCGGGATCGTCGAAGCCGAGGCGGGTCGCGATCGCCGCGACCGATGCCTGTTCGTGCACCAGCAGGCGCTTCGCCTCGAGCACGACGCGGCGGTCGATGAGCTCCTTGGCGCTCAGGCCCGCGTGCGTCCGCGCGAGCCGGTTGAGCGTGCGCTCCGAGTATCCGAGGCGCCGGGCGTACCAGGCGGCCGTGCGATGCTCGGCGAAGCTGCGCTCGATCTCGTCGAAGAACCAGTGGAACGCCTCCGGCGGTTCCACCTCGACCGTCGACGCGTCCGACTCCGCGGTTCCGGCGAGCAGGAGGAGCGCCGCTGCCGCGGCGTGCGTCGCGGCGTGATCGCGGGCCTGCGCCCGGGGAGCCGGGTCGCCGGGTCCGGACGAGTCCGCGGTGATCGCGGCGAGGGCGCTCAGCGCGCTGAGGAACGGTCCGCCCGGTGCGGCGGCATCGGCCCAGTGGTTCCGTGCGAACGCTCCGAACGTGCGCAGCAGTGCGACGACGTCGGCCGGCAGCGCGTCGGGACTGAAGATGACCGCGATGCCCTCCAGCCGGCGCACGTCGCCCCAGAGCTGGACCTGCCCGGCGTGCACCCAGAGCGCGTCGCCGGCGGCGATGTCGTAGCGCATGAAGTCGACCTCGTGCGTCGTGCTCCCGTGCTCGATCGCGAGCAGCATCTCGAAGTCGGGGCGCTGCGGGGCCGCGAACTCGGCGAGGCCGCCGCGCCGTCTGATCCGGTCGATCGTGGTGATCTCGATCGGGAGGCGCACGCTCCCGGCCGGGTTGTAGCGTACCCGTCTCACCGGGGGTGTCTGATTTTCACCATGAGCTGTCCGTGCTGAACCGTGATCTTCGCGCTCCATGAGCATAGTTTTACCTCATGGCCACGGAATCACCGAGTGACTCGCGGCCGACCACCGCTCGCACACCGATCCACGGAGAGAAGACATGACCGATCTCACCATCACCGTCCTGGACGCGCCGGCGTCCTCACTGCACAAGACGAGCGTGCTCGTCACCGGCGAGACCGAGGCGGTGCTCGTCGACGCCGGCTTCACCCGCGCCGACGGGCACCGGATCGCCGCCGCGATCCTCGATGCCGGCAAGACCCTGACCACCGTCCTCGTGACCGGCGGCGATCCCGACTTCTACTTCGGCGCCGAGGTCATCGCGGACGCGTTCCCCGAGGCCCGATTCATCGCCCCGAGCGACGTGATCGAGCACATCCGCCACAGCTACGAGGGCAAGCTGCAGGCCTGGGCGCACCTCGGCACGAACCTGCCGACCCGCCTCGTCGAGCTGACCGCGTTCGACGGCGGCGAGATCGCCGTCGACGACCGCAGCATCGAGCTGCGCAGCGCCGGCGACGATCTCGGCGATCGCCGCTGGTTCGTGTTCGACGCCGAGCAGCGCGCGCTCTTCGGAGGGATCCTGCTGTTCGAGGGCCTGCACGTCTGGACCGCCGACACCGCGACCCCCGAGGCTCGCAGCGCCTGGCTCCGCGCGCTCGACGGCTTCGACGCGCTCGATCCGGCGTTCGTCGTCGCGGGCCACCGCGTCACCGGCGCTCCGACCGATCGCACCGCGATCGCGCACACCCGCACCTACCTGCAGCGCTTCGAGGAGGTCATCGCCGCGTCCGTCGACGCCGCGACGGCGGAGCAGACGCTGCTCGCGGAGTACCCCGACGCCGGGCTCCAGATCGCCGCGTCGCTCGGCACCAAGGTCGCGAAGGGGGAGATGTCGTGGGGCTGAACGAGTCGACCGAACCGGCGGACGTCGTCCGCAGGCAGTACCTCGCCTCGGCCGCGGGCGATCTCGCGGCCCTGCGCGCCACGCTCGCTCCCGACGTGGAGTGGACGGAGATGGCGGGCTTCCCGCTCGCCGGAACCTACCGTACGCCCGAGGGCGTCACCTCGAACGTGATGGAGGTGCTGGGCCGCGACTGGACGGGCTGGACCGCGCACGACGACTCCTACGTCGTCGAGGGCGAGAACGTCGTGGTGCTGGCGCGCTACACGGCCCGCAACAACGCGACCGGCAAGGATCTGAACGTGCGGGTCGTGCACCACTTCGTCGTGCGGGGCGGGCTCATCGTGCGCTTCGAGCAGTTCGTCGACACGGCGCTGGTGCGCGACGCGATGGCCTGAGCCGAGCTGCGAGGCGCCTCGCGGTTAGGCGACTCGGGCGAAGCGCGGACCGCGGTATCCGTCGCGATCCACCTGCTCGACGAACATCGCGACGGGGCGCACCCAGAAGCTGTAGTCGTCGTAGAGCTTGCGGTAGAAGACGAGCGGCTCCTCGGTCTCCGAGTGCCGGCCCGTGCCGACCACCTCGTACCGCCGGCCCTTGAAGTGCTGGTAGATGCCGGGCTCGACGTCGGAGGAAGCAGAAGCGGTCATGGTCGCAGCCTATCGGCTGCGACCATGACCGCTTCGGGGCGTTCGGCGGTCGCCGTGCGCTACTTCGGGAACTCGGGGGCCTTCGCCTCGCACGTCACCGGCTTGCCGGGGTCGGAGGTCGCCGATGCGATCTCCTTCGTGTCGTCGAGCAGGATCCGGCAGGTCGCGCGCACACCTGCCGGAGGGGTCGCGGAGACGCGGGTCTGCTTGCCGACGACCACGATCGAATCGGCCTTCCACTTCGCGGCGGCGCCCCCGGTACCGGCGGTGGTCTCGATCGTCCCGATGGACTTCGTCTTCGCCTCCTCGAGGCGACCGTCGGCGTCGAGGTACGAGACATCGGTCAGCGTCGCTGACGCGCTTCCGTCGGTGGTCACCTCGTAGCTCAGCTGCCAGGCATCCTGCGACGACTTGCCGATCGCGTCGATGACGCTGCAGCCGGTCAGCGGGAGCAGGAGTGCGGCGGCCCCGACGGTCAGGGCGAGCGGGCGGATTCGTGAGGCGGTGATCTTCATGCTTCCGATCCTTCCGGGGGCCGCCGGCGCGCCGCATCGGACCCAGGTCGGACGCGGCGGTACCGGAGTGCCGTCACTCGCTCTCCCGGTTCCCCTCCAGGACGCCGAGCATTCGCGTGAAGTCGTCCTGCTCCGAGCCGAGCGCGGCGAAGGTCGCGCGGTCGGCCGCTTCGACCGCGAGCACGGCCCGGTTGACGATCGCGAGACCTGCCGGCGTCGGAGCCACGGTCACCGCGCGACGATCCTGCGGGTGCGCTCCGCGGGCGACGAGTCCGTTCCGCTCGAGCGCGCGCACCACCTGCGAGGTCATCATCGGATCGGTGGACGCGGCGTCGGCGAGTTCGCGCTGCGTCATCGGCTCCTCCGGATCCGCGTGGGCGAGCGCCGCGAGCAGCACGAACTGCACGTGGGTGAGGTCGAACGGGGCGAGCGCGGAGCGGATCGAGCGCTGCCAGGCGTTGGTGACCCGCCAGAGCATGAGCCCGGGACTCCGGCAGGCATCCGAGTAGTCGGAGTCGAGGCGGCTCACGCGGTCATCGCCTCCCGCAGCGTGTCGAGGTCCTCGGGTTCGAGCGGCAACAGCCCGAGGCGGAGGCGGTAGCCCCAGTGCGGGTCGGCGGTGAGGCGCAGCGAGTCCCGTACCCGCTCCAGCGGCACGTGCGTCGTCGAGACGACGTCGAAGCGGCGGCGGAACGGCTGGAACGACCCCTCGTCGGCCTGCCAGATCTCGTCGTCCGGAAGCGTGCCGATCGCCGTGAAGCGGCGGTAGGCGACGCCGTCGCCGCGCGAGCGGGTCGGGGAGTAGTAGACGAGCGTGTCGCCGGCGTGCATGCGCGCGAGCGCCGTGCGATTGCCGTGGTTGATCTGCGCGATGCCGAGTTCGGCTCCGCGGGCCACGTGGTCCGCGGCGACGACGCCGAGCCAGCCGCGGCTCATGCGGCCTCCAGGTCGGCGAGGAGCCCGTCGATGTTGGTGCGCGCGGCGTTCGCGAAACCGCGCCCGATCGCGAGCTTCCAGAGCGGCGCGAGCGGTCCGTCGATGCGGATCTCCACCGACAGGGTCGACCCGTCGTCCGCGGGCTCGACGCGGTGATCGAAGGTGAGCGCCGCGCCCGGCATGCGGGAGACGTTGGTGAAGCGACGATCCTCGACGAGCTCGGTGATGGTGAATGCGGCCGCGGGGCCGCTGCTCGGCCGCAGGCGTCCGGCGGCGCCGAGGCGGACATCGCCGGTGAACGTCACCTCGCGCACGTCGGGATCCCAGGCGGGCCAGGAGTTCGGGTCCGCCCATCGTGCGAACACGGATTCCTCGGGGTGGCGGGTTCGGGCGCTGTGGGAGCTGAGGATCGGCATGCGTTTAGTATGCGCGCTTATTATCTGGTGGGCAAGTCGCCTCGCCGCGAAGCGCTGCGCGATCGGGATCAGCGGAGGCCCATCGGCACCCCCTAAGCTGTGCGGCATGCGTGGGATCGATGCCGGCTCCGCCGCGACCGCGGGGTCGCGGCGGATGCGGCGCGCGATCCTCGCGTTCGCCGTCGTCGCGACCGTGCTCGCGGGCCTGCTGGGCATGCACGTGCTCGAACTGCACGGCACTTCGGCCGCGGGGCACGACGCCGGAGCGACCATGACGACGCACTCTGAGGCGGGCGTGACGACGCACGCCGGGGCGGCCTCCGCGGACGGCGCCGTGAGCCCGAGCGAGATGGGCGGCATGGGCGGCATGGGCGATTCCGGCATGGCGATGGTGTGCGTGCTGGCGCTGCTGCTCGCCGCCCTGGCCGTGCGCCTGCGGAGACGCTCGGTCCTGCGGACCGCCGCGCGGCCCGTAGGGGGAGCGCGGCGTCGATCCCTCCGGTTGCTCCTGGCGCGGATCCCGGATCCGCCGACACCGCTCCTGCTCGGGATCAGTCGGACCTGAGCGGCATTCGATCCGGTGCGCGCCGAGTCGCGCGCCGGGTCGGTTCCGCCGTATCCGATCGAACCCATTCAGCGGGCGCTCGTGCGCCCGCGCACTCAGGAGACCCCAGATGAATACCCGTGCACTCACCCTTCTCGTCGCAGGCGCTGCGATCGCCGGATCCCTCGCGGTCGGCGGCTGCGCAGCGCAGTCGGCCGGAGAACCCTCGCCGAAGCCCAGTGCCACCGCGACCCGTCCCGCCGATGTCAATGACGCGGACACCATGTTCGTGTCGATGATGATCGGCCACCATCAGCAGGCGATCGAGATGAGCGAGATCGTGCTCGCGAAGTCCGGCCTCGACCCGCGCGTCCGCGAACTCGCGAAGCGGATCAAGGCGGCCCAGGCGCCCGAGATCACCCGGCTGCAGGGCTGGTTGTCCGACTGGGGGATGGCCGGCGCCGACTCCTCGATGGGCGGCCATTCCATGGGCGGGATGCTCTCGACGGAGCAGCTCGACCGCCTGAAAGCGGCGGACGGGGCCACCGCGTCGCGGCTCTTCCTCGAGCAGATGATCGAGCACCACGAGGGCGCCGTCGAGATGGCGAAGCCGGAGGTCGCCGACGGTGCGAACGCCGAGGTGAAGCGGCTCGCGCAGTCCGTGATCGACGATCAGAGCAGCGAGATCGCGCAGATGCGCGAGCTGCTCGCTTCGCTGCAGTAGTGGAGCCGGTGCCGGGCGCGGGGAACCGTGCCCGGCACCGCTGCGCCGGTTCGCCGACGAATGAACGGTCGAGCCGGCCGCGCGCGGTCGGCTAGACCGCCGCCGGGGCTTCCAGGTCCTGCAGGGCTCGGACGAGCGGGGCGAGCTCGGGTCGTGCATCCGCCTCGGCGAGCACCCGCTCGAGCGCCTCGTCGTGCACGGGGTGCGCACGTTCGTAGAGCCGGCGGCCGGCGGGGGTGAGTTCGGTGTAGATGCCCCGGCGATCGTCGGCGCAGAGGATCCGGGTGAGCAGGCCGCGATCCTCGAGGCGGGTCACCAGGCGCGTGGTGGCGCTCGGGCTGAGCGCCGCGGCGCGCGCCAGCTGCTGCATGCGCATGTGCCAGCCGTCCTGCCGACTCAGGGCGTCGAGCACGGTGTACTCGACGACCGACAGTTCGACCGATGCGCTCAGCGCGCGCTCGAGCTCGGCCTCGATGAGGCCGTGCAGGGCGGCGAGCGTGCGCCAGCCGCGGGCGCGGATCTCGACGGCGTCGTCGGCGATGCCCATGGGTCCTCCAAAAGTCGTTGCTTGCGCTGATTAATTGCGTGTGCAATGATTGTGTTCATTGACGCAACATCCCGCGTCTGCAACTACTTTATCAGGATCCTTCGCGAACCGCGAGGGATCCGGGGGAGCGCACGCATGCCACTCGGACTCATCGCCCTCGCCATCGGGGCGTTCGGCATCGGACTCACCGAGTTCGTGATCATGGGCCTGCTGCCCGACGTCGCCCGCGACTTCGGCGTCAGCGAGGCGACGGCCGGCTGGCTCATCTCGGGCTACGCCCTCAGCGTCGTCGTCGGCGCGCTCGGCATCACCGCCGCGACCACCCGGCTGCCGCGCAAGGCGGTGCTCATCGGGCTCGTCGTGCTCTTCATCATCGGCAACGCGCTCACCGCCGCGGCGCCCGACTACGGCGTCGCCATGCTGGGCCGCATCGTCGCCGCGCTCAACCACGGGGCGTTCTTCGGCATCGGATCCGTCGTCGCGGCCGAGCTCGTGGCTCCCGAGAAGAAGGCCGGGGCGATCGCGATCATGTTCACGGGCCTCACGGCCGCCAACGTGCTCGGGGTGCCGTTCGGGACGTTCCTGGGGCAGCAGTTCGGCTGGCGATCCACCTTCTGGGTGATCTCGGCGATCGGCATCGTCGCGCTCGCGGGCATCGCGGCGCTCGTCCCGGCGCCGAAGAACACGGGGGAGCCTGTGCGTCTCCGTTCCGAGCTGCGGGCGTTCCGGTCGGCGCAGGTCTGGCTCTCGCTCGCCGTCACCGTGCTCGCCTACGGCGGCATGTTCGGCGCCTTCACCTACATCGCCTACACGCTGACGGACGTCGCCGGTTTCGCCAGCGCATCGGTGCCGTGGCTGCTCGTGCTGTTCGGCGCGGGGCTCGTGATCGGCAACTGGCTCGGCGGGCGCTTCGCCGACCGGTCGATCGACGGCACGCTGCTCGGATTCATCGCCGCGCTCGTCGTCGTGCTGGTGGCCTTCGGGCTGCTCGCCTTCTCCCAGCCCGCGACCATCGTCATCCTCTTCCTCATGGGCGGGTTCGGCTTCGGCACCGTGCCCGGACTCCAGAGCCGCATCATGCACTACGCGGGCGGTGCGCCGACGCTGGCCTCCGGCGCGAACATCGGCGCGTTCAACGTGGGCAACGCCCTCGGCGCCTGGGCCGGCGGAGTCGGCATCGCCGCGGGGCTCGGCTACACCGCTCCCATCTGGATCGGAGCCACGATCACGCTCGCTGCGCTCATCGTCATGGCGTTCGCGGCGTTCGCGGCGAAGCGCCCCCGCCGGGAACCCGCGGCCGCGAAACCGGAGCCGGAACAGCAGGCGCAGGCGCAGGCGCAGCCGTCGGCCCTGAGCGCCGCCGCCCGATGACGCGTCGGGCCGCCCCGCTCGACACCCCATTCCTCCCGTCCATCATTCGAATCCCGCAGGAGATCTCATGACCGCATCGACCGTCCCCACCATCACCCTCAACAACGGCCTCCAGATGCCGCAGCTCGGCTTCGGCGTCTTCCAGGTGCCCGACGCCGAGACCACGGCGGCGGTCTCGGCCGCGCTGGAGGCCGGGTACCGGAGCATCGACACCGCGGCGATCTACGGCAACGAGGCGGGCGTCGGTCGCGCCATCGCCGAGTCGGGGATCCCGCGCGACGAACTCTTCGTGACCTCGAAGCTCTGGATCGACTCGCTCGACTACGACTCCGCGATGCGCGGCTACGAAGCGTCGCTCGAGCGGCTCGGCCTCGAGACGCTCGATCTGTTCCTCATCCACTGGCCGGCTCCGGCGAGCGAGCGCTACCTCGACGCCTGGCGAGCGCTCGCGCAGCTCGCAGCCGACGGTCGCGTCCGTGCCGTCGGCGTGTCGAACTTCCTGCCGGCGCACCTCGACCGGCTCGCCGAGGCGAGCGATCTGGTGCCCGCCGTGAACCAGGTCGAGCTGCACCCGGCCCTGCAGAACCGCGAGACGGCCGAGGCGAATCGACGCCTCGGGATCGCGACGGAGGCGTGGAGCCCGCTCGCACAGGGCGCGGTCCTCGGCGAGGAGTCCGTGATCGCGATCGCGGAGCGTCACGGCAAGACCCCCGCTCAGGTGGTGCTGCGCTGGCACCTCCAGCAGGGACGCATCGTGATCCCGAAGTCGGTCACCCCCGCGCGCATCGCCGCGAACCTCGACGTCTTCGATTTCGAGCTCGCCGAGGCCGAGCTGGCGGCGATCGACGGGCTCGATCGCGACGGCCGCACCGGTCCGCACCCGGCCGAGTTCAACGGCTGAGCGCGGGCGTGCCGCGACCGCTGGATCCGCGAATCGCCGCGGATCCAGCGGTCGCTCAGCATCGGCTCCGCGCGGCTGTCCGTCTGGAGAATGAGCCCCGAGTCGCGTGTTTCGGGGCAAATCGGTACCTCGGGATGACGCGTAGTATCCCGGTATCAGGGATCATAGAATCATGCAGCTGAGATCGATGACCGTCGTCCGTGTGCTCGGGGCAACCGTCGCGGCGGCGCTGATCGCTCCCGCACTGACCGGTTGCGCCGTGCTGCGCGGCACACTGGGGGAGCTCGACGCGCAGTTGCGGCGGGTGACCTACGAGGTCTCGGTCACGGGCAAGAGCGCGGGGTCCGGATCGCTCGGCGTCAGCAACCTCTCGTACCTCGATGCCCCCACGCGCGGGCGCGACACCAAGCACATCTCGAGCATCACCACTCGCAGCGGGCAGAACCGCATGGACTGGTCCGCCGACGCGCTCGTGCGCGCCGGGCACACCGCCAGGGTCGCGGCCACACCCGTGCCCGGCGCCACGGCGAAGTGCCGGATCCTCGTCGACGGCGGTCGTGAGCTCGCCTCGAGCACGGCGGCCACCGGCAAGCCGGTGGTGTGCGAGGTCAAGCTGCCGAAGGACCTCCGGCGCTGATCCGCGCGCCGCGCAGCTCGGGCGGCATATGCCGGGCGAATGCGCGGCAGCGCATATCCTCGTGGCATGAGCAGTGAAGCCCATGCCGACGCCGGTACGAGACCGCAGCGCGGCGTCCCCGAGGGGCGCGATCTCACGCTGGATCTGACGCGAGTCGCCTGCGTCGTGCTGGTGGTGTTCGTGCACATCCTCTTCACGGGGGTCGGACGCGGTCCCGACGGATCCCTGGTCATCGAACGAACGGTCGAGGGCGAGGCCTGGTTCAACGCCGCCTCGTGGGTCGCCGACATCATGCCGCTGTTCTTCGTCGTGGGCGGGTTCGCGGCGCGGGCGGGATGGAACTCGGCGCAGCGCAGGGGCGAGACGGCGGACGGCTTCGTGCGGCTGCGTCTCGCCCGCCTTGCCCGTCCGGCGCTCGCCGTCTTCGTGTTCTTCGCGGCCGTGCTGGGCGCCGCCGCACTGCTCGACATCGACCCGCTGCTGGTCGACACCGTCGCCATCGGCGTCGGGTCCCCGCTCTGGTTCCTCGCCGCGTACCTGCTGGCGCAGGCGCTCGCGCCCCGCATGATCCGGCTGCACCACCGCTTCGGCTGGGGCGTCCCCGCCGCGCTGCTCGCCGGTGCGGTCGCGACCGACGCGCTGCGGTTCCTCGTCGCGGGGGAGCTGCTCGGCCTCCCGCACGTCGATCCGCAGGGCTTCGTGCTCGGCCAGGAGCTCTTCGGGCTGCCGAACGTGCTCTTCGTCTGGCTGTTCGCCCAGCAGATCGGCTTCTTCCTGTTCGACGGCTGGTTCGCCCGACGGCGCGTCTGGCAGCTGCTCGGACTGATCGCCGCCGGGTACCTCGCGATCTGGGGGCTCGTCTCGCTCGGCGGGTACTCCTGGAACATGCTCGCGAACCAGTGGCCCCCGACCGTGCCGCTCGCGCTGCTCGCCGTGGTGCAGGCGGCGACGCTGACGCTGCTCAAGGCTCCGCTCACCGCGCTCATGCGCACGCGCGCGGCGCAGGGGGTCGTGCTGCTGATCGGCTCCCGGCTCATGACCGTCTACCTCTGGCACCTGCCGGTCATCATGATCCTCATCGGGATCCAACTGGTGCTGCCGATCCCGATGCCGGTGCCCGGCAGCGCCGCCTGGTGGTGGACCCGGGTCCCGTTCCTGCTGCTGGTGCTCGCAGCGGTCTGGGCGCTGTCGCTCTGGCTCGTGCGCTTCGAGCGCACGCCCCCGCTGGGTCGCCCCGCGTTCCCTGCAGCGACCCCGGTCGCGGTCGTGCTCTTCGTCCTGCCGGTGCTCGCGATCACGGCCTACGGGATCGACGCGGCGCTCGCGACGGTCGCACTGGCCGCGACGGCGCTCGCGCTCGGCCTCACCGGCGGTTTCGGAGCACCGCGCAGGGCGGAGGTCCGGGTCTAGGCGCGCGGGCAGCCCGGTCGGTGCTTCGTGCCCGTCGAACCATCGTCGAGTGGCGCCAAACTCGCCGAATCAGTAGAGGAAGGGCGGGTTTGCCGCCACTCGACGTGCATCACTCCATGGTGATCCGGCTGAGTGCCCGGCCCGCAGAATCAAGAACCTCAATGGAGAGACCCGCCTAGGCGCGCGCGGCGCGGCGCGCGCGGATGGCCGCGACGCCGCGGCCGATGCCGCGCCAGCCGACCAGCAGGACGCCGAGGGCGACGGTCGCGACGATCACGAACGCGAGCGCCGTGCCGTCGCCGGTGGCCCAGCGCACGAGCATGCCGAGGGCGACGGTGCCGATCCAGATCGGGACGCCGCTGCGGAGCGGACGGAGCGGCGCACGCCAGGCGAGCGCCGCGATCCAGGCGATCGCGAGGCCGACGAGGAACGGCCAGGCGGTGATGAAGACGCCGGCGGGGCTCACGTCCTCGCCGTGGCTCGACCGCCCGATGGCGGCGAAGAGGACGACGCAGCAGATGTCGGCGACGATTGCGGGAAACACGGTGCGCGACGTCTGCTCGGAGCTCATATCTCGAAGCATATCGGCTGCACGGGGCCGTTTCTGCGCGGCGGGCGTGCATAATAGAGAGGTGAACTGGCGGGGGGCGGTTCCGAGATATTGGGCTCGGTCCATTTCCTGTCTCGGAGCGTCTTTGGCCCACCGTTCCATACGGAAGGACAGCGGGACTACACGTGCAAGATCAGCTCTGGCTCGACGATGAGGAGCGGGATCTCTGGCTCCGGCTGGTGAGCCTCACCATGCTGCTCCCGAGTGCTGTCGAGGCGCAGCTCAAGCGCGACGCCAGCGTCTCGTTCTTCGACTACCACGTGCTCGCGATGCTGTCGGAGGCCCCGGACCGCACCCGGCTCATGAGCGACCTGGCGTTCCACACCAACGCATCGCTCTCGCGTCTCTCGCACGTGGTCACCCGGCTCGAGAAGCAGGGCTGGGTGCGCCGCGAGGCCTACCCGAACGACGGACGCGCCACCAACGTGGTGCTCACCGACCACGGCTACGCGCACCTCTCGGAGCACGCTCCCGGCCACGTGCGCGAGGTCCGGCGCCTGGTGTTCGCCTCGCTGGAGCGCGAGGACATCGCGACCCTCTCGGCCCAGCTCGGCCGGATCCTCGACGCGGTCGATCCCGACCGTCGTCAGATGCGGGGCTGACCCGGCTCAGCCGCGCTTCGCCGCGTCGATCGCTCCGCGCACCGCATCGTGCAGCGCGCCGTTCGTCGCGAGCGAACTGCCGTTCCACGCGGACTCGGCGCCGTCGATGTCGGTGAAGCGGCCACCGGCCTCGCGCACGATCGGCACGAGTGCGGCCAGGTCGTAGGGCTTGACGTCGAACTCGGCGACGATGTCGACGAGGCCCTCGGCGAGCAGCATGTACGACCACATGTCTCCGTACGCGCGGTCGCGCCACACCGCCCGGCTCAGGGCGATCAGCGGTTCGAGGTATCCGGCGAGATCCCACTGCTCGATGCTCTGGAAGCTGAGCGAGGCGTGCTCCAGCTCCGAGACGCCCGAGACGCGCAGGCGACGCGGTTCCGCCTCACCCTCCGCCTTCCAGGCGCCGCTGCCCGTCTCGGCCCACCAGCGCGTGCCGAACGCGGGCGCCGAGACGACGCCCACCCGCACCTCTCCGGCGACCTCGAGGCCGATCAGCGTCGCCCAGTTCGGGACCCCGCGCAGGAAGTTGGAGGTGCCGTCGATCGGGTCGAGGATCCATCGTCGCTCGCCGCGCTCGGCGCGACCCGATTCCTCGCCGAAGAAGCTGTCGTCCGGGCGCTTGGCCTCGATGCGCGCGCGCAGCGCATCCTCGACGGCGCGGTCGGCGTCGGTCACGAAGGTGCGGTCGGGCTTCGTCTCGATCGTCAGGTCGGCCGCGCGGAAGCGGGGGAGCGAGATCGAGTCTGCGAGCTCCGCGAGCTCCAGCGCGAAGGCGAGATCCTCGGACGGGGAGAGGGGCAGCTGGGACATCGACGGCTCCGATCGCGTGGGGCGGGAACGAAAAAGGCCCGGAACCGTGAGGTTCCGGGCCAATCCGTGCGCCCTCACGGGCTCGAACCGTGGACCCGCTGATTAAGAGTCAGCTGCTCTACCAACTGAGCTAAAGGCGCATGTCGCTTCTGCGAGGTTTTCCCTCGCTGGGCAACGGAGAAAACAATAACACGGTTCCCGGGGTCAGGTGAAATCGAGGTGGCTTCTGCGTGGATTCCGGGAGTGTTGCCGCGGAATCACGCGGATCTCGTGGCGGACTCGGGTGGGGCGGCCACCCGAGCCCGCCACGGGACCTACGGCTGGACCGCGGTCGCGCGGCGCTTCGGGCGCACCAGGAAGCACGCGGCGACGACGGGAGCCAGCAGCGACGCCGCCATCACCGCGAGCCGGGCCAGGTCGGCCGTCTCGGGGTGGTCGAAGCTGAGCTCGGTGACGAGGAGCGAGACCGTGAAGCCGATGCCGGCGAGCGCGGCGACGCCGATGAGCTCGCGCCAGCGGATCGCGGGATCGAGCTCGGCCCGCGTCCACTTGGTCAGGATCCACGTGGTCAGCGCGATGCCGAGCGGCTTGCCGACGACGAGGCCGACGATGATGCCGAGCGCGACGGGGCTGAACGGGAAGCCGCTCGTGCCGCTGATCGCCACGCCGGCCGCGAAGAAGGCGAAGACGGGCACGGCGAAGCCGCTGGAGAGCGGGCGGAAGCGGTGCTCGAAGGTCTCGGCGAGCGCGGTGCCGCCGCGGCCCTCGACCGGGATCGCGAATGCGAGCGCGACGCCGGCGATGGTGGCGTGGATCCCGGACGCGTGCACGAGCGCCCAGACCACGACGCCGATGGGCAGCAGGATCAGCCACGGAGCCCAGCCGGAGGCCGCGAACTTCGCGGGGAAGCGGTGCGCGAGGAAGGCGAACGCGGCGAAGGGGATCACGGCGAGCCCGAGCATGAGGAAGTCGATGCCGCTCGAGTAGAAGACGGCGATGACCGAGATCGCGATGAGGTCGTCCACCACGGCGAGCGTGAGCAGGAACATGCGGAGCGCGGGCGGGACGCCCGGCGCGATGAGGCCGAGCACCGTGACCGCGAACGCGATGTCCGTGGCGGTGGGGATCGCCCAGCCGTGCATCTCGGGCGATCCGGCGGTGAACGCGACGAACAGCAGCGCGGGGACGACGGCTCCGCCGAACGCCGCGGTGACGGGCACGATCGCCGTGCGGAACCGGCTCAGCTCGCCCGCGACGAACTCGCGCTTCAGCTCGAGGCCGGTGAGGAAGAAGAAGATGGCGAGCAGGCCGTCGGCGGCCCAGGTGCCGAGCGAGAGGTTCAGGTGCAGCGCCTCGGGGCCGATCTTGAAGTCGCGCAGCGCCTCGTAGGCGGGGGAGAGCGGGCTGTTCGCCGCGGCGAAGCCGATCGCGGCCATGACGATGAGCAGGATGCCGCCGACGAGCTCGGCGCGCAGGATGCGTGCGACGCGGGTGGTTTCGCGACGGCTGGTCAGCGAGAGGACGCGGCGCGGGCGCGAGCGGGTGCTCGGAGCGCCGGGGCTGTGGGTGTGGGGATCGTGGGGCAACGGGTCTCCTGACGGTTCACGAACGAACGCGTCGACCAGACTTCCCGACTCACCAGCGTCCAGCCTACCGGAAGCGGCTCGGGATCAGGAGTCGAGGTGCTTCTGGTCCTCGGCGAACTGCGCGTCCTCGTCCTGCTTCGCGACACCCGCGATGGCGAGGGCGAGGCTCGCCGCCCAGACGCCCCAGACCACGAGGCGACGCCAGTCGGCGGGCATGGACTTGGTCTGCCGCACGACGCCGGTGATGCCGGCGGCAGCGCCGAGCACGCTGAGGCTGGTCAGGTACTTGCCGATGGACATCGGACCTCCCGGATGCGACGGGCGGGCGCCGCCGTTCTGCGCTCCACCATACCGTCGTGCGGGGAATGAACGGGGCGGTATGCTGAGGGCGTTCCCACGACGGGGTCGTCGCGACTCCGTCGAACACTACGAAGCGCATATAAGGAGCCGAAGGTCATGGCACAGCAGCAGCCCGCCGCACTGTTCGAGGAGAGCTCGCAGGGAGCGGTGAGCGTCGTCACGGCGTTCGTGTTCGTGCTGTCGATCGTGCTCGCGTTCGGCGGCATCGTCCTCGCCAGCTTCGGTTTCACCGCGTTCGGCGACGAGCCGGGTCACCCGAGCATGTTCCTCTTCGCGTCCGGCCTCGCGCTCAGCGTCATCGGCTTCATCCTGCCGTTCACGCTGCTCCCCGCAACCGGCAAGTAAGGTCGTCCGTCGCCGCGAGCGCCGGACCGCAGATCGGAGGCAACCCGCATGTCTGAGATCGATATCAAGCCGCGCAGCCGTGCCGTCACCGACGGCATCGAGGCGACGGCTTCGCGCGGCATGCTCCGCGCGGTCGGCATGGGCGACGAGGACTGGGACAAACCCCAGATCGGGATCGCCAGCTCCTGGAACGAGATCACGCCCTGCAACCTGAGCCTCGACCGGCTCGCGCAGGGCGCGAAGGAGGGCGTGCACGGCGGCGGCGGATACCCGCTGCAGTTCGGCACGGTCTCCGTCTCGGACGGCATCTCGATGGGGCACGAGGGGATGCACTTCTCCCTCGTCTCACGCGAGGTCATCGCCGACTCGGTCGAGACGGTGATGATGGCCGAGCGACTCGACGGATCCGTGCTGCTCGCGGGCTGCGACAAGTCGCTGCCGGGCATGCTCATGGCCGCCGCGCGCCTCGACCTCGCCTCGGTGTTCCTCTACGCGGGATCCATCGCGCCGGGCTGGGTCAAGCTCTCCGACGGCACGGAGAAGCAGGTCACGATCATCGATGCCTTCGAGGCGGTCGGCGCGTGCGTCGCCGGCACGCTCAGCGAAGCGGACCTCAAGCGCGTCGAGTGCGCCATCGCCCCGGGCGAGGGCGCGTGCGGCGGCATGTACACCGCGAACACCATGGCGTGCGTCGCCGAGGCGCTCGGCATGAGCCTGCCCGGCTCCGCCGCCCCGCCCAGCGCGGATCGCCGCCGTGACTACTACGCCCACCGGTCCGGCGAGGCCGTGGTGAACCTGCTGCGCAAGGGCATCACCTCGCGCGACATCCTCACCCGCGAGGCGTTCGAGAACGCGATCACCGTCGCGATGGTGCTCGGCGGCTCCACCAACGCGGTGCTCCACCTGCTGGCGATCGCCCGCGAGGCCGAGGTCGAGCTGACGCTCGACGACTTCACCCGGATCGGGCAGCGCACGCCGCACCTCGCCGACATGAAGCCGTTCGGCCAGTACGTGGCGCAGGACTTCGACCGGGTCGGCGGCATGCCGGTCATCATGAAGGCGCTGCTCGACGCGGGCCTGCTGCACGGCGACGCCCTCACGGTCACCGGCAAGACGGTGGCCGAGAACCTCGCCGAGCTCGATCCGGCTCCGCTCGACGGCGCGGTGGTGCGCACGCTCGACAACCCGCTGCACGCGAACGGCGGCCTCACGATCCTCTCGGGTTCGCTCGCTCCCGACGGCGCCGTCGTCAAGACCGCTGGCTTCGACCTCGACACCTTCGAAGGGCCCGCGCGCGTGTTCGAGCGCGAGCGCGCCGCGATGGACGCTCTCGAAGCGGGCCGCATCTCCGCCGGCGACATCGTCGTGATCCGCTACGAGG
>NZ_LAYO01000076.1 GCF_000980875.1 Leucobacter sp. Ag1 | reverse complement strand
GTGCTCGGGTTCGCCTCGGCGGCCGCGGCGCCGGCGTTCGCCGCGCGGATCCCACTGCGCACGCTGCGGGATCAGGCCGCTCGCTGGGAGGACGTCTCGATGCTCGCGCTCTCGGGCGACCCGGCGATCGCGGCGGCTCGGCTCGGGGCTCCCGTGCGGGTCGGACGGCACTGGCGCTGGCGGGTTCCGCACCGCGCGGTTCCCGCGATCCTGCTCCGCGACCTCCGGGGCGCGCTGCGCGCTCCGGCGCGGAGCGTTCTCGCGGTGGTCGCGCTGAGCGGTGCGGGCGCTGCGCTCGCGCTCGCGACGAGCGGGGCGGGATCGCCGTCGGGCGTGTTCCCCGACGCGCAGGCGGCGGCGCTCGCCGGCGCGGGGGTGGGCGCCGGTCTCTACGCGGCGCTGGGGCCGCTCTGCCGCGGCCTGAGGGCCGCCGCCGAGGGGATAGGAGGGCCCGGGCTGCTTCCGCTGTCCCCGGGCCGCCTGTTGGCCGCGCACGCGATCCTGCCGAGCGCGCTCGCGATCCTGCTGCCCGTGCTCGGTGCGGTCATCGTCGGTGCTGCCGGAGCGGGCAGTGGGTCCGGTGCTGGCGGTGCGGTCGGCGCGGCCGGCATCGTCGGACCGATCCTGATCACCGTCATCGTTCTGGCCGCGACGGCGCAGCAGCTGCGGGTCCTCGCGGTGCTGAAGGGGCCGCTGCCGCAGCGCCTGCTGGCGCCGATCCCGACCGCGGCCGGCGACCTCTCGGCGCTGAACGTGCTCGCGTGGACCTTCGACGGACCCGTCTGCGCAGCCGTGGTCGGCGCGCTGCTGACCGCGTTGACGGTGGGCGCCCCGCAGGCGCTCCTCCCGGTGGCGCTCCCGATCCTGCTGGGCCTTGGGTTCTGGATCCGTGCCCGAACCCGCACCGCGCGCGGACGCTAGTCCCGATTCGGCCGGCCGGCTCCGGCTGGCGGTTCTAGAGCTCCAGTCGGGCGGTTCCGGCGTCGCCGAGTCGGGGGAACGCCAGCAGCTCGCCCCCGGTGGTCGCGAGCGCCTCGCGCACCCGCTGCTCGAACAGGGCCAGGCCGGGGCCAGAGAGCATGCCGTCGTGGGTCAGGAATGCGCGGCGCGGCGCGTTCGCCAGCACGAAGTCCATCACATCGCCGATCGTCGACCAGGGCGAGCCGATCGGCACGCCGAGCACGTCCGCGCGGAAGGGCGGCCGTGCGAGCGAGTCGCCGCCGTAGGCGAGCGAGCCGTTCACGCGAACCCCGATGTTGTCGATGACGGGGATGCTCGCGTGCAGCACCTCGTGCCGGTGGCCGTAGAAGTCGAGCTCGAAACCGCCCGCTTCGGCGGCATCGCCCTCGTGCACCACCACGGCGTCGGGGATCCCCGTGGCCTGCAGCGACTCGGCGGTCGACCGGGTCGTGAAGATGCCCGCGCCGGGTGCGGCGGCGCGGATCGCGGCCAGGTTCGGCGCGGACCAGTGATCGCCGTGCTCGTGGGTGATCACGACGCCCGCGATGGTCGACTCGGCCGAAACCGCGTCGATCGCCGCGGAGAGTTCGGCTTCGGTCGTGAAGGATCCGGGATCGATGAAGAGGGCGTGACCCTCGTGCTCGAGCACCAGGCCGGCATGGGAGAGACGGAATCCGCGCATGCCGCGATCCTAGACCCGGGGGATGGGCGCGAACCAGGTTCCGTCTGGCCTTGGGTTGGGCGCCTGGGCGGGCGCGCAGCCGGGCGCGCAAAAATGGCGGAATCACGGGCGACGCGCCGTGGAACACGGCCCGATTTGTGGCGCTTTGAATCCTTGTGTCAGAATATACGAGTTGCCGCGGCACGGGGGAAGCCCCGGGAAGCGCAACCAGCTCGGCCCCATCGTATAGCGGCCTAGTACGCCGCCCTCTCACGGCGGTAACGCGGGTTCGAATCCCGCTGGGGTCACCGAGAAACGAAAGCCTCGCCTTCGGGCGAGGCTTTCGTCGTTTCTGCGTGCTTGTTTCGGGGCAAGCGGCACTCGTCTGCGTCTGCGTCTGCGTCTGCGTTCGCGCGCCGCTGCCGGTTGTCGGGCGGTGCGCGGTCGCGTCCTGCTCGTTCTTCGGCAGGAGATCCGCGTTCGGAAGGACGAATCCGGCGGGATCCTCCTTCCGAACGCGAATCTCCTTCCGTGGCGCGACCGGCCTGCCGAAGCCGAAGCCGAAGCCGACCCCAGCAGCCGAGACCCCCGAAAACACCGCAGGGGCGCCCGAACGGACGCCCCTGCGGTGTGTGCGCGATCCCGCGACTAGTCGATGCGCTGCGCGCCCTCGGGAAGCACGGTGCCCGCGGGCACGCGCACCGTCACGTATCCGTCGGCGTCGACGGCATCCGAAGCCACGACAGCGCCGGCCGGAGCCGCCGCTCCGGCGGGTCCCGCGGGCGCACCCGCGTAGGCGAGGACCGGTGCGGGCGGGGGGACGGGAGCGTGCGCCTTCGCGGGCTCGGCGT
The DNA here is from genome assembly GCF_000980875.1 of Leucobacter sp. Ag1. Lineage (GTDB taxonomy): Bacteria > Actinomycetota > Actinomycetes > Actinomycetales > Microbacteriaceae > Leucobacter > Leucobacter iarius. The sequence continues at coordinate 32,589 of NZ_LAYO01000076.1, read as the reverse complement.
GGTGGCTCATCTTGTCGATCCAAGCGAGCGCGAGCGCCGACACGATGAAGGCGAGGTGGATGATGACCTCCCACATCACCCCGTCGTTGGAGTAGATGATGTTCTTGCCGTTCTTCACCACTCCGCCGTCCATGCGTCCGACCTCGATGAAGGTCTTGAGCAGGTGGATCGACGAGATCGAGATGATCGAGATGGCGAGCTTGACCTTGAGCAGGTTCGCGTTGACGTGCGACAGCCAGTCGGGCTCGTCGTGGTGGCCGTCGACACGGATCTTCGACACGAAGGTCTCGTAGCCGCCGATGATCACCATGATGAGCAGGTTCGCGATCATGACGATGTCGATGAGCGCGAGCACGCTCAGCATGACCTCGGTCTCGGTGAACTTGCCCTTGATCACCGACTTCTCGATGAGGTGCCACAGCTCGACGAAGAACAGCACCACGTACACGGCCTGGGCGATGATGAGGCCCAGGTAGAGGGGCGCCTGGAGCCAGCGGCTCGCGAAGATGAAGCCCGCGAGCGTGCGGGACGCGGCGCCGGGGCCGCGCGCTCCGGAGCGCTCGATCGGGGTCTGAACGGGGCGGGAGCTCACGGGGATCCTCTCGTCGGGTCGGGACATGCGCGGCATATCGTATCGGAGCCGCCTGCGCGCGGACCCGCTACACTGGTGCACAGCGAAGGGGAGTATTCCGTTTCGCTCGTATCGTCAATACGCCGGGCGCCGTCGCCCGACCGGTACGAGCGCGATGCGGTCCGACAGGGCCGCACCGGGAAGAGACTTTCGGCCGTTCCGCGCACCCGCGCACGCCCGAAGGGAATTCATTGACCACCGCACTACCGCTCTGGTTCGAGATCGGCTCCATGGTCGTCCTCGTCGCGATCCTGCTCGTCGACCTGCTGATGATTATCAAGCGCCCGCACGTCCCGTCGATGCGCGAGGCCAGCATCTGGGTCGGCGTCTACGTGCTGCTGGCGCTGCTGTTCGCGGGAGCCCTGTTCCTGCTCGGCGACGCCCAGCACGGCAGCGAGTTCCTCGCCGGCTGGCTGACGGAGTACAGCCTCTCGATCGACAACCTGTTCGTGTTCGTGCTGATCCTCGGCCGTTTCGCGGTGCCGCACGCCTACCAGCAGCGCGCGCTGATGATCGGCATCGTGCTCGCGCTCATCTTCCGAGGGCTGTTCATCCTTGCGGGCGCGGCGATCATCGAACGCTTCATCGCGGTGTTCTTCATCTTCGGTTTGTGGCTCATCTGGACGGCCTGGCAGCAGGTCAAGCCGGGCGGCCACGAGCAGGAGGGCGACAGCTGGATCATCCGCCAGGTGAAGAAGGTGATGCCCTTCAGCGACGAGTACGACGGCGGCAAGCTGCGCACCACGGTCGACGGCAAGCGCATGTTCACCCCGTTCCTGCTGGTGCTCATCTCGCTCGGCGCGACCGACCTGCTCTTCGCGCTCGACTCGATCCCGGCGATCTTCGGCATCACCCAGAGCCCCTTCATCGTGTTCACGGCGAACGTCTTCGCGCTCATGGGGCTGCGCCAGCTGTACTTCCTGCTCGGCGGCCTGCTGGAGCGCCTCGAGTACCTCAAGTACGGCATCGCCGCGATCCTCGCCTTCATCGGCGTGAAGCTGATCCTGCACGCGCTGCACGAGAACGAGCTCCCGTTCATCAACGGCGGCGAGCACGTCCCGGTGCCCGACATCGATACCTGGACCTCGCTCGGCTTCATCGTCGCGGCGATGGCGATCGCCACGATCGCGAGCATCGTCAAGGTGCGCCGCGAGGCGGCGGCCGGCGGTGAAAAGCTGCACCTCGGGGCTGCCGAACCGCACGAGAAGCCGTAGCCCGGTCTCGACCGGACACGGTGCTCGGGCGCTCGCGATGACGATCTCGCGGGCGCCCGAGTGCTAAACTGTCCGGCATGCGTTCACGGCAGCTGCTTCTTCCGTGCCGCGACGGGGCCTAACCATCGGTCATCCCCGTCGCGGAGTTCTGGCATGGCCGAAACACCGAACCCCGCGCAGCAGCACCGCATGTCAGCGCAATCGAAGCGGAGAAGCAGACATATGACCGAGCAGTCCACGCCGTCCGCACGGCGCCCCCGTACTCTGGCCGAGAAGCTCTGGGACGACCACGTCGTCGTCAAGGGCGAAGACGGCAACCCGGATCTCATCTACATCGACCTGCACCTGATCCACGAGGTCACCAGCCCGCAGGCCTTCGACGGCCTGCGCATGGCCGATCGGCCGCTGCGCCGGGTCGACCTGATGATCGCGACCGAGGATCACAACACCCCCACGCTCAACATCTCGAAGCAGATCGAGGACCCGACGAGCCGCACGCAGATCGAGACCCTGCGCCGCAACGTCGAAGAATTCGGCGTCCGCGCCCACCCGCTCGGCGACAAGGAGCAGGGCATCGTCCACGTGGTCGGCCCGCAGCTCGGCCTGAGCATGCCCGGCATCACCGTGGTGTGCGGCGACAGCCACACCTCGACCCACGGCGCCTTCGGCGCGCTGGCCTTCGGCATCGGCACCAGCGAGGTCGAGCACGTGATGGCCACGCAGACGCTGCCGCTCAAGCCGTTCAAGACCATGGCGATCAACGTCGAGGGCGAGCTGCGGCCCGGCGTCACCGCGAAGGACATCATCCTCGCCGTCATCGCCGAGATCGGCACCGGCGGCGGACAGGGCTACGTGCTCGAGTACCGCGGTTCGGCGATCCGCAACCTGTCGATGGACGGGCGCATGACCATCTGCAACATGTCGATCGAGGCGGGCGCGCGCGCCGGCATGGTCGCCCCCGACGAGACCACCTTCGCCTACGTCCAGGGGCGCGACCACGCGCCTCAGGGCGCCGACTGGGACGCCGCGGTCGAGTACTGGAAGTCGCTGCCGACCGACGAGGGCGCGACCTTCGACCGTGAGGTCTTCATCGACGCGAGCGCGCTCGAACCGTTCGTCACCTGGGGCACCAACCCCGGCCAGGGCGTGCTGCTGAGCGACACCGTCCCGGTTCCCGCCGACATCGCCGATCCGAACGAGCGCGCGGCGGCCGAGCGAGCCCTCGAGTACATGGATCTCGAAGCGGGGACCCCGATGAAGGAGATCGCGGTCGACGCGGTGTTCATGGGCTCCTGCACCAACGCGCGTCTCGACGACCTGCGCGACTTCGCGAGCATCATCAAGGGCCGCAAGAAGGCCGACGGCGTGCGCCTCATGGTCGTGCCCGGCTCCGCGCGCGTGCGCCTCGAGGCCGAGGCCGAAGGGATCGACAAGATCGTCGAGGAGTTCGGCGGCGAGTGGCGCTTCGCGGGCTGCTCGATGTGCCTCGGCATGAACCCCGACCAGTTGGCTCCGGGGGAGCGCTGCGCGTCGACCTCGAACCGCAACTTCGAGGGCCGCCAGGGCAAGGGCGGTCGCACCCACCTGGTCTCGCCGCTCGTCGCGGCCGCGACCGCGATCCGCGGCACCCTGTCGAGCCCGTGGGACCTGCAGGAAGACGCCGCGAAGGGCATCGCGCACGAGCAGGTGGAGGCCTGATCATGGACAAGTTCACCACCCTGACCGGGATCGCCGCTCCGCTGAAGCGATCCAACGTCGACACCGACCAGATCATCCCCGCGGTGTTCCTCAAGCGCGTCACCAAGACCGGCTTCGACGACGCACTGTTCCACCACTGGCGCCAGGATCCCGAGTTCGTGCTCAACCAGCCGCAGTACCGGGGTGCCCAGGTCCTCGTGGCCGGTCCCGACTTCGGCACCGGGTCCTCGCGCGAGCACGCCGTCTGGGCGCTGCGCGACTTCGGGTTCAAGGTCGTGATCTCGGCGCGCTTCGCCGACATCTTCCGCGGCAACTCCGGCAAGCAGGGACTGCTCGCCGCGCAGGTCGCCGAGGCCGATGTGGAGCGCATCTGGGCCGTGCTCGACGAGCAGCCCGGCGCCGAGGTCACGGTCGACCTCGAGAACCGCACCGTTGCGGTCGGGAATATCTCAGTCCCGTTCGAGATTGATGATTACACTCGGTGGCGGTTGCTCGAAGGGCTCGACGACATCTCGTTGACGCTCCGCAACGAGCAGTCGATCACCGATTTCGAAGCCAAGCGTCCCTCGTGGATGCCGACCACTCTTCCCGTGAGGAACGCGTGAGCCAGAAGACCGAGACCCCCCAGAGCACGACCGACGCCACCGACGGTCTGAAGCAGGACGCGCGCAAGGCCGCGGCCCGCGTCGGACTCACCTCCGACGAGATCCTGATCAACGGCGGACGTCCGCTCCGGGGGCGTATCGAGGTGCGCGGCGCGAAGAACCTCGCGCCGAAGGCGATGGTCGCCGCGCTGCTCGGCAAGACGCCGAGCGTCCTGCGCAACGTTCCCAACGTCTCCGACATCCGGATCGTCGCGGGCCTCCTCGCGCTGCACGGCGTGCAGATCACGCGCAGCGACGATCCGGGCGAGTGGCACCTCGACCCCTCGAACGTCGAGCAGGCCCACCACGCCGACATCGACGCGCACGCGGGGTCCTCGCGGATCCCGATCCTCTTCTGCGGCCCGCTGCTGCACCGCCTCGGCGAGGCGTTCATCCCCGATCTCGGCGGCTGCCGCATCGGCGATCGCCCGATCGACTTCCACCTGGAGGCGCTCCGCAAGTTCGGCGCCGTCGTCGAGAAGCTTCCGAGCGGGATCAGCCTGAGCGCGCCCGACGGCCTGCACGGCGCGAACATCGAGCTGCCCTACCCCTCGGTCGGCGCGACCGAGCAGGTGCTGCTCACCAGCGTGCTCGCCAAGGGGCAGACCGAGCTGCGCAACGCCGCCATCGAGCCCGAGATCATCGACCTCATCTGCATCCTGCAGAAGATGGGCGCGATCATCACGGTCGAGCCGAACCGCGTGATCTTCATCGAGGGCGTGGAGGAGCTCCGCGGCTACGATCACCGCGCGATCTTCGACCGCAACGAGGCTGCGAGCTGGGCTTCGGCCGCGCTGGCGACCCGCGGCGACGTGTTCGTCGGGGGCGCCAAGCAGGAAGAGATGATGACCTTCCTGAACGTCTTCCGCAAGGTGGGCGGCGACTTCGACGTGCACGACGACGGGATCCGCTTCTGGCACCCGGGCGGCGAGCTCAAGCCCGTCACGATCGAGACCGACGTGCACCCCGGTTTCATGACCGACTGGCAGCAGCCGCTCGTCGTGGCGCTCACGCAGGCCGAGGGCACCTCGACCATTCACGAGACCGTCTACGAGAACCGCTTCGGATTCACCGACGCGCTCAACCAGATGGGCGCCGACATCGAGGTCTACAAGGACGGGCTCCACGACGACGCCCGCCGCGTGAAGCGCCGCGAGTTCGAGCAGGCCGCCGTGATCACCGGTCCGTCGCCGCTGAGCGGTGCCGAGATCGAGGTCCCGGATCTGCGCGGCGGATTCAGCTACCTCATCGCGGGCCTCACCGCCGAGGGGCAGACGCGGGTGACGAACCTCGGCATCATCTCGCGCGGATACGAGAACTTCATCGAGAAGCTGCGGCTGCTCGGCGCTGACTTCGTGTACGAGGGCTGAATCCGCGGTATCCACAGTTCTCCGCGCGCTGTCAGCGGAGGCATGCGGCATCGGCGATAATTGATGCATGCGTGAAACGGTGAAGCTGAGGAGCCGCTCCTCGGCAGAGAAGCGGCGGCCATCCATGTTCTGGGTGCTCGCTTCCTTGATCCTGCCGCTGTGGTCTCTGATGGTGCGCTACCGATTCACTCGGGAGTCCCGTCTGCCGCAGACCGGGCCGTTCATCCTCGCGCCGAACCACTACAGCGAGATCGATCCGGTGGCCATGGGCGCCGCGGTCTGGCACCTCGGCCGTCTGCCGCGGTTCATGGCCAAGGCCAGCCTGTTCAAGGTGCCGGTGCTGGGCTGGCTGCTCCGGTCCTCAGGGCAGATCCCGGTGGAGCGCGCCGGTGCGTCGCGCGGGGGCAACAACCCCATGGGTGACGCCGGCGGACTGATCCAGCGCGAGGCGTGCGTCATCGTGTACCCCGAGGGCACGCTGACCCGCGATCCTGATCTCTGGCCGATGCGCGGCAAGAGCGGGGCCGTGCGTCTCGCGCTCGAGACCGGGATCCCGCTGATCCCCGTGGCGCACTGGGGCACGCAGGAGCTGATGCCGCGGTACGCGAAGCGCATCCACCCGTTCCCCCGCAAGACCATCCGGGTCTCGGTCGGCGAGCCGCTCGATCTGAGCCGCTTCCGCACGGGCCCGATCGACCAGCGCGTCGTCACCGAGGCGACCGAGGTGCTCATGCAGGCCATCACCGCGCTGCTCGCCGAGCTGCGGGGCGAGCAGGCACCGCCGGAGCGCTGGGATCCGAGCAAGCACCAGCAGAGCGAGACGGGGCGTTTTTGAGCACCAAGTCCACCCCCGCAGCGGGATCCGGCTCCAAACGACCGAACCCCAACCGGGGCCGCAAGGTCGCCGTCATCGGGGCGGGCAGCTGGGGCACCACCTTCGCCAAGGTGCTCGCCGACGCCGACTGCGACGTCACGATCTGGGCGCGCCGCCCCGAGGTCGTGCACGAGATCTCGGTCGCCCGCCGCAACAGCCAGTACCTGCCGGGCATCAACCTGCCCAAGGGGCTCAAGGCGACCGAGTCGCTCGCCGAGGCGCTCTCGGGGGCCTCGCTCGTGTTCCTCGCGGTGCCGAGCCAGACCATGCGTCAGAACCTCGAAGACCTCGAGCCCTACCTCGAGCGGCGCAGCGTGCTCGTCAGCCTGGTCAAAGGCGTCGAGCGCACCACGACCATGCGCATGAGCGAGGTCATCGCCGACGTGCTCGATCTCGAGCCCGAGCGCATCGCCGTCGTCTCCGGCCCGAACCTCGCCCTCGAGATCGCCAAGGAGCAGCCCACCGGTGCGGTCGCCTCCTGCGCTTCGCTCGAGGTCGCCCAGGAGATCGCCACGGCCTTCTCCACCTCCTACTTCCGCGGCTACGTCAACACCGACGTCACCGGCACCGAGCTCGGCGGGGTGCTCAAGAACCTCATCGCCCTCGCCATCGGCATCGTCGACGGCGTCGGGTACGGCGAGAACACGAAGGCCGCGATCATCACGCGCGGGCTCGCCGAGATGACCGAGTTCGCGGTGGCCTCGGGCGGGGATCCCACCACCATGTCCGGCCTCGCGGGCCTCGGCGATCTCATCGCCACCTGCCAGTCGCCGCTGTCGCGCAACAACACCGCGGGGCGCCTCATCGGCCAGGGCTACAGCCAGGCCGAGACCAAGGAGCAGATGCAGCAGACCGCCGAGGGCATCACCTCGGTGCGCCCGGTGCTCGAACTCGCCCGCGAGCGCGGGATCTCGATGCCCATCGTCGAGCAGGTCCAGATGGTGCTCGACGGCCGTATGGCACCGCGCGACCTCGGCCCGCACCTCGCCACCGAGGACGGCGTGCCGCAGCCCGAACTGTCGCTCGGCGGCGATCGCCGCGGAGCCTGGAAACGATTCATCGACCGAGTGAAGGGGGAGCGCCCATGAGCGCCCGTCGTACCATCGTCCTCCTCTTCGGAGGCCGTTCGAGCGAGCACGAGATCAGCTGCGTCACCGCGGCGGGCGTGCTGCGCGCCATCGACCGCGAGCTGTTCGACGTGATCCCCGTCGGGATCACGAAGCGCGGGGCGACCGTGCTCGTCCCCGAGGAGGATCTGCTCTCGTTCCGCCTCGAGGCCGGCGCGCTGCCCACCGTCGCCGACAACGGCACCCGGGTGCTGTGGCCGGCGTCGCTCGACACGCGCAGCCTCACGGTGATCGAGCAGGAGGGCGGGCTCCGCTCGCTCGGCCACGTCGACGCCGTGATCCCGATGATGCACGGCCCCTTCGGCGAGGACGGCACCGTGCAGGGCATGCTCGAACTCGTCGATCTGCCCTACGTCGGCAGCGGCGTGCTCGGCTCGGCGCTGGCCATGGACAAGCACGTGGCCAAGACGGTGCTCGCCGATGCCGGCATCGCGGTCGCGCCCTGGCGCACCGTGACCCGGTTCGAGCTCGACCGCGATCCCTACCTGGTCGAGCGCCTCGACGAGGGCCTCAGCTACCCCCTGTTCGTCAAGCCGGCCCGTGCCGGTTCCTCGGTCGGCGTCAGCAAGGTGTCGGAGCGCGCGGGCATCCCCGCAGCGCTCGACCTGGCCTTCGCCGAGGACTCGGTGGTCCTCATCGAGTCCGGCGTGGTCGGCCGCGAGGTCGAGATCGCCGTCCTGCAGGGACGCGGCGGTGCAGCCCCGCGCACCAGCAGCGTCATCGGCGAGATCGTCTTCACCGGGCGCGAGTTCTACGATTTCGAAGCGAAGTACCTCGGTGCTGCCGGCGTCGAGCTGGCGCTGCCCGCAGAGGTCACCGAGGCCGAGTTCGCAGCGATCCGCGACGCCGCCGTGCGCGCGTTCGAGGTCGCCCAGCTCGCCGGGCTCTCGCGCATCGACTTCTTCCTCACGGCCGACGGCCCCGTGCTGAACGAGATCAACACGCTGCCGGGCTTCACGCCCGTCTCGATGTACCCCCGCCTGTGGGAGGAATCGGGCCTCAGCTACACGGATCTCATCACCGAGCTCGTGGAACTCGCGATCGAGACGCATCGCTAGGCGGCGCCCGCTCGCCGGCAGAGCAGCGACGCCCGGACGCGTAAGCGTCCGGGCGTCGCCTGCGTCTACTGCAGCTTGGAGAGATCGAGCGTGTCGGAGACGCTCGAGCACTTGCGGGACTGGGGGAGCAGCTTGGCGACCGCGCCCAGCTCCTGCACGGCCTCGGTGCCCGAGGCCTTCTTGGAATCGACGATCACCTCGAGGCCGGGGCTGCGTCCGTACGCCTCGAAACGGTAGAGGGGGGCGCGCGAACGATCGATGATCCAGTCGACGCCGTCGACCGCGACGCACTCCTGCGTGGTCGGCCCCGTCGATTCGATCCCGCAGCGCAGCAGCACAGCGGCGGGATCGCCCCACGCGCCGGTCGACTGGGCGTTGGTGGTGCGCTTCTCGAAATCGCCGATGGTGGCGGGAAGCCGCACGGTCACGTCGGCGCAGCGTGGGTTGTTCGCGTCCTTCGCCGGGTCCATCGGCACCTCGCCCGCGCAGCCCGTGAGCCCGAGGCTCAACCCCACTGCCACGACGGCAGTTGCGGAGAGCGCGAACGCGCGTCGAGGTCCTGCGGAGAAGGGAAGGGATCGCACCCGTCCAGCGTAGCCTCCCCGCGGGACCCGAGCCTGAGCGTGCCGGGTGACCGGGCACCGGAATCCCGCCCCCGCCCCGATAGATTGATCCCATGCAGAATCCGTCAGCCGACCGCTCCGAGACCGGCCCCACGGTCGAGGAGCTCGGCGAATCGGGGCTGCTCGCACGGATCCTCGCCCGGCTCTCCCCGGCGGCGACCGCGACGGTCGGGCCCGGCGACGACGCGGCGGTGTTGCGCCCACGGGGCGAGATCGTGGTCACGAGCGACACGATGGTCGAGGGGCCGGACTTCCGGCGCGCCTGGCACAGCGGGTTCGAGCTCGGGTGGAAGCTCGCGGCCACCAACCTGTCGGACGTGGCGGCGATGGGCGCACGCCCCATCGGACTCACCGTCTCGATCGCCTGCCCGGCCGACCTGCCCGTCGCATACCTGGAACGGCTCGCCGAGGGGCTCGACGCGGCGTGCCGCACGCTGGCGCCCGGTTGCGGAGTGGTCGGCGGGGACCTGGGCCGTGCGCCCGTGCTCACCGCCGCGGTCACCGCGCTGGGGGATCTCGGCGGACGCCGGCCGGTGCTGCGCTCGGGCGCTCACGCGGGCGACGTGGTGGCGTACGCGGGCGACCTGGGACTCGCGGGCCTCGGGCTCTCGCTGCTCTTCGACCGGGCCGCGACGACCCGGGGCGAGGCGCACGGCCGCACGCTGGGCGAGCTGTGGGCCGAGCATCCCGAGGCGCTGGCCGCGCAGCTGGCGCCGTCGCCGCCGATCGGGCTCGGGATCGAGGCCGCGAAGCGCGGTGCGACGGCGATGATGGACGTCTCGGACGGGCTCGCGCTCGACGCGGCCCGCCTGGGCGAGGCGAGCGGCGTCACGATCGACCTGGATCCGCGTCGGCTCGAGGCCGCGTTCGGCGAGCGGGACGGCGAACGGATCCCGCTCGACGCGATGCTCAGCGGCGGCGAGGACCACGGCCTGCTGACGGTGTTCCCGGCGCTCGTGCGCCTGCCCGCCGGGTTCTCGGCGATCGGTCGGGTGCGTCCGCGGTCGGCGCCCCTGCTGGTCGGCGGACGCCCGCACGAACCGCGCGGCTGGGATCCCTACCTGGTCCGCTGGCCCGGAGACGGCTGACGCGGAGCCGGCTGCGGCACAATGGACGGGCGACCCGCCGCCGGCGGGCGCGAACCATCGCGGGAGGCGCCATGACCATCGAGCCGACGACCACCGAGATCATCACCACCGGGACCGCGGAGCGCACGCTCGCGGCCGATCGGGCGACGCTGCACCTGCGCGTCTCGGTGACCGACGCGAACCGCGAGGACGCCGTTCGGCGCGCGGCCGAACTGCATGCCGCGCTCGTGCGTCGGGCCGAGGCGCTCGTCGACGCCGGGGACGCGGAGCGTTTCGAAGCGGATCCGCTCACGACCTCCAGCAGCTCGTGGGAGCAGGACGGCTCGCGGCGCACCGAGCACTACGCCGGTGCGAGCGTGCGGGCGCTGCTGCTCCGCCTCGACCTCGTCGGCGAACTCACCGCGGAGCTCGCGACGACCGGGGTCGATCCGAGCGTCGAGTGGAAGCTGAGCGACGAGGTCCGCCGCAGCGTCGAGAGCGAGCTGCGCGGTGAGGCCGTCGCCGATGCGCGGGCCCGCGCGGAGGACTATGCGGCGGCGATCGGAACGACGCTGGGCGCGGTACTCGAGGTGCGCGAGCCGGGATCCGCGGGCGGCAGCGGGGGAGCGGCCTTCGCCGATGCGCGCTTCGCCCGTGCGGCGGCGCCCGCGGTCGTCGTGACGGAGGGGCAGCTGGAGGTGTCGGCGAGCGTCACGCTCGTCTTCCGTTCAGCCTGACCCGCCCGGCTTGATCCGCTCCGCGGCTTCATGAATGTGCTTTCCGGATGGAACAAAGTGTTCTACTCTGGAGGCACAATCTCGAAGGCGAGGGCGGCATGGGCGATTTCACTCCGATGGACTACTTCTGGAGCTACGCGACCCTGCCCGGGGTGCGAACCGCCGTGGTCGCGTTCGTGCTGCTCGTCTGGGCGGTCGCCCGGACGATCCGGGGCCGTGCGGCCGTGCCGTTCCCGCGACGGGGGAACGGGCTCGGCTCTCCGAGGGTCACCGTGCTTCGAGCTGCGGCCGCGTGCGCGGCGCTGCTCTGGATCGGCAGGGATCTCCTCCCGCTGCTCGGCTACCTGGACGAGCGGGCGACCGGGTGGCTTCCGCTGCTCCCGTCGCTCGGGCAACTGATCGTCGCCCTCCTCCCGCTCGCGTCGGCACTGCTCGGGCTGGTTCTCGCGCAGTTCGTCGGGAACGGCGCGGAGCGGACCGCCTCGGGTACTCGGCAGTTCCCCACGGCCCGCCGCGGGTGGCGCTCGGAGCTGTCACGCGGGGAACTGGTCACCTCGGGCGCGCTGTCGCTCGTGCTCCTGCTGCTCGCGGTCTGGGCGGGGATCGGGTCGAAGCCCGGGGAGGACGGCTGGGTCACCGATCAGGTCATCTCGGGGAGCGGTTTCGGCAGTTCGAGCGCTCAGACATTCGGCTGGTCCTTCGGGATCCCGACCCTGCTGCTCCTGCTGCTGACGGGGACCGCGGCCGTCCTGCTGCTGGGGCGGACGAACCGTGCACCGCTGCCCGCGGATCCGCAGGACCGTTCGCGCGAGACCGGACGCCGTCGGGCGCTCTCGGGCACCGCAGCCAGGCTGGTGATCGGCTCCGCGCTGCTCACGCTCTGGTGGGCGCTCCTGCTCATCGCGATGGCCGCCCGGACCACCCTGGGAATCGGGACGCGCGTCAACGGAACGTGGACCGAGTTCCGATGGGAATCGAACATCGGCGGATTGGCCGATCCGCTGCTCGCCGCCGCCTACCTGTGCGGCGTCTGCGGCGCGGTCCTGCTCCTGGCGGTCGCGTTCGGATGGACGCCGCGGGTCCGCTCCGAGACCGAGCGCCCGAGCCGTCGGATCGTCGAGAGCGACGCGTTCGCCGAGGAATCGCGGTGACCGAGCCGGCCGGCGCCTCCGGAGCGACCAGGTCCGCGGGGGCGGCGGGGACCGCGGACGCGATCGCCGCGCACTTCCGCGGAGTGATCGCGGCGGGGATCCTCGCCGACGGCGAGCGGTTGCCCACCGTGCGGCAGACCGCGGGCGATGCCGGCGTCGCCCTGGGCACCGCGGCCCGGGCGTATCGGATCCTCGAGTCCGAGGGGCTGATCGAGACCCGCATCGGATCGGGCACGCGCGTCGCCCGTGGCGTCTCCGCGCTCCCGCGCCCCGTCGCGCAGCGGCTCCGCGCGCTCGTGGCCGAGGCGCAGGATCACGGTCTCTCGGTGGCGGAGATGCAGGACGCGCTCGCCGCGATCTGGGGGCAGGGGCTCGATCCCGGGGATCCCGGCCCGGGGCCCGAAACCCGCGAGCCGGATCCGACCGCACCGCCGCGCTGAGCGGTGCCGGGTCAGTCCTCGCCGACCACGCGCAGCGCGGCCCAGAGCTCGGCGCGGGTATCCGGGTCGTCGAGGCTGCGCTGCAGCAGGCTCTCGGCGGTCTGGATCCGCGCGCGCAGCGTGTGCCGGTGCACGCCGAGCGCCGCTGCGGCTGGGCTCGTCTGGCCGTGGTGCGCGAGCCACACCCGCAGACTCGCACCGATGGAATCGCCGTGCTTGGCGTCGTGCTGCCGCACGGGCGCGAGCAGCCCTTCCGCCGCGCGCCGGGCCTCGGGGTCGGCGTCGAGCAGGCGCAGCACTCCGGCCTGCATCGACGGGCGGTACTCGACGGTCTGGCCGTCGCCGGCGACCCGCGCCCGCTCGAGCGCCTGGTCCGCCTGCTCGATCAGGCGGTCGAGGTCGGCCATCGCGCCGCGCTCGGAGACGCCCGCCGCGATGCCGTGCTCGCGCACGACGCGCAGCACGGGCGAGAGCTCCGCGGCCTCGCAGATCACGATCGCGCCGCCGCCGCGCGGCGCCGTGAGCACGCCCGCGCGCCCGGCGGCGATGGATCGCAGATCGTCGATCGGGGTGCCTGCCGGCACCGAGGAGCGTTCGAACGAGTCGGTGAGGATCACCGCGATCTGGCCGCGGGGGAGTCGAGGCAGGATCCCCGTCGAGATCTCGGCGGCGAGCTCGCCGCGGCCCGCGAGCAGCAGGCGCACGACGGAGCCGCGCAGCGCGGTCTCGGCGGCGTCGACGCCGATGCGGTGCTCGAGCTGCACCGTCGCGAGCGCGGCCACGAGCCCGATGAGGGTGCGTTCCGCGGTGTCTGGCACGCCGGATCCCTCGACCAGCAGCACGCCCATGAGGCGCTGCGCGCGTCCGAGGGTCTGCAACTGCACGCCGACGCCGTCCCGGTCGCGGGAACGGCCGGATCGGATCCCGCGCTCCACGAGCTCGCGCGCCTCGGACCGGATCCACTCGGCGCTCAGCCGGGTGCGGGCCGACGCGGGGGCGGCTTCGATGATCCGCCCCGAGCGATCGGTGAGTGCGACGCCGCGACCGAGACGGCTCGCGGCCTCGCGGATCGCGGCCGCGAGCCCGTCCTCCTGGAGGGCGGCGGTCGAGACCGCCCGCTGCGAGTCCAGCGCCCAGACGTCGCGGGCACGGGCCTGCGCCTCGAGCAGCTGGGCCGCGGTCTGCACGATCGCGATGAACGGGGTGTCGTAGGGGACGCGGATCAGCGGGAAGCCGCGCCGGTCGCAGGCGGCGACGAGCGTCGCGGGGGTGCGCTCCCAGACCACTCCGGCCGCGACGCCGAGGGCGGTGGCGCCGGCCGCGATGAGACGGTCGACGTAGTCGTCGGCCTGCGCCTGCGTCGGGGGAGTCGGGAACTGCGCCCCGGTCGTGAGCAGCACGGTCCTCGGCGTGAGGAACGGGGAGGGATCCGCGAGGTCGCTGCCGTGGACCCACTGCACGGGGCGCTCTCCCGCGTCGTCCGCGGTGCCGGCGATGAGCACGAGGCCCAGCTGGTACTGGCGCAGCAGCTCGCCGAGCTCGATGGTCGCGTGGACCGTCTGCGCGGCGGCGGGAGCGGTGATCGGCACGGGTTCCTCCTCGGGTTCGGCGCGTCTCGACAAAGTGGCGAAAGATTCTCGCCTTGTTCACCATTCTGGCACGGCGGGTGGGCGCGCGGCGGTCATAGGCTGACTCCAGTACTCGCGACGAACCGTCGCGACGCCAACTGAGTCAAGGAGGAACTCAATGACCGACGCCACCATCATCGGCGGACCCTCGCTCCCGCAGGAGCGCAAGCTCGTGACCGCGATCCCCGGTCCGAAGTCGCAGGAGCTGCTCGCTCGCAAGAACGCGGCCGTGGCCTCGGGCGTCGGCGTCGCGCTCCCCGTCTTCACCGTCGCCGCGGGCGGCGGCGTGCTCGTCGACGTCGACGGCAACTCGCTGATCGACCTCGGCTCGGGCATCGCCGTGACCGGTGTCGGCAACTCGGCCCCCAAGGTCGTCGAGGCCGTCAAGGCGCAGGTCGAGCGCTTCACCCACACCTGCTTCACCGTGACCCCCTACGACGGCTACGTCGAGGTCGCCGAGAAGCTCAACGAGCTGACCCCCGGCGATCACGACAAGCGTTCGGCGCTGTTCAACTCGGGCGCCGAGGCCGTCGAGAACGCGATCAAGATCGCCCGCCACTTCACCAAGCGCAACGCCGTCGTCGTGTTCGACCACGCCTACCACGGCCGCACCAACCTCACCATGGGCATGACCGCGAAGAACATGCCCTACAAGGACGGCTTCGGCCCGTTCGCCCCCGAGGTCTACCGCGCCCCCGCGTCGTACCCCTACCGCGACGGCCTGACCGGCGCCGAGGCTGCGGCCCAGGCGATCCTCCAGATCGAGAAGCAGGTCGGCGCGGCCAACACCGCCGCCGTCATCATCGAGCCCATCCAGGGCGAGGGCGGCTTCATCGCCCCGGCCGAGGGCTTCCTCCCCGCGATCCAGGAGTGGGCGACCGCCAACGGCGTCGTCTTCATCCTCGACGAGGTGCAGACCGGCTTCGCCCGCACCGGCGACATGTTCGCCGCCGACCACGAGGGCGTCGTCCCCGACCTCGTCACCACCGCGAAGGGCATCGCCGGCGGCATGCCGCTCTCGGCGGTCACCGGTCGCACCGACATCATGAACTCGGCGCACGCGGGCGGCCTCGGCGGCACCTACACCGGCAACCCGACCGCGGTCGCCGCGGCGCTCGCCACGATCGAGACCTACCAGGAGGAGAACCTCGTCGAGCGCGCCCGCGAGATCGGCGCGATCATCGAGGAGTTCTTCACCGAGCTCGCGAAGTCCGACGACCGCATCGGCGACATCCGCGGCCGCGGCGCCATGCAGGCCATCGAGCTCGTCGAATCGGGTTCGAAGACCCCGGCCGCCGCGCTCACCGGCGCGATCGCCAAGTACGCCGGCGAGCAGGGTGTCATCCTTCTCACCTGCGGCACCTACGGCAACGTGATCCGCTTCCTCCCGCCGCTTTCGATCTCCGACGAGCTGCTCCGCGAGGGCCTGCAGATCGTCGCCGACGCGCTGGCCGCCAACTAACGACGCGCACCGAGCGGGCGGCGCGGATCCGGGATCGAACACCGATCCCGGATCCGCACCGCCCGCTCGACCCGCAGTTCAGAACACCGAAAGGACACCCCTCATGGCACTGAAGCAGAACGAGCAGGACCTGCTCGACCGCGTCCAGTCGGGCCTCGGCATCGCCGGCACCTGGCAGCCCTCCTCGTCGAACGCGACCTTCGACGTCAAGGATCCCGCCACCGGCGAGGTCATCAAGTCGATCGCCGACGCCAGCGTCGAGGACGCCGTGCGCGCGCTCGACGCCGCCGTCGCCGCTCAGGACGCCTGGGCCGCGACCCCCACCCGCGAGCGCTCCAACATCCTGCGCCGCGCCTT
This sequence comes from Leucobacter sp. Ag1, assembly GCF_000980875.1. Taxonomy (GTDB): domain Bacteria; phylum Actinomycetota; class Actinomycetes; order Actinomycetales; family Microbacteriaceae; genus Leucobacter; species Leucobacter iarius. Next base: position 16,508 of record NZ_LAYO01000076.1, on the reverse strand, counting down.
CGATCTCCTCATGGAGCGCAAGGAGGAGTTCGCGCTCCTCATGAGCATCGAGATGGGCAAGCCCATCAGCGAGGCCCGCGGCGAGGTCAACTACGGCGGCGAGTTCCTCCGCTGGTTCTCGGAAGAGGCAGTGCGCGTGCACGGCGACTACCGCCAGAACCCCGAGGGCACCGGCACCATGATGGTCTCGCACCTGCCCGTCGGCCCGTGCTACTTCATCACGCCGTGGAACTTCCCGCTCGCGATGGCGACCCGCAAGATCGCCCCCGCGCTCGCGGCCGGCTGCACCGTGGTCATCAAGCCCGCAGCGCTCACCCCGCTGACCACCATCTTCTTCGTGCAGCTGCTCGAAGAGGTGGGACTGCCCGCCGGCGTCGTCAACGTGGTCCCCACGTCGAAGGCCAGCGCCCAGTCGAGCGCGCTGCTCAGCGACACCCGCCTGCGCAAGCTCAGCTTCACCGGCTCGACCCCCGTGGGCGTCAAGCTGCTCGAGGCCGCTGCTCAGAACGTGCTCCGCACCTCGATGGAGCTCGGCGGCAACGCCCCGTTCGTCGTCTTCGAGGACGCCGATCTGGATAAGGCCGTCGAGGGCGCGATGCTCGCGAAGTTCCGCAACATCGGCCAGGCCTGCACCGCCGCGAACCGCATCATCGTGCACGAGTCGGTCGCCGACGAGTTCGCGAAGAAGGTCGCCGAGAAGGTCGCGGCGTTCAAGATCGGCCGCGGCGCCGAGGAGGACGTGCAGATCGGCGCCCTCATCGACGACAAGGCCGTGGCGAACTCCGCTCGCCTCGTCGCCGACGCGGTCGAGAACGGCGCCACCGTCGTCACCGGCGGCGAGATCATCGACGGCCCGGGCAACTTCTTCCAGCCCACGGTCATCGACAAGCTCAGCCCCCAGGCCGCGATCATGCGCGAGGAGATCTTCGGACCGGTGCTCGGCATCATCCGCTTCTCCACCGAGGACGAGGCCGTCGAGATCGCCAACAACACCGAGTACGGTCTCGTGAGCTACGTGTTCACCGAGAACATCGCGCGCGGTCACCGCATGATCGAGAAGCTCGAGAGCGGCATGATGGGCCTCAACACGGGCATCGTGTCGAACGCGGCGGCTCCGTTCGGCGGCGTGAAGCAGTCGGGTCTCGGACGCGAGGGCGGTGCCGAGGGCATCCACGAGTTCCTCTCGACCAAGTACACCCTCATCCCGCGCTAACGACCGGGAACGTCATCCTGCGCGATACTGCGACTCGTTCCTCGCGCAGCATGACGGCGATCTGAAGGATCGAACGGGCGTCGGAACCTCCGGGTTCCGGCGCCCGTTCGCCGTTGTGGCGCGTCTAGGGTGCGTCTCTACGGCGCCGCAGCACCGTGACGCTGGAGGCTCAGCGCCCGGCGAGCTCCGACCACCACAGCACGGTCTCGCCGTAGTGCTTCTCGCGGATCCGGACGAGGCCCTCCGGCCAGCTCGGCTCGGGGCTGCGGCTCGACCGCTCCACGAGCACGACGCCATCGGGATCGAGCAGCGGCGGGAGCGCCGCGATGTTCGCTGCGAGCTCCTCCTCGCCCAGGTCGTAGGGCGGATCCAGCAGGATCGCGTCCCACGCGGCGACGGGCGCTTGCCCGTCGAGGAAGTGCTGCACCGACTGCCGTGCGACGTCGACCTCGGGGGAGGTGCTCGCCGTGCGGAACGCGCCGAGGACGGTGCGGGCGTTGCGGCCCGCGACCTGCGCCGCCTGCGGGTGCTTCTCGACCAGGGTCGCGCGCGCCGCGCCGCGGCTGATGGCCTCGAGGCCGAGCGCGCCGGACCCCGCGTAGAGGTCGAGCACGCGCGCGCCCTCGATGAGGCCCCACGAATCGAGCGCCGAGAAGATCGCCTCGCGCACCCGGTCGCTCGTCGGACGCGTGCCCGCCTTGGGGACTTCGAGTCGCAGCGATCCCGCACTGCCCGCAATGATTCTGGTCACCGGACGAGCGTACCCGGTCGTGCTCGACCGTCCGGTTGCTCCTCCGTTCGAGGGTCGCTTCCGAAGGAGATCCGGGTTCAGGAGGAGGATTCTCGCCAGAACGTCCTTCTGAACCCGGATCTCCTTCTCGGGCCGAAGGCGCGAGCCGCGCGGAGCCGGGTGTCGGAGGTGCCCGATAGCCTGGGGATGTGAACGACACGAGCCTGGAGACCCGACTCGAGGGAGTCGTGGGCGGCCGCACGGCCCAGGCGCTCCAGCGCGCGTTCGAGATGCGCACCATGGGCGAGCTGCTGCTCCACGTGCCGCGGCGGTACTCCCGCCGGGGCGAGCTCACCGCGCTCACCGGCCTGCCGGTGGGCGAGCAGATCACCGTCGTCGCGCAGGTGCTCGACGTGCGCGAGCGCCGCATGCAGCGCCGCAACGGCAAGCTGCTCGAGGTGCGCATCACCGACGGCACGGGCTTCCTCTCGCTCACCTTCTTCAACCAGGCCTGGCGGTCGAACGAGCTGCTGCCGGGCAAGCGCGCCATCTTCGCGGGCAAGGTCAGCGAGTACCGGGGTCAGCTGCAGCTGCAGCATCCCGACTACGAGCTGCTCGACGACGACGCGGTGACGAACGGCGCCGAACTCGACGAGGCGGCGGCGAAGGCCTGGTCCGAGACGCCGATCCCCATCTATCCGGCCACGGGGCAGCTGCCCAGCTGGACCATCCAGCGCGCGGTGGGGCTCGCGCTCGACGCGCTCGGCCCCCTCGAGGATCCGGTGCCGCGGTCGATCCGCGACGCCGAGGGGATCCTGGAGCTGCGCGAGGCCTTCGAACTCGTGCATCGGCCGCAGCGCACCAACGACTGGCAGCGGGCGCAGCAGAGCCTGCGGTTCCGCGAAGCGTTCGAACTGCAGCTGGCGCTGCTCGACCGCAGGCGCCGCGCGGGCATCGCGCCGAGCGCCCCGCGTCCGCCGAAGGCCGGCGGTCTGCTCGACCGCTTCGACGCGGCGCTGCCGTTCGAGTTGACGGCCGGGCAGCGGGCGGCCGGTTCCACGATCACCGAGGAGCTCTCGCAGCCGCACCCCATGCACCGCCTGCTGCAGGGCGAGGTGGGCTCGGGCAAGACCCTGGTCGCGCTGCGGGCCATGCTGCAGGTCGCCGAGGGCGGCGGACAGAGCGCCCTGCTCGCGCCGACCGAGGTGCTCGCCGCGCAGCACCTGCGGTCGATCGTCGAGTCGCTGGGCCCCGAGCTGGCACCGCTGCTGAACCCCGTGCTGCTGACCAGCAAGATGCCGACCGCCGAGCGCAAACGCGCCCTGCTGTCAACGGCCGCGGGTTCTGCCCGCATCGTCGTCGGCACGCACGCGCTGCTCAGCGAGAACGTGACCTTCGCCGACCTCGGCCTCGTCGTCATCGACGAGCAGCACCGCTTCGGCGTCGAGCAGCGCGAGACGCTCCGCCGCAAGGGCGACGAGCCGCACGTGCTCGCCATGACCGCGACGCCGATCCCGCGCACCGTGGCGCTCACGGCCTTCGGCGACCTCGAGGTGACCGCGATCCGCGACCTCCCGGCCGGGCGTCAGGGCATCGAGACCTTCGTGGTCCCCGTGTTCGAACGGCCGAAGTGGGCCGACCGCGCCTGGCTCCGATCCCTCGAGGAGATCGCCGCCGGACGCCAGGTCTATGTCGTGTGCCCCGCGATCGCGGCGGGCGCGAAAGAGGAAGGCGTCGAGGATCCGGGTCCGGTCGAGCCGGAGGTCGGCGGCGGGGGAGCCCCGCCGCAGATCTCCAACGTCGAGGACACGCTGGCGGAGCTCCGGGCGCGCGCCGACTTCGCCGGGATCACGACCGCCGGCCTCACCGGCGCGATGAAACCCGACGAGAAGGACGCCGTCATGCGGGCATTCTCGGCCGGCGAGATCCAGCTCCTCGTCGCAACGACCGTCATCGAGGTCGGCGTCAACGTGCCGAACGCGTCGATGATGGTCGTGCGAGACGCCGACCGCTTCGGCATCTCGCAGCTGCACCAGTTGCGCGGACGCGTCGGCCGTGGCGAGCATCCGGGGCTCTGCCTGCTGCTCACCACCGCGGCCGACGGCATGGTGGCGCGCGAGCGCCTCGATGCGGTCGCGGGCACCCGCGACGGGTTCGTGCTCGCCGAGGTCGACCTCGAACTGCGGCGCGAGGGCGACATCCTCGGCACCGAGCAATCGGGCGGGCGCTCGACGCTGCGCCTCCTGCGCGTGGTCGAGCACGGCGAACTGATCGCGCACGCGCGCGACGTCGCCGCCGCGCTGCTCGACGCGGATCCCGAGCTCCACGGCGCCCCGCTGCTCGCCGCGCTCATCGCGGGGGATCAGGACCACCTCGACAACCTCGCGAAGTCCTGACGCGTCCCGGCGGCACCTTCGGTGCGATCCGGAGGTGCGCGACACGCCGTCGCGTCGCAGGATCTGCGATCAATCGTGCACCTCGATCCGGAACCGCTGAACGAATTCTGCGCGAACCCGCAAAATGCCGCGGCGTCGATATCGGAGCCTCTAGGCTGGCCGCATGACCAGAATCGCCGTCGTTCCCGGTTCCTTCGATCCGGTGACCCTCGGACACCTCGACGTGATCCGCCGGGCCGCCGCGATCTTCGACCAGGTCCACGTGCTCGTCGTGCACAACCCCGACAAGCACGCCATGCTCCCCATCGCCGAGCGGGTCAACCTGCTGCAGCGCTCCATCGACGAGGACGAGACGATCCCGAGCAACGTGGTCGTCGCCTCGTGGTCGGTCGGCCTGCTGGTCGACTACTGCGTCGAGGTGGGTGCGTCCGTCCTCGTGAAGGGTATCCGCTCGCAGATCGACGTGGCCTACGAGACCCCGATGGTGCTGATGAACCGCAGCCTCGCGAACGTCGAGACCGTGTTCCTGCTGCCGGATCCCGGCCACGCCCACGTGTCGAGCTCGCTCGTGCGCCAGGTCGCGGCGCTCGGCGGCGACGTCGCGTCCTACGTGCCTCCGGCCGTCGGCCGCTACCTCGAGAAGACGCGCCCAGCCTGATCCGGTACCCTGGATCGGTGAATCACACCCGCGTCTATCAGGAGAACATCCGCGACCTCATCAATCGCCCCGGCGAGATGCGGGAGCGGGAGCGCACCCTCGAGGTCCCCGACCAGCTCGGCGAGGCTCTGGCCCGCATCCCGGCGGGCGAGCAGCTCGACCTCGCGGTGCGTCTGGAGTCCGTCCACGAGGGCATCCTCGTCTCCGCAACCGCCCGCACGACCATGCATGCGGAGTGCGGTCGCTGCCTCACGCAGTTCACCGAACCGTTCGAAGTCGATTTTCAAGAGCTTTTCGCGTATACTCCTTCGGAGGCCGACGAGTATGAGGTTCACGGTGATCACGTGGATCTTGAACCTCCGCTCCGAGACGCGGTAGTGCTCGCACTACCGTTCCAGCCTGTGTGTCGCCCGGACTGCCCGGGGCTCGATCCCGAGTCCGGTGAGCTGCGCGAGGCCGGAGCTGCAGCCGTGTCCAGCGTGGATGTTGATCCGCGATGGGCGATGCTGGCCGATTTTGTGGCCGACCCAGACCGTGGCGAGGGCGAACAGCCCGCGCCGGATAGCAAGTAGGAGAGAACATCATGGCTGTTCCCAAGCGGAAGTTGTCGCGTTCGAACACCCGTCACCGCCGTTCGGCGTGGAAGGCCGAGGCCCCGAAGCTGGTCAAGACCGTCGAGAACGGTAAGACCGTCTACAGCCTCCCGCACCGCGCTCGCGTGGTCGAGGACTCGCAGGGCACCCCCCTGTTCCTCGAGTACAAGGGCCGCAAGGTCGCCGACGTCTGAGCTGATTGCACGACATCCTCGTGATGTCGTCGCGAGTGCATGACTTCGCAATACATGATGCCGCCGGGATCCCCTTCGGGGGAGCCCGGCGGCTTTCTTTCATCGTTCGGCGTCGCGATCGATCCCGAGCTGCTGCAGCTCGCGCTGACGCACCGCTCCTGGGCCTACGAGCACGGGGGCGCGCCGCACAACGAGCGTCTCGAGTTCCTCGGGGACTCGATCCTCGGCCAGGCGGTCACGGTCAAGCTGTACCGCGACTATCCCGATCTCTCGGAGGGCGAGCTCGCCAAGCGGCGCGCCGCGCTGGTGTCGACGGTCGCGCTCGCCGAGATCGCCCGAGGCCTCGGCCTCGGCTCCGAGCTGCGCCTCGGCAAGGGCGAGGAACTGACGGGCGGTCGCGACAAGGACTCGATCCTCGCGGACACCGTCGAGGCGACCATCGGCGCCGTCTACCTGTCGACCGATCCCGAGACGGCTGCGCAGTTCGTGCGCCAGCTCGTCGCGCCGCTGCTCGAGGATCCCGACCGCTTCACGGTCGCGCTCGACCCCAAGACCTCGCTGCAGGAGGAGGCGGCCGCCCGCGGTCTGCCGCATCCCGCATACGACGTCACGGGTGAGGGGCCGGACCACGATCGCCGCTTCACCGCGCGCGTCGAACTCGCGGGCGCCGTCGGCACCGGCCGGGGCACCAGCAAGAAGGCCGCCGAGCTCGCGGCCGCCCGCGACGCCGTCGCGCAGCTGCGCAACGGCCGGTAGGCGAGGCGTTCGCGATGCCCGAGCTCCCCGAAGTCGAGGTCGTTCGCGCGGGCCTCGCGCCCGCGCTGAACGGCGCGAGCGTCGTCGCCGCGGAGGTGCGCGACGCGCGGGCGCTGAAGCGCCACGTGCCGCTCTCGGACGAAGCCGGGGTCGGCGGCGTGGGCGTGAGTCTCGACGCCGCCGCGGCTGCGGCGCGCGCCGCGGACTTCGAACGTCGCATCGTCGGCGCTTCGTTTGCCGCGCCGGCCCGGCGCGGCAAGTTCCTGTGGGTGCCGATCGCCGACGGCCCTCCGGTCGCGCTGCTCGCCCACCTCGGCATGAGCGGGCAGATGCTGCTGCGCGCACACGACGCTCCCGATGACGCGCACGTGCGCGTGCGGCTCTGGATCGAGCATCCCGAGCACGGTGAGCTGCGCCTCGACTTCTCGGATCAGCGGCTGTTCGGCTCCCTCGCCATCGACGCGCTCGTCGCCACCGATGACGGCTTCGCCGCGGGCCGCGGATCCACCGAGGCGCTGATCCCCGGGCAGGCGGCGCACATCGCGCGCGACCCACTCGATCCCGCCTTCGACGACGCGCTGTTCGTCGCGCGGCTGCGCGCCCGCCCGGTCGCGGTGAAGCGACAACTGCTCGACCAAGGGGTCATCAGCGGTGTCGGCAACATCTACGCGGACGAGGCGCTGTGGCGCGCGCGGATCCACCCGGAGACCGCGGGCACCCGCATCGGAGCAGCGAAGGCCGCCGAGCTGCTCGCGCACGTGCGCGAGGTGTTCGCGAAGGCCCTCGCCGAGGGCGGCACGAGCTTCGACGCGCAGTACGTTAACGTGAACGGGCAGGCGGGGTACTTCGCCCACTCGCTCAACGCCTACGGCCGCACGGGGGAGGCCTGCCCGCGCTGCGGCGCCCCGATCAAGCGCATGGCGTTCATGAACCGCGGATCGCACTTCTGCCCGAAGTGCCAGCGGAAGCGCACGTAGCCTCCAACCGGTGCGTGAGCTGCGCTATCGTGCAGGCATGTCCTGGAGCCCCGCGGCGAGACCCGCCCTCATCGTGATCGACATGCAGCGCGGCTTCGACGACGCCGCGTTCTGGGGGAGGCGCGACAACCCCGCGTGCGAGGCGAACATCGCCGCGCTGATCGCGCACTGGCGGGAGCGGGAGTGGCCGCTCGTGTTCGTGCAGCACGACTCCGCGAACCCCGATTCTCCGCTGCACCCGGGGCAGCCCGGCCACGACTTCAAGGACTGCGTCACCGGCGATCCCGACCTGCTCGTGCGGAAGCAGGTCAACTCCAGCTTCTACGGAACACCCGATCTCGACGCCTGGCTGCGCCAGGAGGACATCTCGCAGCTCGTGATCTGCGGGATCACGACGAACCACTGCTGCGAGACCACCGCGCGCATGGCCGGCAACCTCGGCTACGACACGGTCTTCGCGATCGATGCCACGCACACCTTCGACCGGCGCTCGCCGGACGGGAACCTGATCGAAGCGGCCTCGTTATCGGAGACGACCGCGACGAACCTGCACGGCGAGTTCGCGACGGTGCTGCGCGCCCGCGAGATCCTCGGATCGGGCGCCTGATCCACGTGCCGCGCGGAGGGTTCCGCCAGCGCGCGAAGGCCTGAGCGCTCCCAGCTCGCGCGCAGCGATGGCGCCGCCACCCCGAGGCTCGCGGGCGTATGCTCAGCGCAACGGCCCGGAAGAACGGACCCGAGCGAGAGCGAGGGGATCCCATGTCTCACACGATCTTCGTCACCGTCTACCTCGTCGTGATGGGCCTGCTCATCGTCGGCGTGGACGTGCTGTTCCTGCGCGAGTACTTCTGGCTGCGCCTCGGCGTGAATGTCGGGATCGTGGCCGTGTTCGCGCTCGCCTACCTGCTCCTGCTGCGCGACGCGTTCAAGTAGCGGCCGACGTCAGCGGCCCTCGAGCTCCTGCACCCGAGCCTCGAGCGCCCGGATGCGATCGTAGAGCTCGACCAGCGTCACCCCGTCGGCGACGACGCCGGGGCGCCGCCAATTCCACCGCACGAACTCCTCGTGCGTCGCGAAGGTCTCGCGAGGGCGGTACTCGGTCGGCGGTTCTCCTGAGACGTTGAAGCCGAAGAAGTTCATGGCGGATCCTCTCGATCCTCGTCACCCGACATCCCGGGCCCTGCGCTCAGCGTAGGCGTGACGGGCGACGGAGTCACGCGTTCGGGCCCGGCCTCGGACGGGAGAACCCGGACTCGGATCACGGAATAGACTTGCGGACCATGGGCGAACACGGCGGAGCGGGCTGGGCGGTGCGCGGGATCTTCGGAAAGCCGCTCGTCTGGGCGGCCCTGCTCATCGCCGCGGCCTCGGTGCTCTTCGCGACCGGGACCTTCGGGCTCAGCGATGACTGGATCGTCCCGTTCCTGATCACCCTGCTCGGCGGATGGTTCGCGGGCAACGCGATCCTCGACGGGCTGAACCGAGTCGAGCAGTTCCGCATCCGGATCATGCTCCACGTCGGCGCGATCGCGGCGATCGCACTCACGATCTGGGCGATGTTCCTCTGGACGAAGCCGCTCGCGAAGGCGGGGATCCTCCCGGACTCGGGCTGGGGCGTGTTCTTCGCGCTCCAGATGGCCGGGCTCGTCGCCGTCGCCTGGTTGGTGCTCGCACTGCTCCACACGGTCACGGCGCTCGTCAAGGTCGGCAGCAAGCCGGTCGACCGCCGCCTGCCCGAGTGGGAGGCCGCCGAGAGCGACGGCGCGATCGTGCGCTTCTCCGCCGCCCCGATGCGTTTCGGGGCGCTCACCGGAGTGATCGTCGGCACGATCGTCGTGGCGAGCCTGCTGGGGGCGGGACTCATGCTCGCGTTCCCCGCGATCATGAACGCGGGGCCGATGGTGGTGATCGTCGCGCTCGCGCTGGTCATCGGGCTGCCGCTCTACGCGATCATCAGCGCGATGTTCCGGGTTCGGAGCCGCCGCTGCTCGATCCTGTTCGGAGACCGGCGCCTGCGGCTCGAGGTCGGAGACGACGTGTTCGAGTGCGGCTACGTGCAGCTCGACGAGCTCATCTGGCGGCGGGGGAGCGAGTACGCGCGGATCGAGCTCGGCGCGCGCGGAGAACGGCGGTCCCTCATCGTCGGAGTCGCGAAGCAGCCGCCGGGCACGGCCCCGAACCTGCCCGAGCTGTCGCGCCGTACGAAGCGGCTGCTCGAAGCAGCCGGACTCGAGGACGTCTCGAGCGAGCGCGAGGTCCGGTCGGGTCTGACCCGCTACCGGCGTCAGGCGGTGCCCGCGTCCGCTACCGGCTGACGCAGGATCGTGCGCAGCTTCTCGGGTGCCGTGCGGCGCGGATCCCCGAGGTAGACCTCGTGATGCCGGCCCGTCATGCGGAGTCCCTGCCCGGGGATGAATCGCTCGTGCAGTTCCGCGAGCGTGTCGGTCTCGTCGTCGTAGGAGCCGACGTGCAGGGTCTGCACGCAGCGGCCCTCGGTGAGCGACTCACGCCGGACGTCGCCGATGCGGGCGGCGGCGTCCTTCTTGGCGCTCGCCGCGGAGACCGCCGCGGCGAATCGCTGTTCGTCGATCCAGTCGGGCATCAGCAGCATCATGGTCCAGTCCCACTGCGACTTGTCGCGGGCGGAGGTGAAGGAGTCCATGTCGTCCGCCCACCAGAGCGCCTCGAGCGGCGGCACGACGTAGTCGCGGTCGAGTTCGCGCGCGCTCGCGAACTTCATCGCGTAGGCCACGGGGTAGAGCGCGGCGATCGCGTCGGCGGCGGCCTCGGAGTTGGGGTCGCCGTGGCCGTCGATCATGAGGTACCGGCGCTCGGGCAGGTCGATGATCTCGAACCGGCCGCGCGGGGCGCGGTAGGACGCGAGCGTGCGCTTGAAGTCGATCTTCTCGGTCATGGCGTCAGCGTAGTTCCTGCCCCCGACATCGACCGGGCCCGAATCATCCGTTCGGCGTCTCGAAAGGATGATTCGGGCCCGGTCGACGGAGCGCGGTGGCGCGAACGACGCCCCGCTCGCTCAGGCATCGCGGTCGCCGGCCGTCGTCTCGCGGTACTCTCGCGATGCCGCGATGACGCGCGGGATGAGGCGGCGCAGCTCGGCCAGCTCGGCATCGCCGATCGCTGCGCCGACGTGGTCCGCCCAGGCGTGCTGCTCGGCCGCCATCGCGGCGACCGCCGAGCGGCCCGAGGCGGTCGGTGCCAGCAGCTTGGCGCGCTGGTGCTGCGGATTGTCGCGCCACTCAGCCCAGCCGGCCTCGACCACGTCGTTGGCGACGCGCTGCACGCTCTGCCGGGTGAGGCCGAGGCCGATCCGGCGCGCGATCTCGGCCACCGGGATCGGATCCTCGAGCGCGGCGCCGAGCACCTGCCACTGCGCCGGGGTGAGCTGATGCGGGGCGCTGATCATCGCGGCCGCGCTCAGGAACTCGCCGTTCAGCTCGAACGCCGGCAGGACGAGCGCGGTGAGCGCGTCCCCCTCAGGACTTCTGCCAGGCATCGGCGGCCTCCATCCAGGCCTGGAAGTACTGCGGATCAGCCGTCAGGCTGAGTTGCTCCCACGCGTCGATCACGTCGTCGGGGAACAGGCCGACGCGTCGCATCACCTCCGCGGTGAAGGGGACGGGGCGGATCCCGCTCGCGGTGGTGATGCCGCCGTCGGTGACCACGGGCGCGTCGCGGTAGCGCTCGCCGCCGGCGTAGCCCGTCATCTGCAGGTACTCGGCGGCGTTGGAGGTGTGATCGCGCGCGTCGAGCAGGCCGTTGCGGGCGAGCAGGAACGTGGCTCCGCAGATCGCGGCGACCGGCACGTCCCGGTCGAGCAGCGCGCGCGTGGTCTCGGCGAGCCGCTCGTGGCCGGACTCGTAGCGGTCGCTGCCGGGGATCACGAGCGCGGCGAGGGAGTCGTCGTCGACGATGTCGGCCAGATCGACGGACGGCGAGATGGGCAGTCCGCCCATCGAGGTGACCGGGGTGAGGCCGTCGCCGACGATGACGAGCGAGAATCGGCCCGGTTTCATCTGCTCGGCGTCGGAGAGCTGCGTGGTCAGGTACGCGTACTCCCAGTCGGCCATGGTGTCGGTCGCGTACAGGGCGATCTTGGCGGGGTGCATGGGGGCCTCCTCCGGTCAGTGCGTCCATTTTGACAGCATGCTGTCACATGCGCAATGGCGAATGCGTCCGCTCTCGACGACGCGGCCGAGATCGGGGCGAAACCGTACTGCTAGCCTGGCTGCATGGTGGATCTGCACCCCGTCGAGCCCGGCGTTCGCCTCGACCACCCGTGGATGCGGAGCTCGCGCTGGGGCATGGCCTGGCGCGTCTGGCTCGCGGTGCTCATCGCGACCATGGCCGGCCTGCTGCTCATCCTCGGGCCGCAGGGAGGTATCGGGGGATTCGGAGGACTCTCGGGCACCGCCGCGTTCCCGCTCGCCGTCGTCCCGGCGCTCGCCGGCGTGCTCGTCTTCGCGCTGGGGTCACGCCTGCGTCGGTACTCGCCGATCACCCAGGGTTTCCTCCTCGGGCTCGCGGTCGCCGCGGTGTTCGTGCTCGTCGCCCTGGTCGCCAGCGCGTTCGACAGCTGGGGCGCCCTGTACCTCGTCTACTGCCCGCCGACGTTCGTCGCCTGCGCGGTCGGGCTCCCGCTGGCGATCTGGAGCACCACGCGGATCGGGTCCCGCGTCTGCTGGCCGGTGGCCGGCGTGGTCCTGCTGGTCTATGCCGCGGTGTCGTTCCTCAACGCCGGCGGAGCCTTCGACGCCGATCCGTTCGCGGGCTGAGCGCGCGACGACCGCGCGCGGACCGAACGCGTCCGATCCGGAGGCTTCCGCTCGGGGCCCGGCCGGGAGCAGAATGAGGCGTGCTCGCGATCGGCGGGTGCGCACTGCTCAGCGAGGAGGAGTCATCATGAACGATCAGGTCGAGAACGCCGCGGCTGAGGAGGAAGTCTCGTACGGCAACGGCCGTCCGGTCCACTTCGAGATCCACGCGGCGGATCCGGCACGGGCCGTCGCCTTCTACGTCGAGGTCTTCGGTTGGCAGTCCGAGGACTGGACGGAATACGCGGGCATGCCGTACTTCGGTCTGCGCACCGGCGAGGGCCCCGGCATCGACGGTGCGATCATGCAGCGGCACGGCGACAACCCGGAGCCCGGCGCTGCGGTCGGCGGCGGGGTGCTCACGATGGGGGTCGCCTCGTTCGACGAGGCGGCCGAGCGCATCCTCGCGGCGGGCGGCACGCTCGCGATGCCCAAGTACGCGCTGCCCGGCATGGCCTGGCAGGGGTACTTCCTCGACACCGAGAACAACGTCTTCGGGATCCACGAGCCCGACCCCGAGGCGAAGTAGGCGGTCAGGCCCCGGCCCCGGCCACGACCTCGAGCACGGTGCGGAGCCCGAGGTCGAGCCGGATCGCGGTCTCCGCTCCGTAGCCGATGGCCAGTGCGTCGTCGGCGCGTGGGAGCCGCGCGAACTGGGAGACGGTCTCGACGAGCACCCCGCGAGACTCCAGCGTCGCCGCGGCTTCGGTGCCACCGATCCCGTCGGGCAGGGCGAGCACCGCGTGCAGCCCGCCGTCGAGCCCCGAGAGGCGGTCGGCCAGGCCGTGCTCGGCGAACCGTTCGAGCAGCAGGGCGCGGCGGTGCCGGTACTCGCGCCGGGTGCGCGCGACGTAGCGGCGCAGCCCGCCCGAGGCGAAGAACGCCGCGAGCGCCGACTGGGTGACGAGCGGCACGGTGGGACCGAGCGCGGTGCGGGTGCGCGTCAGCCGGTCGTGGATCGGGCTCCCCGCGGTGGCGACGAGGTATCCGCAGCGCAGCGACGGGGACAGCGTCTTGTTCAGGCTGCCGATGTGGACCACGACCCCGCCGGGGTCGAGCGCGGCGATCGCGGGCAGTGCCGCGCCGAGGTGACGGAACTCGCTGTCGTAGTCGTCCTCGATGATCAGGGTCCCGGTGCGCGCGGCGAGCGCGACGAGCGCGGTGCGCTCGGCAGCGGTCATCCGGCCGCCGAGCGGGAACTGGTGGCTGGGGGTGACGAGCACCGCGTCGGCTCGCGGGCGTACCGCGCTCAGCAGCTCCGGCAGCAGGCCGCGGTCGCCGACGGGGACCGGTTCGACGTGCAGGCCCGCGGTCTCGAACACGGCGGACGCCTCGGGGTATCCGGGATCCTCGGTCGCGATGCGCGCACCGGCGCCCAGCGCGAGCGAGACGAGCAGCAGCGCGTCGGAGGTGCCGGAGGTCACGATCACGTCCTCGGTCGCGCAGGGCACCCCGCGCGAGCGTCGGACGTGCAGCGCGATCTGCTCGCGGAGGCGCTGCTCGCCGAGGGGCGGCGGCGCGTACGAGCGCAGCGGCTCGCGAGCCGCGACGGCGAGGGCGCGCCGCCACTCCTCGGGAGGGAGCGGCGGGGTGTGGGGATGACCCGTGCGGAGGTCGATCGGGCCGCGGTCGGCGGCGGGCGATGCCGGCCGCGATGCCCCGCCTGCGGGCCGGGGATCCCCGCTGCCCGCTGCACCGGGTGACGCGGCCGTACCCGTCCGCGGAACGACCGGCACCGCCGGCACTGCCGCCGGAACGATGCCGGCGGCGATCCGCGTCGCGGATCCGAGCCGGGCATCGAGATATCCCTCGCCCCCGAGCTGCTCGTAGGCGCGCACGACGACCGAGCGGGCGACGCCGAGCGACTCGGCGAGCGCCCGGGACGAGGGGAGCGCCTCGCCCTCGGCGAGGTCGCCCGAGAGGATCCGGTCGCGGAGCCGGCGGACGAGCTGCGCCGCGAGCGACTCGCCGGTCCCGCGGTCGAGCGCGATCCAGATCGACGCATCGAGCATGGTGGCCTCCCGGGCGCATCGGGATCCCGCGCGCTGCCGGGATCGGTCCTCTCGAATCGTAGCGAATCGGACTTCTTCGAGGACCGCTTCCGGGATGATCCTGGAACCGGCGCTCACGCCGAACGACCCCAGGAGGACCCCCGAATGCCCAGTCTCGTCTCGCAACGCATGCCCGAGAAGATGTCGACGGAACGCGCGGCGCTCGACGAGCTGCTCGGCTCGACCGTGCTCGCGCACGTCGGGCTCGTCGTCGACGGGAGCGCGGTCGTGTTCCCGACCGGCTTCGCCGTGATCGACGACCGGCTGGTGATCCACGGCTCGACGGGATCCCGCTGGATGCGCGCGATCGCTGCGCAGGAGGTCAGCGTGACGGTCACGAAGGTCGACGGCGTGGTCGTCGCGCGCAGCACCTTCGAATCGTCGATGCTCTATCGGAGCGCCATGCTCTTCGGCCGGTTCGAAACGATCGATCCGGCCGACAAGCCGGCCGTGCTCGATGCGCTCTCCGACCGCTTCATCCCGAACCGCAGCGCCGAGGTGCGGCCGTCGAGCAAGAAGGAGCTCGCGGCGACGGTCGCGCTCGCCCTGCCGATCGACCGCTGGTCGCTGCGCGTCTCGGCCGACTGGCCCGAGGACGAGGAGTCCGACATCGCGGGCGACGCCTGGGCCGGATTCGTGCGGTTCGGCGCGCCCAGTGCGACCGCCGAGGCGGCCCCCGACCTGCGCGACGGCATCGAGCCGCCCGCGTCGGTGCACGAGCTGCTCGCGCACCCCGAGCGGATCGTCTAGCGCCTTCCGAAGGTCCGGATCGGCGCGGGATCATGCCGATTCCGCGCCGATCCGGTACCGTTTCCCCAGTGCGGCAACGGTCGCGGGTGGCGACGAGCGGAAGGACGGGGCGCATGCACCTCAAGAGCCTCACGCTCAAGGGCTTCAAGTCGTTCGCCCAGCCCACCACCTTCCAGTTCGAACCCGGGGTCACCGCGATCGTCGGTCCCAACGGCTCGGGCAAGTCGAACGTGGTCGACGCCCTCGCCTGGGTCATGGGCGAGCAGGGCGCGAAGTCGCTGCGCGGCGGCAAGATGGAGGACGTCATCTTCGCGGGCACCTCCACCCGCGGGCCGCTCGGCCGTGCCGAGGTGCGGCTCACCATCGACAACTCCGACGGTGCGCTGCCGATCGAGTACTCCGAGGTGACGATCAGCCGCACCCTGTTCCGCAACGGTTCGAGCGAGTACGCCATCAACGGCGAGAACTGCCGCCTGCTCGACGTGCAGGAACTGCTGAGCGATTCCGGCCTCGGCCGCGAGATGCACGTCATCGTCGGTCAGGGGCAGCTCGACGCCGTGCTGCGCGCGACGCCCGAGGACCGCCGCGGTTTCATCGAGGAGGCGGCGGGGATCCTGAAGCACCGCCGCCGCAAGGAGCGCACGCTGCGCAAGCTCGACGCGATGGAGACGAACCTCACCCGTCTGAACGATCTCGCCGGAGAGATCCGTCGGCAGCTGAAGCCGCTGGGTCGGCAGGCCGAGGTCGCGCGGCAGGCGCAGGGCATCGCCGCCGAGGTGCGGGACGCGAAGGCGCGGCTGCTCGCCGACGACGTGTTCCGGTTGCGGAACGAGCTGGAAGCGCTCGCGAAGGACGAGTCCGAGCGGCACGCGGAGCGGATCGTGCTGCAGGAGCAGATCGAGCAGAAGCAGCTGCGGATCCAGCGGCTCGAGCAGGACCAGCAGAGCGAGGAGCTCGACGCCGCGCGCCGCGTGACGATCGCCCTCGAATCGTCGCAGTCGCGCCTGCGCGGGCTCTACGCCCAGGCGCAGCAGCGGCTCACCTTCCTCGCCACGCAGGCCGAGGATCCCGAGCAGATCGGCCGGCTGACGCGCGCGAGCGTGGAGGAGGCCGGGTCCGAAGCCGGTCGCCTCGAATCGCTGATCCCCGAGGCCGAGGCGTCCTGGGAGAACGCGACCGCGGCGACGACCCGCGCGCAGCGCGGCCTCGACGCGATCGACGAGCACCTCGCGGCGCAGAGCGCTCTGGTGTCGAAGCACGACCTGGAGCTGTCCCAGCTGCGCGGCCGCGTCGACGCGGCGCAGCAGAAGCGCAGCGCGGTCGAGCAGGAGCTGCGCCGCCGCGAGCTCGCGGTCGAG
>NZ_LAYO01000098.1 GCF_000980875.1 Leucobacter sp. Ag1 | reverse complement strand
AAACGGCGGAGGGGACGAGCGCTCGCTCGTCCCCTCCGCCGTTTCGTGTCAGACCTGTGCTGCTGCCTCGAGGCGCTGCTGCACCTCGGGGAGCGACGGATTCGTCGCGGTGGTGCCGTCGGGGAAGACCACCGTGGGCACGACCGCATTGCCGCCGTTGACCGCCTTGACGAGCTCCTCGGTGCCCGGGGTCTGCTCGATGTCGACGATCTCGTAGCCGATGCCCGTGCGGTCGAGCATGGTCTTGAGCCGCTTGCAGTACCCGCACCACTCGGTCGAGAACATCGTGATCGTTCCCGCTTCGGGGACGAACTCCTGTTGCATGATTGCCTCCGTTCGGTGCAACGATACGCGGCCCGGCCGCATTCCGCGCGGATCCGGTCGCGGGCCCGGTCGCGGTCCCGCCGCGGGACGACGCCGGTGAACGGCCGGGGAACACGCGGCGAACGGGTACGGAATGCGCGGAAAACCGCGCGTGACTTGACCCGCCGGAATCGAGGTGGAACGATGATTCACGCGCGCGCAAAGGCGGGGTGCGGGGCGCGATCCGCCTCCACCGAGAACTGCTCCGGGCGTAGACCGAATCCGCCTCGAACGAAAGACACCGGTGGAGATCACCCTCATCGTGTCGCTGGTCATCGTACTGGCGCTCTTCTTCGATTTCACCAACGGCTTCCACGACACCGCGAACGCGATGGCCACCCCCATCGCGACGGGTGCGCTCAAGCCCAAGGTCGCCGTGCTGCTGGCCGCGATCCTCAACCTGGTCGGGGCGTTCCTGTCGACCGAGGTTGCCAAGACCATCTCCGGCGGCATCATCAACGAGGGCGACGGCGGGGTGCTCATCACACCCGAGCTGATCTTCGCCGGCCTCATCGGTGCCATCGTGTGGAACCTGCTCACCTGGCTCTACGGCCTGCCCTCCAGCTCCTCGCACGCGCTCTTCGGCGGCCTCATCGGCGCCGCGCTCGTCGGGGCGGGCGTCGGAGCCATCAACTTCGGCGGCGTGCTCTCGAAGGTCATCATCCCCGCGCTGGCCGCTCCGCTCACCGCGGGCCTCGTCGCCTTCGTCGCCACCAAGATCGCCTACGCGATCACGCGCAGGCACGACGGCAAGAAGGACGGTCGCGGCCACTTCCGCTTCGCGCAGATCGCCTCCTCCTCGCTGATCGCCCTCGCGCACGGCACGAACGACGCGCAGAAGACGATGGGCGTCATCACGCTCACCCTCGTCGCGGCGGGCACCCAGGCGCCCGGCACGGGACCGCAGCTCTGGGTCATCGTCGCCTGCGCCCTCGCGATCGCGATCGGTACCTACTCGGGCGGCTGGCGCATCATCCGCACGCTCGGCGCGGGGCTCACCCAAGTGAAGCCCGCGCAGGGCTTCGCCGCCGAGACGAGCACCGCCGCCACGATCCTCGCGTCGAGCCACCTCGGCTTCGCGCTCTCGACCACCCAGGTCGCCTCCGGCTCCGTCATCGGTTCGGGACTCGGCCGTCGCGGATCCAGCGTCCGCTGGCGCACCGTCGGCCGCATCGCGCTCGGCTGGCTCTTCACGCTGCCCTCGGCCGCGATCGTCGGCGCGCTCGCTGCGCTGCTCGCCCAGGGCCTCGGCACGACCGGCGTGATCATCGACGCCGTCCTCGGCCTCCTCTTCATCCTCTTCATCTTCTGGCGGTCGAGCCGCAACAAGGTCGACCACTCCAACGCGATCAACGTGCCCGACGTCGCCGAGTCCGGCTACGCAGTCCGCATCCGCAAGCGGGGCAAGGTCAAGCCGGTCCCGACCGAGACCGGAACGATCCCGCCGCTCACCCCGATCGCGAAGTCGGCGGTGCGCTCCGATCACGCGGCTCGCGCGGCGGAGCAGGCCGCGGACGACGCGGAACGGCAGATCCGGGCGGTCGAGCGCGCCGCGATCCGCACGAACGAACGCGCCGCTCGCGCCGCCGGTGACGAGGAGAACGACAAATGACCATCGACTGGATCGCATTCCTGCAGGTCTTCATCGCGGCGCTCGTCTCGGCGTGCGTGGTCGTCGGGCTCTACGCGCTCGGCATCCGCTTCCTCGCGATCCCGGCGCCCGCGCCGCTGCGCGAGGACGGAACCCGCGAACCGAACGGCCCGTCGCGCGACGACGAGGAGGACGACCTGGAAGGATCCGGGCGTCCCAGCTGGGCGCAGATCGCCGCGAACATCTGCTTCGGGCTCTCCGCGTTGTGCGTGCTGGCGGGCATCTACCTGATCATCCCGATCTTCCACAAGTAGGGCCCCGGGCCGCTCGCTCTTGCCAGCCGTCGACAGTAAGGTGAGCGCATGAGCGACGTCGCATCGATCCCCGCCATCACCGAGATCGTCGGAGGCCTGCGCTACGGTTTCGCGCAGGGGACCACCCGGCCCGAGGCCTGGCGGCGGCTGCAGCTCGAGGGGCTGCGCCGCATGCTCGTCGAGCGCGGCACGGACTTCGAGGCGGCGCTGCTCGCCGACCTGGGCAAGCCGGCCATCGAGTCGCAGCTCGCGGAGATCGGGTTCCTCGTGGCCGAGATCGACCACGCGCTCGGCGAGCTGGGCCGGTGGATGCGGCCCCGCAGGGTCGGGGTCCCGCTCATGCTGCAGCCAGCCGCGGCCAAGGTCGTCGCCGAGCCGCTCGGCGTCGTGCTCATCATCGCGCCGTGGAACTACCCGCTGATGCTGGCGCTCTCGCCGCTGATCGGCGCCCTCGCCGCGGGCAACGCGGCCGTCGTGAAGCCGAGCGAGCTCGCCCCGGCGACCTCGAGCACGATCGCCCGTCTGCTGCCCGAGTACGTCGACCGCCGCGCGGTCGCGGTGGTCGAGGGCGGCGTGCCCGAGACCACGGCGCTGCTCGCCGAGCGCTTCGACCACATCTTCTACACCGGCAACGGGCGGGTCGGGCGGATCGTCGCGCACGCTGCGGCCGAGCACTTGACGCCCGTGACGCTCGAACTCGGCGGCAAGTCGCCCGTCTACGTCGACGACTCCGTCCCGCTGCTGGCCGCGGCGCGGCGCATCGTCTGGGCGAAGTACCTGAACGCCGGGCAGACCTGCGTCGCCCCCGACTACGTGCTCGGCACGGCGGACGTGCTGCGCCGGCTCGCTCCCGCGCTGTCCGATGCGATCCACGAGCTCTACGGCAGTGCGGTCGCGCAGAATCCCGACTACGGGCGCATCGTCAACGACGCGCAGTTCGAGCGGCTCGTCGGCTACCTGCGCGACGGTGAGGTCGTGGCCGGCGGGCGCAGCGATGCCGCAGATCGCTTCATCGAACCGACCGTGCTGCGCGGAGTCTCGCCCGAGTCGCCGGTCATGAACGACGAGATCTTCGGGCCCATCCTGCCCCTCGTCGAGGTCTCGGGTCTCGATGCGGCGCTGGGCTTCGTGAACGGACGCGACAAACCGCTCAGCGCCTACGTGTTCACCGAGCGCGCCGATGTGCGCCGCCGGTGGGAGCAGGAGACGAGCTCGGGCGCGCTCACCTTCGGCGCTCCCGTGCTGCACCTCACGGTGCCCGAGCTGCCGTTCGGCGGGGTCGGGCCGAGCGGGATGGGTGCGTACCACGGGGCGCGCTCGTTCCGCGTGTTCAGCCACGAGAAGGCGGTGCTGTCGAAGCCGCTCGCGCCCGACACCCTCGCCGCGACGATCATGCCGCCGTTCACCGCGGGCAAGGACCAGCTGGTGCGGCGCTGGCTGGGCAAGCTGCGCTGAGGATCGGTGCTCAGGGTCTCGGGTCGAAGCTCCCGGGGAGCGGCAGATTGCCCACGCCCGTTGTCCGCACCGCTGAGAGGCCCTGCCAGGCCGCCGCACGCGCGAGCAATTGCTGAGCGGCTTCCGCGGTGCGCGAGGGAGCTCCGGGCTCCTGCCAGGCGGCCTGCACGAGGAGTTCGCGCTCGGCGCGGTCGGCCTTGAGATCGATGCGTCCGGCCAACCGGCCGCCCACCATGAGGGGGAGGCAGTAGTAGCCGAACTGCCGTTGCTCCTTCGGCGTGTAGATCTCGATGCGGTAATGGAAGTCGAACATGCGCTCCGCGCGCGGACGGAACCAGCAGACCGGGTCGAATGGGGTGAGCAGCGCGTCGGGAGCGAGCCTGCTCGGCACCCGCGCGTCGCGATGGATCCATGCGGGCAGCGGCTTGCCGTTCGAGCCGTTCCAGCCGTTCACGCGCACGGGGATCAGGATGCCCGCCTCTTCGAGGTCGGCGACCGCGGACTTCGCGGGACCCGACTTGAGCCGGTGGTAGTCGGCGAGGTCGGCGAGCGTGCCGACGCCGAGCGAGCGGGCGGCCTGTTCGATGAGCGCGCGCTGCGCCTCGGCGCGGGGGACTGCGCCGAGCGCGGACTCGGGCAGCACCTGCTCGGCCAGCGCGTAGCGGCGCTCGAAGCGTTCCCGCCCGGCGCTCACGACCTCGCCGGACGCGAAGAGGATCTCGACGGCGCGCTTCGTGTCGCTCCAGTCCCACCAGGGGCCGCGGCGCTCGCGCGGCCCGGTCTCGAGATCGCGCACGAACTGCGGACCGCGGTCGGCCAGCGCGGAACGGACTGCGGAGATGGCGCCGGAGAGAGCCTCGCTGCGGCCGTCGGCGCGGTGCCGTTCGCGGTAGTCATCCATGCGCCAGGAGAAGAGCGGACGGTCGTCGACGGGGATGAAGGCGGCCTCGTGCGCCCAGTACTCGGTGAACCCGCCGCCCTGCCAGAGGTGCCGGTCGAGGGCGTCGGAGTCGTAGGCGCCGTGGCGCGAGAAGACCGGGAGGTAGTGGCTGCGCGCGAATACGTTGACGGAGTCGATCTGCAGCACGTGCAGGCGCTCGAGCGCGGGATCGAACGGACGTCTGGAACGGAGCCGCGCGCTCGCCGAGAAGCCCTGCGCTGCGAGCGCGGTGCGTCGGGCTTCGGCCGGGGTGAGGGTCTCGGGCATGGCGGGAGCCTATCGGGCACCGCAGACATTCCGGTCGGCGCAGGCGCGGTCACTAGGATGTGACCGTGGCAGACACCTCACCAGAAACCGGCGCTCCCGAAGCGGAGACGGGCCGGAACGCAGCGCAGGAGCTTCCGCTCGGCGTGCGCGTCGCGGCCGCCTGGTCGTGGCGTCTCATCGCGATCGGTCTCGCGTGCGCGGCCCTGCTCTGGCTCATCGCCCAGGTCCGCATCATCGTGATCCCGGTGCTCATCGCGATCCTGCTCACGGCGCTGCTCGAGCCGATCGTGCGCTGGTTCGAACGCCGTGGCATGCCGCGTTGGATGGGGGTGGTCGCGGCGCTGCTCGCGCTCATCGCCTCCGTGACCCTGCTCGTCTGGCTCATCGTGAGTCAGTTCCGCAACGGGTTCGACGACGTGGCGGCGAAGGCGGAGACCTCGCTGCAGGGCGCCCTCGCCTGGCTCGAATCCGGTCCGTTCGGCATCTCGGCGGACAAGATCCAGGGCTACCTCGACCAGGGGTTGAAGGCGATCCAGGATCACCAGTCCGAGATCTGGAGCGGAGCGCTGGGCATCGCGACGGGGGCCGGCCACTTCATCACGGGCAGCCTGCTGACCCTGTTCTCGCTGATCTTCCTGCTGTTCGACGGCAAGCGCATCTGGTTCTGGGTGCTCGGCTTCCTGCCGAAGAGCGCGCACGCTCCCGTGGACACCGCGGGCCGCGCGGGCTGGGTCTCGGTCGGGCAGTACGCCCGGGTGCAGATCCTCGTGGCGCTCGTCAACGCGATCGGCATCGGGGTCGGATCGGCCCTGCTGGGCGTCCCGCTCGCCGTGCCGATCGGCATCCTCGTCTTCCTCGGATCGTTCATCCCGTTCCTCGGTGCGATCAGCACGGGAGCGGTCGCGGTGTTCGTCGCGCTCGTCTACAACGGCCCGATCAATGCGCTGATCCTGCTCATCGTCGTGATCCTCGTGCATCAGCTCGAGAGCCACGTGCTGCAGCCCCTCATCATGGGGAACGCGGTGCAGGTGCACCCGCTCGGCGTCGTGCTCGCGGTTGCCACGGGCGCGCTGCTGGCGGGGATCCCCGGCGCGCTCTTCGCGGTGCCGATCGCGGCGGCCGCCAATTCGGTGGTCAACGTGCTCGCCCACCGCAGGTGGGAATCCGGCAGGGATCCGGTGGACGACTTCCACAACAACGAGAAACGCACGCGGCTCGTCAAGCAGCGGGCCAGGCACGCGGCCCGACTCGGCCGCAGGAACGGAGCAGCATGACCGAGCAGTTCGTCGCCCCCGGGCTCGAGGAGTTCGAGGCGGCCCTCCCGATCGTGCACCGCGTCACGCAGCGCACCCCGCTGGAGACCTCGCGCTACCTCGCCGAGATCCTCGGCGTGCCGACCGTCTACCTGAAGTGCGAGAACCTCCAGCGCACGGGCGCGTACAAGCTCCGCGGCGCCTACAACCGGCTCTCGCAGCTCACCGAGGAGGAGCGGGCGCGCGGCGTCGTCGCGGCCTCGGCAGGCAACCACGCGCAGGGTGTCGCGTTCGCGGCGCGCGAGCTCGGCATCAAGGCCACGATCTTCACACCCCTCGGCGTCGCGCTGCCGAAGCTGCAGGCAACGCGCAACTACGGCGCCGACGTCGTGCTCGAGGGCCAGATCTTCGACGAGACGAACGTCGCGGCGCAGGCGTTCGTGCGCGAGACCGGTGCGACCTTCATCCCGCCGTTCGATCACCCCGCGGTGATCGCCGGCCAGGGGACGGTCGCGCTCGAGATGCTCGAGGCCGCGCCCGACATCGAGACGATCGTGGTCCCGATCGGCGGAGGCGGGCTCATCTCGGGCGTCGCCGCCGCCGCGAAGCTTCGCGCCGAGCGCGAGGGCCGTCCGATGCGCATCATCGGCGTGCAGGCTGAGAACGCCTCCCCGTTCGTGCGGTCGATCGTGGCCGGGCACCCGGTGACCGTGAAGACGAAGCCGACCATCGCCGACGGCATCGCCGTCGCGCGCCCGGGCGACCTGACCTTCGAGATGGTCCGCGACTACGTCGATGAGATCGTGACCGTGAGCGACGACGACATCGCCCGGGCGATCGTCGTGCTGCTCGAGCGGGCGAAGCTCGTCGTGGAACCCGCGGGCGCCGCCGGTGTCGCGGCCATACTCGCCGGCAAGATCAACGCGAGCGGCCCCACGGCGACGATCCTCTCGGGCGGCAACATCGACCCGCTGCTGCTGCAGCGCGTGATCGGCCACGGCCTCGCGGCCTCGGCGCGATACATGAAGCTCCGGATCCTGCTGCCCGATATCCCCGGCCAGCTGGTGCGCACGGCGTCGATCGTCGCGGAGGCCAACGCGAACGTCGTCGAGGTGATCCACACGCGTCACGCGACCGAGCTGCCCATCAGCGAGGTCGAACTGGAACTGCACATCGAGACCCGGGGGCACGAGCACGGCGAAGCGGTCGCGCAGGCGCTCCGCGATGCCGGCTACACGGTCCGCGTGGGCGAGAAGTACTGATCGGCCTGCCGGTGCGCGTCTGCTGATCGGCTTCTGCTGGGCGACTCCCGTCGAGCAGACAGAAGCTCATCGCGGGAGCCGATTCAAGAACTCGGCGATGTCCCGCCCGTGTGCCAGGGTTGCCGTTCCGGGGACCGGGACGTGGAACGCGCGGAGCCTCGCCTCGAGCCGGCGAGCAGTCGCCGCCTGCGGTGCACCCCACCGGACTCCGCGCATGCCCGTTGTCCCACAGATCCAGTCGTGTCGAAGCTTCTCGGCAAAGGCGATCTCGTCGGCGGTCCGTCCTCCTCTCAGATCCTCGTCCAGGTACTTCACGCGCCCATCGCATTCACCGAATATCTCGAGCCCGTTGAAGCGGAAGTCGAGGCGCAGTGTGCCGCCGTCCTCCGCCGGGACCGGATATTGCGGTTCCACGTCGATTCCGAGTTGCAGCAACCGGAGCCGGCTCACGCTCTCGAGCGGGGAGTCGGCCAGGGGGTGCGCGAGCTCGGCGAGCGCCCGGACTGCTCGGACCCCCGGTCCGCGCGGGAATTGCGCTGCGCGATCGAGCATGTCTCGGCGCCAGGTCCTCCACGCGGTGGTGTCAACGCGGTAGCCGGAACGAGACGACCTCCGGAGTGCGGAGTCTGCGCAGGCGAGGGCGATCGGAAACGGTTCGGTTCGAGCGAGATCGAACAGGGTTCGTTGCAGCGTGGTGCGGCGGATGCCTTGAACGACCTCGACGTCGGAGCTCGCGAGGCGGACTCGATGACGCTTCGTCGAACGCCCTGCGTTTCCCCGTGAGGTGGGGGAGGCCGAGACCTGCACCAGTTCAGGAGGCGCGGGCGGTGCGCCGGCTCGGATCCATCGGGACCAGATCGGGAGATCGTGCAGGGTTGCGGCCGAGCGATGGGAGATGACCGGATCCCCGGAGGGCGCCCGTCGGCGTTGGCTCTCGGAAGCTCGGGTCGACGCCAGAATCGCGGCGACCTGACGGTCCAGATCGTCCGCCTGATTCCAGGTCGGGGCGTCGATGTACCAGCCGCGGCGGAGCCGGAGGAGTCCACCCGAGCTGATCGCGGCGGGAATTGCACGCTCGGGGATCCCCGTGCGGAGCAGGCCGGAGCGATCGAGGACCTGTGGGGCGAGTGCGGCGAATGCGGAGGCGACTGACATGGACCGAGTCTGGTCGAGCGGATTGGGCAGCGTCCCTCGAATCGACCGATTGTGGAGAGACCCGCGCGCGATGAAGCGAGGGCGCGCCTTGTGAGCGGCTGATCGTGCGAGTCGCCGGAGGGGAGAGCGCTCGGACCATCGGACGGCCTGGCGGCGTGTGGACGGCGAGTCGCGCGGTGCTCGGGCATCCGAACGT
Source organism: Leucobacter sp. Ag1 (assembly GCF_000980875.1). Classification (GTDB taxonomy): domain Bacteria; phylum Actinomycetota; class Actinomycetes; order Actinomycetales; family Microbacteriaceae; genus Leucobacter; species Leucobacter iarius. The sequence continues at coordinate 58,655 of NZ_LAYO01000098.1, read as the reverse complement.
CGAGAAGCCGTCCGATCGTGGTGAGGGGCGGACGGCCTGGCGACGAGTGGATGTCTCCCTAACGAGTGGACGCTTTCCCGACGAGTGGACGGCGAGTCGCGCGACGATAGGGCATCCGAACGTCGAGAAGCCGTCCAACGGTGCCAAGCGACAGACGCCAACGCCGCCCCGACCCCTACGCCGGCGTCGCCCCCGCCTGCGTCGCGGCGAGCCGGATCGCGCGCTGCGCGTCGGCGACGGTGATGCTGCCGCCGGCGACGATGTGCAGGCCGTAGGCGTCCTCGAGCGCGACGAGGTTCATCGCGATGTCGTCGAGCGGCCCGGCGAGCGCGAACGCTTCCGAGGCGACGCCTGCGGCGAGGATCCCGCGGTACAGCTCGAGCTGTTCGCGGTAGAGCCGCTGCACGAGTTCGTCGTGCAGGGGCGATTTGCCGGCGAGCACGTCGAACTCGTAGAGCAGCCGCATGAGCGCATCGTCGGGCCCGCTCGGCAGGCCCGCGTCGATCGCGATCGCGAGCTGCTCGGCCGGGTCCTGCGCTGCGGCGACGAGCGCGGCGCGGTCGGCTCCGACTCGGTGCATGCCGGCGGCGTGCGCCTCGACGAGGATCGCGTCGAGGTCCTCGTAGTAGTAGAGCAGCGCGCCCCGGGTCACGCCGGCCTGGTTGGCGACGTCGGTGAGGGAGAGGTTGCGGAGGCCGTGCTCGGCGGCGGCGGCGAGCGCCGCATCGACGACTTCGATGCGGCGCTGCTTCTGCGTGCTGGGGCGTGCCATGCAGCCAGTATGCCAGCCACCACCTCGTGGATCAGGGTGCGCGCCGAGCCGCGAACCGGGTTTCTTGACATCTGAGTAAATTAATTTACTCTGGAGTAAAAGAACTCGCCGCGCCACCCCGAAACGTACGCGAAAGCGGACGAACAGGGGGTGCGGACCCCAACGCAGCAGGAGATGACATGGCCGTCGACACCCTCTACACCGGCGGACGCATCCGCACCTTCGACCCGGCGCAGCCGTGGGCCGAGGCGCTCGGCGTGACCGGCGACCGCATCAGCTACGTGGGATCCTCGGCCGATGCTCCGGCCGCCCGGCGCACGATCCAGCTCGAGGGCCGCCTCGTGACCCCGGGCGTCGCCGACACCCACAACCACCTGCTGCTCGGCTTCGACGACCTGGCCGTCAGCCTCGACCAGGTGCAGAGCCTCGACATCGTGCGTCAGCGCATCGCCGAGTTCGCGGAGACCCACCCCGGGCTCGACTGGATCTGCGCCGAGAACGCGCTCTACTCCGTGGTCGAGGGCCGCCGTCCCAATGCCGACGACCTCGTCGGCACGACCGACAGGCCGGTCTTCATCACGACCTACGACCAGCATTCGGTGTGGCTGAACCGCCCGGCGATGGCGAAGCTCGGGATCCTGAACGGGGGCGACATCGCCTGGGGCAACCCCGAGATCGACCCGACCACGGGCGAGCCGACCGGCTGGGTCACCGACTTCTACACGAGCGCCATGACGATCGACGGTCTCGCCGAGCTGCAGCGCGATATCCCGATGTACTCGCCGGATCGCCGCTACAACAAGATCGTGAACAGCCTCGACATGGCGGCGAAGGTCGGCATCACGACCGTCGTCGAGCCGCAGGTGCCGCTCGCCGAGCTCGACCTGTTCGCCCGCGCCGAGCGCGAGGGCAAGCTCACCTCCCGCACGATCGCCGCGATCTACCACCCGGTCGGCGCCGACGGCGACTTCCGCTCGCGCATCACGGAGGCGATCCGCGAGACCCCGCAGCACGAGCGCTTCTCGCTCGGCCCGGTCAAGCTCTACGCCGATGACGTGATCGAGCCCCACACCGCCGCGATGCTCGAGGACTACGCGAACCGTCCGGGGCACCGCGGCCACACGAGCCTCGAACCCACCGAGTTCACCAAGCTCTTCGTCGAGCTCGATCGCCTCGGCTACCAGGTGCACACCCACGCGACCGGCGACTGGGGGATCCGCCTCACCCTCGATTCGATCGAGGCCGCGCAGCGGGCCAATGGCGCGCGCGACGCCCGCCACGGGATCGTGCACGTCGAGTGCCTCGCCCCCGAGGATCTGCCGCGCTTCGCCGAGCTCGGCGTCGTCGCCGCTATGCAGCCGCGGCACTCGTCGCCCGATCTCGTCGCCGGCACCTGGATGGAGAACGTGGGCGAGGCCCGCTGGGATCGCGCGTGGCGCTACCGCTCGATGATCGAGTCGGGTGCCCGGGTTACCTTCTCGAGCGACTGGCAGGTCGGCGAGATGGATCCGCTCGTCGGCGTGTACGCGGCGATGACCCGCGCGCGCCTCGACGGCAGCGACGCGTGGACCCTGGGGGAGCGGCTCGACCTCGACCGCACGCTCGAGGCCTACACGAAGGGCGGGGCCGAGGCGTTCCACCGCGAGGACGCCGTCGGCATGCTCAAGACGGGCTACCTGGCCGACCTCGTCGTCTGGTCGGGCGACCTCTACGGCATGGAGCCCGCCGAGATCCTCGAGCAGAGCGCCGACCTCACCGTCGTGGGCGGATCCCCGATCCACGACGCGCGCGGCGAGCTCGACGGTTCCGCCGCGGCGGCCGGCGCGAAGGATCCCGGCGGGGCCGGGCAGAGCTGCGGCGAGCCCGTCGGCGACCACCACGGCCACTCCCACTCACACTGATCAGCCAGACCCGAACCGAGGACCCACGATGTCAACGCTGCCATCCCACTCCGCCGTCGCCGCCGGTGACGACCAGCTCGCTCACGCGATCACGCACCAGCCCGGTCAGCTCAAGCGCACGCTGAAGCTCCGCCACCTGGTGTTCATCGGGCTCGCCTACCTGGCGCCGCTCGCGGTGTTCGACATGTTCGGGATCGTCTCGGAGGCGACCTCCGGCCACGTCCCGCTGGCCTACCTCGTGGTGATGATCGCGGTGCTGTTCACCGCGTTCAGCTACTCGCGCATGGTGCGGTTCTTCCCGATCGCGGGATCCGCCTACACCTACGTGAAGGAGGCGATCAACCCGCACCTGGGCTTCCTGGTCGGCTGGGCCGCGACGCTCGACTACCTGCTGCTGCCGCTGCTCAACGCGGTGCTGTCGGCGATCTACATGGGTGCGCTGCTGCCCGAGGTGCCGTTCTGGGTGTGGGTCGTGCTCACGGTCGGGATCAGCACCGCGCTGAACCTCGTCGGTGTGAAGTTGGCGGCGAGCATGAACATGATCCTCGTCGGAATCCAGCTCGTGGTCGCGCTCGCCTTCGTGATCTTCACGCTCGTCAACATCGCGCGCGGCGAGAACGGGGCCGCATTCTCGGCGACGCCGTTCTTCTCCGGCGACATCCAGCCCGCGGCGATCACCGCGGGAGCCGCGATCCTCGCAGTGTCGTTCCTCGGCTTCGACGCCGTCTCGACGCTGGCCGAGGAGGCCGAGCGGCCGACCCGGGACGTGCCCCGCGCGATCTTCATCATCGTGATCGCGGCCGGTGCCTTCTTCATGACCGTGACCTACGTGATGCAGACGCTGTTCCCCGACGTGACGGAGCTCGGCAACATCGTGGGCGCCTCGCCGACCATGGCGAAGTACATCGGCGGGGCCGCGTTCCAGGCCTTCTTCGTCGGCGGCTACATGATGTCGGTGCTCGGCTGCGGGCTCACGCAGCAGATGAGCGCGGCTCGCCTGCTCTACGCGATGGGTCGCGACGGCGCGCTGCCGAAGCGCCTCTTCGGCGGGGTCAACGCGCGCACCGGCGTGCCCGTGGCGAACGTGCTGCTGGTTGCGGTGATTGCGCTCGGCGCGCTGTTCATCGACCTCGTACAGGTGACCGCGATGGTCAACTTCGGCGCGTTCGTCGCCTTCGCCTTCGTGAACCTGTCGGTGATCTTCACCTTCTTCAAATTCCTCAGGCGCCGCGGCCCGGGCCCCTGGCTCGCGTTCGTCGTGGTGCCGGCCATCGGCGTCGCGATCAACGTCTGGCTCTGGTTCAGTCTCGACGGCCTGTCGATGATCGTCGGCGGGATCTGGGCCGCGATCGGCCTGGTCTACCTCCTGATCAAGACCCGCGGCTTCAGGACCCCGGCACCGGACCTGACGGGGCCCATCAACATCGGCATGTACGAGTAGCGGTCCGCCCCGGGGTTCTCCCCGGGGCCGGCTGATTCGCCGCCCTCTCCGCCCTGGATTAGTCTGGGGGTGCTCCCGAGCGGGCGGAGAAGACCGGCATGAAGATCCTGATCGTTGAAGACGACGAGCGCGTTGCGGACGCGCTGGGTGCGTTCCTGCGGCAGGCCGGGTTCGACATCGACCGGGTCGGTACCGGTGCCGCCGCGCTGGAGGCGCTCGGCGCGGACACCGATGCCGTGCTGCTCGACCTCGGCCTGCCCGATATGGACGGCCTCGACGTCTGCCGCCGCATCCGCGGCCTCTCCGGAGTGCCGATCATCGTGGCCACCGCGCGGAGCCACGTCGAGGAGCGGATCAAGGGTTTCCACGCGGGCGCCGACGACTTCGTCGTGAAGCCCTACGACGTCCGAGAGCTCGTGGCGCGCATCGAGGCGGTGACCCGACGCTCGCGCACGCTGCCGACGGACGCCGAGCACAGCTCGGGGTTCTCCGTCGACGGGGTGTACATCGACCTCGCGAACCGCCTGGTGCTGGTCGACGGGGCTCCGATCGATCTGACGCCGAAGGAGTTCGACATCATCGCGGTCCTCGTGCGGTACCCGGGGGTCGTCGTTCCCCGCGACCGGATCATCCGAGAGGTCTGGGGCAGCGACTGGAACGGCTTCAGCCGTTCGCTCGAAGTGCACGTCGGATCGGTCCGACGCAAGCTCGAACGCCCCTCGCTCATCGCGACGGTCCGCGGGGTCGGCTATCGGCTGACGGGCGTCTGACCCGTGCGGCAACGGCTCATCCTCGTCCTCCTGATCCCGATGACCGTGGTCCTGCTCGTCCTCGCGGGCGCGTACGCGTGGAGCGTGGCCCGCGCGGTCCAGGAGGAGGTGTCGGGCCAGCAGCTCGGCGATCTCAGCTACTTCCAGAGCGGCGTGCGCCAGGCGCTGCGCGCGGGCAGCCCCGATGTCGTCGCGGGCGAGATGACCCGCTACAGCGAGCTCTACGGCACGAGCATCGCGGTCTTCGACCGCTCCGGTGCGCTGTGGGCCTCCGGCGGGGGCCGGTTCGACGACCTCGGCGGTGACCTCCGAGGGCAGATCGAACTCGCGCTCTCCGGGCGGCGGAGCGATCCCGGACCGCCGGTGCTGCCCTGGTCGATGGGCGAGCTGGTCGCGGTCGAGCCGGTGTTCGACGACGGCAACGTGATCGGGGCCCTCTTCATCTCGGCGAACGCCGACCGGGTCCGGGCCGAGATCCTCACGCACTGGAGCGTGCTCGCCGCGGCGTGCGCCCTCACCATCCTCCTGCTCCTGTTCGCCGTGGTCCGCCTCGCGAACTGGGTGCTGCGCCCCATGCTGCGGGTCGACCGCGCGATGGCGGCGGTCGAACGGGGGGAGCGCGACGCGCGCGTCTCCGACGACACGGGCCCGCCCGAGATGCGGCGGATGATCCGGATGTTCAACCAGATGGCCGAGGAGATCGAGCGGGTGATCCAGCGGCAGGAGGCGTTCGCGATGAACGCCTCGCACGAGCTGCGCAACCCGCTCGGTGCCCTGCTCATGCGGGTCGAGTACCTCGCGACGGGCCTCGACGATTCGTGGGAGGAGGACGTCGAGAAGACCCGGGCCGAGGGACGCCGCCTGACGCAGATCCTCGATGCGCTGCTCGGGATGGCCCGATCCGGGCGGCAGGATTCGTCGTTCGCCGCGGTCGACCTCGTCGATCTCGTCGCGAGCCGGATCGCAGCCTGGGCGCCCGTCTCGGCCGACCGCGGGGTCTCGGTGGAGCTCCGCGGAGGCGCTCGGGTGTTGAGCCTCACGGATCGGACCTCCGTCGAGAGCGCGTTCGACGCGGTGCTCGACAACGCGCTGAAGTTCGCCCCGACGGGCTCCGCGGTCGAAGTGACGGTGGAGCGCGATGCGGCGGGCTGCGGCATCGCGGTCCGGGATCACGGGCCCGGCCTCGAACCGGACGAGCTGGAACTGGTGACGAGCCGGTTCTGGCGCAGTCCCCGCGATCAGAACGTACCCGGATCGGGGCTCGGCCTCGCCATCGCATCCGATCTGCTGGGCGATCTGAACGGCGGCGTGCAGGTGCAGTCGCCCGAGGGCGGGGGGCTGCGGGTCGTGCTGCGCCTGCCCGGAGAGGAGCGCTGATGCGGAACGGGTCACCGCGCGCGCGGATCCTCGGGCTGCTGCTCGCGGCGTTCGCCGTGCTGCTCGGCGCGACGGGGTGCGCCGGCCCCGGCTACGACCGGACGCAGCAGTACTTCATCGCGGGCGGCGGCATCGCCGGCATCTACTTCAACTACGGGGATCAGTACGCGCAGGCGCTGCACCGGGAGCTCGGGATCAGCGTCTCGGTCTCCGAGACGAACGGATCGGTCGACAACCTGCAGCGGGTGGCCTCGGGGCGGGCGCTCCTCGGCTTCGCGCAGGCGGACACGGCGGCCGACGCGATCACCGGGACCGGCAGTTTCGACACCCCGCTCCCGCTGCGCGCCGTCGCCCGGGTCTACGACGAGTCGGTGCAGGTCGTCGTCCCCGCGGACTCGGAGGTGCGCGAGATCTCGGACCTCGCGGGACGCACCGTCTCGCTGGGGTCCGCGACCTCGGGGGTGCAGGTGATCGCGTCCCGGGTGCTCGCCGCATCGGGGGTCGCGCCGGACCGGATCGAGAATCCGGCGCTCGGCCTCGACGAGTCCATCGCGGCCCTGCGTCGCGGCGAGATCGCGGCGTTCTTCTGGGTGGGCGGGTTCCCGACCCCGTCCATCGAACGGCTGGCTCGGACGCAGCGGATCCGCCTGCTGCCCATCGACGCGGCGACCGTCTCGCGGGTCAACGCCCGGCACTCGGGGGTCTACCGGCTCACCGAGTTCCCGGTCGGCACCTACGGATCCGAGACGCCGACGACGACCATGACGGTGCCGAACTACCTGGTCGCCGCCGAGGACGCCCCGGAAGCGCTGATCACCGATGCGACGCGGACGCTCTTCGCGTCGCGCGCGACCATCGCGCGCAAGGTGCCGGCCGCCGAGCTGCTGGATCGGCGCGACGCGATCTTCACCGCTCCGCTCGAGCTCCACCCCGGCGCGGCGAAGTACTACGTCGACGCGCGAAGCTGATCCCGCTTCCGGGGGCCGAACCTCAAGAAGCGCTCAAGCGGATGCTCAAGAAGCGCTCAAGAGCGCTGCCCCCGGGCCGTCGCCGCACCTAGCTTGAGTGGCCAAGCGGTTCGACGGCGAACGCGCTTGCCGCACTCCGTCTCGGGGCGGCAACGCACCCCGGATCGTTCAGACAGGCAGCAGGCCCGGGACGCGAGATTCGCGGAGCGGGTCGCGATCCAGAGACGGAGACGAGATGAGTGCGAGCGAACCGCTGGTGGTCGTGGAGAACGTGCAGAAGCACTACGGCGAGTTCCAGGCCCTGACCGATATCGATCTCTCGATCGACGCGGGCGAGGTCGTCGTGATCATCGGCCCGTCGGGCTCCGGCAAGTCGACGCTGTGCCGATCGATCAACCGGCTCGAGACGATCACGAGCGGATCGATCCGCGTCGACGGCAGGGAGCTGCCGGCCGAGGGGAAGGCGCTCGCGAAGCTGCGGGCCGAGGTCGGCATGGTGTTCCAGTCGTTCAACCTGTTCGCCCACCTCACCATCCTCGAGAACGTGACGCTCGGCCCGATCAAGGTGCACGGAGTGGGACGCGAGCAGGCCGAGCGAGAGGCGATGGAGCTGCTCGCGCGGGTCGGCGTCGACAAGCAGGCCGCGAAGCTCCCCGCCCAGCTCTCCGGCGGGCAGCAGCAGCGCGTGGCGATCGCCCGATCGCTCGCGATGCACCCCAAGGTGATGCTGTTCGACGAGCCGACGAGCGCCCTCGATCCCGAGATGATCAACGAGGTTCTCGACGTGATGGTCGGCCTGGCCAAGGAGGGCATGACCATGATCGTCGTCACCCACGAGATGGGATTCGCGCGCCGCGCGGCCGACCGGGTGGTGTTCATGGCCGACGGGCAGATCGTCGAGCAGGCGACGCCCGAGGAGTTCTTCACGAATCCCCAGAGCACCCGCGCCAAGGACTTCCTCTCGAAGCTCATCACCAACTGACCCGCTCGGGTCGTGCCGACTCGGCTCCGCCGTTCCGCGGTGCCGAGGCTTCGGCGCACCCGAATCACCGACCCATCGAAAGGAATCCACCATGCGAACCCACAAGCTCCTCGTGACCGGCGCGCTGATCGCCGCCGCGGCGCTGACGCTCACCGGCTGCAACAGCGGCAGCCCCACCGACCCCTCGGGCGGCGGCGGGAGCGGTACCGAATCCGTGATCCCGAAGCCCGCCGAGAACGTGAAGATCGACGGCAGCCCGACCTTCGAGAAGATCCAGAAGCGCGGCAAGGTCGTCATCGGCGTCAAGGAGGACCAGCCGGGACTCGGGTACCTCGACAACGTGACGAAGGAGCGCAGCGGTTTCGACGTCGACATCGCGCGCTGGATCGCCGCCTCGCTCGGCTACGGCGAGGACAAGATCGAGTACAAGGCGATCGCGTCGGCCAACCGCGAGCAGGCGATCGTGAACGGCGACATCGACTACTACGTCGGCACCTACTCGATCAACGACAAGCGCAAGAAGGACATCGACTTCGCGGGGCCCTACTTCATCACGGGCCAGGGCCTCCTCGTCAAGAAGGGCGGGACCGACTACCAGTCGCTCGAGCAGCTCGACGGCAAGACCGTGTGCTCGGCGACCGGCTCGACTCCGATCCAGAACATCAAGGACAACTTCCCGAAGATCAAGACCCAGGAGTTCGATCTGTACTCGGCCTGCGTCGAGAGCCTGGTCAACGGCCAGGTCGACGCGGTGACGACCGACCAGGCGATCCTGATCGGCTACGCCGCACAGGATCCCGACAACCTGATGGTGACGACGGGCCCGCTGCTCACCGAGGAGAAGTACGGGGTCGGACTCGCGAAGGGCGATGACGCGCTCCGCGCGCACATCAACACCCTCTTCACCGACGGCGGCGCGACTTGGAAGAAGATCTTCGACAAGAACCTCGGCAACTCGGGGATCAAGGTCGATCAGCCCAAGGTGGACGCCTACTAACCGCTGAGGCGCTCGGGGCGGGCGCGGTGCCCGCACCCGCCCCGAGCCGCCCGCACGAGAGGAAGACGGATGGACGTCATCTTCGGGAACCTCGATCTCTGGGGGACCGCTATCACGAACACCCTGCTGGTGTTCTTCGGGGGAGGGGTGCTCGCCCTGGTGCTCGGCGTGCTCGTCGGGGCCATGCGGGTGTCGCCCGTCCCGATCGCGCGGGGCGTCGGGACGCTCTACGTGAACCTCATCCGCAATACGCCGCTGACGCTCGTGTTCTTCTTCTTCGTGCTCGGCTACCCGGCGCTCGGGCTGCCGAAGATGAGCACGCTGCTGCTCGGCATCCTCGCCATCGGCATCTACACCGCGACCTACGTCGCCGAGGTGCTGCGGGCCGGTATCAACACCGTGCCCGTCGGCCAGGCCGAGGCGGCCCGGGCGATCGGCCTGCCGTTCGCGCAGGTCATGAGCCTCGTCGTGCTCCCGCAGGCCTTCCGTTCGGTGGTACCGCCGATGATGAGCGTGTTCATCGCGCTGCTGAAGAACACCACCGTCGCGGCCGGCTTCTCCGTCGCCGAGCTCGCCGCACTGCGGGCCACCATCAACGACGCCGCGGGGCGTCCGGGCAGCCCGATGGAGGTGCTGCTCTGGGTCGCCTTCGTGTTCGTGGTGCTCGTGCTGCTCCTGAGCCTCGTGCAAAACCGTCTCGAGAAGAAATGGAGGATCGTGCGATGACCTCTGTGCTGTACGACGTCCCCGGCCCCCGGGCGATCGCGCGCAACCGCGTGCTCGCGGTCGTGACCGTGGTGGGTGTCGGGGCGCTCATCGCCTTCATCGTGTACCGGTTCGCCCTCTCGGGGCAGTTCTCGGCGACGAAGTGGGGGCTGTTCACCTACGCGACGATCTGGGAGCAGATCCTCGCCGCGCTCGGCAAGACCCTCGCGGCCTTCGGGCTCGCCGCGGTGCTGAGCGTCGCCCTCGGGTTCCTGCTCGCGATCGGTCGACTGTCCGATCATCGCTGGGTACGGATCCCGATCACGACCGTCACGGAGCTCTTCCGCGCGGTCCCCGTGCTCGTCATGATGATGCTGCTCTACTACGGCCTGCCCTCGACGGGGATCAGCATGGAACCCTACGCGGCCGTCGTGATCGCGCTCGTCGCCTACAACGGATCGGTGCTCGCCGAGGCGCTCCGGGCCGGGATCGAGTCGCTGCCGCGCGGTCAGAAGGAGGCCGGATATTCGATCGGTCTGCGCAAGAGCGGTGTGATGCGACTGATCCTGCTGCCGCAGGCGGTGCGGGCCATGCTGCCCGTGATCGTCTCGCAGCTCGTGGTCACCATGAAGGACACCGCGCTCGGGTTCATCATCACCTACCCCGAGCTGCTCTACCTCGCGAAGCAGCTCAGCAGCAACGTCCAGTTCGGGCGCCCCCTGCTGCAGTCGGCGTTCGTGATCGGCGGCATCTACATCGTGATGTGCCTGATCCTGTCGGCCGTGGCGAAGTGGCTCGAAGGGCGGACCCGCCGGACCCCGAAGCGTCCCGACGGCCCCGCCGCGACGACGGCGACGATCCCGGTGCAGCCCGACGACCCCCGCCTGCATCGCGACGGCACCGTCACTGAGGTGATCGCCGTGCAGGGCGAGCGCTGACCGGAGCGGGAACGCGAACGGGGGCCGGGATCGAATCGATCCCGGCCCCCGTCGTACGTTCGCGCGGTGCGGTCAGCCCGCGTAGGTGTCGACGGCCAGCACCTTGACCTCGATCTGCTTGCCGTTGGGGGCGGCGTAGCTGGTGGTGTCGCCGACCGAGAGGCCGAGGATCGCCGCGCCCAGGGGGCTCTCGGCGCTGTAGACGTCGAGGTCGGAGCCGTCGGCGAGTTCGCGATTGCCGAGCAGGAAGCGCTCTTCGTCGCCCCAGATCTCCGCGGTGATGATGGTGCCGATCTCGACGACGCCGCTGGCCTTCGGGGCCTCGCCGACGACGGCGTGCTTCAGCAGCTCTTCGAGGTCGCGGATGCGCGCCTCCATCTTGCCCTGCTCGTCCTTCGCAGCGTGGTAGCCGCCGTTCTCCTTGAGATCGCCCTCTTCACGAGCCGCCTCGATGCGGGACGCGATCTCCTTCCGGCGGGGGCCGGTCAGCTCGTCGAGTTCGCCCTTGAGACGGTCGAACGCCTCCTGGGTCAGCCAGGTCTGCGTGGTCGCTGCGGCCATGCGTGATCCTCTTCTCTGGATGCGCGGGCCCGACTCGGCCCACGAGTGCGCACGGAACTCCCGCGCGGGTTCTGAGCAGCCTAGCAGCCGGGTCCGACACTGCCCAGGAGCCGCACGGAGGGACGCCGAGCCGGTGCGATCAGGCCGCGTCGAGGACCCAGCACTCCTTCACCTGGCCGGCGGTCGCCGCGTAGGTGGTGGCGAGCTCCTCGCTGAACCGGCGGGTGCGCTCCTGGGACACGGGCAGTTCGACGACCTTCCAGCCGACGGTCGCGAACGAGGGCGAGAGCGCCTCGACCGCGCAGGCGACACGGGCGCCGGGGGGCGCGGTGACCTCGAATCGGACGGTGACGGTGCTGCCGCCCTTGTGCGGTGCGCCGATGTCGCGGTACTCGACCTGCGAGCCGGACTGCCAACCGCTGAAGAGGAGCACGCCGAGCCCCGCGAGCAGCAGCACACCGGCGATGATCCACGCGAAGCGACGGTCGAACCGGCGCTGGGTGCCGCGACCGTAGCGATCTTCGAGCGTCTGCGCGCTCGCTGCCGCCTCGGACACGGATCCTCCTCATCTCGGGCAACTAGACTGTGTGCCCGATGCAAGCGTACCGGGGCTCCCTCGGACGCAGATGCGAAAGGACGCCATGACGCTCAGGTTGATCGCGGTACACGCGCACCCCGACGACGAATCGAGCAAGGGCGCCGCGACGTACGCGCACTACCTCGACCGCGGCGTCGAGGTGCTGATCGTCAGCTGCACGGGCGGCGAACGCGGCGACGTGCTCAACGAGCTGGTGCAGCGCGATCCCAAGAGCCGTCGCGATCTCGCGGGCCTGCGCCGCGACGAGATGGCGCGCGCGCAGGGGATCATCGGTTTCGAGCACCGCTGGCTCGGCTATCAGGACTCGGGGCTGCCCGACGAGGGCGATCCGATCCCGGCGGGGTCCTTCGCCGACATCCCGGTCGAGGTCTCGGCCGAGGCGCTCGTCCGCGTGGTTCGCGAGTTCCGTCCGCACGTGATGATCACCTACAACGAGCAGGGCGGATACCCGCACCCCGACCACATCCGCTGCCACGAGATCAGCAAGCGCGCGTGGGAGCTCTCGGGCGACGCCGAGTCGTACCCCGAGGCCGGGGCGCCGTGGGCGATCCGCAAGCTGTACTACGAGGAGATCTTCAACGCCGACCGGGTGCGCGCCGTCTACGAGACGCTGCTCGAGCGCGAGCCGGGGTCCGAGCTCGCGACGCAGTTCGCCGAGATGACCGAGTGGATGGCGAAGCGCCCCTACAACGGCACGGCCAAGGTCGATGTCGGTGCCTTCTTCGAGCAGCGCGACGCAGCGCTGCGCGCGCACGCCAGTCAGGTCCCGCCCGACAGCCCGTTCTTCTTCTGGCCGAACGAGCTGCAGCGCGAGGCCTGGCCCTACGAGGACTACCGTCTCGCCGCCTCGCGCGTCGCGACGAGCGAGTTCGAGGCCGATCTGTTCCAGGGCGTCGAAGAGGAGACCGCATGACCACGCTCGCCACCGTTCTCACGGCAGCGATCACCCTTGCCGAGAAGGAGAAGGAGTTCGATCCGAACACCGCGTCTCCCGGAGTCGCGGGATTCATCGCGGTCGCGGTGCTCGCGGTCGCGGTGATCCTGCTGCTGCTCGATCTGAACCGCCGACTGCGCCGCAGTCGGATCCGCGGCGAGGTGCAGGCGCAGCTGGCCGCCGAGGCGGCCGAGGCCGAGGAGGCCGCCGGAGCGACGGGCGGATCGGGCGCCGCGAACGAGGCCGCCGGAACCGACGCGGGCGACGGGTCCGAGGCCGGGTCCGCTCCGCAGGATCCCGGGCCCCGGAGCTGAACCGGGTGACGCAGCGCGATCCGCGGGCCGTCCTCTCCGAGGTCTTCGGCTACGAGTCGTTCCGCGGCGACCAGGAGGAGATCATCCGCCACGTCGCCGCGGGCGGCGACGCCGTCGTGCTCATGCCGACGGGCGGCGGCAAGTCGCTGTGCTACCAGATCCCCGCGATCTGCCGCGAGGGCACGGGCATCGTGCTCTCCCCGCTCGTCGCGCTCATGCACGACCAGGTGGCCGCGCTGCGGCTGGCGGGGGTGCGCGCGGGTGCGCTCAATTCGGCGATGGATCCCGAGGAGCGCCGCGAGGTCGAACGCGCCTACCGCGAGGGCGAGCTCGAGCTGCTCTACCTGGCGCCCGAGCGCCTGAGCGCGCCCGGCACCGTCGAGCTGCTGCGACAGGGCCGCATCGCGCTCTTCGCCATCGACGAGGCCCACTGCGTCTCGCAGTGGGGCCACGACTTCCGGCCCGACTACCTGCGCCTCGGCGCGCTCGCCGAGCTCTGGCCCGACGTGCCCCGCATCGCGCTGACGGCGACCGCGACCCCAGCCACCCACCGCGAGCTCACCGAGCGCCTGCACCTTGACCGGGCCCGCCACTTCGTGTCGAGCTTCGACCGGCCCAACATCCGCTACCGGATCGAGCCGAAGGCGCAGGTGCGCCAGCAGCTCGTGCGGTTCATCCGCGAGGAGCACGCGGGCGAAGCCGGGATCGTCTACGCGCTGAGCCGTAAGCGGGTCGAGCAGACGGCGGCCCAGCTGCGCGAGGCCGGGATCGACGCGGTGCCGTACCACGCGGGACTGCCGGCCGAGGAGCGCTTCGCCGCGCAGACCCGGTTCCTGCGCGAGGACGGCGTGGTCGTCGTCGCCACGATCGCCTTCGGCATGGGCATCGACAAGCCCGACGTGCGGTTCGTCGCCCACATCGACCTGCCGAAGTCGGTCGAGGGGTACTACCAGGAGACGGGCCGCGCGGGGCGCGACGGCCTGCCCTCGGAGACCTGGATGGCCTACGGCCTCGCCGACGTCGTGCAGCAGCGCCAGTTCATCGAGTCGTCGGACGGCGACGCGGCGGCGCAGCGCAACCAGATCGAGCACCTGAACCACATGCTCGCCCTGTGCGAGACAACCGACTGCCGTCGGGTCTACCTGCTGCGCTACTTCGGCGAGGAGGCGGGGCAGCCGTGCGGCAACTGCGACGTCTGCCTCGACCCGCCGAAGCTCTGGGACGCGACGATCCCCGCGCAGAAGCTGCTCTCGACCATCGTGCGCATCTCGAAGGAGCGCGGCCGCACCTACGCCGCCGGGCAGCACATCGACGTGCTCCGCGGGGTCGGTTCGGAACGGGCCAGCCAGATGCGGCTCGACGAGCTCTCGACCTGGGGCATCGGGCAGGACCTCTCGGTCGCCCAGTGGCGCGGCGTCGTACGGCACCTCATCGCCACTGGGCTCCTCGAGAGCCGCGGCGAGTGGGGCGTGCTCGCGCCGACGGAGGCCAGCCGGGGCGTGCTCTACGGCGGCGAGAAGGTCGAGATGCGCGAGGAGGTGCTCGCGCGGAAGACCGGCGGTTCCGGCGGTGCGAAGGCGAAGGCCGCGCAGGATCTCGAGCCCGAGCAGCTCGACCGCTTCGAGCGCCTGCGCGCCTGGCGCAGCGCCGAGGCGAAGGAGCAGGGGGTGCCCGGCTACATCGTGTTCGGCGACGCGACCCTGCGGGCGCTCGCCGTGCACACGCCGGGCAGCCGCGACGCGCTGCTCGGCATCAGCGGGATCGGCCAGGCCAAGCTCGATCGCTACGGCGACGCCGTGCTCGAGGTGCTGTCGGCGGAGTGATCCCGCTCGCGCCGCTCCGGGTCAGGCGGGCCCGGCCTCCAGCGCGTCCTCGTCGACGGCGTTGAAGGCGAGCCACTCCTCCCAGGTGGCGCCCGTGCCGCTGACGCGTTCGGGGTGACCGATCGCCGCTGCGAGCCCGAGCAGGTAGTAGTCGAGGTGCCGCAGGTGGATCTCGGTGGTCCGCTCGCGGCTCGTCGGCAGGTTCGGGCGCAGGTGGGTCACGCCGAGCATGAGGTCGGCGGCCGTGTACCCCCGAGGTACGAGCCCCGCGGCGAGATCCTGCGCGATGAGCGCGTCCAGCGCGGCGCGGAGCTCCTCGGCGAGCTCGTCGATCTCGTGCGAGGTGCGCACGTGCCGTCCGAAGGTGATCATGAGCGGTGTCGCAGCCTCGCGGATGTGACGGCGGAGGAATCGCGCGACACTGGATCCGGGGCCTTGGAGGCTCTCGTCCGCGATGCGGATCACGTCGCCGAGCGCCATGATCCGCAGCTGGAGCACGAGCTCCTCCTTGCTGGGGTAGCGCCGGTAGATGCTCGCGATGCCGATGCCCGCGTGTTCGGCGATGGCCGACATGGGAGCCTGCCAGCCGCGCTGCACGAACACCTCGCGCGCCGCCTGCAGCAGGATGCGGTCGTTGTCGCGCGCCTCCCGCTCACGGCCGCGCAGGCGCTCCTCACCGGTCATGGGTTCCATCGTAGCGATCGGGCTGTTAGCATCTTGAACGGAACGAAGCATTCCGTTCCGAAAGATCGCCAAAGCCGATCCCCTGCAGAGCCATCGATCCGACCCGAGGAGCCGCGTGACCGTCCAGACCCAGGCCTCCGGGCCCGACACCGCGTCCGTCCCCGTCGCACGCACGACGATCCCCGCCGCGCCCGCCGGGTTCACCGCCGCGCTCGCCTCGGCCGTCCTCGCCTTCTCGATGATGCAGACGCTGCTCGTCCCGGCCCTCCCGGTGCTCTCGACCGAACTCGGGCTCGACGGCGCGACCGCCGGGTGGATCCTCACCGCGTACCTGCTCAGCGGTGCGGTGGCGGCCCCCGTGATCGGTGCGCTGGGCGACCGGCACGGGCACCGACGGGTGCTCATGATCGCGATGCTGGTGTTCGTCCTGGGAGGAGCGGTCGCGGGCCTCGCGGGCTCCCTGCCCGTGATGCTCGCGGGGCGCGTGCTCCAGGGCGCGGCCACCGCCTCGTTCCCGCTCGCCGTCGCGATCGTGCGCGATCGGCTCGTCGGCCGGCAGCAGGCCGTCGCCATCGGTTGGCTCTCGGGCACCATGGGGCTCGGCGCCGGCCTCGCGCTCGTCGGCGGCGGTGCGGTCACCGACCTGCTCAGCTGGCCGTGGCTCTTCGCGCTCGGCGCCGGGCTCGGTCTCCTGTCGGTGCTGCTGATCGCGTGGCGCGTGCCCGCGGGCGAGCGGGGGAGCGCGGCGCCGCAGGACTGGGCGGGCGTCGGCCTGCTGGTCCTCACGCTGCTCCCGCTGCTGCTCGTCATCTCGCAGGGCGCGCGCTGGGGCTGGACCTCGCCCGCGGTGCTGGCGCTCGCCGGTCTCGCCCTGCTCGGTCTCATCGGCCTGGTGCTCGTCGAGCGCCGGCTCACGCACCCGCTGATCGACCCCGTGCTCGTGACCGATCGAGCGCTCGCCGCGACGAACGCGCTCACCCTCTTCCTCGGCTTCGTGCCCTACGCCTTCTACGTCGGCCTCCCCGTGCTACTGCAGTCGCCCGCGAGCGGCACCGGTGCCATCGGGCAGGGCCTCGGGGTCACCGCGACCGGTGCGGCGCTGCTGCCGGGCGCCGTGCTCGTCTTCCTCGGCGGACGCTTCACGCCCTGGCTGCTCGGCCGACTGAGCGGTCGCGCCGTCGCAGCGATCGCGCTCGGAGCGATGTGCGCGGGCGGCATCGGCATCGCGCTGCGGCCGGGATCGCTGCTCGCCGTGATCCTGTTCTTCGCCCTCGTCGGTCTCGGCAACGGCATCGGCTTCGCGGTCGTCGCGGAGCTCATCGCCGGCCACGTGGATCGGGCGGGGCTCGGCGCCGCGCTCGGCGTCAACGGCGTGCTCCGCACGGTCGGGTCCGCGTTCGGGACCCCCGTCGCGACGCTGATCCTGACCTCGATCGGGATCGCCGCGGGCGGCGCTCCCGGGGAGGAGACGTTCCGAGCGCTCTTCCTGATCGCGGCGGGAGTCTCGGCGGCGGGAGTCGCCCTCGCGTTCGCGATCCCGGCGCGGAGGCGCGTCGAGCCGTAGCCGCCGCTAGCGCAGGTAGACGGGGTCGAGCGAGACGAGCAGCGCTCCCGCCCAGTGGCAGAGGAAGGCGAGCACCGTGAGCGTGTGGAAGATCTCGTGGAATCCGAAGACCCCGGGCACGGGGTTCGGCCGCTTGAGGCCGTAGACGACCGATCCGACCGTGTAGAGCAGGCCGCCCACGACGACGAGGACCATGGTCGCCGGGTTCGCCTGCCAGATGTCGCCGAGGTAGACGACGGCCGCCCAGCCGAGCGCCACGTAGAGGGGGACGTAGAGCCAGCGCGGGGCCGAGATCCAGAACACGCGGAACCCGATCCCGAGCAGCGCGCCCGCCCACACGAGGACGAGCAGCAGGATCCCCTTGTCGAGCGGCATCGCGGTCAGCGCGAGCGGCGTGTAGGTCCCGGCGATCAGCAGGAAGATGTTGGCGTGGTCGAGACGGCGGAAGACCTGCTTGGTCTCCGGCTTCCAGTTGAAGCGATGGTAGAGGGCCGACACCCCGAACAGCAGCGCGCTCGTCAGCAGGTAGACCGCCGCGGCCCACTTGGCCACGGGGCCCTTCGCGAGGCAGATGAGCACGATCCCCGCGGCCACCGCCACGGGGAACGTCCCGGCGTGGATCCAGCCGCGCCACGTGGGCTTCGCCTCGGCCGGAAGCGGGTGCTCGAGGGCGTCCTCGAGCAGCGGCAGCGAGAGGCGATCCGGATCGGGCAGACGACGCTCGCGACCGGACGAGGAATTGGCTCGCTGGCTCATGCTCCGAGTGTACGGAGCCGACAGCGCGGAAGCTGCATATATGTCGACCACCTGCAAAGCCGAGCCGCAGATAGAATCGACGAGTGACGCCCGAACGAACCGCTCCGCGACCCGGGCCCCTCTATCGGCTCTACCAGCGACGGTTGCGCCGCGAGATCGATCCCGAGCGCTCGCCCCACCACATCGCGGTGATCGTCGACGGCAATCGGCGCTGGGCCAAGCAGCGCCTGCAGGAGCGCGTCGCATTCGGGCACCGCGCCGGAGCACGCAAGATCCCCGAGTTCCTCCGCTGGTGCGAGCACGCCGGCATCCGCGTCGTCACCCTCTACCTGCTCTCGAGCGACAACCTGAAGGGTCGGCAGGAACAGGAGCTCACCGACCTGTTCGAGATCATCGGCGACCTCGCCAGGCACCTCGGATCCCACGGCGACTGGAAGGTGAAGCACGTCGGCAGCTGCGACGGGCTCCCGCCGGAGCTGGCCGGAGCGCTGCACGAGGCGGAGGTGCGCACCCAGGACCACACCGGGCTGCACGTGAACCTCGCCGTCGGATACGGCGGACGCAGCGAGATCACGGCGGCCATGCACAGCGTGATCGACGAGCACCGGGCCGCGGGCGGCACGCTCGACACCCTGGCCGAACGGCTCACGCCCGAGACCATCGGCGAGCACCTCTGGACGCGGGGGCAGGCCGATCCCGACCTCGTCATCCGCACCTCGGGGGAGCAGCGGCTCAGCGATTTCATGATCTGGCAGTCCGCGCACTCCGAGTTCTACTTCGTCGAGGCGCTGTACCCCGACCTGCGCGAGGTCGATCTGCTGCGCGCGCTGCGCGACTACTCGCGCCGTCAGCGCCGCCTCGGCAAATAGCGGAGCGCTCCGCCGGTCCATCCGGCTCCGCCGGATCGCGGGCGGATGTCGGCGGTCGCCGATACGATTGCGGGCATGAACGAGACGCATCACGCCGCACGCCTGCCGTCGCTCCAAGGCCGCCGGGTGCTCGTCACCGGCGCCACGGGCGGGGTCGGCAGCGGCATCGCGCGCAGCTTCGCAGAGGCGGGTGCGGCGGTCGCCGTCCACTACCGTTCGAACGCCGCCGCCGCCGAGCAGCTGGTGGCCGAGATCGAGTCGATCGGGGGCCGGGCGGTCGCGGTCGGCGCCGACCTGTCTCTGCCCGGTGCCGCACAGGACCTCGTGGCGCGCAGCGCGGTCGAACTCGGTGGGCTCGACGCCCTGGTCAACAACGCCGGGATCCAGCCGGTCGAACCGCTCTCCGAACTCGGCCGCGAGTCGTGGGATGCGATGTTCGCGACCAACGTCGGCGTGGTGTTCTCGCTGAGCCAGGCGGCGGCGCAGGTGTTCGAGGGCGGCGGATCGATCACGCACATCGCCTCGGTCGAAGCGCACCGGCCGGCGGCCGGGCACGCGCACTACGCCAGCGCCAAGGCCGCGCTGCTCATGCACGCGCGAGCGGCCGCGCTCGAGCTCGGGCCCGCGGGCATCCGGGTCAACACGGTGTCGCCGGGCCTCGTCGAGGTGCCGGGCCTGGCCGAGAACTGGCCCGAGGGCGTGGCCAGCTGGCTCGCGCACGCGCCGCTCGGGCGCCTCGCGACACCGCGAGACGTCGGCGACTCCTGCGTGCTGCTCGCATCCGACGCGGCCGCGTTCATCACCGGGCAGGACCTGGCGGTCGACGGCGGCATGCTCGCCACCCCCGGCTGGTAGCCGACACCCGACACCTGAGCGAGAGGACTCCGATGAGCAACCCGATCGAGGCCGCGATCCTGCGCGCCGACGCCCTGCTGAGCCCCGAGGGCGCCGTCGGCGGCGAGCCCGGCAGCGTCGAGCTCGAGTTCGACGCCGACGGCCGCATCGCCTACGTCGGTCCGGCACGGCCGGACTCGACCCCCACGCACGACCTGAGCGGCCACGTGCTCATGCCCGGCCTCGTCAACGGCCACACGCACTCCGCCATGACCCTGCTGCGCGGCGCCTCCGACGACGACGGCTTCATGCCCTGGCTCGCAGCGGTGCAGGGGCTCGAGCAGCACCTCGTCCACGCCGACGTCGCCGCGGGCCTCGAGCTCGCCCTGGTCGAGATGATCGAGAGCGGCACCACGACCTTCGCCGACATGTACCACTGGGACGAGGAGCTGCTGCGACTGGTGCAGGCCAGCGGCATGCGGGTCCTCGCGGCTCCGGCCGCCTTCACGGCCGAGGCCGTCGGGTTCCCGGGCGTCGCCCCCTGGACGGGCGCCGAGGCGCTCGACCAGACGGAGCGCCTCGCCGAGGTGTTCGCGGGAGACCCCCAGATCCGACTAGCCTACGGCCCGCACGCCCCCTACACCTCGCCGCCCGAGTTCCTCCGCGAGATCTCCGAGCGCGCGCAGCGCACCGGGCTGCCGATCCACATCCACGTCTCCGAATCGCCGGCCGAGGTCGAGCAGATCCGCGAGCAGTACGGGGCGACCCCGGGCGACCACCTCGACGCGCTCGGCCTCTTCGACGCCTCCGTGCTCGCCGCCCACTGCGTCCACCTCACCGACCGCGAGATCGAGCGCTTCGCCGAGGCCGGGGTGGCGGTGAGCCACAACCCCGTGTCGAACCTCAAGCTCGGCAACGGCGTCGCCCGCCTGCCCGAGATGCTCGAGGCCGGGGTCCGGCTCTCGCTCGGCACCGACTCCGTCGCGAGCAACAACACCCTCGACCTCTTCGAAGAGATCAAGACCGGCACCATCGTGCACCGAGGGGTCCGGCACGACGCTGCGGCGGTGCGCGCCTCCACCGTGCTCGACATCGCCACCCGACGCGGCGCCGAGGCGGTCGGGTTCCCCGAGACCGGGGCGCTCGAAGCCGGACGCCTGGCCGACGTCATCGCGCTCGACGTGCGCGGCGCCTCCGGGATCCCGCACGCGTCGCTCACCTCGCACCTCGGCTTCTCCGCCCGGGGCACCGACGTGCGCCACGTCTTCATCGGCGGGCGCCACGTCTACGCCGACGGCGAGCACCTCACCCTCGACGCCGCGGGCATCCGCGACCGGGCCGCCGCTGCGGCCGCCCGGTTGCGGGCGTCCTGAGCCGCGTTCCGCCCCTACGATTGAAGGATCGGGCCGGGTGCGCCACGCACCGGGCCGACCTCCGCTTCCGAACCGAAAGGTGACCGCAATGGCGCCCGTCCGTCTCCCCGCCGATGCCGAACTCCCGCTGCTCCGCGCCCGCGTCGCCGACCTCTCCGACCGCGCGCTCGTCGTGGGCGATCCGGGACGCGCGGCGCGTGTCGCCGAGCGCCTCGACGACGTGCAGCAGCTCACCGCGAACCGCGAGTACCACGTGTACTCGGGCACGCACCGCGGAGTGCCGGTCACCGTCGCCTCGCACGGCGTGGGCGCGGCCGGCGCGGCCGTCTGCTTCGAGGAGCTGGCCCGCGGCGGCGTCACCCGCATCATCCGCTCCGGCACCGCCGGCGGCATCCAGCCCGAGGTCGTCGACGGCGCGATCGTCGTCGCGACCGGCGCCGTGCGCGCGGACGGCGTGAGCCACCAGCTCGTGCCCACCGAGTTCCCCGCGATCGCGACCCCCGAGCTCGCGGTCGCGCTCAAGGCCGCCGCGGCCAAGACCGGTCTCGAGGTGCATTCGGGCATCGTGCTCACGGGCGACATGTTCTACCCGAGCGACGTGATCACCGGGATCGACCACCGCATGTGGCAGCGCGCCGGTATCGTCGCAGTCGAGATGGAGGCTTCCGCCCTCTTCGTGATCGCCTCGCTGCACGGCATCGAGGCCGGCGCGGTCTTCGCCATCGATGGCAACCCGCTGGCCGCGAAGGACGACGCGATGGACGGCTACGACCCCTACCGGGAGATCGTCACCCGCGCGGTCGACGGCGCGCTCGACACCGCGCTCGACGTGCTCATCGCCGACTAGCCGTCGGCTCTCCACCCGCTGCGGCGCGTCCGGGATCCGTCCGGGACGCGCCGTTTCGCGTCCCTAGGAGCGGGATCGGACCCGAGCGTCCGGGCGCTCCCCGCGGCCGGCGCGGATCCGCACCTTCGGCACTGCCTCGGTAGGCGGCGCCATCGGCAGGGTCATGCGGAACTCGGTCCCCTCGCCCTCGCGGCTCGCGACCTCCATGCGCCCGCCGTGCGCGATCACGATCGCGCGGGTGATGCTCAACCCGAGGCCGATCCCGGGGACCGCGTTGCGGGTCGCCGTCGACGCCCGGAAGAACCGGGTGAAGAGCATGCCCTGCTCGTCCTCGGGGATCCCGATACCGGTGTCGCGCACGGCGAGCACGACCGCACCGTCGACGGGCCGGACCTCGGCCGTGACCCGGCCGCCGCGCGGGGTGAACTTGATCGCGTTCGACAGCAGATTGTCGAGCGCCTGGCCGATGCGCCGCGCATCGATCGAGACCATGACGGGACGGTCGGGGAGCTCGGTGCGCAGCTCGACGCCCTCGCGCTGCGCGTGCGGTGCCGCGGACTCGACCGCGGATCGCACGCTCTCGGAGAGATCCGAATCGAAGCACTCGAGCGGGAACCGGCCGGACTCGACCTGCGCGGTGAAGAGGAGATCGCCGACGAGCGCGAGCAGCCGCTGGGCGTTGCGCTCGATGATGTCGACGAACTCGCGCTGTTCCTCGGCGAGGGGACGCTCCGGGTCGCTGCGCAGCAGATCCAGGAACCCGATGATCGCGCTGAGCGGAGTGCGCAGTTCGTGCGAGATCATTCCGACGAACTGGTCCTTCATGCGCGCGACCTCGACGGCGCGGGTCTCGTCGGTGACGACCAGCAGGTAGCCGCGCTGCTGCCCCGTTCCGTCCTTGCGCGGGGTGACCGTGATCCTCGCGGGCACGGTGAGCCCCGTCGCCGTCGAGATCTCGAGGTCGGCGTCGACCGTCGAATCGGAGTCGGCCCGGGCGAACAGCGCTCGCACGCCCTGCGGCAGATCCTCCGGCGCATGCGGGTGCGGCAGATCCGGGTGCTCCTCGCCGAGCATCGCGAGCACGTCGGCGGGGAAGAACCGATCGATGCGGAAGCCGTCGAGCGCCTCGGCCTGGGTGAGTCCGAGGAGCCGCTCGGCTCCCGGGTTCCAGGCCTCGACGGTGCCGCGGCAGTCGGTCGCGATGACGGCCTGGGCGGTGATCGCCGCCCACAGGCTCTCGAACGATTCGAGCAGCGCACGGTACCGCTGCTCGCTCTCGCGCAGCTGGGCGATCATCTCGGCGTTCTGCTCGAGGGCGCGGGTGCGCTCGGAGACGAGCCGCTCCGCCTGCTCGATGCGGATCCGCTGCTGACGCGAGAGATCGTGGATCACGGCCGCGACCGCCGCGTAGACGAGCGGGGAGACGACGCCGCGGAGCCAGTCCGCCGGGCTGTCGGGCGGGGTCGCGAGGTAGGGCATCAGGATGGTGAACGAGCTGAGCAGCACCGCGGCGACGACGTACCGGAACTTCGGGGCGGTCGCGAGCCACACCACCGGGAGCAGCACGAGGGCGCCGAACATCGAGTGCGCGCCGCCCGTGCCCGCGCGGAACAGCCCCAGCCCGACGATGTCGATCATGGGGATCAGGAGCACCGCGAATCCCTCGTGCCCGCGGTGCGCGCGCAGCAGGGCGGCGTACGCGGTCGCCGCGAGGATCACCGCGGTGCCCGCGAGGGCCGCGCCCTCGGAGACCGGCTTCAGACCGGGGACCAGGTGGACGAGCGCCAGCGCGACGAGGAGCGCGATCGTGGTCGGTGCCTGTTTGAGCAGAGGCCCGGGACGGTCGAAGAAGCGGAGCAGCCGGCTCCGCGGAGCCTCGCTCATGCCGCGAGTCCGACGACGAGCTCGTGCATGGCCGCAGAGGTGACCGGCTTCGGGAGCGCGGCGTCGGCCTCGGGGTAGTCGGCGGGGTCCAGCACCGAGCTGATCACGATGAAGCAGTCGGGGAACCGCTCGCGCAGGCGCTGCGAGCACTCCTCGCCCGTGAGGCCGGGGAGACGGAGGTCGATGATCGCGAGCGACGGGGAGATCTCGGCGAAGGCCGCGATGGCGGATTCGGCATCGGCCGTCGCGAAGACCTCGAAGCCCTCGCGCTCGAGCAGCAGGCGGAGCAGGGCGGACTGGTCCGTGCTGTCCTCGACCGTGAGGGCGAGCGGCGCGCTCATCGCAGGAACAGCTCTCGGACGACGACGATGGCGGCCACCACCGCGAGGGCGATCAGGGCCTGGGGGACGAGGCGGCGTTCGCGCCGTGCATCGCGCGCGATCTCGTCGAGCTCCGGTGCTGGACTCATGAGACGACCCTTCCGACCTTCTCGGTCTTGACCCAGGATGCGTCGGCTCGGCGCCACTCCTTGATGTACGAGTCCACAGTAATGGCGCAGAGCAGCGAACCGTACCCGAAGACGTAGATGCAGAGACCCGCGACGAAGCGCCCGCCGGGCAGGCGCTCGACCCAGCGGGCGGCCCACGCGCCGAGCATCGAGATCGGGCCCCACAGATAGAGGATCGAGGCGTACACGAAGCGGTCCTCGCGGGTGAGCGTGCCCAGCCAGTCGGTGAGCAGCGCGTCGGAGAACCGGGGGAAGAGCGCGATCGCCATCAGGATCATCGCGCCGAGCCCCGGGAAGAGCAGCGCTTCGCGCCAGGACCGTCGCCCCGTGCGTCCGTCGAGCTGCACGGCGTACAGCATCGAGAAGAGGTAGGTGCAGGCCGCGAGGATCCACATGAAGCGGAACACGGCCTCGGCGATCCCGCTGTGCAGGATCAGGAGGGAGAAGAGCGCGACGGAGGCGAGCAGCAGCCAGACGGGCAGCAGCAGGATGCTGAACCAGCTGAGCCCGAACGACAGGCTGCCCAGCCGGTGGACCCGGCTCGGTCGGAACCAGACCCGCCGGTAGATGGAGGTGAGCTGCACGTTGCCGCGCGCCCAGCGCAGCCGCTGCTTCCAGAGCGCGTCCACCGTGCGCGGCTCTTCGGCGAGCACGACCGCGTGCGGCTCGAAGACCATGCGGCGGCCGCGCAGTTGGCCTTCGAACGTCGTCATGGTGTCCTCGGCGAGGGTTCCGGTGGGGATCCGGCCGCCGATGGCCTCGAGGTTGGCCCGCGAGTGCAGCTGCGCGCCTCCCGCGAGGCAGGCGATCGCCCCGAGCACGTTCTGCGTGCGCCGGGAGGCGAGCTGCGCCAGCACGTATTCCATGCCGATGAACCGGGTGAGGTAGTTGCGGTCGTGACTGCCCTCGGCGATGTACGCGGTGACGGCGCCGACACGCTCGTCGGCGAGGTGCCGGCTCATCTTGCGCAGCGAGTCGCGCGCGAAGATCACGTCGGCGTCCATGATGAGCACCGCCTCGGTCCACGGATCGGCGAGCACGCGCTCGAGGCCGTGGTTCAGCGTGTGCGCCTTGCCCTCGCCGCCCTGCTCCCGTCGCAGGTGCACGACGCGTCCCGGGTGCTCGGCGGCCTTGCGCAGCACGACGTCGGGGGTGCTGTCGGTCGAGGCGTCGTCGACCACGTAGATGCGCAGTCGCTCGGGCGGGTACTCGAGCGTGAGGAGGCGGTCGATGGACGCGCCGATCACGAGCCCCTCGTTCCACGCGGGAACGACCACCGCGATGTTCGGCGTGTACGGGGCCGCGCGCCGGTAGTGGTTCTTGAAGGCGTGGATCGGCAGCACCAGGAACTGGAACGCCGTGTTGAACACCGGGGTGGTTCCGAGCAGCACGCAGATCAGCAGGAAGACGATCAGCGCGATCTCGAAGCCGTTCGGTGCGTTCACGCGAGGTCCTCCGCGGCGTCGAGCAGTTCGCGCACCCGCAGGTAGCGGCCGACCTCGGCCGCGTCATGGCTGTCGGTCGATGCGACGATCCCGGCACCGGCCTCGCGCAGGGCGATGAGCGCGGTCGGCTCGGGGCAGCCCCACTTCTCGTTCACCTCGACGAGCGTGTCCGTCGCGGCCGCGGCGGAGGCCCAGGCCGCGAGGCGCTCCGCACCGAGACGGGACTCGCTCAGGCCGATCTTGGGCAGGATCGAGAAGCAGTGCGCCAGCTGGTTGCCCGGGTGGCGCTCCATCGCCGAGACGAGGGCGTGCACGAGGTCGTCGAGCGCGTCCTCGTCGCTCCACCCCGCGGCGAGGCGCGCGCGGACCTCGGACGGGCCGAGGGGGCCGTCGGCGCCGGGGAACTGGTGGTCGGCGATGAGGATCCGGTCGATGCCCGCGGGAAGCGCGGGGATGTCGAGCGCGCCCGAGCGGTCGAGGATCTTCGCCTCGACACCGGTCAGCACGGTGAGCCCGTCGGGCACGTGCAGCGCCGAGACCGCCGCGAGGTACTCGGGGACCCAGTCGGTGCTGCGGCGCACGTGGTCGACCAGCCGCAGCGTATCGAGCCCGGCGGCCGCGGCCGCGGCGACGTTCTGCTCGAGGGACGAGACCGCGTCGTCGGAGAACGTCGAGTGGACGTGGTGGTCGCCGCGGAGCATCGCCGCCGATGCGGTGCTCATGCGTCGTCCTGGTGTCCGGCGTGCGCCGACTCGAGGACCTCGTCGACCTCGACGATCACGTCCTCGAGGAACCGCACCGAGGCGACCTCGCGGAATCCGACCCGATCCGGCAGCGTCTCGCCGAGGAACAGATCGACCACGAGCGAGGGGATGTCTACGCCCGCAGCGATGGTCAGGGGAAGGGCTCCCGGGAAGCGGGGGTTGACCTCGAGCAGCATCGCGCGGCCCGACCGGTCGCGGCGGAGCTGCACGTTGGCCACGCCGACGAGCCCGATCGCGCGGGCGACGGCCGCCGCGGTGTCCTCCAGCTCGGGATCCCGCACCGTGCGGCCCGCGATGGCGACGCCCGAGTCCACGCGGGCGCGCGTGCGCGGGACGGCTGCGACGATCCCGCCGTTCGCGTCGGCGATGACGTCGACCGAGTACTCCTCGCCCGGCAGCAGGTCCTGCACGATCAGGCCCTCGTCGGTCGGCAGCGCCTCGAGCGCCTGACGGTCGGGCACCAGGCGGATCCCGCGGCTCCCGGCGCCCTGACGGGGTTTCGCGAAGACCGGGAACTCCCAGTCCACGGCGAGCGCGTCGGGTCCCGCGAGGACGGTGCGCGGGGAGCGGCCCGTGGGAGCGCAGCGGTCGGCGAGAGCGAGCTTGTCGAGCGAGACGCGCAGCGTTTCGGCCGGGGGCGCCGCGAGCACCGCGGGTGCGAGTTCGCCCCGGCGCTCGGCGAGGGCGATCAGCTCGACGTCGACGGTCGAGACGACGAGGTCGAGGCGGTCGTCGGCGACGAGGGAGGCGAGCGTCGGCACGAACGCATCGTCGCGTCCCGGGGGAACGAGGCGGCGCTGTTCGGCGGGCACCAGGTACAGGCCGCTGGCCCAGCCGTCCATGTCGGCCGCGAACACGGTCACGTCGGAGCGGCGGAGCAGTGAGCGGATCACGGCGACACCGGCGGGGCCGCCGGCTCCGGTCACCAGAACGCGGGCGGTCATCAGCTCTCCAGTCGCAGGTGCTCGGTGGTGCGCGCGAGCTCGGTGCTCTCGCGCACCACCTCGAGGGGCTCGACGGCGGTGCCGCCGCCGAAACGGGTCCAGTAGCGCGCGGTAGCAGTGACGAACTCGGGCGAGAGGTAGTCGCGGCTCGAGGTCTGGGAATCGAAGCAGCGCAAGAGCTCGAGCTTGCGCTCCAGGAACCGTTCGATGCGGACGAACCGCGTCGGCCGGTAGTCGATGGTGGCCGAGGGACTCTGATAGCAGGCGACGGTCGGCACGCGTCGCGTCGCGGCGATGGTCGCCTCGCTCACCGCGCGGTGGTCCTGGTGCCGGTCATGCCCCGAGTGGGTGTAGACGACGGTGGGCTGCACCTCGCGCACGACCTCCTCGATGAGTCGCACCGTCGGCCCGCTGCTCGGAATCTCGGTGTCGACGAGATCCTGCAGGAACAGCCGGGCCCCCAGCAGCTCCGCCGCGGCGAGGGATTCGTGCTGCCGGCTGTCGGCGTCGCCGCCGCGGGCGCCGCGCGACATCGTGAGGATCGTGATGCGGTCGCCGGCCTCGGCGTGGGCTGCGAGGATCCCGCCCGCGCCGATCTCGACGTCGTCGGGGTGCGCGCCGATCGCGAGCACCGTCTCCGTCGGACGTTCCGCCCCGCGCGCGCGCGGCCCTCGACCGCCAGCCGCTGCACGGTCTCGACGAGCACCGTGTTGTCGAGCGGCTTGGTGAGGAACTCGTCGGCCTGGGCGCGCAGCGCCGACACCGCGTACTCCACCGACACGTGCGCGGTCATCACGACCACGGGGACGCCCGGAATGCTGCGGCGCAGCTCGGTGAGCAGCTCGATCCCGTTCAGACCCGGCATCTCGATGTCGGTCACGACCACGTCGGGCCGGACCGCGGCCGCCTGCTCCACCGCGCGGAGGCCGTCCGCTGCGACGTCGACCGTGCATCCGGCGCGCCGCTCGAGGATCGTGCGCACCAGCAGGGCGACGTCCGGATCGTCATCGACGACGAGCACTCGGGGGGCGTCGTTGGCCATCGGCGGCGGTCTCCTCAGCGGGTCAGTTCGGCGATCCTGTTCGAGAACTCAGGGTATCGCTCCGAGAGCTCGGCGCGATCCCCGAGCCGGAATCCCTCCCAGTCGAAACCGGGCGCCATGGTGGTGCCGACCAGGGTCCAGTCGCCCGTCGAGGACGAGCCCTGCATCACGCCCGCGGGCACTGCGAACTGGGGCAGCAGCCCGGCTTCGGGATCCGCGCCGACCAGCTGCTCCTCCGCGCGCCCGTCGGGGTGCAGCAGGAGCAGGCGGAGCGGGGAGCCCGCGTACCAGTGGTAGATCTCGACCGACTCGAGCGAGTGCAGCGCCGAGAAGTCGTCGCCGGCGAGCAGGAAGTAGATCGCGGTCGAGTGCGCGTCGAGGTGGGCCTGCCGGAACAGCCCGCCCTCGTGGGGGAGGGGTTCGAGGCCGAGCGCGGCGACCCAGCGGGCGGCCTCGGCGGGGATCCCGGGATCCTGCACCGCGGCGCCCGCGACCTCGGACCCGCTCATGCGAGCTGCGCCGTTCGTGCCTGCTTGAACCGGCGGCTCATGAGGATCAGCACGATCAGGGTCACGATGTACGGGCCGGCGTCGGTCAGCTGCTGCGGCAGGCCGAAGGACTGCAGGCGGAAGCCGATCGCATCTGCGAAACCGAACAGCAGCGCCGCGCCGAGAACACCCACGGGGTGCGCGCGGGCGAGCATGACCACGACGACGGCGATCCAGCCGCGGCCGGCCGACATGTTCTCGGTGAACTGCACGACGTTGCCGAGCGCGAGCTGCGCGCCGCCGAGACCCGCGAGGGCACCCGAGGCGAGCACCGCGAGCAGCTGGTAGCGCTGCGGGTTGACGCCGAGCGTGGCGGCGGCGAGCGGGCGCTCGCCCACGCCGCGCAGGCGCAGACCGACGGGCGTGCGGAACAGGACGACCCAGAGCACGGGGACGAGCAGCAGCGCGAGGTAGCCGATCGGCGTCAGCGAGAACAGCGGGCCGATGCCGGGGAGGTCGGCGAGGCCGGGGATACGCCAGGTGGGGATCCCGTCGATCTTCGGATCCTTGAACACGCCCTGGACGTGGAAGATCGCGAGGAGCAGGAAGCTCGTCATGCCGACGGCGAGGATGTTCATAGCGACGGCGAGCACGATCGGGTCGCCCTTGCGGTACACGGCGCCGTAGCCGAGGATCATCGAGAACAGCATGCCGGCGACCATCGCCGCGAGCGATCCGAGGATCCAGCTGTGGGTGCCGTAGGAGACCGCGACACCGGTAAACGTGCCGATGAGCAGGATGCCCTCGAGACCGATGTTGAAGATGCCGACCCGCTCGCAGATCATGCCGCCGAGCGCGGCGAGCAGGATTGGGATGAGCGAGCGGAGGACGGAGGCGACCAGGTCCTGGTCGAACATGGCGAGCAGGTTCATCGTTCGCCTCCGGTCTCGGTGGTCTCAGCGGTGGGGGCGGAAGCGGTCCGGGCCGCGACGGCGGCCGGTGCGGCCGGGCTCTGCGGCTCGGGTCCCGGCGGATCCTCCGGGGCGGCATCCTGCCGCTTCCTGCGGAACCGGGGCAGCGCCACACGGTAGGCGAGCAGGATGATGACGAGCGCCTGGATCACCGCGGCGATCTGCGGCGACAGCCCGAGGTCGCGGCCCATGGCCTCGCTGCCGACGATGATGGCGCCGAAGAAGAGGCCGGCGATCGCGACGCCGAGCGGGCGGTACAGCGCGAGCAGGGTGACGAGCAGCGCGGTCCAGGCGTAGTTCGTCTGGACGATGTGGCCCTCGATCATGCGCGTGTTCGGGGCGCCGATGACGATCAGCACGCCGATGAGTCCGGCGATACCGCCCGAGAGCGCCATGGTGCGCAGCACGAGCGGGCCCGGCTTCACGCCGCCGTAGCGCGTGAACTCCGGGTTCTGGCCTGCGAGCCCGGCCTCGAATCCGTAGCGGGTGCGGCGGTTCACGAAGATCGCGCCGATCACGAGCACGGCGACGATCACGAGCGACCAGTTGACCTGGGTCAGGATCATGGTCACGGGGCTCATCGGGCCGAACGTGCGACGCACGGCCTCGGCGGCGGGGCCGGCGGGCACGAGCGCGGTCAGCTGCACACCGGGGTCGATCTGCTTGCTCGCGACGAGGTCGGTCGACGGATCCTTCAGCTGGAACCGGATCACCCACGAGGAGAAGTAGCGGGCCGGGTAGTTGAGCAGCAGCGTGGCGAGCAGGATCGGCACGCCGAGCGAGTTCTGCAGCAGCGCCGCGAGCAGGCCCCACGCGGCGCCCGCGAGCACGCCGGTGACCATCGCGCAGAGCGCGACGAGCGGGCCGGGGCCGGGCATGTAGACCGCGACGAAGCCGCCTGCGAGCGCGCCGAGCACGGCCTGGCCCTCGGTGCCCAGGTTGATGATCCCGGCGCGGAAGGCGAGGGCGATGCCGATGCCGATGCCGATGATCGGGATGGCGCGGCCGAGCGTGTTCGCGAGGCCCATGCCGGTGCCGAACGAGCCCGACACCATGGCGCGGTAGCCCGAGATCGGGTCGACGCCGGCGACGAGCATGAACACGGCGCCCACGACGAGCGCGAGCACCACCGAGACGGGGATCGGGCCCGCGAGCCAGCGGCCGACGCGCGGGAGCACGCCCGAGCCCGGCCGATCGTTCACTGCCTGGGTCACTGCGCGTCTCCGTTCTGTGCGCCGCTGACGCGGACTGCTGCGCCCGCGGGGCGGTGCCGTTCCTCGGGCTCGTGGCCGGCCATGTAGAGGCCGAGCAGCGCCTCGTCGGCCTCGGCGCGGGGCACCTCGGCGACGATGCGGCCCTCGAACATCACGAGGATGCGGCCCGAGAGCGACATGATCTCGCTGAGCTCGGCCGAGATGAGCAGCAGCGCTCCGCCGGCGTCGCGGTACTCGCAGAGCTCGCGGTGGATCGACTCGATGGCGCCGATGTCGACGCCGCGGGTGGGCTGCTCGACGACGAGCACGGGGGAGCGGTAGTCGAGTTCGCGCGCGACGACGACCTTCTGCAGGTTGCCGCCCGAGAGCGTACCGACCGGGGTGGTCGGGCTCGCGATCTTGACGCCGAAACGGGCGATGAGACGCTTCGCGTGCTCCGTCATCGCGCTGCGCGACAGCAGGCCTCGGCGCATGATCGGGGCGCTGCGGTGGTGGCCGAGTGCGAGGTTGTCGATCGCGTCGGCCGTGCCGGCGCTGCCGACCGCGTGGCGGTCCTCGGGCACGTAGGCGATGCCGCCGTCGCGCCGCGCGGCGATCGAAGCGCGGCTCAGATCGACGCCCGAGACCGAGACGGATCCCGTCACGACCGGCCGCATTCCGATGATCGCCTCGGCGAGCTCGACCTGGCCGTTGCCCGCGACGCCCGCGATGCCGACGACCTCGCCCGCGCGCACCGCGAGGGCGGCGTCGGCGACGCTGTCGCGGCCGCCGTCGCCCGAGACGGTCAGGTCGCGCACCTCGAGCACGGTGTCGCCGGGCTCCTGCGCGGGCGGCGGCGTGGTGAGGTCGACGTCGCGGCCCGTCATGTGGCGGGTGATCTCGGCGGGGGAGCTGTCGGCGGTGACGAGCTGCGCCACGTTGCGGCCGTCGCGCAGCACGGTGACGCGGTCGGAGATCGCCATGACCTCGTTCAGCTTGTGGGTGATGAGGATGATGGTGCGGCCGTCGGCCTTGAGCGCGCGGAGCACGTCGAACAGCCGCTCTGTCTCCTGCGGGGTGAGCACGGCGGTGGGCTCGTCGAGGATGAGGACCTTGGCCTCGCGGTAGAGCGCCTTCACGATCTCGACGCGCTGCAGGACGCCGACCGGGACCGAGTCGACGCGGGCGGCCGGGTCGAGGGCGAGGCCGTAGCGGTCGGCGATCTCGGAGACGAGACGGTTGGCCTCACGACGATCGATGAGGCCGCGCTTGGTCGGCTCGCTGCGGAACACGACGTTCTCGGCGATCGTGAGGGAGGGGAAGAGCTTGAACGACTGGAAGACCATGCCGATGCCGGCATCGATCGCGTCGAGGGGCGAGGCGAAGTGCTGCTTCTCGCCGCGGATGAGGATCTCGCCCTCGTCGGGCTGGTAGACGCCGGCGAGCATCGACATGAGGATCGACTTGCCGGCGCCGTTCTCGCCCATCAGGGCGTGGATCTCGCCCGGGGCGACCTCGAAGTGGACGTCGTCGTCGGCGAGCACGCCGGGGAAGCGCTTGGTGATGCCGCGCATCTCGACCTCGGGGATCATGCTCGCTCCTTCGAAGGGGTGGTGCTGAATGACGGAGCGGCGCCGTTCCCCGCGAGGAACGGCGCCGCAGCGTGCTACTTGGTGGGGTCGGTGACCTTGATGGTGCCGGCGACGATCTGGTCGCGCACCTCGGTGACCTTCTTCAGGACGTCGGCGTGCTCCATGACCACGCAGCCCGAGTCCTTCGCGCCGTCGGAGAGGCTGACGATCGACATGCCCTGCTCCTTCAGACCGAACGAGGAGGTCGCGTCGGCAGTGCTCTTGCCGTCGATGATCTCGCCGACGACGGTCTCGACGACCTTGTCGACCGCCTTGACGGTGCCGTCGACCACGTTGCCCGGGGCCATCTGGCACTGGTTCGCGTCGACGCCGTAGGCGAAGAAGTTCTTCTCCTTCGCGGCGTCGAAGATGCCGCCGTTGGCGGCCGCGCCCACGGCGAACACCTGGTCGGCGCCGGTGCCGGCGAACGCGATCGCCTGCTCCTTGGCGCGCGCGGTGTCGGCGAACGGGTTGTCGCCGCCGATGATCTGCGGTGCGACGGTCTTGACGCTCGGCTTGGCCGCCTTGGCGCCCTCGTCGAAGCCGCCCGAGTACTTCTTGAGCAGCGGGATGTCGAGCGACAGCACCGAGCCGACGGTGTTGGTCTTGGTCAGGAGGCCGGCCTCGTAACCGAGGAGGTACGAGGGCTCCTGCTCGCGGAAGGTCGCCTGGTAGAGGTTCTTCGGCGCGTTCTCGACGGTGGTGTCGATCAGCAGGAACTTCTGCTCGGGGTACTGCGTGGCGAACTCCTTCGCCATGTCGCCGAACTGGAAGCCCAGCATGACGATGACCTTCGGCTGCTGCGCGACGGCCGACTCGAGGTTCGAGCGGCGGTTCGCCTCGTCCTTCGACTCGAAGGTCTTCGCGGTGCCGTCGTTGTCCTTCGCGACCTTCTCGATGCCGGTCTTACCCGACTTGAGGAACTCGTTCTGACCGATGGGATCGCTCGTGATGTAGACGAACGAGGGGCCGTCGGCCGAGGAGCTCCCCGAATCGGTGGCGTTGCCCGAGCAGCCGCTCAGCAGCAGGGCGCCGGCGGCGGCGCCGGCGACGAGAGCCGCAGTGGCGCGGCGCTTGGTGAAGAACATGCAGGGTTCCTTTCGTTGCATGGTTCAGGCGCGCAGCTCGCCCAGCGGGGTGTCCCGCAGGGTCTCGCCGCGGCCCGGGAGAATGACCCGGCGCTCGGTGACGATCGCAGTGATCAGTTCGTTCGGGGTGACGTCGAAGGCCGGGTTGACGGCCGCGATGCCCTCGGGGGCCGTGCGGACGCCGCCGAAGCCGGCGACCTCGTCCACGCCGCGGTCCTCGATCTCGATATCGGCGCCGCTCGCGGTGCTCATGTCGACCGTGGACTCGGGCGCGACCACGATGAAGGGGACCCCGGCGTGCTTCGCTGCGAGGGCGAGCGAGAAGGATCCGACCTTGTTGGCCGTGTCGCCGTTCGCGGCGATGCGGTCGGCGCCGATGAACACGGCGTCGGCGATCCCGCGCGAGAGCAGGAACGGACCGGCCGAGTCGACGAGCAGGCGGAACGGTGCGTCCATGCGCTGCAGCTCCCACGCGGTGAGGCGGGCGCCCTGCAGCAGCGGACGGGTCTCGAGCGGGAACGCCTCTTCGAGGGAGCCCTGCTCGAGCAGCGTCTGGATCACACCGAGCGCGGTGCCGCGCTCGACCGTGGCGAGGCTGCCCGTGTTGCAGATGGTCATGACGCGGACCCGGTCCTTGCCGGTGAGCTCGCGCGTCAGGTCGGCGCCGTACAGGCCCATCGAGATGCACGCGGCGATGTCCTCGTCGCGGATCCGGAGGGCCTCTTCGAGCACGGCGTCGGCGCCCGCGTCGAGTGCGGTGAGCGCACGGTCGACGCCCCACGACAGGTTCACCGCGGTGGGGCGCGCCTCGCGCAGCAGCGCCGCCTGCCGGCGGACCTCGACGGTGTCGAGCTCCTCATCGCCGCCCGAGCGCTGCACGCTCGCGGCGATCAGCGCGACGCCCAGAGCACCGGCGACGCCGAGGGCGGGAGCCCCGCGCACGGCCAACCGCTTGATGTCGTCGATCAACTCGGGCAGTTCGGTGACGCGGTGCACCTCCACCTGATGCGGAAGGAGCGTCTGGTCGATCAGTTCGATGGCTCCATCGATCCAGTCGATCGTGCGCACGGAGGACCCCGTTTCTGTGTGCGTGTCGTCGGTGTGACGCGCCCGCCGCGACCTGATGCGGTGCGGGGAGCGCAACCACGACAGAATATCTGATTCCCAGCCGTCTCCGGGCACGGTTGTGGGATACGTACGCGCAGGCGATCCGCCGGGTCGCGAGCGTGGCGGCGAAGTCCGCCGTTCGCGCTCCGGACGCGCCCCGGACTCGAAACGTTCACCCGGCGCGATGCGTGTCGTGGAGCGGCTTCGCGGCGTACGAGCGTACTGTGTGGTGCATCGGGCAAAGCGCCCGGTCGAGGAGGCCAATTCCCCCTCGGTGGCAACGGCCTCCGCGCAGACGGGATCCGCAGATCCCCGAGCAAGGGAGCCCCCGTGGCCGAAATCCACTCCACCAGCGCCGACGCCGTCCGGACCGCGGAAGCACCCGCGGCCGACACGCACGAGCGGTTGCCGCAGGCCGAGCGCACCTACGTGCTCGACACCTCGGTCCTGCTGAGCGATCCCGGCGCGCTCTTCCGATTCGCGGAGCATGCGGTCGTGCTCCCGGTCGTGGTGATCACCGAACTCGAGAAGAAGCGGCACGATCCCGAGATCGGCTTCTTCGCGAGGCGCGCGCTCCGACTGCTCGACGGGCTGCGCGAGCAGCACCTGCGGCTCGACTTCCCGGTCCCCGTCGGCGACCAGGGCGGTACCCTGCGGGTCGAGCTCAACCACTCGGACCAGCAGACGCTGCCGAGCGGTATGCGGCTCGGCGACAACGACACCCGGATCCTCGCCGTCGCGCAGAACCTGGCGGCCGAGGGGCTCGACGTGACCGTCGTCTCGAAGGACCTCCCCATGCGGGTGAAGGCCGCTGCGATCGGGCTCGGAGCCGAGGAGTACCGGGCCGAGCTCGCGCACGACGACGCGTACACGGGCATCGCCGAGCTCGAGCTCGACGACGAGCGCATGGCGGACCTGTGGGACGCGGAGCGGCTCGACGGCGTCGCGGAGGCGCGCGAGCTGCCCTTCGGCACCGGGCTCGTGATCACCTCGCCGCGGGGATCCGCGCTCGGCCGGGTCGATGGGCGCGAGGGCGCCGTCCGTCTCGTCCGGGGCGACCGGGAGGTCTTCGGGCTGCACGGCCGCAGCGCCGAGCAGCGGCTCGCGATCGACCTGCTGCTCGACCAGTCGGTCGGGATCGTCTCGCTCGGGGGACGCGCCGGCACCGGCAAGTCGGCGCTCGCGCTCGCGGCGGGGCTCGAGGCCGTGGTCGAGCGGCAGCAGCACCGCAAGGTGATGGTGTTCCGGCCGCTCTACGCGGTCGGCGGCCAGGAGCTCGGCTACCTGCCCGGCGATCAGCAGGAGAAGATGGGCCCCTGGGGGCAGGCGGTGTTCGACACCCTCGGCTCGATCGTCTCGCAGAACGTGCTCGACGAGGTCGAGGCGCGGGGCATCGTGGAGGTGCTGCCGCTGACCCACATCCGCGGACGCTCCCTGCACGACGCCTTCGTGATCGTAGACGAGGCGCAGTCGCTCGAGCGCAACGTGCTGCTCACCATGCTGAGCCGCATCGGGCAGCGCTCCCGCGTCGTGCTCACGCACGACGTCGCGCAGCGCGACAACCTGCGGGTCGGCCGCCACGACGGCATCGCCGCGGTGATCGAGAAGCTGAAGGGCAACCCCCTGTTCGGGCACGTGACCCTCACCCGATCGGAGCGCAGCGACATCGCCGCGCTCGTCACCGAACTGCTGGAGGACTGAGGGCGGGAGCCGGCCCCGTCATCCTGCGCGAGCTTGCGAGTCGCAGGATGACGGGGTGCCCGCCCACCCCGGCGTAGGCTGAGATCGTGAGCGCTCAGACGATCGACGACCTCCTGCCCGCCCCGATGCTCCGGCGGTTCCGCGAACGGGCGGCCGGCTTCGACGCCGACAACCGCTTCTTCGCCGAGGACTTCGACGAGCTGCGAGGATCCGGGTATCTCGCGGCCGCGGTTCCCGTCGAACTGGGCGGTGCCGGTCTCGGGCTCGAGCAGCTGCTGCGCGCGCAGCGACGCCTCGCCGCCCACGCCCCGGCGACGGCGCTCGGGGCGAACATGCACCTCGTCTGGGTGCAGGTCGCCCGCTTCCTGCACGATCGCGGCGACACGAGCCTCGACTGGGTGCTGCGCGACGCGGCGGCGGGCGAGGTCTTCGCCTTCGGCGTCTCGGAGGCCGGCAACGACGCGGTGCTGATGGACGCCCGCGCGACCGCCGAGCGCGACGGCGCCGGCTACCTCGTCTCGGGCACCAAGATCTTCACGACCCTCTCGCCGGTCTGGACCCGGCTCGGCCTGCACGCCCGCAGCGAGGCGCCCGGGGAGGATCCCGAGCTGATGTTCGGCTTCGTCCGCCGTGACGCCGTCGGAGTCCGTTCCCCCGAGCAGGCCTCCGCAGGACTGAGCGAGGGGCGCATCGAGCACCCCGGCACCTGGAACCCGCTCGGCATGCGCGCGACGCAGAGCTGGACCACCCGGCTCGACCGGGTCCGGGTCGCCGAAGCCGACGTGGCCGCCCGCTTCGCGCCGTTCGACGGCGCGCAGCCGCTCGTGCTCGGCATCTTCTCGTCGTTCTCGCTGCTGACCGCCTCGGTGTACGCGGGCCTCGCCGACCGGGCGCTCGAGCTCGCGACCGCGGCGGCCCGGCGCCCGGCCGGCGACGGCGACGGAATCCGCCTCGACGACCCCGACACCGGCACCCGTCTCGCGGCGGCAGTGCTCGACCACCGGGCGTCGCTCGACGCGATCGAGCTCCTCGCCCGCGACGTCGACGGGCAGCGCTCCCGGGACGACTGGTTCCTCGCGCTCGCCGCCGCGAAGAACCGCGTCACCGACGAGGCCCGCCGCGCGGTCGACGCCGCCATGCGGGCGTCGGGGGCGAGCGGCTTCCAAGCGGATTCCGAACTCGCGCGACTCTACCGCGACGTGCTCGCCGGGATGTTCCACCCGTCGAGCTCGCGCGCGCTCACCGCGACGGCGCTACGCGGTCTCGCCGGCTGAGCGCTCAGTCGCCGGCGGGCGCGCCAGCGGCGCCGGACCGCAATTCCGCGGCGTAGCCGCGCAGGGAGCGCTGGTAGCGGGGGAGCGTCGGGAT
This sequence comes from Leucobacter sp. Ag1, assembly GCF_000980875.1. GTDB lineage: Bacteria > Actinomycetota > Actinomycetes > Actinomycetales > Microbacteriaceae > Leucobacter > Leucobacter iarius. Next base: position 20,513 of record NZ_LAYO01000098.1, on the reverse strand, counting down.
CAGCGCCTCGATCGCGACCGCGAGCGCCTCGTCCGGGCGACCGGCCGAGTGCAGCGCGAGCGCGAGGAACGCGTCGGTCGACGCGCCGAGCTCGGGGTCCCGCTCGGACTCGCGGAGCATCGCGACCGCCTCGTCGAAGCGGCCCAGGTTGCGCAGGGTCGACGCGTACTGGATGTCGAGCTGGGCGCGCGCGTCACCCGCCAGACCGAGCTCGACCGCTCGCGCGTACTGCTCGGCCGCTTCGGCCTCGCGGCCGCCCGAATCGAAGGCTCCGCCGAGTTCGAACGGCCCGCGCGGATCCTCAGCGGGGAGCTCCGCGGCGAGGGCCGCGATCCGCTCGATCACGGTCGCCTCGTCGGCGTCCGCATCGTTCCAGACCGCGTCGACGCGGTCCTGCCAGTCGTCGTGCGTTCCGGTGCTCATGCGCTGCGCTCCAGCTGTTCGGGGGTGGTCGCGGAAGACTCCGACGGATCGGCCGTGCCGAACCGCTCGGCCGAGGAGGACCGCACCGCGTCGACGCGGGCCGCGATCGTCGGCCAGAAGGCGTCGGCCCAGATCTCGTAGCCGCGGTCGTTCGGATGGAACGCGTCCTCGGCGAACTCCGTGAGGATACCGCGCAGGCCCCGGGCACGGGTGGCCTCGTAGATCGGCACGACCGCGAGCCCGCGGGCCTCGGCGACCCGGCGCAGGATCGCGTTCGCCTCGTGCACCTTGCGGTCGTTCCAGGGCAGGTGGAAGCAGGGGACCTCGCCCAGCACCGTATGGTCCGGGAGCGCGTCGAGGATCCGCGAGAGATTGCGGTGGTACGCGACCGGATCCCACTCGGCGATGTCGTTCGCGCCGATGTCGAGGGTGACGAGATCAGGTGCCTCGCGCAGCGGCTCGACGGCCTTCGGCAGCTGGTCCCGCGCGCACAGGAACGAGGTCGCCCCCGAGACGCACAGGTTCGTCACCCGGATCGGCTCGCCCAGCTCGGCCTCGATGCGGTCGGCGAGCTGCCCGACGTAGCTCCGGCCCGGCACCGAAGCGCCGATGCCCTGACCCGTCGAGTCCCCGAGCGCCAGGTAGTGGAACCGGCCCGGCTGCTTCCGGCGACCCCGCCACCAGTTCGCCGTGACCGGCTGCATGTCGGAGAGCGCCATCACCGGACGGTTCGCCCAGTCGAGCGCGCGCTGCCAGCCGGTCATGCGCGCGACGCCCGCGACCGCGGCGGTCGAGAGCGCGCGAGCACCGTCGATGGGGGATCGTGCGGGCATCATGCGAACGAGCCTACTCCGCGGGCGATTGCCCGAGATCCCACTCCGCCGTGGCCGTCAGGTTGGCCCGTGCGCTCGCCGCCGCGGCCTCCGGGTCGCCGGCTCGGATCGCGGCGAGCACCCCGTCGTGCCCGCGCGGTTCGTCGCGGCGGAAGCCCTCCCGGGTCAGCACCGCTCCCATGGACTCCCTGAGCCGCGGGAGCAGCGCGGTGTAGACCTCGAACAGGATCGGGTTGTGGGCGGCGCTCGCGATCGCCTCGTGCACGGCGACGTCGGCCTCGACCCAGTGCGCGTCATCGGCCGCGGCGCGCACCCGCAGTGCGGCCTCGATCCGCCGTCGATCGTCGGCGTCGGCGCGCATCGCCGCCAGGCGGGCGAGCTCGGGCTCGAGTGCGGCGCGCGCCTCGAGGACCTCCGCGAGGCTCGCTCCGGATCGCGCCAGCGCGCCCGGTACTTCGCTGCGGGCCCGGACGAAGGTGCCGTCGCCGCGGCGGATCTCGATCATTCCGGTGTACTGGAGCGCGCGAAGGGCCTCGCGCAGGGTGCCTCGGGCGACGCCGAGCGCCGCCACGAGTTCGGGCTCGGGCGGGATCCGTTCGCCGAGGGGCCAGCGGCCCTCGACGATCTCGGCGCGGAGCCGGTCGACCACCTGATCGCTCAGCGAGGACTGGTGAACCGGGTCGAGAGTCATGTATGACAGGATAGTCGAGGTCCAATGGTTGGACGTTTGACCTTTCAGGAGGAGCGGTGCGGAGTTCGGAATCCCCGGCGTCGGGCAGGCCGGTCATGCTGCTCGTGGCGCTGCTGCTCGTCGCGGTCAACCTGCGCCTCGGCGTCACGAGCGCCAGCGCGCTGCTGACGGCGCTCACGGCGAGCGGGGCGCTGACCCCGGTCGCCGCGATCATCGTGCCGTCGCTGCCGACCGCGGTGTTCGCGATCGCCGGGTTCGGCACCGCCCGTCTCTCGGCACGGCTCGGCGTCGAGCGGACCCTGCTGGCCGGACTCGTCGCGCTCGTGATCGGTCTCGCGATCCGCGGGATCCCCGATCCCGCGGTCGTGGTCGCCGGAACCGTGATCGCGACGGGCGGCCTCGCCATCGTGAACATCCTCCTTCCCGCGGTCGTCCGAGTCCACTTCGGCACGCGGATCGGTCCGGTCACCACCGCCTATTCGACGCTCATGTCCCTCGGCTCCGCGGCCGCCGCCGCGACCGCCGTGCCCATCGCGACCGCGCTCGGATCGCCATCGCTGGGGCTCGCCGCCTGGGCGCTGCCCGCGCTCATCGGGCTCATCGCCTGGCTGCTCGCGATGCCGCGTCCGCGGGATCTGCCCGGGCCGCCTGCGCCCGCCGCTGCCGGAGGCGCCGAGGTCGGCGGTCGTCGGATCCCGCTGCCCGCGGGCACGCTGCTCCTCGCCGCCTACTTCTCGCTGCAGGCGCTGCTCAGCTACGTCGTGATGGGATGGCTGCCGAGCATCGCGCAGGACGCCGGGATCCCGGCCGAGCGGTCCGGACTGCTCCTCGGCATCGCGATGGCGGTCGGGGTGCCCGCGACCGTCGTGGTCGTCTCGCTCGCCGGCAGCCCGCGCCGCATGCGCGTCGGCTTCGTCCTGGTCGCCGCGTCCAGCGTCGGAGCGCTCGCCGGGCTGCTGTTCGCACCCGCTGCCGCACCCGAGGTCTGGGCGGCGCTGATCGGGCTCGGCATGTGCGCGTTCCCCCTCGTGCTCGCGCTCATCGCCGGGTTCGGGGACGGCCCGGAGGAGACGGCGCGGGTGTCGAGCGTCGTGCAGTCGGCGGGCTACTCGATCGCGACCCTCGGCCCGCTCGGGGCGGGCGCACTGCACCAGTCCACCGGCACCTGGTCGATCGTGCTGATCGCGCTCGGCTGCTGCGCCGCGCTGCAGGGCGCCCTGGGCCTCGCGCTGACCCGCGTGGTGGCGCGCCGTCGGGGAGCGGCCGCGCCGAGCTGACGAGCCGGGACACCCCATGGACACCCGGCGGCTACCGCAGGGCCACCGGGGGGAGACGGTGCGGCCACTCCTAGCTGGTGGAGTATCGGGGACCCCGCCCATCGGCTGGGAGAATCCCGCATATTCGAAGGAAGTCAATGACTCGGTCATTCCCTGCAGTTCGAACGAGACGCACCGCCACCGCGCTCGCTGTCGCGGCGCTGATCGGCGGGCTCGTCGCGCCCGCCGCCGTGTCCGCAGCCTCCGCCGCTCCGACGGCGCCCGAGGTGCCGACCGCCCCGCTGGTGTCCACCGGCACCACCTGGAAGTACCTCGACGACAACACCGATCCGGCGCGCGGCGACGCGAACCTCCGCGTCTGGACGACACCGAACTACGACGACCGGGGTTGGAAGTCGGCACCGACCGGCTTCGGCGTGAAGAACAACGCGCTCGTCCCGGTCGGCCCCTTCACCCCGGCCACGAAGCTGAGCCACTACATCGACGGCACCGCCAAGCCGACGATCCCCACCTACTTCTTCCGCACGACCTTCTCGCTCGACCAGGGCGTCGCGAAGCAGATCGAGTCCCTCGCGAGCACCGTCGTCTACGACGACGCGCTCGTCGTCTGGGTCAACGGCACCAAGGTCGCGACCTTCGAGGGCGACCGCATCACCGAGACCACGAACCTCGAGTACGCGGGCTCCGGCAAGGGCGACCCCCAGACGAGCGCGTTCTCGGTCGACGGCAAGCTGCTGAACGACGGCACCAACACGATCGCCGTGGCGCTCTACCAGGATCGCGACAGCTCCTCGGACGCCTACTTCGACATGCCGTCCCTCACCGCCGTGAAGAGCACCGTGCCCGGCGAGGTCGTGCAGGCCGCGCCCGGCCGCGTGATCCTGACGCCGACCGCGACCCCGACCACCTCGCAGGCCTTCTCCTGGCAGGCGGGCGACGTCTCTCACACCGTCGGGAAGGTCGAGATCGGTCCGGCGGGCGGCGGGGACACCCGCACCGTCGACGGCTACGCGGCGGGCACGGTGAACAACAACGCCAAGCAGCACTTCTCGGCGACCGTCGACGGGCTGACCCCGGCCACGGCCTACCGCTACCGCGTGGGCCTGCCCGGCAGCTGGAGCGAGTGGTACGAGTTCACCACCGCCGACCCGAAGGCCACCGACTTCCAGTTCGTCTACTACGGCGACGCGCAGGTCGGCCTCGACACGACCTGGCCGAGCGTGGTCAAGCAGGCCGAGGCGAAGGCGACCCGCTCGATCGGTTCGGTGCACGCCGGCGACCTCATCAACACCGGCACCAACGACACCGAGTGGAACAACTGGTTCAAGGGGATGGCGCAGTCCGCCACCCGCACGAACGTGATGGCGGCCCCGGGCAACCACGAGTACACCGGCGGCGACAACATGCTCAAGTCGTGGAAGGCGCACTTCGAGTACCCCCTCAACCAGCCGAACACCGGAACCATCGGCGAGCTCGCCAAGCTCGCGCAGGGCGACTCCGACGTCGCGCGCCAGTACGCGGCGTACTTCGCGCACTGGACCGAGTTCGCGGCCGAGACGGTCTACTACACCGACTACCAGAACGTCCGGTTCATCACGCTGAACGCGACCCGCGACACCGCGTTCCTGAAGCCGGCGAACCTGCCCGCCTGCACCGGCGCCGAGTGCCCGAGCACCAAGGTGCAGGAGCTCTGGACCCAGTACCAGGCCGCGTGGCTCGACCACGTGCTGAAGAGCAGCCCGTCGAAGTGGAACGTCGTGACGTTCCACCAGCCCGTCTACTCGACCTCGTCGGGACGCGATGAGCCGGTGCTCCGCAAGTACTGGGTGCCGGTGTTCGAGGAGAACGGCGTGGACCTGGTGCTCATGGGCCACGACCACACCTACGGCCGGGGATACAAGAACTCCGACAAGACCGGCACGACCGGCCTCACCACCGGGCCCGTGTACGCGGTCTCGAACTCGGGCGCGAAGCACTACGACCTCGCGACCGAGGAGAAGAACGTGTGGACGAACAACGGCGCCACGCAGGTGCTCCGCGGCGAGAACGTCACCACCTACCAGGTGATCGACGTGAGCGGCGATCAGCTGGTCTACCGCTCCTACCTCGCGGAGAAGGTCGACGGCGCCCGCAGCTTCAAGCTCGTGCCGGACGCCGCGGGCGAGCGCCCCGTCTACGCCCCGAACGAGGTCCCCGCGGTCGGCGGTCTCTACGACCAGTTCACCGTCACCAAGTACGCGACGGGGGAGAAGTGGGTCACCGAAGCCGGCGTCGAGACGCCCGCCGGTCCGAAGCTGTCGCTCGGCGCGGCCTCGGTGCAGCAGGGCGGCAAGATCGCCGTGTCGGGCTCGGGCTTCGTCCCGGGTACCAAGGTCGGCATCGAGCTGCACTCGACCCCGGTCGCGCTCGGCGAGGCCACCGTCGGCGACGACCGCGCCTTCTCGCAGGAGGTCGCGATCCCGGCGAACGCCGAAGCGGGCGAGCACCGCATCGTCGCGAAGCTGCCGAACGGGGCCGAGGTCTCGGCGCCGCTGAGCGTGACCGCGGTCGACGGCGGTGCCGCGGCCGGAACGGACGGCGGATCGTCCGGCGCCGCGAACGGCTCAGCGAACACCGGAGCCGGATCGGACGCGGGTGCCGGGGCGAACGCCGCAGCATCCGGTTCGTCGGACGTCACCGGGACCGCGAGCTCCGAGGCGACCATCGAGACGAAGGGGAACGCCGACGGCTCGAAGCCGGGCGGGGGGAAGACCGACGGTCTCGCCACCACCGGCGGCGCCGATTGGCTGCCGCTCGGCATCGTCGGCGCCGGGCTGCTCGCCGCGGGAGCGATCCTCGTGCTGGCGCGCCGCCGGGCGGCCGCGCAGCAGTAGGGATCGCGCGGTCGGAACGGCCGCAGGACAGAGGACGGGCCCCGGGATCTTCGATCCCGGGGCCCGTCCTCTTGCGGTGTCGGCGCGTTACTTCGCGACGCCCGGGTGGGTCATCGAGAGCAGGTCGAGGGCCTTGTCGAGGTCGGCCTCGGTGACCTCGCCGCGCTCCACGTAGCCGAGGTCGATGACGGCCTCGCGCACGGTGATGCCCTTCTTGACGGAGTGCTTCGCGATCTTCGCCGCGGCCTCGTAACCGATGAGGCGGTTCAGCGGGGTCACGGTCGACGGGCTCATGCCGGCGAGGGCTGCGGCGCGCTCGAGGTTCGCCTCGAGACCGGCGACGGTCTTGTCGGCGAGCACGGTCGACGCGTTCGCGAGCAGGCGGATCGACTCGAGCAGCGCGGTGCCCATGACGGGGATCTGCACGTTCAGCTCGAAGGAGCCCGAAGCGCCCGCCCAGGCGATGGTCGCGTCGTTGCCGATGACCCGCGCGCAGACCATGAGCACGGCCTCGGGAACGACGGGGTTGACCTTGCCCGGCATGATCGAGGAGCCCGGCTGCAGATCGGGGATGTGGAGCTCGGCGAGGCCCGTGTTGGGGCCCGATCCCATCCAACGGATGTCGTTGTTGATCTTGGTCAGCGACACGGCGATGGTGCGCAGCGCGCCCGAGGCCTCGACGAGGCCGTCGCGGTTCGCCTGCGCCTCGAAGTGGTTGCGCGCCTCGGTGATGGGCAGGCCGCTCGACTGGGCGATCTCGGCGATGACCTTCTCGGGGAAGCCGAGCGGGGTGTTGATGCCGGTGCCGACGGCGGTGCCGCCCTGCGGGACCTCGGCCACGCGGGGGAGGGCCGCGTCGATGCGCTCGATGCCGTAGCGGATCTGCGCGGCGAAGCCGCCGAACTCCTGGCCGAGGGTGACGGGGGTGGCGTCCATGAGGTGGGTGCGGCCGGACTTGACAGCGGTCTTCCACAGCTCGGCCTTGGCCTCGAACGCCTCGGCGAGGTGCGCGAGGGACGGCTTCAGCTGCTCGATGAGCGCGCCGGTCACGGCGATGTGCACCGAGGTGGGGAACACGTCGTTCGACGACTGCGAGGCGTTGACGTGGTCGTTCGGGTGGACGGGGGCGCCGAGGTGCTTCGTCGCGAGGGTCGCGAGGACCTCGTTCATGTTCATGTTCGAGGAGGTGCCCGAGCCGGTCTGGTAGGTGTCGACCGGGAACATGTCGTGGTGATCGCCCGCGATGATCTCGTCGGCCGCGGCGACGATCGCGTCCGCGATCGCGGCGTCGAGGATCCCGAGATCCTTGTTGGCGATGGCCGCTGCGCGCTTGATGCGCGCGAGGGCGACGATCTGCGCGGGCTCGAGGCCCTTGCCCGAGATGGGGAAGTTCTCGACGGCGCGCTGCGTCTGCGCGGCGTACAGCGCGTTCTTCGGAACGCGGACCTCGCCCATGGTGTCGTGCTCGATGCGGTACTCGGTTTCGGTCACTGTCATCCTTTTTCTTCTCGTCGTCCTGCCCGCGGGAGCTGCCGCGCCGCAGGACCGGTCTGGTGGGGTCGGAACGGTCAGCTGAGGGGTGCGAGCTCGAGCGCGAGCGGCCCGACGGCGGTGTACGGCACGGCACGGCCCTCGGTCAGGCGGTACTGGCAGCCCACGATGCCGAGCTCGCCGCGATCGACGGCATCGCTGATCGTGCGCGAGGTGCGCAGCAGCTCGTTCACGGTCGCCGCGAGGTGGATCCGGCCGATCGCGTTCGCGTCGACCTCGCTCGCGTCGGCGTACGGGGTGTCGTGGCGGTCGCGGAGCCAGAACTGCTGCACCGAGGGCTGGATCGGGGCCAGGGTGTTCCGCACCGAATCCGTGACCGGCGACGGCGTGCGGCTCGACTGGTCGATCGCTGCGGCGACGGCGCCGCAGGAGTCGTGCGCGAGCACCACGATGAGCGAGGCGCCCAGCGCCGACACCGCGTACTCCATCGAGGCGGTGATCGATTCGGCGACGACGTGGCCCATGTTGCGTGCGATGAACAGGTCGCCGAGGCCGCAGTCGAAGATGATCTCGGCGGCGAGGCGGGAGTCGGAGCAGCCGAACAGCGCGACGTCGGGCGACTGCGCGTTGACGAGCTCGGAGCGGCGCTCCACGTCCTGGTTCGGATGCTTCGAGACGCCGCTGATGAACCGTTCGTTCCCGGCGATGAAGGCGTCCCAGGCCTGCTGGGGGGTGACGCGCGGCGTGCTCACTTCGCGGCTCCGTTCTGCGCGGCCTGCATCGCGACGGCGTCGGCCAGCTGCTCGATGGTCTTGGTGGGTGCGGTGCCGTAGACGAGGAACGTCGAGGCGTCGATGACGGTCTGGTACCCCGTGCGCAGGTTGCTCTTGTCGGGGCTGCGGTCGGGATGCACGTACGCGGTCCAGTCGACCCCGCCGATGGACTGGGTGCCGGTCGCGGAGGTGTTCTCGAGCTGCTCGGCGATCCAGGTCTCGTTGACGGGCGACCCGTCGGCGGTGAAGGCCTGCACGACCGCGGCGTACTGCTTGTCGGGGGTCGTGTATCCGATGTACCAGTAGGTGATGCCGCCGGTCTTGGAGGAGCGCAGCTCGGCCTGCTTCGCGTTCCAGCCGTCGGGGAGTTTCGGTGCGACGAGCGGCTGCCCGGCCGTCGGCGACGCCTCTGAGGCGAGTTGCGCGACGTCGACCGATCGGTCGGCGAAGTCGCCGCCGGTGCCGTGGGGCACCATCAGGTAGATGCCGAACACGACGGCGACGCTCACGATGAGCGAGAACACGAGGTTGTTGACGGTCTTGCGCTGCCGGTAGAGGCGGCTGTCGCGCGCCTTGCGCGCCGCGGTCTCGGACGGGGTCTCGGGGCGGCCGAGCTCCGCGACGACGACGGGTGCCTTGGTCTTCTTCGCCATCGGGGTGATCAGGCCTCCGGGCTCTCTGCGGATGCCGCGTCGCCGCCGCGGCGAGCGGCTTCGAGGCGACGGCGCGCACCGAGCAGCCATTCCTCGCAGCGGGCCGCGAGGCGTTCGCCGCGCTCCCAGAGCTCGAGGGACTCCTCGAGGGTGCTGCCGCCCTGCTCGAGTCGGTTCACCACCTGAACGAGTTCGTCGCGCGCTTCTTCATAGCTGAGCGCGTCGGGATCCGGTCTGTCGGAAGCGGCCATGCCTGTCAGTCTACCCGTGGCGCGCTGGGGGCGGGCTCGGGCTGCTCGGGAGCGATCCGCTCCGCGGCTCGATGCCCGCCGACCGGCGGTGATAGCCAAAACGCTATCGAAGTGATATCATCCATGCTATCGAGAGGGGGAGCTCATGTCCACGATTCTGGTGAGATCGCTCGACGAGTCGGTCAAGCTCCGCCTCGCGGCGCAGGCTCGGCTGCACGGCCGGTCGATGGAGGCCGAGGTGCGCGAGATCCTGACGCGGGCCGTCGCCCGACCGAACATCGGCGTCGCGCTGGCGGACGCGGCTCGCGAAGCCGGCGGGGTCGATGACCTCGTCCTCCCACGGCGCGATGACGTCGCGCGCGTGGTGGAGTTCGAATGATCGTCCTCGACACGAACGTCGTCTCGGAGCTCATGCGGGTCGAACCGGACGGACGGGTGCTCACGTGGATCGTCACTACGGAGGAGCGTGTCGCGATCACCGCGGTCACGCTCGCCGAACTGCTCGCCGGATTGCGCAGACTTCCGGACGGGCACCGAAAGATCGCGCTCCGCGACCGGGTGGAGGCCGTGGTCTCCGAATATCGCGGATCCGGCGCGGTGCTCGCGTTCGACGAGGACGCGGCGGCGGAGTACGCCGAGATCCTCGCGATGCGTGAGCGCGCGGGGCTTCCCATCGCGACGGCGGACGCCCAGATCGCGGCGATCTGTGCGGCGAAGGGCGCGATCTGCGCGACCCGCAACACCCGGGACTTCGTCGGCACGGGCGTCGAGGTCTTCGATCCGTGGTCGGGTGAGTTCGCGCTGAGCTGACCGGGGTCGCCCTCAGTCCGCCGCGCCCTCGGCGGAATCCCGGGCGGATCCGGCCCGGGTCGCCTCGAAGCCGAGCAGCACCGCCGCGACGCCGCGGTCGTACATCTCGGGCGCGCGGAGATCGCCGAGCGCCGCCGCGGTGCGCGCTGATCCGGGCGTCTCCTCGCGGGTCGTCGTGCGCGCCCACACCACCAGGAAGCCCGTCGCGAAGGCGTCGGCGAGGCCGAGGGCGGTGCGCGCCTCGTCCGCGCTCAGCCCGGTGCGCTCGAGCGCGGCGACGACCCCTTCGAGGTGCGGGGCGACCGGCGGTAGGTCGTAGGGGGCGAGTGCCAGCAGCTCGAAGGAGCGCGGGTGCCGCATCGCGAGAGCCCGGTAGGAGTCGAGCACTCCCGAGAGCAGGCCGCGCCAGGCGCCGTCGCTCTCCGCGGCGATCCGGTCGGCGTCCACCTCGGCGATCAGTTGCTCGACGATCGCGGTCAGTAGGTCGTCCCGGTTGCGGACGTGGGTGTAGAGGGTCATGGTGCCGCAGTCGAGCTCGGTCGCCAGTGCGCGCATCGTGAGCCGCTCGATCCCCAGCTGCTCGACCAGCTCGATCGCCGCTGCGGCGATCGAAGCGCGGTCGAGGGCGCCGCGGGCCCGCGTGCTGCGGCGGGGCGACGGGGGCTCGTGCTTCGGGGGCATGTGCGCTATCGTAACGGGTCGTACAATGTACGGTACGCAGTACGGGGTGCGATGGAGCGCCTCGGGAACGGAGACCTCATGGATCTGCACCACCTGACCGCGACCGAGGCCGTCGGCCGGTTCCGACGGCGCGAGCTCTCACCGGTCGAGCTGCTCGACGCGGTCGTCGCCCGGGCCGCCGCGACCGAACCGGTCGTGAACGCGATGACCGAGGAGTTCCTCGACGAGGCCTACGACGCGGCTCGCGCTTCCGAGGCCCGCTACTCGCGGGGCGAGGCGCGCCCGCTCGAGGGCGTTCCCCTGGTCCTGAAGGAGGAGCAGCCCATCGCCGGCCGGCTCGCCGAAGAGGGATCGCTGCTCGAACGGGGGACGATCGCCGACGTCACCCACCCCATCGTCGAGCGGATCTTCGATGCCGGCGCCGTGGTGCACGGGCGCGCGACCACTCCCGAGTTCTGCTGCGCTCCGGTCACCCACACCAAGCTCTGGGGGGTCACCCGCAACCCCCACAACCCCGAGATGACGCCCGGCGGCTCCTCCGGCGGCTCGGGCGCCGTGCTCGCCGCGGGATCAACCGTGCTCGCGACGGGCTCCGACATCGGCGGCTCGATCCGCATCCCGTCCTCCTACTGCGGCGTCGTCGGCTTCAAGCCGCCGTTCGCCCGCGTGCCCGGTCTCGCGCCGTTCAACAGCGACACCTACTGCGCCGACGGCCCGATGGGACGCAGCGTCGCCGATGTCGCGATGCTGCAGAACGTCATCTCGGGCCCGTGGGCGGGCGATCCGGCCTCCCTGCGGCCCGCGATCACCGTGTCGGGGGCGGTCGAGTCGCTCGCCGGGGTCCGGATCGCGCTGAGCTACACCCTCGGCGGGTACCGCCCCGATCCCGCGGTCGTCGCGAACACCGCGGCGTTCGCGGAGGCCCTGCGCGCGCGGGGCGCCATCGTCGACGAGATCGACGACGCGCTGCTGCCCTGGGGCCCCGACCGGGTGCTCGAGACGGCGTGGGCGCACTTCGGGGCCGTCATGGGGCCGTTCATCGAGAGCGTCGGGCAGGCGCATCCCGACACCGTCGACCAGCTCATGCCCTACACCCGCGCATTCATCGCCTCCACCGCGGGCGCCGGGGGATACGTGCCGGGTCTCGAAGCCGAGAGCGCGTTCTACCGGCCCCTCGGCGAACTGCTGGAGCGCTACGACGCGCTGCTGTGCCCGACGATCGCGAACACCGGCTTCGCCGCCGACGAACCCTGCACCGATTCGGCCGCGATCTTCTCGGAACTCATGACGCTGCCGTTCAACGTGGTCGGCCGGGTTCCCGTGCTCGCCGTGCCGTCGGGCCGCGCGCCGAACGGGGTGCCGACCGGCGTGCAGATCGTGGGCCGCACCTTCGACGACGCCACGGTGTTCCGCATCGGCGCGGCCGCCGAGGCGGAGCTCGACCTGTGGACCCGCGCCGAGTGGTGGCCGGCGCTGTGACCGAGAGCACGACGGCGCGGGTGCCCGCGAAGAGCGCTTCCGCGAGCGGATCCGGCGGCCTGCGGGGCGGTTCGCTCGGCGTCGCCGACATCGTCTTCTTCGTGGTCGCGGCCGCGGCTCCGCTCGCGGTCGTGGCCGGCGCGGCCCCGCTCGCGTTCCGTCTGGGCGGGGTCGGCGCCGCGGGCGCCTACGTCTTCTCGGGTCTCGTCTACCTGGCGTGCGCTGCCGGGCTGACGGCCTTCGCTCGGCACGTGCGCAGCGCCGGGGCGTTCTACGCCTTCGTCGCTCGCGGGCTCGGGCGTCCGCCCGCGGTCGGCACCGCGATCGTCGCACTCATCTCGTACGCGCTGATCTGCTTCGGCTTCTTCGGCTTCCTCGGGTTCTACGCGCAGTCGTCGATCGCGGACCTGACCGGGATCGACCTGCACTGGTCGGTCTACGCGTTCATCGGCGTCGCCGTGGTCGGGGTGCTGGGGTACCGCCAGATCACGATCGGCGCGAAGGTGCTCGGCGTGCTGATGTGCGCGGAGGTGCTGATCCTCCTGGCGATCTCGGTCGCCGTGCTCGCGACCGAGGGGACGAGCCACTTCAGCCTCGAACCGTTCTCCCCGGCGCGGGTGTTCGACTCCGGGGCCGGCGGCATGTTCGTGATGGCGCTGGGCGCGTTCCTCGGCTTCGAGAGCACGGCGATCTATTCGGAGGAGGCGAAGAACCCCGCGCGGACCGTTCCGCGCGCCACCTACTTCGCCGTGGCCTTCCTCGGGATCTTCTACGGGTTCGTGACCTGGATCGCCACCGCGGCGCTCGGGGTCGACGGCCTCGAGGAGCTGGCGGGCTCCGATGCGTTCCAGGGGATGTACTTCCTGTTCGCGAGCGACTACCTCGGTCCCTGGGCCAAAGCGGCCATGGACGTGCTGATGATCACCAGCCTGTTCGCGGCCACCCTCGCGTTCCACAACGCGACCTCCCGCTACCTCTTCGCCCTCGGGCGGGAGCGGATCATGCCCCGCTTCTTCGGCGCAGCGCACCCGCGCTTCGCCTCGCCGGCCCGAGCGAGCCTCGCGGTCACGATCGGGGCCGCGGCGCTGGTGCTCGTCACGGTGCTGCTGAACGGCGACCCGTATCTGCACCTGCTGCTCTGGACCAACGGGGTCGGCATCGTCGGCATCGTGCTGCTGCAGCTGCTCTGCATGATCGCCGTGATCCGGTTCTTCCGCAGGGATCGGCGCGGGCACGGGGTGTTCCGCGTGTTCATCGCACCGGCTCTCGGCGCCGTCGGTCTGGCGGTGGGGCTCTGGCTGATGCTCGGCAACTTCGAGCTGCTCACCGGCATGGACGGGTGGGCGAACGCCTGGCTGGTCGCGCCGATGATCGTGCTCGGCCTCGCAGGTACCGCGTGGGCCGTGCGGATGCGGCGCAGGGATCCCGCTCGCTACGCGAGGCTCGGGAACGGCGAAGAGGCGTCTCCCGAATCTGCCGAGGAGGGCCAGGAAGCGACGCCGTCCGAGGTCGCGGCGACGCGGCCGCCGGCCAGCGACAGCCTGAGCGCTGCGCCGGCGGGCGCGTCGGCGGGGTCGCGCAGCACCGATCCGTCGGCCAGCTGCGCGATCGCGTAGCCGCGGTCGAGCGTGCCCTGCGGCGAGAGCGTCGTCAGGCGTGCGCGCAGCTCGAGGATCGTGCGGTCGCGTTCCTCGACCGCACGGTCGACGAGTTCCGTGCCGCGCGCGATCCAGCGCACCAGCTCCTCCGCGCGCTCGTCGACGATGCGCTCGGGCTGCTGCATCGACGGACGGGATCGCAGCTGGGCGATCCGATCCGTCTCGTGCGCCAGCAGGTGCCCGAGACGCGAGCTCATGCGGCTGCGTGCGCCGTCGATGCCGGCCAGTTCCTCGCCGACGTCGGGCACCACGCGCTTCGCCGCGTCGGTCGGGGTCGAAGCGCGCAGATCGGCGACCTCGTCGAGCAGCGGACGATCGGCCTCGTGCCCGATCGCGCTCACGATCGGCGTCGTCGCCTCGGCCGCGGCGCGCAGCACGCCCTCGTCGCTGAACGGCAGCAGGTGCTGGAAATCGCCGCCGCCGCGGGCGACGATGATGACCTCGACCTCGGGGTCGGCGTCGAGCGCGCGGATCCCCGCGGCGACCTCGGCCGCCGCGCGGTCGCCCTGCACGGCGCTGTAGTGGATCTTGAAACGGACCCCGGGCCAGCGCAGGGTCGCGTTGCGCACGACGTCCTTCTCGGCGTCGGAGTCGCGGCCGGTGACGAGTCCGATGAGCCCCGGCAGGAACGGCAGCGGGCGCTTGCGCTCCGCGTCGAACAGCCCCTCGGCCTGGAGCTGCTTGCGCAGCCGCTCGAGGCGCTCGAGCAGTTCGCCGATGCCGACGTGCGACAGCTCGAACACCTGCATCGTGAGGGACCCGCCCTTGACCCAGAAGTTCGGCTTGACGAGCGCGATGACGCGGTCGCCCTGCGCGAAGTCGCCGGTCAGACCCCGCGCGACCGACTGCCAGATCGTGAAGCTCACGGTCGCGTCCTGCGAGAGGTCCTTGAGCTTGCCGTAGACGTGCCCGCCGCGCACCTGCCACTGCGTGATCTCGCCCTCGACCCACACAGTGCCGAGGCGTTCGATCCAGTCGCGGATCTTCTGGCTCATCAGGCCGACGGGCCAGGGCGCCTCTCGCGTCGCCGGTGCGGTGGGCTCGGACATGGGGCCAGCCTAGCCGGACCGGCACCGCTGAGCCTCCGCGCAGGGCGGGCATTTACACTGGGGAGCATGAACGCGACCACCGCGGATGCGCCGCAGATGCCGGACCAGCGCACCATCGGAGCCCCGGTGGTGAGCCTCGCGATGCCGCGCCTGCGTCGCGAGGTCGGACGGCTGAAGGATCTGCCCGTCGACGGGGCCAAGCAGGTGCTGCTCGCGGCTCCACGGGGGTACTGCGCCGGCGTCGACCGCGCGGTGGTCGCGGTCGAGAAGGCGCTCGATCGATTCGGCGCTCCCGTCTACGTGCGCAAGCAGATCGTGCACAACGTCCACGTGGTGCGCACGCTCGAGCAGATGGGGGCGATCTTCGTCGAGGAGGTCGACGAGGTGCCCGAGGGCGCGAACGTCGTGTTCTCGGCGCACGGCGTCTCCCCGGCCGTGGTCGAGGCTGCCGCCGATCGGGGACTGCACGCGATCGATGCGACCTGCCCGCTCGTCACCAAGGTGCACCGCGAGGCCGTGCGCTTCGCGAAGCAGGACCTCGAGATCCTGCTCATCGGGCACACGGGGCACGAGGAGGTCGAGGGCACCGCCGGCGAAGCACCCGAGCACATCACGATCGTGAACTCGCCCGACGACGTCGACACCCTCGAGGTGAGCGATCCCGAACGGCTCGTCTGGTTGTCGCAGACCACGCTCTCGGTCGACGAGACGATGGAGACGGTGCGCCGTCTCCGCGAGAAGTTTCCGAAGCTGCAGGATCCGCCGAGCGACGACATCTGCTACGCCACGCAGAACCGGCAGGTCGCCATCAAGCAGATCGCGCCGCGCGCCGATCTCGTGATCGTGGTCGGGTCTGCGAACTCCTCCAATTCGGTGCGGCTCAAGGAGGTCGCGCTCGAGTACGGGGCGAAGGCCGCGTACCGCGTCGACTTCGCGAGCGAGGTGCGGCAGGAGTGGCTCGACGGGGTGCGCACCGTCGGCGTGACGAGCGGCGCCTCGGTTCCGGAGGTGCTCGTGCAGGAGCTGCTCGACGATCTCGCCGACGCGGGGTACGCCGACGTGCGCGCGACGGTCACCGCCGAGGAGGACCTGGTCTTCTCGCTGCCGAAGGAGCTGCGCCAGGACGCCTCCGGCAAGCGCGACGAGCGCGCGCTCGGCGGCCGCGTCCGCGGCTGACGGCCGTTCCTCCGGCGTATCGTCCGCGTATGCTCCGTGCGCTACGCCGCGGCAACACCCGCTCCGATGGAATCGGAGCATGCACACCGAAGCACGACGCAATCGAATCCCGATCCTGCTGGCGCTGATCGCGGCGGCGGCCACCGTCACCGCCGTGGCGCTCGCCGGCTGCTCCGGCAAGCTGCACGCGCCGGGCGGCACCACGATGCCCGTCGGCGGACCCAGCGCTGCGCAGCGGACCGAGCAGCCGCAGCAGTCGCAGCAGTCGCAGCAGTCGCAGCAACCGCAGAAGCCCGAGGGCGACGGCTCCATCCAGGGCGACAACGGCATCGCCGTCGACGCCGATCACGCCGCGATCACCGGGCTGAAGCCCGAGCTGCACGCCGCACTCCTGCGCGCCGCCGAGGGGGCGAAGGAGGCGGGCGTCGAGCTGCGGGTCACCTCGGGGTGGCGCAGCCGCGAGCTGCAGCAGCAGCTCCTCGACGCCGCCGTGCAGCAGTACGGCAGCGAAGCGGAGGCGAGCAAGTGGGTGGACACCCCCGATCGATCGCTGCACGTCACGGGGGACGCGGTCGACGTCGGGATGCTCGACGCCTCGATCTGGCTCGGCGACAACGGGCAGCGCTTCGGCCTCTGCCGGGCGTTCGAGAACGAGCGCTGGCACTTCGAGCTCGCACCCGACGGCGGCACCGGTCAGTGCCCGGCTCTGCTGCCGGACCCGTCGTTCCGGCGCTGACGTCGGGGCGTGCGAACCGGCAGGTCCGGTCGGGCGTCGGCCGGCGCCCGACCGCCGTCAGGGCTCGCTGACCCGGGCGATCAGCTCGCTGAGCAGCGCCTCGGCCACGGGAGCGGGGAGCCGCTCGACGAGCGCCATGAGCGGGGCGAGCCGGCTCGGGACGGCGCTGCCCGATCCGCCGCCGGCCCCCGCGAGACGCAGGATCCGCCAGGCAGCCGCCGGGCCCGGGACCCGGCCGCCGGGGCCGTAACCCAGCAGCCGCATCGCCGCGAGAGCGGCCGCGGGGTTCGCGGGAGCGCGGCCCCGCACCCGCTCGGCGGCGCGGCGCAGGGCCGCGCCGAACTCGGGCACGACCGCGTCGAGCACCGGCGTGATCGTGAGATGCGCGCTGTGCGGGATCCGGACCCCGTCGGCCTGGACGTATCCCGGCTGATGCTGGATCCGGAACCCCTCCTCGGCCATCGCGTCGGCCAGATGGTGCGGATCCACCCGCTCGGCCTCGGGCACCGACACGTCGGCGACGAGCGCGATCGCGGGGCCGACGGGCGAGCCCATCACCGCGATCCCCTCGATCGCGGCGGCCGCCGCGGCGATTCCGCGGGTCGCGGCGACGGTGCGCGCGGTCAGCTCGGCGTAGCCGTCGGCTCCGAGGTGCTGCACGATCGCCCAGGCCGCGGCGAGGGGCGAGGCGGAGCGGGAGCCGAGCAGCGTCGGGTTGACCACGGGGTATCCAGGCCAGCGGGTCGTCGCGAAGAACTGCGAGCGGTGCCGTGCCCGACCCCGGTGCAGCAGCACCGAGACGCCCTTCGGGGCGAACCCGAACTTGTGCAGGTCGGCCGACAGGCTCGTGACCCCCGGCAGCCGGAAGTCCCAGACCGGAACGCCCGGCCACCAGGGCAGGGCGAGGCCGCCGAAACAGGCGTCGACGTGGCAGTCGATGCCCCGAGCCCGCGCGGCGTCTGACACCTCGCGGATCGGATCGACCGCTCCGCTCGGGTACGCCGGGGCCGAGACGACGACGAGCGCGACATCGTCGTCGAGGCGCGACAGCATCGACTCGGCGCTCACCGAGCCGTCGGCGGCGCACGGCACCGGATCCCAGTCGAGGTCGAAGGCGCGAGCCGCCTTCTGGAACGCGGCATGCGCGGTCGCGGGTGCCAGGAGCCGCGGTCGGGCGAGCGCGCGATCCGGAGACGCGGCGCGCCAGCGATCCCGAGCCGACTTCACCGCGAGCAGGCAGCTCTCGGTGCCGCCGCTCGTGACGCTGCCCACGACCCGGCCCGGGCCGAAGCGCGGCCCGTGCACGGCGGACCGGACGAACGCGACGAGGTCGCGCTCCATCGCCGCGATCGAGGGGAAGGCGGTCGGGTCGAGTCCGTTGAGCGGCCGCGCGATCTCGGCGGCGCGGTGCGCGAGCTCATCGATCTCGGGTCGGCCCGGATCGTAGACGTAGGCGAGGATCCGGCCGCCGTGGGTCGGCGCATCGTGCTCGCGCAGTTCGCGCAGACGGTCGAGCACCCGTGCGGGGTCGAGGCGGGGTTCGGAGGTCATGCGGGCTCCTCGCTCGCGGTGATGTCGTGCTCGCGCAGCCGGTAGCGCGCCAGCACCGCGAGGCTGGCGAGCATGAGCAGCGCGGGCAGGAAGCTGAACGAGAGCGCGATGCCCGAGATCGCCGAGCCCGGCTGCTCGACGCGGACCCCGGCCGTCGACTCGACGTAGCCGGTGAGGGCGAGCACGACCGTCAGCACGGTCGAACCGAGGGCCATGCCGGTGGTCTCGCCCGCGGTCCAGACTCCGCCGAAGATCCCGGCGCGGTCCGCGCCGCCGGCCCGGTCGTGGCTGATGACGTCGGGGAGCATCGCCATGGGCAGGGTCTGCATGCCCGCGTAGGCGGCGCCCGCCAGGGCGACCGGGGCGAGGATCCACCAGCCGGGAGCCCAGGTCATGCCGATGAGCAGCACCGAGGCGAGCAGGAACACCACGCTCGCGAGCCGGAAGGCGCGCTCCTTGCCGATCCGATCCGCGAGGATCCGCCACAGCGGGGAGACGAGCAGCGCCGGCGCGATCAGCGCGACGAACAGCAGCGTGACCGCTCCCTCGTCGCCCAGGATCCAGCGCGCGACGAACTGCGCGCCGGCCAGCATGAGCCCGGTCGCGAGACCCTGCAGCACGAATGTGCCGAGCAGCGCACGGAACGGCTGGCTCTCGCGCAGCGCGGCGAGCCCCTCGCGGTAGTGCTCGAGCAGACCGGATCCGAAGCGCCCGCGGGGTGCGGTCGGCGCCGCGGGCATCGGGGCGCCGCGCGGCGCGACGCGGGCGGCGACGAGCATGCCCGCCGAGAGCACGAGCCCGGCGACGACCGCCATGACCAGGTATCCGACGAGCGGATGCTCGGGGAACAGGCCGCGCAGCTCGGGACCGCCCGCGCCGAACAGCAGGATCGCGATCGTCAGCACGATCACCCGCCAGGTCAGCAGCCGGGTCCGCTCGCGGTACCCCGAGGTGAGTTCCGCGGGCAGCGCGATGTAGGGCACCTGGAACAGGCTGAAGCAGGTCGCCGCGAGCACGAAGGCGATGAGCACCCAGAGCGCGGCGAGCGCCGGCGGCGTGCCGGCCGGCACGGCGAAGGTGAGCGCGAACGCGATCGGCAGCCCGATCGCGCCGAGCAGCATGGGGCCGCGGCGCGAGCCGGTGCGCTGCCGGGTGCGGTCGCTGAGCCCGCCGATGAGCGGGTCGATCAGCACGTCCCAGACCTTCGCGAGCGTGACGATGGCGCCGGCTGCGAGCGCGGTGACCCCGAGCGAGTCGGTCAGGTAGTAGACGAGCACCAGGCCCGGGAGCGTGGCGAAGCCGCCCGTGCCGAGCGACCCCGCGGCGTAGCGCATCACGGTGGAGCCGGGCAGGCGATCGCTCGGGCCGGAGCCCGCGCCGGTGCCGGGATTCGTCGCTGAAACCATGCGCTCAGCGTAGCGGGATCGGAGCCGTGAGCCGCACGGCGAACGGGTCGAACGCGCGGACGGGAACGACGCGGGCCCGGGAGCCGAAGCTCCCGGGCCCGCGATTCGCCTGCGGCGTCGGAGCCGGTGCTAGTTCGAGGTGGTCGAGCGCATGCTCTCGAGGAGCTTGCTGATCGCGTCGGGATCCTGCGATGCCTGCAGGAGCTCCGGCGACGACGCCACGGCGGCGATCGCGAGGACGAAGAACAGCAGGAACGCGACCACGCCCGCGATGAGCGGCACGAAGAACGTGAGCTTGTTCGCGCGGAGCCGCCGGACCGAGAGGATCAGGCTGACCGCGTAGATCGCCAGCACGACGATCGCGCAGACGATGCCGACGGGGCCGAGCCAGCTCGGCGGCGTGTAGTCCGAGAGGCCGAGCATCTCGGCGGTCTTCTGCTGCGCCTGCGGGAACCGGTACAGCTCGAACGCCGTATTCAGCGCTCCGAACGCGCCGATCACGAGCAGGAAGACCGTGATCACGCGATCCGCGGTGCGCGGCTTGGTCGGCTGCGGAGGAGCGTGCTGCGGCAGCGGGGCCTGGGCGGGAGCCGGCTGCTGCGGGTGCTGCTGCACCTGCTGCTGGCCGGGCGCGCTGGTGGGCAGCTGCGCGGCCGAGTGCTGCGCGCCGGCCTGGTGCACCGCCGGGGGAGCCGCGACCGC
>NZ_LAYO01000101.1 GCF_000980875.1 Leucobacter sp. Ag1 | reverse complement strand
CCCCACCCCACCCGCAACACGAGGCGTAATCCCGCGCGTGTCTCACCGCAGATCCGCGGAATCACGCCGATTCTTGCTTCGAGCCCCTCGGAACGCCCCACGAACCCCGTGCCCGACCACCAGCGGAACGACGAAGGCCGCCCGGCCCGCACCGTGATCGGTGCCGGCCGGACGGCCTACGTGCGGTGCGCCCGCGGGAGCGGACGGAGGACTAGTCGCCCCGAGCGATCCGGGTCATCTCGTCCCGGGGAACCACCTTGATGCGCGTGCGCCCCTCGGCCTCCCCCAGCCCGAGCTCGTGCTCGTCGAGCCGGTGCCAGCCCTCGATGGTCGTGTAAGGGACCTCCCGCGCCGAAAGCAGCGCCGGGATCGCTTCGAGCGACGCGTCCTCGGGCGTCCACCAGGTACCGCGATCCTCCATGAGGGACTCGAGCGTCTCCATCGCGTCGGACTTGGTGTGCCCGATCAGTCCGACGGGGCCGCGCTTGATCCAGCCCGTCGCGTAGACACCGTGCAGGCGCTCGCCCGCGGCATCGAGCACGCGCCCGGCCTCGTTCGGGATCACTCCGCGACGGTCGTCGAATGGGATCTCGTCGAGCGGGGACCCGAAGTAGCCGATCGCACGGTACAGCGACTGCACCGGGATCACCTCGAACTCACCGGTGTCGACCGCCCCGCCGTTGCCGTCGGGCGCGGTGCGCTCGATCCGGAGCCCCGTCACCCGACCGCCCTCGGTGACGACCTCGACGGGCTTCGACCAGAAGTGGAAGTGCAGGCGACGCGACGCGGGGGCGACCTCGCCGCTCACTCGATCGCGCTGCTCCTGGCGCCACTTGTCCATGATGCGGGACATCACGATGACCTGCTTGTTCTTCGCCAGGGTCTCGTCGGCGTAGGCGTCGTCGACGTCGAAGTCCCGCTCGTCGACGACCATGTCCACATCTCGTACCTCGCCGAGCTCGCGCAGCTCGAGCGGAGTGAACTTCACGT
Organism: Leucobacter sp. Ag1; assembly: GCF_000980875.1. GTDB lineage: Bacteria > Actinomycetota > Actinomycetes > Actinomycetales > Microbacteriaceae > Leucobacter > Leucobacter iarius. The sequence goes on along the minus strand of NZ_LAYO01000101.1, from coordinate 82,383 downwards.
ACTTCGGGCCGCGGCGTCCGAACAGGTGGAGCTCCTGGATCGGGTTCGCCTTGAGCCCCTCGTAGACGTTCGCCGGGATCTCGGTGGGCAACAGATCGTCCGCGTGCTTGATCAGCATGCGGGAGGTGTCGAGCGCCACGTTGCCGTTGCCGATCACGGCGACCTGCTCCGCCTCGAGCGGCCAGGTGCGCGGAACATCGGGGTGCCCGTCGAACCAGCTCACGAAGTCCGCGGCTCCGTAGGAGCCCTCGGCGTCGATCCCCGGGATGCTCAGCGAGGCGTCCCGGATCGCGCCGGTCGAGAAGATCACCGCGTTGTAGTGCTTCTTGAGGTCGTCGAGCGTGATGTCGGTGCCGTAGCGGACGTTGCCGAAGTAGCGGATATCGCCCCGATCGAGCACCTCGCGGAGGGCGGTGATGATGCCCTTGATGCGGGGGTGGTCGGGAGAGACGCCGTAGCGCACCAGCCCGTACGGGGCGGGCAGCTGTTCGAACAGGTCGATCTCGACCTCGAAGTCGCGCTCGGCCTTGATCAGCAGGTCGGCGGCGTAGATACCCGCCGGTCCGGCGCCGACGATCGCCAGTCGCATCTTCTCCATCAGCCCTCTATCTCTTCCAGTCGCCTCCGCACGCTCGCGGAATCTAGCCTTCGCGGTTCACGATCGAATCGGCCATGCGCTCGAGCGCACGGCGCACCGAGGACTTGGGCAGTGCATCGAGCTGCGCCACCGCCTCGGACGCCCACCGCTTCGCTTCGGCCTCGGTCTCGCGGGTCACCTCGTGCTCGCGCAGCGCCTCGACCTCGGCGTCGAGCAGCGCGGGATCCTCGCCCGCGGCGATGCGGGCCACGCCCGCGTCGATGCGCGCCAGGAGCTCGCTCGCGGCGGCATCGCCGTTCTCGGCCCGACGGCGGAGCAGCAGCACCGGCAGCGTGGCGACGCCGGCGCGAAGATCGGTACCGGCCCGCTTGCCCGTCGCCTCCTTCTTCGGCGACAGGTCGATCACGTCGTCGACGAGTTGGAACGCGACGCCGATGCGCTCGCCGTACTCGGTCACCGGATCGGCGTACTCGGCCGCGGCCTCACCGAACATCACGCCCATGCGCGCGGCGGTCGCGATCAGCGCGCCCGTCTTGTCGGCGAGCACCTGGATGTAGTGCGCGATCGGATCGTCGCCCTCCCTCGGGCCGACCGTCTCGTGCAGCTGCCCGAGGCAGAGTCGTTCGAAGGTCTGCGCCTGCAGCAGGATCGCCTCTTCCCCCATGCCCGAGACCAGGCTGGACGCCCGGGCGAACAGGAGGTCGCCCGCGAGGATCGCGACCGAGTTCGACCAGACCGTCTGAGCGGCCGGAACGCCTCGGCGGAGCTTCGCGTCGTCCATCACGTCGTCGTGGTAGAGCGAGGCCAGGTGGGTCATCTCGACGGCCTGCGCCGCGCGGCGCACCAGCTCGTTCGGGCCGGTGCCGAGCTCGCTCGTCAGCAGAGTGAGCATCGGTCGGATCCGCTTGCCGCCGGCCTCCATGAGGTAGCGGGCGGGCGCGTCGGCGACGTCGGAGGCGAAGCCGAGGTGCTCGATGAGCCCCGCTTCGACGAGCTCGAGCTGCTCCTGCACGCGCTGGGCGTGCCTCCGGTCCTGCGCCCCGCGGAACAGCCGCATGGGCAGTGCCTGCGTCGCGGTGTCTGCGGCGTTCGTCAGCTTCATGCCTCTTCCTCTGACGGTGCTTCGGTGCGCTTCGGTGCGGGCTTCGCCGGCGCGGTCTTCGGCTTGGCCGGGGCCTTCGCCCGGGCGGTCGCCTTCGGTTTCGACGCGGCGGCCTTCGGCTTCACGGCGCTCTTCGCCCGCGCGGGCGTCTTCGCGACGGGCTCCGCAGCCACGGGCTCCGCAGCCGGGATCTCGACGGGTTCGCGCGGCACGAAGCCGCGGTGCAGCGCGACGATCCCGCCGGTCAGATTGCGGTAGGCCACCCGCTCGAAGCCCACCTCGCGCAGCATGGCGGCCAGGCGGTCCTGTGCGGGCCACGCCTCGATGGACTCGTTCAGGTAGCGGTAGGCCTCGGCCGCCGACTTGTTGATGAGCCCCGCGATGCGCGGCAGCACCGCACGGGAGTAGGCCGTGTAGGGGCCGCGCATGAGGGACGAGGTCGGCCGCGAGAACTCGCAGATGACCACGCGCCCCCCGGGCTTCACCACCCGGAACATCTCGGCGAGCGCCCGCTCGGGGCCCTCGACGTTGCGGAGGCCGAAGGAGATGGTCGCCGCGTCGAAGCTGTTGTCGTCGAAGGGCAGCTGCGTGGCATCGGCCCAGACGAAGTCGATGAGGTCGTTGCCAGCCTGGCGGATCCGCCCCTCGGCGAGCATGCCCTCGGAGAAGTCCGCAGCCGTGACGTGGGCACCGTGCTTCGCGATCGCGGCGCTCGCCGTTCCGGTGCCGGCCGCGAGGTCGAGGATCCGCATGCCCTTGCGGGGCTGCAGCGCCTTGGTCATGGCGACGCGCCACAGTCGGGAGTTGCCGACGGAGAGCACATCGTTGATGAGGTCGTAGCGCGGTGACACCTCGTCGAACATCGCGGAAACATCGGCTGCTAGCTTCGTGGCGGTATCGGGGCGGGTCACCCCACCATGCTAGCCCGTTCCGCTGAACCCATCGCATGGGCTTTCCGCGCACCCGGATGCGCGCCCCTGCGCGGGCGCGGGCGACGGCTCCGCGCGCAGGCCTCGCACGGCTCGCGCATCGCGGGAGAGTAGATTGTCAGGGTGAGCAGCGTGTCCGTTCCGAGCCTTCGCGCCGTCACGCGACCCCTCGCCGAGCTCCCCGACCTCCTCGCGTACGCCGATCCTGCCGAGCCGCTCGTCTGGACCCGCGGGGATCGCGGCTGCGTCGGTATCGGCGAAGCACTGCGCCTCGTGTTCTCCGGCCCCGACCGCTTCGACCGAGCCGCAGCCGCCTGGCGCGAGATCTCGGCCGCGGCCGAGATCGACGATCCGGTGCGCCTGCCGGGCAGCGGCCTGGTCGCCCTCGGTACCTTCGCGTTCGCCGGGACGAGCGGCGCGCAGAGCGTGCTCGTGGTCCCCCGCCTGCTCATCGCGCGGCACCGCGGCCTCGCCTGGATCACCGAGGTGACGCTCGCTCCGACCGGCGCGGATGCCGCCGCGACCGCGCTCGATCCCGAGCTGCCCGAGGCGCCTCCCCGCGGCGGGTGGCGCGGCGCCGCGCTCGACGTCACCGCGCGGGGGCCGCAGACCGACGCCTATTTCGCGGGGGTCCGCGAGGCCGTCCGCCGCATCGACGACGGAGCGCTCGAGAAGGTGGTGCTGGCCCGGCAGACCGCGACCGAGATCCCCGCCGGCGACGACCTGCGCGTGCCGCTCGGCCGCCTCGCCGAGCGCTACGACGACTGCTGGACCTTCGCGGTCGACGGGCTGATCGGCGCGAGCCCCGAAACGCTCATCCGGTCCACCGGCGGCGCCGTCTCGGCGCGGGTACTCGCCGGCACGCGCGCACGGGTCGCCGGGGACGCCGCCGCCGACGCGCGCGCGCGCGACGAACTGCTGACGAGCGCGAAGGATCAGCACGAGCACGCGTTCGCCGTGCAGAGCGTCGTGACGGCACTCGCCCCGCACGTGCGATCGCTGCACACGAGCGAGGAGCCGTTCGCGCTGCGTCTGCCCAACGTCTGGCACCTCGCGACCGACCTCGGCGCCGGGCTCGGCGCCGACCGCGGCGCGCTCGAGCTCGTCGGAGCCCTGCATCCGACCGCGGCGGTCGCCGGCACGCCGACCGGCGCTGCGATCGAGACGATCGCCGAGCTCGAGCCGTTCGACCGCGGCCGGTACTCGGGGGCGGTCGGGTGGATCGACGCCGCCGGCGACGGCGAATGGGTGATCGCGCTGCGCTGCGGACAGCTCGAATCCGCTTCCGCAGATACCCGAACCCTGACCGCGACCGCGGGGGGCGGGATCGTGGCCGGTTCGGATCCCGAGCACGAGTTCGTCGAGACCGTCTCGAAGTTCCGCCCCGTCGTCGAGGCCTTCTCCGCCTGAACCGCCCGTCCTCCGGGCGGCGGTCGGAGGTTCGCGCTGCCGCCGGATCGAACTTTCGCGTATCTAAAATTTCCGCATGATATACTTCAGAATGCGGACCTGATCACTCCGCCCGAGCCTGGCGGCTCGTCCCCCGTCGAACGCCGCCAGGCTCCCCTCGAAAGGAGACTTCATGCGTTCACGCATCACCCGCCCGAAGACGACCCTGATCGGCGTCTCCGCGATCGCACTCGCCCTGTCGTTCGGCGCGGCGACGCCGGCGCTCGCCGCGCCGGCGGACTCCGCGGATTCGAAGGAGCCGACCGCACGGGCAGAGGTCCCGCACCTCGCACTGCCCGAAGCATCAGCGCCCCGCACGCGAACCGCCCAGTCCGAGAACGACCTCTTCAGCCTGTCGAGCGATCGACTCGAGATCGATGCCGCGCTCGGCTACCGGGGCACGGGAACGGTCACCGTCACCGCGAAGCGCGATATCCGGTTCGGCAACCAGGGCGAGCCCTCGGTCACTCCCGAGTACGGCGCCAAGTTCACGGGCGTCTGCCCGCCCTACTTCGGCACGACGATCATGCACGCCGGCGACCAGTGCACCCTCGAGTACTACTTCGCACCGCAGAGCCACTACTCGCTCGGCGCCGGCTGGAACATGCGGGCGACCCCGGTCACCCCCGCCGGCGTCCCCGACGGGGACCCGGTCGACGCCCAGGTCTCGATCAACGGCAACCCGAAGGTGCTCGAGACCTCGCAGGTCGACGCCGGATCGGTACCGGTGGGCACCACCTCCGATCCCATCGAGTTTCGAGTCACCAACATCACCGCGTTCGATCTCCCGATCCTCGCGATCAATTCCTGGGGCTCGCCGGTGCGGCTCGCCGACCCGGCATCGCTCCCGCGCACGCTCGCTCCGGGCGAGAGCGCGAACATCCCAGTCACGTACTCGCCGTACTCCGTCGGAGAGCAGAGCGGCGCCTTCCTCGTCTCGGCGCATCCGCCGGTTCCCGATTGGGGGACCGATCGGCCCGCGTCCTTCATCGCGAACTACAGCGGGATCGGAGTCGAGGTGCCGCTGACGGCGACCGATGCCGACTTCGGCAACGTCGAGCCCGGAACCGCGACCGACCGCACGGTCACGGTCACGAACCCGACCGGCCGCCGGGTGCTGCTGACCGCCGAACTGCAGGGGACGTCCGGCGGGTCCGAGCTCACCATCGGCGATTTCGATCCGTACCTCGCACCGGGCGCCCAGGTGGAAGTGCCGGTGACCTGGACCCCCGCGGACCTCCGGAGCGCGTCCGGCGAGCTCGGATCCATCGTGTTCACCGACCAGTGGAGCGCCAGCAGTCCGAAGAACTCGGCGGTGTCCCGACTCGCCGGTAGCACCGCTTCCGTGCAGCCTCCGGTCGAGCCGACGGATCCGACCGCACCGACGGATCCGACCGCACCGACGGAACCGACCGCACCGACGGAACCGACCGCACCGACGGAACCGACCGGCCCGACGGATCCGACCGGTCCGAGCACTCCTCCCACCACCGCCCCGGCTACGCCGAGCGGAACCGCGCGCCCGGCGATCATGCCGACCACCGATGCGGCGCAGCCGCTCGCGACCACCGGAGCCCCGGAGCTCTGGACCCCGCTCGCCGCTGCCGCGGGCGGTGCGCTCCTCCTCGGCGGCGTCTCGCTCGCGCTGGTCGCGCGGAAACGGCGCGTGTCCGACGAGACCGCCTGACCGCGATCCCCGGAGACCCCTCGGGCCACGTGCCGGGCTCCCGCGTCCTCGACGCCGATGCCCGACATGTGGCCCGCTCCGAGACTGGAGCCGCCGCCCCCGCCCCGGTACTGTGTGACCGAAGCGAGGAGGCCCCATGACGAAGCACTTCTGGACCGACGACGTCTCGGCGCTGCTGCGCGTCGGGCCCGACTTCGATCTGCGGAGAGTCGACCCGTCCTCGACCCCCGGAACCGCCGCCGACAAACGCGCGGGCGCCACCGAGCTCGCCGCATCCGCACAGGAACTGCGCGGCCTGCAGGAGAAGCTCTTCGCACAGAGCCGGCTCGGAGCCGAAGATCGGCTGCTCGTCGTCCTCCAGGCCATGGACGCCGCGGGCAAGGGCGGGATCGTGAACCACGTGTTCGCCCAGCTCGAGCCGTACGGGCTCGCACTCACCGCGTTCAAGAGCCCGACACCGGAAGAGCGCACGCACGACTTCCTCTGGCGGGTGGAGCCCCGGGTTCCCGGCCCCGGAGTCATCGGGCTCTTCGACCGGTCCCACTACGAGGACGTGCTGATCCAGCGCGTCCGCGCCTTCGCCCCGCCGGAGGAGATCGAACGGCGCTACGGCGCCATCGTCGACTTCGAGCGCCGCATCGCGGACGCCGGTGTGCGCATCGTCAAGATCATGCTGCACATCTCCCCCGAGGAGCAGGCGGCCCGGCTCCTCTCGCGCCTCGACGACCCCGAGAAGTACTGGAAGTACAACCCCGGCGATGTCGACGAGCGGCTGCTCTGGCCCGACTACATGGACGCGTTCGGGATCGCGATCGAGCGCACGAACGTCGAGCACGCGCCCTGGTACGTCGTCCCTGCGAACGCCAAGTGGTACGCCCGAGCCGCGGTGCAGCGGATCGTCATCTCGGAGTTGCACCGCATGGCCCCGGAATGGCCGCAACCGGAGTTCGACGTCGCAGCCGAACGCGCGCGGATCGAGGATTCGATCGACCTGCGCTGGCCGGCCTGAGCCCGCGGACTACTCGGCCAGCGGGACCTCGACGATCGTCGGACCGGTCACGGGAGCGGTGAAGATCCGGTCGAGCTCGCTCCGCGTCGCAGCCCGCTCGTAGGCCCATCCGTAGGCCTCGGCGAGTTCGCGCAGCCCGATCGACCGGGGCACCGTCATGACTCTGCGGTAGGCGTCGCGATCCGCGGTTCCCGCGACCTCGAGCCCGTCGAAGATCGTGCCGCCGCCGTCGACGCCGACGAGCACCTGGATGCGCGGGCGGAGCTCCTCCGGATCGAGCAGCAGGGACCCCGCGTCGTGCATCAGCGCGAGATCGCCGATCAGCACGCGGGTGGTTCCCGCCGCCTGCCGCGGATCGTCCGCGGACTGGCTCACCGCGGCGATGGCGAGCGCGGTCGCCACGGTCCCGTCGATCCCGGCGAGGCCGCGGTTGGCGTGCACCCGGATCCGTCGAGGCGGGGCGATCCCGTCGAGCACTCGGACCAACCGCGACGCGGCGACCACCAGACGGTCGTGCGGCCAGGTCGCCCGCCACACGGATTCGGCGAGCATCTCGCGTGTCACGGGTTCGCGCATGACGGCGACCTCGGCGCGCGCGTAGCTGCTGCGCTCCCGGTATCCCGGGGCGAGCGCAGCGGCGAGGTCGGGCTCGTGCACCGTGCTGCGGGCCTCGCGCAATGCGCGATCGGCGACGATCCAGGAACCGAGCCACTCCCGGACCGCCCGCGGATCGTGCGCCTCGCCCACGCTCGCGATGCGCACCACTCGTGCAGCGCCGCTCGGATCGTAGTGCTCCACCCCGCGGCCGAGGTGCGGGTCGACGACGACGACTTCGACGCCGTCGCGTTTCAGCAGCGCCGGCACTTGCCGGGTCAGCGTCGGGTGGCCGAACACGATCGCCCGCTCCACCGCGCCACCGAGCTCGGGGTCGTCGAGCAGCGCCGAGTAGTTCGTCACCGCTTCACGCCCGAACCGCACACCGCTGACGACCTCGGCGAGCAGCGGCAGACCGGCGTCGTGGGCGAAGGCCTCGGCCCGGTCTCCGGCATCCGCACCCGCGATGACCACCGCACGGACGCCGTCGTCGTGCACGTAGGTTTCTGCACCCGGCCACTCGGGCACCGCTCGATTTCCGCCGCCCATCGCCTCGAGCCTCGGGCGGTCTCCTGCAGGACCCGCGGCGGGTTCCTCCCCGTCGAGTTCGCGATCGGCGTCCGCGCGCGCGGAGGCGAAGAGCTCGGAAACGGTCAACGTCTCAGTTCCGACGCGCAGGTTCCCGCCGAGCGGAGGGCCGGAGAGCGGCTCGCGGAACGCGAGGTTGAGCTGCACCGGACCCGCCGGTCGCTCGGAGGTGCCGCGGGCGGCCTGCAGCGCCGTCCGAGCCAGACGGTCCGGCTCGAATCCGGCGATCCAGGGCGGTTCCGTCGAGTCCGGCACTGCAGCGGGAGCCGGCACTTCGAGCACGAGCCGGGCGAACGCGCCGACCAGTTCACCCTGCCGGGTGGTCTGATTGCTGCGGATGCCCCGAAGCTCGTCCGGCCGGTCCGCGGTCAGCAGCAGCATGGGAACACGAGCTTCGTGCGCTTCGAGCGCGGCCGGCACGAGGTTGGCGACCGCGGTGCCGCTCGTCACGATGATCGGCGCGGGAACGCCCGTTTCACGTGCAACGCCCAGCGCGAAGAACCCGGCCGAGCGCTCGTCGACGCGCACGTGCAGGCGAACAGCACCGCCGGCCTCCGCAGCTGCGGCGGCCAGCGCGAGCGCCTGCGACCGGGAGCCGGGGCAGACCACCAGGTCGCGTACTCCGCCGCGGACGAGTTCCGCGAGCAGCGCGATCGAGAACTCGGCGGCGGGCGCCGTGCTCACTTCCGGCCCGGCTCGGGGTCGTCGGGCCGGAGGTCCGTCCCGCTCAGCCGATCTCGGGGATGCAACGGATCGCCGGCGCCGGGCTCGGGTGCGTCCGGAGCCTGATCTCCGGTCCGTTCGGGCTCGGCTCCTCGGGTGGGATCCGGAACGTCGACTGCCGGAGGTTCGCCGGGGAAGGTCTCGGCGTCGAGTTCGCGCAGACGGTCCTCGAGCTCCCGCATGTGGTCGTCGAGCTGATCGTGCGTCAGTCGCGTCGCGGTGAAGCGGGGATCGTCGTCGGGGCGTGCGGCCGGACGCGCGGGCTGCGGCTGCCCCCTGCCGATCGTGAACCAGAGGATCCCGCCGATCACCGGCAGCACGACGGTGAGCACCACCCAGACCGGCTTGCTGACGCCCCGGGACCGCGACGGTTCCGACATCGCCGCGTCGATCAGCGCATAGAGCGTGAATGCAACGGCGACGACCACTCCGATGATCGCCACTCGTACCATGCACCCATCGTACCCAGCCCGGCTGTCGGTGCGCTGGATCCGACCGTTGAGGGGCGACCCAGCCGGTACCCGTACACTCGAAGGGTGAAATCCCGCTCTGCCTGGCTCGTCTACGTCGTGCTGCGCCTCGTGTTCTTCGTGGTGCCCTTCGCCGCCCTCATGCTCATCGGATGGACGTGGTGGCTGTCGGCGATCGTGGCGACGCTCGCGGCGGTGAGCCTCTCGGTCATCTTCCTGAACCGGCAGCGCTCCGCGGCATCGGAGAGCATCTATGCCTGGCGCACCAAGGAGCGCACCGAGGACGACGTGATCGAGGACGAGGCGGTGGACGCCACCGAATCCGGCGCCGCAGACGACACCTCGAATTCGGCGGTCCCTCCCGCACCTCGCGAACAGTAGCGAGAGCTCCGCCGGAGACTCACTCCGGAAGAATCTGCTCCGAGATCGCGCGGACGTCTCGGTCGAGGCCATCGACCTTGCCGGAGAGCACGCGCATGTCCCGGTCCAGGCCATCCACTTTCTCGGAGACCACGCGCATATCGCGTTCCAGGCCATCCACTTTCTCGGAGACCACGCGCATATCGCCTTCAAGACCGTCGACCTTATGCTCGAGCCGATCGAAGCGTCCTTCCAGACGCTCGACACGCCCGTCGAGAGCGGTGAACCGGCCCACCATCTCGTCGCGCAGTCCCGCAACGCTGCGCTGCAGCGTCTGCGTCATGAAGGCCGCCAAGCCGACCGTGCTCGCCACGAGCACGCCGATGATGGTCCAGATCTGGGGTTCGGTCATGCCACGGGGCTCCATTCTCGAGGTGGACGGGGATGGAGGTCCCATGCTCCCAGGGGATCCGGGCCGATGTGCCCGGATCCCCCGATCTGTGGATAACTCCGCCTCCCGCTACGCCAGGGAGTCCTCCCACGCCGCATGCAGGCCGGCGAATTTGCCACCCGAAGCGATGAGCTCGCCGGGAGTCCCGTCCTCGATCACACGTCCGTGCTCCATCACGAGCACCCGATCCGCGATCGCGACCGTCGACAGCCGGTGCGCGATGATGATCGCGGTGCGGTCGGCGAGCAGGCGCTGCAGCGCGTCCTGCACCTGACGCTCGCTCGGCAGGTCGAGCGACGCGGTCGCCTCGTCGAGGATCAGCACCGCGGGATCCGCGAGGAACGCGCGCGCGAACGAGATCAGCTGGCGCTGCCCCGCGGACACGCGACCGCCGCGCTTGTTGACGTCGGTGGCATAGCCGTCGGGCAGTGACTCGATGAAGGCATCGGCTCCGACCGCCCGCGCCGCCGCCCGGATCTCGTCCGATGTCGCGTCGGGCTTGCCCAGCGCGATGTTGTCGGCGACGGTCCCGCTGAACAGGTAGGCCTCCTGCGTCACCATGACGATCGCGCGCCGCAGGTCCGCCGGCGCGAGGTCGCGCAGGTCGACGCCGTCGAGCGCGACCCGACCCTCGCTCGGGTCGTAGAAGCGCGCGACCAGCTTGGCCAGGGTCGATTTGCCGGCTCCCGTGGTTCCGACAAGCGCGACCGTCTGCCCCGCGGGCAGCACGAGATCGCGCTGCCCGGACTCGGCGAGGTCGAGCACCGTGCGTCCATTCGCGTACCCGAAGCGCACGCCCTCGAAGGAGAGGGCACCGCGAGCGGCGGACAGCCGCACCGGCGCCGCCGGATCGCGCACGGTCGGCTCCTCCTCGAGCACGCCCGACACCTTCTCGAGCGCCGCCGCCGCGGACTGGTAGGAGTTGAGGAACATCGCCACGTCCTCGATCGGCCCGAAGAAGTTGCGCACGTAGAGCACCGCCGCGAGCAGCACGCCGATCGCGAGACCGGCATCCATCACTCGCAGGCCGCCCCAGAGCAGCACGACCGCGATGGTGAGGTTCGCGAGCAGGATCAGGCCCGGATCGAGCGCGCCGAACAGCCGGATCACGCGGACGTTCGCCCGGCGGTAGTCGTCGGAGACCCTGCCGAACACCGCGTCGTTCCGCTTCTCCCGCCGGAAGGCCTGCACGGCGCGGATGCCCGTCATGGTCTCGACGAACTGGACGATGAGCCGGGCGCTGACGACGCGCGTCGAGCGGAAGCCCTTCTGCGATTCGCGCACGAACCACCACATGAGCACGACGAGCGGCAGACCGAAACCGAGCAGCACGAGACCCGAGCGCCAGTCGATCAGGAACAGGGCGATCAGCGTGAACGTGCCCAGCAGCACGGCGTCCACGAGCTCGTTCAGACTGCCGTGCAGCAGCTCCTGGATCGACTCGAGGTCGCTCGTCTGCCGCGAGATGATGCGACCCGAGGTGTAGCCCTCGTGGAACTCCAGGCTGAGTCGCTGGGTGTGCCGGAAGATCCGCATGCGCAGCTCGAGCATCACCGCCTGGGTGACCCGGGCGATGAGCACCACGTACCAGCCGACGAGCGCCGCGCCGATGCCACCGGTCGCGAGGAACGCGGCCCCGATACCGATGGCCGGCCACCAGTCGCCCTGGTCGACGGCGCGCGGCAGCGCCTCGTCGATACCGAATGCGAGCAGCGTCGGCCCGATGGCCCGCAGCGCGGTCGAGGCGATCACGACGACCATCGTGAGGAGGACGAGCCGGCGCAGCGGCTTCAGGATCGCGCCGAGCAGGCGCAGCGAGCGCCGACGGATCGCTCGGCTCTCGGCACGGGTGTAGTGCTCGCGATCCTCTCCGCGGGTTCCGCGGACGGTCTCGGGGCTCATCGCCGGCCCTCCTCTTCGATGCTGGAGATCAGATAGCGGTAGTGCTCGCTGCTGCGGAGCAGCTCGCCGTGGGTACCGACCGCGTCGATGCGGCCGTCGCGCATGACCGCGACGCGGTCGGCGAGGGCGACCGTCGACGGCCGGTGCGCGACGATCAGCGCGGTGGTGCCCGCGAGCACGCGCCGGAGCGCGGCCTCGACGAGCGCCTCGGTGTCGACGTCGAGCGCGGACAGCGGGTCGTCGAGCACCATCACGGACGGGTTGGCCGCGACCACTCGGGCGAGCGCGAGGCGCTGCCGTTGGCCGCCGGAGAGGCTGAGCCCTTCCTCCCCCACCTCGGTGTCGACCCCGTCGGGCAGTTCGTGGACGAAACCGGCCTGCGCGACGTCGAGCGCCTCGCGCAGCACCGCGTCCGCCTCGGCGCTTCCCGGGTCGAGATCGTGGCGCCCGAGCAGCACGTTCTCGCGCACGCTCGCCGAGAACAGGATCGGCTCCTCGAAGGCGACGCCGATGAGGCTGCGCAGGTCTTCGAGCCGCAGTTCGCGCACGTCGACGCCATCGATCTCGACCGACCCGGCGGTCACGTCGTAGAGCCGGGTCGGCAGCGCCGTCAGCGTCGTCTTGCCGCTGCCCGTCGCGCCGACGAGCGCCATCGTCTCGCCCGGGCGCAGCACGAGGTCGAGCCCGTCGATCAGGTCGGTCTCCGGTTCCTTCGCATCCGGGTAGCGGAAGTGCACACCGCGGAACGCCAGCGCGCCCCTCGGCTCCGCGATCGTGCGCGGATCGGCGGGATCCTCGATGAGGATCGGCGCATCGAACACCTCGAAGACGCGATCGGTCGCGGTGCGGGTGTCGATCAGGAACGAGAACAGGAAGCCGAGGGATCCCATCGGCCAGAGCATCGCCGCGGCCAGAGCGAAGAAGGCGAACAGCTCGCCGACGGTGAGCTGCCCCTGGGCGGCCAGCACGACGCCGATGATGAAGCACGTGCTCTGCGCCATGATCGGCACCAGCTCGTACCAGAACCAGATCACGCCCATCTCGCGCGCCTTGCTCATCTCGGTCGCGCGCAGCGTCTCGGCCTTGCGCTCGAAGGCGCCGAGCGCGTGACCGCCGCGCCCGAAGGCCTTCAGCACCCGGATGCCGTGCACGCTCTCCTCGACCGCGGTCGCGAGGTCGCCCGCCTGGTCCTGGCTGGTGCGGGTGAGCACGCCGTAGCGCTGCTCGAAGCGGTAGCTGACCACCCAGATCGGGATGCTGCAGACGACGAAGCCGACGCCCAGCGCCCAGTGCCAGCGGAACAGCAGCGCCATGCCGAGGACCAGGGTGGTGACGTTGATGACGAGCAGGATCGAGCCGAAGGCCAGCCAGCGCCTGATGAGGCCGATGTCCTGCATCATGCGGCTGAGCAGCTGTCCGGACTGCCACCGGTCGTGGAAGGCGACCTGCAGGCGCTGCAGCCGCCGGTAGAAGGCCTGCCGGACCGAATACTCGACCGCGGCGGCGGGCGTCAGCACGAGGGTGCGGCGCAGGAAGACGAACAGCGCCTCGCCCACACCGAGCGCGAGCACGCCGAAGGCCGCCCAGAGGAAGGCCGTGCGGTCGCCCGAGGTGAGCGGACCGTCGATCACGTACTGGAGCGCGAGCGGGATGAGCAGGCTGGCGACGGCCGCGGCGAGACCGACGAAGAGCCCGCCGATGAGACGGGGCAGGGCGGGCTTCGCGAAGGGCAGGAGCCGCGCGAGTGCGCGCAGCGTCGAGAGTCGCTGGGTCTGAGGTGCCGTGTCGGCGTGTGAAGTGGTCATGTTCCCTGAGATGCGTGCGTGCGCGAAGATGCGCGTGAGCTGGAGTCGTGCGGCTGGCTCTGCTGCTGGCGGGCTCTTGGAGCGGGCAGCGGAGCGGTGAAGCTACCGGCCGGACAGCGCGATGCCCGGAAGAGCTGCGAACGGGGACGGGATGATGCGTACCATGTGCCTGCTCCTTTCCGGGTCGTGGGATACCGGAAGTCAGCCTATCGCCGCCGCGGAGCCGGAGGCAAGGGTCGATTTCGAATCGGGCGACGGATTCCCGAACCGCGCCCGCCGCACCGCGCCGCACCCGTTCGGAGCGACGCCGGAATCCCGCGCAGCCCGCGCGGTACCCTTGCCGCATGACCGCCCGGCCCCGCATCCCGCTCCTCGCCTGGGCGGCCGTCTCGGCGCTCGCGCTCGCGCTCCTCGCCGTCAGCGCTTCGCTGGGCGCGACCGTCTACGGGGTCCCGCCCGTCGTGAGCATCGTCGTCGCGCTGCTCCACTCCGCCGGGCTGCTCCTGGCGGTCCGGTTCCCCGTGCTCGGCGTCGCCGTCGCGGTCGTCGGTGCCGTCTCGGAGCTGAACGCGCTCGCGGCGACGGGCGCCGCACCGTGGCCGGTCCCGGTCGCCACCACGATCGGTTTCGCCGCGACCCTCGGCATCGCCGCGCTGCAGGGCCAGTGGCTCATTTCCACGGCGGGCGGGATCCTCACCGCGGGCACCGCGCTCGCGGTGACCCTGGCGCGCGGGCAGCGCCTCGCCGTCGGGCCCGTCATCGCCGACCTGATCGTCTTCGTCGCGCTCGCGGGCCTCGCGATCCTGATCGCGCTCTTCGCCCGGTCCTGGATCCGCAACCGGGAGCGCCTGGCCGAGGCCGAGGAGGCCTCCGAACTCTCGCTCGCACGCAGGCAGGTCGCCGAGGAGCGGACCCGGATCGCGCGCGAGATGCACGACGTCGTCGCGCACGGGATGTCGGTGATCCAGGTGCAGGCCGCGAGCGCGCGCTACCGGCACCCGGGGATCTCCGACGAAGTCGCCTCGGAGTTCGACGAGCTCGCCGCGACCGCGCGGCTCGCACTCGGCGAGATGCGTACGCTGCTCGGCGTGCTGCGCGCCGACGGCGATGCCGAGGAAGCACCCCAGCCGGGCCTCGCCGAGCTGCCCGAGCTCGTCTCGCGATCGCGGGCCGAGCTGCTCGACCGGCTGCCGTCCGAGGTCCGGCAGTCGGTGGATCCCTTCCCGGCGCTCACCGTGTACCGCGTCGTGCAGGAATCGCTCGGCAACGTCGCTCGGCACGCCCCCGGCGCCGACGCCGTCGTCGAGCTCGACCTCGACCCCGAGGCCGATGCGCTGATCGTCCGGGTCCGCAACACGGCGCTGCCGGGTCGCGCCGTGCCCACGGCCGACCCGAGCGGTCACGGGATCCGCGGGATGCGCGAACGCGTGGTCGCGCTCGGCGGGGTCCTGACCGCGGAACCCTCGCCCGACGGCGGGTTCGCCGTCGCCGCGCTCGTCCCCCTGCATCCCCAGTCCCCGGAGGCTCGAACCCCATGACCGTTTCCGTGCTCATCGTCGACGACCAGGCCATGGTCCGCGCCGGCTTCGCGGCGATCCTCGACGCGCAGCCCGACATCGAGGTGGTGGGGCAGGCCGCCGACGGCGAGGAGGGTGTCGCGCTCTCGCATCGGCTGCGCCCCGATGTCGTGCTGATGGATGTGCGCATGCCCGGCACGAACGGGCTCGAGGCCACCCGCCGTCTCATGGATCCCCCGCCTCGGGTCGATCACCGTCCGCGAGTGGTGATCCTCACCACGTTCGACATCGACGAGTACGTGCACGACGCCCTCGCCGCCGGGGCGAGCGGGTTCCTGCTGAAGGACGCGCCGCCCGCGGACCTGGTGCAGGCCGTGCGCGTCGTCGCCTCGGGCGATGCCCTGCTCGCCCCGAGCGTGACCCGTCGGCTGCTGGAGCGCTTCGCCGAGCAGCGCCCGCCGAGCGATCGCCACGCCCTCCGGCTCGCGGACCTGACCGAGCGGGAGCGCGAGATCCTGGAGCGGATCGCGCGCGGGCGGTCGAACACCGAGATCGCGGCGGAGCTGTTCATCGCCGAGCAGACCGTGAAGACCCACGTGACGCGGATCTTCGCGAAGCTCGGACTGCGCGATCGCGTGCAGGCCGTGATCCTCGCCTACGATGCGGGCCTCGTGCAGCCCGACCGCTGAACGACGCGGGGTAGCACCGCGGTAGGGGGTCGATTTGGCGCCCGAGGGCGATGCCGGCCCCCGACCCCGCGCGGGACCGTTTCTTCCGACCCCATCGGAAGGACCGCCCCATGGCCATCATCGCCCCGGCTCCGCGCACCGCGACCGCCCGCCGCATCGCCCGCTCCGCACCGACCGCAGCGCCGAGCGGTCGGGACCGCGCCGTCGACCTCGTGCGCGCGGCCTGCCTGCTCGCGGTCGTCGGTGTGCACGCGCTCATGGTGGGTGTGAGCGTCTCGGACGGCTCCGTCGTGCTCGAGAACGCGCTCGAGCGCTGGGACGGCTTCACCGTGTTCTCGTGGTTCGCGCAGATGATGCCGCTGTTCTTCATCATGGGCGGGTTCGCCTCGGCCCTGCACTACCGTCGCATGCGCGCACGGGGAGCATCGGCTGCGGGCTATGTCTCCGCGCGGCTGCGGCGCCTGCTCCCCGTGCCGCTGCTGGCGGCGGCCGTCACCGCGCTCGCACTCGCCGGCCTGGACGCCGCCGGGCTCGACCCCTCGATGGTCGCGACCGCGGGGTGGCGGATCAGCCAGCCGCTGTGGTTCCTCGGGGTCTACGTGCTCTGCTCGGCGCTCGTCCCGCTCACCCTCCGCCTGCACGAGCGCGCCCCTCGCGCGACGCTGCTCGGACTCGGCCTGGCGATCGGCGCCGTCGACGGCCTGCGCCTGCTGACCGGCGTCGACGCCATCGGCTTCGCGAACCTGCTGCTCGTCTGGGTGTTCGTGCAGCAGCTCGGCTACCGTCTCGCCGACGGCGTCGCACCGAGCCCGCGCGCCGCGGTGGTCGCGCTCGGCGGGATCGTCGCCCTGGTCGCGATCGGCGCGTCCCCGGCGAACCTCTTCGAGGCGCTCAACCCGCCCACCGCGGCGCTCGCGCTGCTCGGGATCGCGCAGTGCGCCCTGTTCGCGGCGGTCCGCCCGACGCTCGCGCGCTGGGCCGAGCTGCCCGCGGTGCAGCGCGCCTCGGACGCACTGAACTCGCGCGCGATGACGGTGTACTCCTGGCATATGCCCGTCGTCGTGCTGCTCGCCGGGCTGCTGCTCGTCGGCGGCTCCGCGCTCCCCGTCCCGCTGTCGTTCGAGTGGTGGGCGACCCGGCCCGCCTGGCTGGTCGCCGCAGGCATCACCGTCGCCCCGGTCGTCCTCGCTCTCGCCCGCTTCGAGCGCGGCCCGAAACGGGCACCGGTCACCGGGATCGCAACCGCTGCGACCCGATCGGCCGAGCGGTCACCGCTCGCGCGCGCCGTGCTCGGCACCGTCGCCGGAGCCGCGGGCGTGCTGACCGTGCTCGTCGGCACGGGAGCGCTCTGGGCCTGGATCATCGGCGTCGTGCTCATGGGCGCGGGGCTGCTCGCCAGCCGCACCGGACGCGCCCCGGCGACGGCCCGCCCGGTTCAGAAAGCGAAGGCGACGCCGACCAGTACGCCGTAGGCGAGCGCCGCGAAGCTCGTGAGCGCCAGCACCAGCACCAGCTCCTTCGCCGTCTTGGCGAACAGCACGATGACCGCGCAGGGCACTGCGAGGAAGAGCACGAACCAGACGAGCACCATGCCCGGGTCGACCACGACGTAGAGCGCCGGGACCACGAACGGCAGCAGCACGCAGACCACGTAGAGGATCCGCGACGCGCGGTCGCCGATCCGCACCGACAGGGTCTTCTTGCCCGCGAGCGTGTCGGTCGGGATGTCGCGCAGGTTGTTGGCCACGAGCACCGCGACGGCGAAGAGCCCGACACCGGCGCCCGCGATCCAGGCCTCCTGCGTCTGCACATCGGTCTGCAGGTACACCGTGCCGACGGTCGCGACGAGGCCGAAGAAGATGAACACCATGAGCTCGCCGAGTCCGGCGTAGCCGTAGGGCCGCTTGCCTCCGGTGTAGAACCAGGCGGCGAGGATCGCGACGACGCCGAGCGCCAGGAACCACCAGCGGCCGCTGATGATCACCGCGGCGAGACCCGCGATCGCGGCGAGGCCGAAGAACACGAGCGCGGTGCGGAGCACCCGCTTCGGGTCGACGAGACCGGAGCCGGTGAGGCGCGCGGGGCCCACCCGGAACGCGTCGGTGCCGCGGATCCCGTCGGAGTAGTCGTTCGCGTAGTTCACGCCGATCTGCAAGAACACCGCGACGGCGAGCGCGAGCAGCGTCAGCGGCAGCGAGAAGCCGCGCACCATGTGGGCGACGCCGGCGCCGGCCGCGACCGGCGCGATCGCGAGCGGCAGGGTGCGCAGTCGCGCACCGCCCACCCAGTCGCGCCAGGTGATGGCTGCGCGGTGCCCCTCGCGCTCGAGGCGCTCCGCTGCGGCGCGCACCGCGGGGTTGCCCGAGTGGCGCGGGTGCTTGGCGTGCTGGTTCATGCGTCGTCCTCCTGGCTGTGCGCGGCGGCGCTGCCTGCCGCGCGGGTCTCGGCGAAGCTCGCGCGGAGCCGGCCGATCCACTCGTCGATGGCCCGCAGGTCGGGCTTGCCGCCCGGCAGGCGCGGCATGCGGTCGATCTCGGTCGACCACTCGGGGGCGGCCGCTGCGCCCAGCTGTTCGCGGATCACGGCGCGGATCGCGTCGAAGTCGGCGCGCGCGGCACCCGTCGGATCGGCGATCTCGACCACGAGGCCGGGCCGTTCGCCCCACTCGGCGTCGGGCACCCGCACCGCGACGGCGGAGTCCCAGCCCTCGTGCTCGCGCGCGATCCGCTCGATCTCGTCGAGCGACACGTTGACGCCGCCCGAGACGAGGACCCGGTCGAGGCGACCGGTCACGGTCAGCATGCCGCCGAGCAGTTCGCCGGCGTCCCCCGTGCGGTACCAGCGGGTCGGAACGCCGTCGCGCCCGAGCTCCTCGACGAACTTCTCGGCGGTGAGCACCGGATCCCCGATGTAGCCGAGCGCGAGGCTCGGCCCCGCGAGCTGCACCTCCCCGGCGCGGATCCGCACCCGGGTGTCGCCGATCTCGACGCCGTCGTACACGCAGCCGCCCGCGGTCTCGGTCATGCCGTAGCTGCGGCGGAGCCGCACGCCGAGCGCGTGCGCTCGGCGGCGCATCTCGAGGGTCACGGCCTGCCCGCCGACGAGCACGCCGTCGATGGCGCGCAGCCGATCGGCGGCTTCGGGATCCTGCTCGGCGAGCTCGAGCAGGCGCGCGAACTGCACCGGCACGAGCGAGACGTAGCGACGGCCCGTCGAGCCGCCGTCGGCCGCGTCGCAGGCGTCGAGGAAGGCGGCGGGATCGAAGGGTCGACCGCTCGGGTCGTCGAAGAACACCGGATCGCTGCCGCACACGATCGACCGGACGAGCATCTGCACGCCCGAGATCAGGTAGGTCGGCAGCGCCACGATCCACTGGCCCGGCCCGCCGAGCCGCTCGTGCGTCGCTTCGGCGCTGGCGCGCAGCGCGGACGCCGAGAGCGCGACGGCCTTCGGGACTCCGCTCGATCCCGAGGTCAGGATCACGAGCGCGGTGCCCTCGGGCAGCTCGCTCTCCGGCAGCCGCTGCAGGGCGCTCAGCGCCCCGGTCTCGGAGCCGTCGGGAACGGGGAGCACGGGGGTCCCGCCGTCGAGCGCGTCGGTCAGCGCGGCCAGCAGCCAGGCCCGATCACCGGTGGGGATCGCTCGGATCGGAGCTTTCGAAGTCACACCCTCCAGGATACCGGCCGCCGCCGGATCCCGGCCGAACATCGGAGCGCGCTCAGCCCGCCGGATCTCCGAGGCTCCGGGCCCCCCGGATCAGCTCGTCGACGGCGGTGCGGACGATCGCGTCGGTCATGCGGGTCGCCGGGCCCGAGATCGAGAGCGCGGCGGGCGGGTGCGCCCCGGGGATCGCGACCGCGATGCAGCGCACCCCGACCTCCTGCTCGCCGTCGTCGATGGAGAAGCCCCGGTGCTGGATCTCGCGGAGGTCGGCGAGCAGCGCGTCCACCGTCGTGAGCGTCGTCGGCGTGTACCCCGGCAGGCCGGTGCGCGCCACGATCTCGCGCACCCGGGCCTCGGGCAGGGTCGCGAGCATGGCCTTGCCGACGCCGCTCGCGTGCGGCAGCACGCGTCGGCCGACCTCGGTGAACATGCGCATCCGGTGCCGCGAGGGCACCTGCGCGATGTAGGCGACGTCGTCGCCGTCGAGGATCGCGAGGTTCGCGGTCTCCTGCGCCGCCGCCTCCATGCGGACGAGCGCCGCGCGAGCCCGCTCGGCGAGGCGCGGGGTGGCCCGCTCGCCCAGGCCGATGAGCCCGGGGCCGAGCGCGTAGGCGCGCGACTCGAGCTGCCGTACGTGGCCGAGGCTCTGGAGCGTGCGGAGTAGGCGGTGCGCGGTGGGGACGGCGAGACCCGTCCGCGCTGCCAGTTCGGCGAGCTGCATCGCCCCGTCGGGGGCCGTCACCGCTGCGGCCGCGAGCTCCTCGAGCAGTCCGAACGCGCGCGCCACCGACTGCACCTGGCCGGTCGGGCCGGCTCCGCTCTGCGCATCGTCGATCATGATTCCACTATACGGAACGAAGACTCCGAATAGTGGATCAAGTGGCTATGGTTGACCGCATCGCCCCGACCCGGAGTCGGCCAGACACAGGAGTCCCGCATGACCGCTCACGCCACCCGCGCAGACCTCTCCGTCGCGGAGCCCATCGCCGCCTTCGCCGAGGAATCCCTCGACCGGCACGGCATCGACCGCGCCGCGTTCTGGGCCGGGGTGAGCGGGCTCGTGCACGAGCTCGCCCCGCGCAACGCCGAACTGCTGCGGGCGCGCGACGACCTGCAGACCCGGATCGACGACTACCACCGGGCCGCTCCGGGCACCCCGGACCCGGCGGCCTACCGCGCGTTCCTCACCGAGATCGGCTACCTGCGCCCCGAACCCGCGTCGGTCGCCGCGAGCACCGCCGACGTCGCACCCGAGATCGCCCGGCTCGCCGGCCCCCAGCTCGTCGTGCCGATCCTGAACGCGCGCTTCGCGCTGAACGCGGCCAACGCCCGCTGGGGCTCCCTCTACGACGCGCTCTACGGTACCGACGCGATCCTGCGCGAGGGCGACCTCGCTCCGGGTTCCTCCTTCAACACGACGCGGGCCGCCGCCGTCATCGCCCGCGGTCGCGGACTCCTCGACACCGTCGCCCCGCTCGCCTCCGGATCCCACGCCGGTTCGACGGGGTACGCGGTGCGCGACGGCGCGCTCGCCGTGGCGTCCGCCGGCGGCGCGGCCGGCCTCGCGGACCCCGCTGCGTTCGTCGGCTACACGGGCGCACCGGAAGCGCCGGCATCGATCCTGCTCGCGCACCACGGCCTGCACGTCGAGATCTCGATCGACCGCTCCGGTCGCATCGGTTCCACCGACGCCGCCGGAGTGCAGGACATCGTGCTCGAGTCGGCGCTCACGACGATCATGGATCTCGAGGACTCGGTCGCCGCGGTCGACGCCGAGGACAAGGCGCTCGGCTACCGCAACTGGCGCGGCCTGATGGCCGGCACGCTCGTCGAACGCGTCGAGAAGGGCGGCGAGACCTTCGTCCGCTCGATGAACCCCGACCGCGTCTACACGGCGCCCGGCGGGGGCGAACTCTCGCTGCCCGGCCGCTCGGTGCTGTTCGTGCGCAACGTGGGCCACCTGATGACGGGCGACTCGATCCTGGACCGCGACGGCCGCGAAGTGCCCGAGGGGATCGTCGACGCGATCATGACCGCGCTCGGATCCCTCGACGACCTGCGCGGCGACCGCGCCAACTCGCGCACCGGCTCCGTCTACATCGTGAAGCCCAAGATGCACGGCCCCGACGAGGTCGCGTTCACCGTCGCCCTGTTCTCCCGGGTCGAGGAGCTGCTGGGGCTCCCGGAGCGCACCCTCAAGATCGGGATCATGGACGAGGAGCGCCGCACGTCCGCGAACCTCGCGGCCTGCATCGCCGAGGCGCAGGACCGCGTCGTCTTCATCAACACCGGCTTCCTCGATCGCACGGGCGACGAGATCCACACCTCCATGCACGCGGGGCCGTTCCTGCCGAAGGCCGCGGTGCGCACCCGCCCGTGGCTCCCCGCCTACGAGGCGCGCAACGTCGAGATCGGGGTCGCCTGCGGCCTGACCGGGCACGCCCAGATCGGCAAGGGCATGTGGGCGATGCCCGACCTCATGCACGACATGCTCGAGCAGAAGATCGGCCACGTGCGCGCGGGCGCCTCGACCGCCTGGGTGCCGTCGCCCACGGCCGGCACGCTGCACGCGATCCACTACCACCTCGCCGACGCCTTCGCCGAGCGGGCGGCGCTGCCACCGGCGGGTGCCCACAGCCTCGACCGGCTGCTCGACATCCCGCTCGCCGGCCCCGCGGATCTCGATCCCGAGACGGTGCGGACCGAGCTCGAGAACAACGCGCAGTCGATCCTCGGCTACGTGGTGCGCTGGATCGACCAGGGCATCGGCTGCTCGAAGGTGCCCGACATCCACGACGTCGCGCTCATGGAGGATCGCGCCACCCTGCGCATCTCGGCGCAGCTGCTCGCCAACTGGCTGCTGCACGGCGTCATCACCGAGGAGCAGGTGGACGCGGCGCTCGCATCGACCGCCGCGGTCGTGGATCGGCAGAACGCCGCCGATCCCGCCTACGAGGCGCTGCTCGGTGCAGACGGCGCGACCCCAGGCCTCGCGTTCACCGCGGCGCGGCGCCTGATCGTCGAGGGCGCGGCGCAGCCGAGCGGCTACACCGAGCCGCTGCTGCACGAGCTGCGCCGCGCGAAGAAGGCCGCGCAGGCCGCGCAGGCGGCGCCGGCCGCACCGGCCGCGCAGGCCTGACCGCTCAGTAGTGGTACGGGAAGGGCGACCAGTCGGGCTCGCGCTTCTCGAGGAACGAGTCGCGGCCCTCGACGGCCTCGTCGGTGCCGTAGGCGAGACGGGTGGTCTCCCCCGCGAACAGCTGCTGCCCGACGAGCCCGTCGTCGACCGCGTTGAAGGCGTACTTCAGCATGCGGATCGCGGTCGGCGACTTCCCGAGGATCTCGCGCGCCCACTCGATACCGGTGCGCTCGAGCTCGGCGTGCGGCACGACCGCGTTGACAGCGCCCATCTCGTAGGCGCGCTGCGCCGAGTACTCCCGGGCGAGGAAGAACACCTCGCGGGCGTTCTTCTGGCCGATCTGCCGCGCGAAGTAGGCGCTGCCGTAGCCCGCGTCGAACGATCCCACGTCGGCGTCGGTCTGCTTGAACCGCGCGTGCTCCTCGCTCGCGATCGAGAGATCGCAGATCACGTTCAGTGAGTGCCCGCCGCCCGCCGCCCAGCCGGGCACCAGAGCGATGACGACCTTCGGCATGAACCGGATGAGACGCTGCACCTCGAGGATGTGCAGGCGGCCGGCGCGCGCGAGGCCCTCGGAGCCCACGGTCGCTTCATCGTCCGAGTACTTGTAGCCGTCGCGACCGCGGATCCGCTGGTCGCCGCCCGAGCAGAACGCCCAGCCGCCGTCCTTCGGGCTCGGACCGTTGCCCGTGAGCAGCACGACGCCGACCCGCGGATTCACGCGGACCCGCTCGAGCGCGTCGTACAGCTCGTCGACGGTGTGCGGCCGGAAGGCGTTGCGCACCTCCGGGCGATCGAACGCGACGCGGGCGATCCGACCGTCGCGGCTCAGGTGCGCGGTGATGTCGGTGTAGCGCTCCGCGCCGGGCGCGAGCTCCCACTCGGCGGGATCGAAGATGTCGGAGACCGGGTTCGCTGCTGCGCCGGAGGCTGCGGGATCACTCATGGCTCAAGCCTACGCAGGCCGCTTGCGATTTGATTGCACTCCGATCGGATGCGCACCCGCGAGAATGGGGGGCATGGATCAGACCCCGCGCGTGCCCGTCGACGAGCTCCTCGCCAGCGCTCGCGTGGTCGCGATCCCGACCCGCACCCGGTTCCGGGGCATCTCGGTGCGCGAGGCCGTGCTGTTCGACGCGCCCATGGGTGCGAGCGAGTTCTCGCCCTTCGTCGAGTACGGCGACGCCGAGGCCGCACACTGGCTGCGCGCCGCCGTCGATTTCGGCTGGGGCGGCAGCCCGGCACCGCTGCGGGAGTCGATCGACGTCAATGCCACGGTTCCGGCGGTGTCCGCCGCCGAGGTGCCCGGGGTCCTCGCCCGCTTCCCCGGGTGCCGCACCGCGAAGGTCAAGGTGGCCGAGCGCGGCCAGTCCCTCGTCGACGACGTCGCGCGGGTGCGCGCCGTGCGCGAGGCGATGGGTTCCGACGCGCGCGTGCGCGTCGATGCCAACACGGGCTGGAGCATCGACGAAGCGGTCGCCGCGCTCACCGCGCTCGCCGCGCTCGACCTGGACTACGCGGAGCAGCCCTGCGTCACCGTTCCTGAGCTCGCCGAGGTTCGCCGCCGGCTCGCTGCGAACGGAACCCCGGTCCGCATCGCGGCCGACGAGAGCGTGCGCAAGGCCGAGGATCCGCTCGCGGTGGCCCGCGCCGGTGCTGCCGACCTGCTGATCGTGAAGGCGCAGCCGCTCGGCGGAATCGGTCGGGCGCTCGACATCGTGACCGAGGCCGGGCTGCCGGTGGTCGTGTCGAGCGCGCTCGACACCTCGGTCGGCATCTCGATGGGTCTGCACCTCGCCGCGGCGCTCCCCGACGGGATGCTCGCGGGCGCCTGCGGACTCGGCACGGTCGCGCTGCTCGACGGCGATGTGACCGCCGACCCGCTCCTCCCCGTCGACGGCGCGATCGCCGTCCGCCGCCCGGCGCTCGATGCGCTCGCGCTCGACCGTTTCCGCGCCACGACCGAGCGCGAGCGCTGGTGGCGGGATCGGATCGCCCGCTGCGCGGAGTTGCTCGGCTGAGCGACCGGCTCAGAGCGGGGTGCAGCTGGAGCCCAGGAGCAGGCCGAGCAGCACGATCTTGACTTCCGCCCTCGCCCAACCGGGCGATACCCAGTTGCTCCCCGCGGTCCCAGATACTCCGAGCGTGGCCGTGCTCCCGAGCAGGCTGGTCAGCAGGGAGGTGAGCAGGTCCACCGGGATCGTCGCGGTGTAGGTGTCCTGCGTCCCTGAGACGAGCGTCGGCGTGGCCGTGACGTTGCCGCTGGTCGGTGTCCCGTTCGCTCCAGCCACGATCCCGATACGGAAGGTCGCGGGCGGAGGCACGGTCGTCTTCCAAGTCAGCGTGATGCTGGCGACCGCACCGAGCAGGCCGTTCAGTGTGCACGTCAGGTTGGTCGGGTTCGGCACCGTCCCGGCCGTGATGGTCGCTTTCCCGTTCTCCTGATCCGTCCACGCCGCGGCAACGGGCTGGGGACGCAGCACCGCGGGAGTCCCGACCGCGAGCCCGGTGAGCATGCCGAGCGACAGGATCGCAGCGATCCCCCTGCTCCACCCCGGGTTTCGTCGGCGCATCACCGGACGCTCCCCTCGGTGGAGGCGGCATCGCCCGCCGTATCTCGAGCCCGGCGCCGCGCGAGCAGCGCGATCCCGAGGCCCACGGCTGCGGCGGCCGGCGCCGCCATCAGGCGCACGGGTTCCCAGCCGGTGCGGGCGAGCGGGCCCTCCCCGCCGATCCCGACCTGCTCGGTGTCTTCGCCCGCATCGGCGCGCAGCGTGAGACTGCCGCGCGCGAGCGCACCGGGATCGGCTCCGTTCGCCCCGCTTCCGGTCTGCGGATCCGCGGTGAGCGCGATCCGCAGGTGCGCCTCGAAGGGCGTGGCGACCGTGAGCACGCGCGAGAACCGCCCGTCGAGCAGTACGGGCCCGTCGGCCCGGAGCAGCTGCTCCCCTGCCCGGCATCCGGTCGAGGTCCAGGCCGCGGCGCAGGTCCGCACCTCGGCGTGCAGCCCGAGCGCTTGATCGCCCGCCCCGGCGAGCGAGATCGAGAGGGATCCGTCGCCGGGCGCCCGCGATGCGTCGGCGTCCACGTGCCAGTACACCGGACGATCACGACTCAGCTGCAGCACGTCGTCGGGCGCGAGGTCGGACCTCAGGTTCAGGATGTCGGAGGCGTTCGAGGGGGCGGCCGCAATCGGAACGGCCGCGACCGGAGCGGCGCCGGCCGGGGTCGGCGCCGAGAGGAGCAGCGGGCCGCCGGCCCCGAGCACCGCGGCGAGCGCCAGGGCGCCGCTCGCCACCGGAGCGGCGGATCGCTTCCCCGCCTTCCGCTCGCGGTACTCCCGCTCGCGCGGCCAGAACGCCCAGGTGACGAGGATCGCGGCGGCGACGGTGACCCCGCCCATGATCCACGGGCTGCCGAACCAGACGATCACCGTCGCCAGCCCCGGCACCGAACCGATCACGATCCGGGCGTGAGCGATCCGGTAGGGCTCGGGATCCTCGGTCTGGTTCGCGTCGCCCTTCAGGGTGATCACGCGCTCGCCCGGGTCACCGTCGGCGGGCGCGACCGAGGTGACGCGGTGGGTCACCGGGAGCTTGCCCGGTCGGTCGACCGTGAGCACGTCGCCGACCTTCGCCTCGGACGCCGGGATCTCGCGCACCAGCGCGACGGAACCCGTCGGGATCGTCGGCGACATCGATCCGGTCTTGAACATGATGAGCGAGTAGCCGCCCGTGAACGCGAGGATCACGAGCACGATGCACGCGGCGCCCCCGAGGGCGGCGACGGTGAGCAGCGTCTCGCGTACGACGCGTCCCGTCGTCCGCGCCGCCCGCCCCCAGCCCGCGCGTTCCTGAGTCATCGGTGCCCGCTCAGCTCGAGGTCCCCGTGAACGCCCAGGTCGGGGTCACGCTGCCGCCCTGCGCCGTGTTCGCCGCGTTCGTGGGGAGCGTGACCACGACGCAGTAGATCGCGACGAGGGCGGAGTTCGCACCGACGGTCGCCGGCGTGAGCCCGGTCGGCAACGTACTGACCTTGGTCACGAGGGAGCCGCCGGTCCAGCTCGGAACGCAGTCGCCCGTCGTCGCGACCGTGCCGATGCGCACCGTGAGCGCGTCGCCGAACGACTTGTTCGGGTCGACGGTCGGGTCGGCGGGCGTCGTCGCGAGCGTGACGCCGGTGAGGTTCACGGTGCCGGCTCCGCTGCCGGCCTTGGTGCGGATCTGGATCCAGGCCGCCTTACTCGTGCCCGGCATCATGCCGGTCGCCGCGAGCGGGAGCACCGCGGCGGCGGCCGGCGCCGTCGTGTCGGTCCAACTGCCGCCCGAGACCAGGGACTCCAGCGCGAAGGTGCCCGCTGTCAGGGTCGCCTTCGCGTTCTCCTGATCGGTCCAGGCGGCGAGCGTCGCGGTCGCGCCGATCCCCAGCACGAGTGCTCCGGCCAGGAGGGCACGGGCTCGGCGGAAGGTGAGGCCGCGTCGGCGCGCGACCAGATCGAGGCGGCGCGCTCGGCGCGACCGCCCCGACTCGTTCGGCGCAGGCGCAGTCACAGCAGTGCTCCGGGCCTACTGCGAAACGGCGTCCCACTGCCAGACGACGGCTCCGGTATCGCCCTGGGCGATGGTCGAGCCGGCCGTGACCTTGAGGCAGAGGTTCACCGTGTCGCCGGGAGACATGGTCGTCACCAGCGTGGTGCCGCCGGTGAACGCCCCGGCGTTGCACCCGAAGGTCGTCGTCTGCACTGCGGCGAAGGTCGCCTTGCCGTTGAGCGCTCCGGTCACCGCGGGAGCTGTAGGCGTGAGCGTCGCCGGCGAGGAGCCGGTGAGCTTCAGCGCGTAGGGCGCGTACACGACGTCGTTCGGGCTGAGCTTGTCGAAGCCCGTGGTGAAGGTCAGCGAGGCTGCGCCGCCCGAACTGGCGTGGTCGGCGAAGGTGGTGCCGTCGGTGGATCCCTGGAACACGAACGTTCCGGCCGTCAGGTTGGCCTTCGCGAACTCGGAATCGTTCCAGGATGCGAGCGTGACTGCGGCGCCCACGCCGAGCACGAGCCCGCCCGCGAGCAGTGCGCCGATCTTGCGCCGCTTCGCGGCTCGGCGTTGTACGTCAATGGATTCGGTCTGACTGGAAACGGTCATTGTTTTCCCCCATGCAACCCCGGGAGCACCGTTGCCACCCGGATTTAGTTGAACGTTACAGTAACGGCCATCCGGTTACAAGCCCGAAGCTACCCCTTCAGGTCGGAAAAGTCACCCTCGCGCCACTCGCCCGCGGGTCGCTCACCCGCCGCGTGCGCGGCCTCCTCCCGCTGCCGCAGCTCGACCCGGCGGATCTTGCCCGACGTCGTCTTGGGCAGCTCGAAGAACTCGACGCGCCGCACTCGCATGTAGGGCGGCAGCGCGACCCGCGCGTGCGCCAGGATCTCGCGCGCCGTGTCCGCGTTCTCGCCCCAACCGGCGGCAAGCGCGACGTAGGCCTTGGTCACGTTCAGCCGGGTGTCGTCGGGCGCCCCGACGACCGCAGCCTCGGCCACCGCCGCGTGCTCCAGCAGCGCGCTCTCGACCTCGAACGGCGAGACCTTGAAGTCGCTGGACTTGAAGATGTCGTCGGTGCGGCCGACGAAGGTCAGCATCCCGTCGGCATCGCGCTGAGCGACGTCGCCCGTGTGGAACAGGCCCCCGCTCGTCGCCTTCGCTGTCGCCCCATCGTTGCCGAAGTAGCCCGGCATGAGGTTCGTGGGTCGCGGCTCCATCGGCAGGCAGATCTCGCCCTCATCGCCGCGCTCGCCCGTCGCGGGGTTCACGAGCACCACGTCGACCCCGGGCAGAGGCCGCCCCATCGCGCCGGGCACCACGGCCTCGCCCGGCATGGTGCCGATCAGCGCGGTGGTCTCGGTCTGACCGTAGCCGTCGCGGATCTCGAGCCCCCACCATTCGCGGATCCGGGCGATCACCTCGGGGTTCAGCGGCTCCCCCGCCGAGACCAGCTCGCGCAGCGCACGGGGCTTCCGCTCGAGCTTCTGCTGGATCAGCATGCGCCACACCGTCGGAGGCGCGCAGAACGAGGTGACACCGGCCCGGTCGAGCTCGGCGACGAGACGCACCGGCTCGAAGCGCGCGTAGTTCGCGACGAAGATGGTGGCGCCGACGTGCCACGGCCCGAAGAAGCTCGACCAGGCGTGCTTCGCCCATCCCGGTGCGCTGATCACCAGGTGCACGTCGCCCGGCCGTACGCCGATCCACGACATGGTGGTGAGGTGGCCCAGCGGGTAGCTCGTGTGCGTGTGCACCACGATCTTCGGCAGGCTCGTCGTGCCGCTCGTGAAGTAGAGCAGGGCGGGATCGTCGCTCGCGGTGGTCTTCGCCACGGGTGCGTCGGAGCCGGCGCGCGACTCCTCGAAGCGCAGCCAGTCGTAGAGGGCGGCGCGCTGATCCTGGCTGCCCGCATCGAAGCCCACGCCCACACCGCGGTAGTCGCCCGGCACCCCGGCGAACTTGACCGCGTCCTCCGGCCCGGCGAAGACGAAGCGCACGCGACCGCGCTCGACCCGGTCCGCGAGCTCGTGCGCGCTCAGCACCACCGAGGTCGGCAGGATCACGACGCCGACCTTCATGGCGGCGAGCATGAGCTCCCAGAGCTCGACCCGGTTGCCGAGCATGAGCATGGCCACGTCGCCCGGGCGCGCGCCGATGCGCAGCAGCCAGTTCGCGACCTGATCGCTGCGGCGCCGCAGTTCGGCGAAGCTCAGCGCCTGCTCGGTCCCGTCCTCCTCGGCGATCCGCAGCGCGGTCGTCTCATTGCCCTCGGCGATCCGATCGAACACGTCGTGGGCCCAGTTGAACGACGGGCCGACGTCGGGCCACCGGAACTCGGCGCGGGCCCGCGCCGGATCCCCCGCCAGGTCGAGCAGCTGATCGCGTGCGGCGAAGAAGGCGGCGGTGGCGTCGTTCTCGGTCATAGCGGCTATATCTGCCGCGCGACCCCGCGTCGTGCAGCATGCGCGCCCGTCTCGCGGGTCGCGGGAGGGGCGCCTCAGCCGCGGAACACCGTGTGCAGGTGCTCGTCGCCGACGACCGCCCGACCGCCGAGCTCGTCGATCTCGAACAGCACCGCGGTGCCGACCACCTCGTAGCCGACGCGCGCGAGCAGGCGGCGCCCGGCCGCCAGCGTGCCGCCCGTGGCCAGCACGTCGTCGACGAGCAGCACGCGGGTACCGCGCGGCAGGTCGTCGTGCACCTCGATCGTGGCCGTGCCGTATTCGAGCGCGAAGTCCTCCGACGCCGCCGGCCGCGGCAGCTTGCCCGCCTTGCGCACCGGCACGAAGCCGACGCCCTCGACCGCGGCGGCGGCCGTACCGAGGATGAAGCCGCGAGCTTCGACCCCGGCGACCACATCGAACTGGCCGCGGAACGGCTCCACGAGCGCCGCGGCGGTCGCGTGCAGCGCCGGCCCGTCGGCCAGCAGGGGCGCGATATCGCGGAAGACGATGCCCGGCTTCGGGAAGTCGAGGACGTCGCGGATCAGGGACTCGGCACGCTGCAGATCGGCCGGAAGTTCGGTAGACACGGAGCAAGCGTAACCGCTGCCGGGGGGCGGGGCGCAGCGCGCGGGTTCGGGCGGCTCACCCCAGGCGCCTTCGCGGGGCCGTTCGCAGCGCCACCGCACCGAACACGCCCGGGATCCCCGGCCCGATTTCACATTCCCCCGGACTTCGGGTAATGTTTTCCGGGTTGAGAGATCAACAGTGCGCCCCTAGCTCAGCTGGATAGAGCATCTGACTACGGATCAGAAGGTCGGGGGTTCGAATCCCTCGGGGCGCGCAGGTTATCCCCTCGGGGTCCGCAAGATGATGCGGATCCCGGGGGGATTTTTTCGTTTCCGGGCGCGACGGCGAATCGTGCCGGACAGCACGCAGACAGCATGGCGCGGATCAGGCGGCGAGGCGGAGCCACTCCTCGCGGTGGAACGACACCTTCATGATCACCTCGTCGAGGCGGTCGGGCCAGAGGTGCGAGTAGGTGTCGAGCGTCTCCGAGGCGTTGCGGTGGCCGAGCATCGTCTGCACGACCTTCACGTCGGCGCCGGCCGCGATCGCGGTGCTCGCGGCGGTGTGGCGGAGCTGGTGGATCGTGAGGCCGAGTTCGGGGTCGTCGAGGCCGGTCGCGGCGAGCGCGGGCCGCCAGACGCGGTTGTACCAGTTCTTGTGGTCGAGGGCGCGGTCGCCGCGGTTCGATCGGAAGAGCCAGGACGTCGGGTGCTGGTGCGCCATGAGGGGTTCGAGTTCGGCGAGCACGAAGTCGTGCAGCGGGAGGGCGCGCCGCTCCCATGTCTTCGGCGGGCCGATGATGCGGCGGCCGTCGCGGTCCTTCGTCCAGGTGCGCAGAACGTCGGCGCGGTGGTCGTCGATGCGAATGTCGCGGACCTGGAACGCGAAGCCTTCGTTGACGCGGGGGCCGCCGTAGGCGAGGAGGTAGATCGCGGCGCGGTCGCGCTGGTGGCCGGTGATCTCCTTCGCGGCGTCGGCGAGCGCTTCGACTTCGCCGTGGGTGAGGATCGCGAGCCGCTCGGACGGGGTCGGGCGGGGCAGCTCGACACGGCGCAGCGGGTCGCGCGGGATCCATCCCTCGTCGTGGGCGTAGCGCAGCGCGCCGCCGAAGGTACGGGCGACGACGTGGCGCACGGTGCGCGGCGCGAGCGGACCCTTCACCCGGGCGCGACCGCGGCCGGTGTACTCGCGGGGCGCGGTGCCGGCGATGAGCGCGGTCACCCACTCGTCGACGCGCTGCCGAGTGATCGCGTTGATCGGCACGTCGGCCCACTGCGGCAGGATGTGCACGGCGAGCTCGTTCTCGTACCGGTTGAGGGTGCGGGGCTTCGGACGTCGCTTGGATCCGAGCCAGGTCTCGGCGAGCTGCCCGAAGCGCTGCTCGGCGAGCTCGGGCGGCGCGTAGCGGCCGGCGCGGAGGTTGTCCTCGAGTTCGGCGCGGTAGCGCTCGGCTTCGGGTTTCGTGGCGAAGAGGCGGCCTCGCTCGCGCCCGCCGTGTTCGTACCATCCGACGCGCCACCGCTGGCCCTGCATGAAGCGGGCGGTGCGGAAGTGGTCGGGGAGGCTGCGGAGGCTCTTGAGCTCGGCGGCGGTGGGCGCGATCCGCACCTTGCTGCCGTCGGGCATGAGCGCGTGGGCGTCTTTCACCCAGAGGTCGGTGATCCAGGCTCTCGCCATGATCGGGGTCCTTTCCGGTTTTCGGGTATGCGGCAGCCTGCCCTCGGTGTCGAGGGTGGTGCGGCGTGGTCTAGCTGGCGAGCCTGCAGAGCGACCGGCGTACCGGGATCGCGAGGCTGTGGCGCGTTTCGAGTGCGTCTTCGTCGCCGTCGTCGATGTACTCGCCGAAGATGTTCCGTGGCGCTGAGAGCATGAGACGCTCGAGGTGGTGCTTCTGGAAGAGCTCGACGATGTGGCGCGTGGTGCCGAGCTTCTGTGCGATCGCGAGCGGGTGGGGATCTTCGAGCTCGGCGTCGCGGTATTCGTGGAAGTCGACGCGGATCCGCGAGGCGTAGATCCATGCGCGCTCCTCGGCCTCGGGCGTGCTGCATCGGTCGCCGTTCACGAAGTGCCCGAGTTCGTGCGCGCCGGAGTCGGCGGCCTGGTCCTCGTCGAGCTTGTCGCTGATCGCGATCATCCATTCGTCGGCCATGAAGACGGCGCGGGTCGGGGGTTCGAGGTCCGCGAACCCGAGGGCGAGGCCGTGCCTGCGCGCCTCGTTGATCACTCTTTGCATGTTGCCTCCTAGGGCAGTTCCTGTTTCGCTTCCTGCTCTTCCTCGAACCCGCCGCGTTCGTCTGCCGCGAGGGCGACGCCGGATTGCCGGAGGGCTGCGACGTCGATCTTCCCGAAGTGGGGAAGCTGATCATGCACCGAGCCGCCGACATTCTCGGGCAGCTCCTCAAGCTCGTGGGCACGTGCGCGGCGCGCGAGCTCGATCATCAGGGTTCGCCCAGTCCATCCGCCGCCGACGAGCATCGCGAGCGCGTCGACGTCTTCGGTATCGAGCGCGCGCTTCCCGTTGACTCGCTCTGAGACGTATGCGGTCGATCGGCCGAGCTTCTTCGCGACGGTCTGCCCATCGAGGCCGGCGGCCACCATGAAGCCCTTGTACTCCTTCGCGAAGGCGGTCGTGAAGTCGCTCAACTCGGTGTATCTAGACATGTGCATCAGCTTTGCATATGCGCTACTTGCAAGTCAACTGCGAATTCAGCTTGACCGGTGCAATACGCATATGCAACGCTTCACTTATGCAAACCAACGACAGCTCCCAGGACGGCGTGATCCTCTCGATCGAACTCCTCCGAATCGCCCGCGGCATGACCCGGAAGGACCTCGCCGAGAAGCTCGGCAAGGACCAGTTTTGGATCGGCCACCGCATGAACAACCGCGTGATGTTCAAGTTCCACGAGATCGAAGCGATCGCCGCGGCCTTCGGCCTGACCATCGAGCAGTTCCTCGCAGTGCCCGACGCGATCCCGCAGCCGATGCAGGCGGTGGCGTCGTGACCGCCAGGTTGCTCGCGCTCGTCGAGGCCCCGGCCGCGCATCCGGCGCCCGCCGCCGAGGTCGAGACCATCGACACCCCGGATCCGGCCGTCGAGCCGCAGTGCCCGGCCGGATGGGAGGACGAGTGGGCGGCGCTGCCCGTGCTCGCCTCCCCCGAGGACCTCGCCGAGTTCTTCGGCGTCGAGATCAGCACCCTCACCGACTGGCGCTACCACGAGAAGGGCCCGAAGCCGATGAAGCTCGGCGGCCGCCTCGTCCGATACCGCCGGCACCGCGTCATCGAGTGGCTGGTAGCCGCCGACGCCACCGCGAGCGCGAAGGCGTAGCGCCACCGCTCCCCCACCTTCTCTCCCTGGTCGATCTGACCAGAGGTGCCTTTCGTGCACCCGAAATCGGGTCCGTTGCCGTCGAAAGCGGCGGATCCACTCACATAGCTCACCCCGGAATCCGATGCCACCAAGGCCCGGTCAGGAGGGGTTGAGCGCCGAATAGCAGGTCCCTGGCCGTATCGCCCCGTGGTGGGGGCGTCTGGTCTGCCGTGAAGCGGCGAAGGGACCGGACCTGTTGGCTCCGCGATTGCGGGGAACCGAAGGCGTCGGGGTGATGACGCGTGGCTGCTCGTGGTGGGGCGGAACCGGCACGGGGTGAAGTGCAGCCCGTGCGTGCGCTCACAGATCGGCGTGCGGGCACGAGACAGACCGCTCTCACGGAAGGACTCGAGGATGCATGTTCCCGATCAAGCTCACGCGGCGCCGGCTGGCGCTGCTCAATCTCATCTGGTGGCTGCTGTGCCTGGCCGCTTGGGTCTCAGCCGTCTTGGCGGTGGCGCTCATGCTGCGGGGTGTTTGGGAGTCGCTCCCGGGGTGGGTGCACGGCGTGCTCGCCGCTCCGCTGCTCGCCGCCGGTATCTGCGTCGCGGTGGCTGGCTACTCGACATGGTCCGAGCCGTCTGTGCCGCGGTGACGCGATGACGCACGAGCGCGCCGGGGCCCCGAGGCTGCCCTACGTGGTCGGGCTCGACCTCTCGCTCACCTCGACGGGCGTCGCGGTGGTCGGGCTCGAGACCGGCCACGTGCACCTCGAGCTCGTGAAGTCGGGCCCCACATCCCGCACGTTG
Organism: Leucobacter sp. Ag1; assembly: GCF_000980875.1. Classification (GTDB taxonomy): domain Bacteria; phylum Actinomycetota; class Actinomycetes; order Actinomycetales; family Microbacteriaceae; genus Leucobacter; species Leucobacter iarius. The sequence continues at coordinate 48,043 of NZ_LAYO01000101.1, read as the reverse complement.
CTCGCGGCGGTCGCCCGGTTGCAGGTCATGCGGGACCGGATCGTGCATCACCTCCCGCCGCGGCCGGCGCTCGTCGTGCTCGAAGCGCCCTCGCTCGGGTCTCAGCACGGCAAGGCGCACGAACGCGCCGGGCTCTGGTGGCTCGTCGCCGACCACCTCACGAAGGCGGGCTACACCGTGGCGCAGGCCTACCCCCGGACGCGTGCGAAGTACGCCGCCGGACATCGCCCGGTCGCTGACACCCGCAAGGGGCCTCAGAAGAAGGAGGTGCTCGCCGCGTCGCGCGCCGAGTTCCCCTACCTCGAGCTCCGAAGCCATGACCTCGCGGACGCGCTCTCTCTCGCCCGCATGGGCGCCCGGTTCCTGGGCGCCCCCATCGACCCCTCGACCCCACAGCGGGACGAGGCCGTGGCCGCCGTCCGGTGGCCCGCAATCCCGGAAGGAATGAACCAATGACCCTGAAGCTCACGAACAAGCGCCCCGACGAGGAACTCGACGGCCTCCAGGCCCTCGAGGATCGGTTCACGAAGGGCAACCCGGACGACGTGGTCGTTGTCGCTGTGGTCTCGCGGCACGCGATCACGAAGACGGATCCGTCGGATCAGTGGCAGGCGACGGCACGCTTCAAGCACATCGAGCCGGTGACCGGTGACGATGAGGTCGCGGTGCGCCGGATCCTGTCGGAGCGGTACGCAAAGCGCACCGGCAACCAGCCGCTCCCGATCCCCGAGCCCGAGCTCGACGTCGAGGGCGGTGACGACGAGTGACCCTCACCGACACCGAGCACCAGGTGCTCGTCGACCTCGAAGCACGCGCAGGCGCATCCGACCAGGACCGCGAGGCGTGGCTCGCCGAGCGCCGCCAGGGCGTGACCGCGACCGAGATCCGCGACGTGATGCTCGCCGGGTCCCGGGAGCAGGCGATCCGCGACCTCGTGAAGAAGAAGCAGGAGGGCGACCCGTTCACCGGGAACGCCTACACCGAATGGGGCCGGTTCCGGGAGCCGATCATCGCGGCGAAGCTCGCTGGGGTGGGCATGCGGCCCGAGTCGCGCGTCTTCCACGCCGCGCAGAACTCGCGGCACCTCGCCTCCCCTGACGGCCTCGCGATTGACTTCGACGGCGACCTCACGCTGCACGAGATCAAGACCACGGGGAAGCCGCTCACGAAGGGCTCCGAGACGCTCGCGCTGAAGGGCTACGAGTGGCAGATGGACTGGTGCTGCTACGTGCTCGGCGCCACCGGCTGCTGGCTCGACTGGGAGATGCGGTTCGGCCGGCCCAGCAGCTTCTCCGCAGGCCCGCTCGAACGCGAGTGGTTCCCCCGGAACGACGAGCGCATCGCCGAGATGATCGCCGTCGCCGACGAGATCCTCGCAGCGATGGACGACGAGCCCGCCCCGATCAACGAGGAAGTCGACACCCACGCGGTGAACTACCTCCGCGCAATCGAGGAGGAGAAGGCGTGGGCGGCCCTCAAGAAGGAGTCCTACGACGCGCTGCTCGACCTCGGTATCTCGCAGGAGTCGGCGCTCGCCCGCGTGACGATCACGCCCGGGAAGCCGGCCACCGAGTTCAAGGAGGAGGTCGTCGACCTTGACGCCGCGGCTGCCGCGCATCCGAAGGAGACCGCGCAGCTCGAGCGGGCGAAGGCCCGCGTCGTGAAGCTGCAAGCCGCCTGGGACGCGCTCGCCGACGACCACAAGAAGACCGTGCTGACGAAGAGCAGCGCGACGCGGGGCCGGGCAACGGTCACCGCGGTGAAGCCAAAGGAGAAGACCGAATGAGCACGGCCATGGTCGCACTGCCCCAGAGCAGCGACCCGAACACCTGGACTCCCGAGGAGAGCGCCCTCGTCGAGGCGTCCGGCCTCGTGCACGTCGACGCCCAGACCAACAACCGGACCCTCGCCGAGCGGCCCGTCGTCGCGGCGTTCTTGCAGCATTGCCGGCGCACCGGCCTGGATCCGATCGCCCGCCAGATTTACTCGATCGCGAGGAAGTCGAAGGGGCAGCTCCGTTGGCAGATCCAGATCAGCATCGACGGGGCCAGACTCGTCGCCGAGCGCTCGGGCGAGTACGAGGGCCAGACAACGCCCGAGTTCACCGCGGACGGCACGACCTGGACTCAGGTCTGGCTCTCCTCGGACCCGCCGAAGGCCGCCCGGGTCGGCGTGTACCGCCGCGGGTTCCGGGAGCCGCTCTACGCGGTGGCGCTCTGGGACGCCTACGTGCAGACCCGAGACGAGTGGGTGAACCGGCAGAAGACCGGCCGTGTCATCGTCTCCGAGATGTGGGTCAAGATGGGCCCGCTGATGCTCGCGAAGTGCGCGGAAATGCTCGCTCTGCGCAAGGCGTTCCCGCAGGATCTCTCGGGCCTCTACTCGAGCGAGGAAATGGCGCAGGCCGACAACGGGCGTGGCCCGGCGGCGAGCGCGTCGAGTCCGGCTCCGCGACCGGCCGCCGTCGAAGAGGCTGTCGAGGCGGAGGTCGTTGATGAGCCGTCGGTCGATGTGGAGGCGTGGGCGCTGAAGGTCGTCTCGGCAGACACGGTCGATGCGTTGCGCGAGGTGTGGAACATCGCCGAGCAGGAGGGCGTGCTCGGCGCTCCGATGGACGGCGTCGGAACCACGCTCGCCGACACGATCCGTCGCCGGAAGGCCCGCCTCACGCGCCCCGCGGCCGAGGAGACGGCCGGTGACTGAGACCGATCGGCCGCATACCGCGGCGGAGGTCGAGGGGTGGGTGGCTCAGATGCGGAAGGAGATCAGCATCCAGCCGCCCACCCCAGGCGAGATCCGCACGCCGGACCAGATCGTCGAGCAGCTCGAGCGCGTGGACTCGGTCGCGGCGAACGCGCTGTGGATCGTGAAGGAGGCCGACATGGTGCGCAGCGCCGCGTCGGCCTCCCTGCTCCGGGCCCGCGCCACCGCGCAGGCCACGGCAGAGGGGAAGAACGCGGAGGCCCGCGCCGCCGCGGTGGATCTCTCGACCGCAGACGAGCGCGCCGCTGAGGCCGACGCGCAGATCGCCTACCGGTACGCGAAGGGTCTCGCTGACCTGGTCGACAGCCGGAAGAGCAGCTTGCAGACGCAGGCGAAGTTGGTGCTCGCGACCTACCAGATCGCGACCACGTCGAGGAGGACCTGATGACGAAGATCGCTGTCGACGACATCGTGCGCGTCGATGACGAGCCCCGCGCATGGCGGGTGACCGCTCGGGATCGCGAGGCCGGGACGCTCGTGCTCGAGTCGCTCACGGCGTACCCACGGCAGACCTGGCGCGGCGTCGACGAGCGCCGCGTGACGCCGTCGTCGGTGTACGGGTGAGCAACCGGCGTACCGGCCGGATGCCGCCCGCCACGGTCGAGGCGCTCGAGGAGCGCTCGGGCGGGATGTGCGAGGCCGGATGCGGGCGGCGCGCGCAGGACATCCACCATCGTCGGTTCCTCTCGCGGGGCGGGCGACACAACCTCGCAAACCTGCTCGCCCTGTGCGGGTCAGGGAATCACACCGGCTGTCACGGAATCGCGCACCGCGGGCACGCGCCCGCGGGATGGGCGATCTCACGGCACGAGCGCCGCGGTGAGGCCGACGTCCCGTTCGTCGATCTCGCGGGCCGCTCGTGGTGGCTCGACGATGCCGGGCAGAAGACACAAGGCAGGAAGGAGAGCCCATGAGCATCAAGGCGATGAACTGGGCATGGTCAGTCGACCGACTCCGCCCGGTCGAGCGGCTGGTGCTGCTCGCCCTCGCGGACTACGCCGATGAGGAGGCCTCGTGCTTCCCCTCTCAGGATGCAATCGCCGAGCGGTCGTGCTGCTCGGATCGGACGGTTCGCCGCGTGCTCGAGACCTTCGAGGGCGCCGGAATCGTGAAGCGGTCCAGGCGGTACGTCGGCGGCGAGCGCACGTCCGATCGGTACGTGCTCGCGGTGGGTCACCGGACAGATTTTCCGGTAGAGGGTTACCGGACAAAATCGGCCACCTCACCGGACAAAAACGATGAGGTCACCGGACACCCGTGTCCAGGTAACCACCAGAACCACCAGAACCACCAAGTACCCCCTGTAGTCCCCCACGAGCAGAGCGGAGCCGAGGCAGAATCTCTCGGCTTCGATGACTGGTGGGCTGCCTACCCGCTGAAGAAGGACAAGGGCACCGCGCGACGGGCCTTCGCCCGTGCGACGAAGAAGGTCTCGGTTGAGGTGCTCGTCGCGGCGGCGAGGGCATACCGGGAGGACCCGAACCGCGAGCAGGCGTTCACGAAGTATCCCGCGTCGTGGCTCAACGCTGAGGCGTGGGAGAACGGTCCGCTCCCGGCGCGCTCCGGTGGACAGCAGGGCACGGCGGCCGAGCGCATGGCGCGCGAGCTCACCGCCGGAGCGCAGGCGACCGATTGGGGGCGTCGTGAGCTCTCCCAGTGATCCGCTGACGCATGCGCAGCGTGCCGCCATGGGGGCCACGGACGGCGATCAGGCCCGCGCCGGGCAGGCGATCACCCAGGCCGTTCCCAACGCGTCAGATCGCCGTCCCCGGATAACGGAGCCGAGCCATGCTCTCGCGCTCCTCACCTGGGCGGCGGGGTTCGACGGGCGGGAGCGTGGCCGGTTCGAGGCCGATGCATGGTTCGCGGCGCTCGAGGGCGTCGTGATCGAGGACGCGAGGGCCGCGATCACTGAGCACTACCGGCGCTCGCGCTACCCGGTCATGCCGGCCGACGTCGTCGATCACATCGAGGGAGGAGAGCAGTGAACGAGATCCAGTACGACTCCGCGACCGAGGGGTTCCTGATCGGTGCGATCTTCGCCGAGCCGTCCCGGATCTGGGAGGCGCGGCAGGTCGTGCGCGAGTCCGACTTCGCGGTCCCCCGCAACGCGTCCCTCTGGGCGACGATGTGCGAGGTCGCGGACCGAGGGCACGCGGTGACGCCGATCTCGGTGAACGACCGGCTCGTCGCCGCCGGCCGCACGCACGAGGTCGACGCGACGTACGCACACGAGCTCAACGGGCTCGGCGCGTACGGCTACCAGGTCCCGCAGTATGCGGAGATCGTGCGGCGCCACGGCGAACGGCGCCGGCTCGCGGAGGCCGCGATCGGGATCCAGGCGCTCGCCGCCGCGGGTGACAGCGAGGGCGACATCGTCGAGAAGGCCTCTGCGCTGCTCGACGAGCTGCGGGGCGGGACGCTTCGGCAGTCCCGCCCCATCGGGTCCGTGTTCGACGAGGTCCGCGAGGAGATGCGCTCGCAGACGCCGTTCACGCCGACGCCGTGGCCGTCGCTCAACGCGATGATCGGCGGCGTCCGGCCCGGCGCGCTCTACACGGTCGCCGCGCGGTCGGGCGGCGGCAAGTCGATCTTCGGCTTGCAGCTCGCCCTCCACCTCGCCGAGGTCGGAAAGCGCGTCGGGTACGTGTCGCTCGAGATGACCGAGAAGGATCTGCTGAAGCGGCTCGCGTCGATGATGAAGGGCATCCACCAGTCGGCGTTGCAGTACCACCAGCTCTCGGAGGACGGGTGGGCGTCGTTCGACGAGGCGGAGGCCGCGATCAAGAGCCTCCCGCTCGAGGTGTACGACCGGCCCGGCGCCCGCTGGGAGGACGCCGTCGGGTTCGCCCGCGCCCTGCACCGCAAGGGCGACCTCGGGCTGATCGTCATCGACTACCTCGGCCTGGTGAAGTCCCCGCCCGGGTCGCGGTCGCGGCAGCAGGACCTCGAGGACTGGGCGAACGCCGGGAAGCAGCTCGCGAAAGAGCTCGGCTGCTCGGTGCTCATCCTCGAGCAGCTCAACCGAGACAGCGTCGGCCGCCCGAACCCGCGCCCGCTCATCTCGGACCTGCGCGGCTCGGCGGGCCTCGAGCACGCCTCCGACGCGGTGGTGCTCATGCACCGCGTCAGCAAGAAGATCCAGGGCAAGACCGTCGAGACGAGCGACATCGAGTTCATCGTCGCGAAGAACCGGCAGGGCGACAAGGCCAGCCGGACCCTGCGATTCCAGGGCGAGTACGCCCGCATCGTTCAGAAAGACATCGAGTCCACGGCTCTCATCGAGCCGGGAGAGGTATAGATCATGGCCGGAGAGCCGCTCATCACCGTTGTTGGAAACCTCGTCGCGGATCCCGAAGCCCGGGTCTCGCAGGCGGGCAAGTCGTGGGTCTCGTTCCGCATCGCGTCGACACCCAGAGTTCGCGATCGCCAGTCGGGTGACTGGTCGGACGGCGAGCCGCTGTTCCTTGGCTGCCGAGCGTTCGGCGAGTACGCGGACAACATCGCCGCGTCCCTCACGAAGGGGACGCGCGTGATCGTGCAGGGCCGCCTCACGCAGCACACGTACGAGAAGGACGGGCAGCAGCGCACCTCCCTCGACCTCGAGGTGGAGGAGGTCGGGCCGACGCTGCGCTGGTCGACCGCGTCGATCACCCGCGCCGGAGCCGGGCCCGCCGGCGGCGGCTACGCCCGCACCGGCAACGGCACCCAGCCCGCTTATGGGCAGACCCAGGGCGGCGGCTTCGGCCAGCCCCAGGGGCAGAGCGACTGGACCCAGCCGACCGGCGGGTTCGACGACGAGCAGCCCTTCTAGGAGGCGAACACCATGGCAATCCAGGAACTCCTCACCGTCGAAGTCGCGGCCGTGACCATCGACGACGACTACCGCGTGGAGCTCGCCCAGACCCGCAAGGTCTGGTCATACTCCCCGCAGCAGGCCCGGGACCTCGCGAACGAACTCATCAACGCCGCCGCGACCGCCGAGGCCAGCCTCGAGCAGATGATCGACGACCGCCGCGACCGCATGGAGGCCGCGACCATCCGCACCGACCTCGGCGAGGTGGTCTTTTGAGCCGCCGCCAGGTGCGCTGCATCCAGGGCAGGTGCACCGAGATCGCGCGCGCCCGAGGCATGTGCTGGTCGCACTACTCGAAAGCACGCAGGGAGGGCACCCTCCCACCCATCACCCCGAAGGCGGCGCCAATCCAGGCGCCGCCTTCCCCGTCTCTCGGGGAGACCAAGCACCGGCCGAAGCAGCCGTGCGACCGCTGCGGCATCGACATGCCAGAAGGCGAACGCATCCTGCAGCTCTGCCGCGACTGCCTCTCCGTCGTCCCAAGATCGGAGCGACTCGCATGGGCATCATGACTCCCGCATTCGAGCACGGCCCCGTGACCCTGTACCGCGGCGACTGCCGCGAAGTCATGGCCGGCCTGCCCGACAACTCGGTCGACGCGATCGTCACGGACCCGCCCTACGAGCTCGGCTTCATGGGCAAGGGCTGGGACTCGTCCGGGATCGCGTACGACCCCGAGGTGTGGGCGCAGGCGTTCCGGGTGTTGAAACCGGGCGGGCACGCGCTCGTGTTCGGCGGCACCCGCACCTGGCATCGAGTCGCGGTCGCGATCGAGGACGCCGGGCTCGAGATCCGAGACAACATCGCGTGGCTGTACGGGCAGGGGTTCCCGAAGTCGATGAACGTCGCGAAGGCGATCGCTGGACTCGAAAGTGGGCACGGCTCCAACTCCGGTGCGATCCGCCGGGCGACGATGGGCGACGCCTACCGCCCCTCGGGCGTGCAGGGGAACCGCGACGGTGCTGGGCGACGCGACACGGGCCTGAACGAGCACGTACTCGAGCTCTCCGAGACCGCGCAGCAGTGGGAAGGCTGGGGCACAGCGCTCAAGCCTGCCTTCGAGCCGGTCGTGGTCGCCCGGAAGCCGCTCGAGGGGACGGTGGCGGCGAACGTGCTCGCCTATGGCACCGGCGCCCTGAACATCGACGCCGGCCGCATCGGTTCAGAAAGCACGATCCGCCTCCGTACTAGCCAGGACTTCGGGATCCTGAATGACGACGGCTGGACCCCGACGGCTGGACAGAATGGCAGCGAGGCGGGCCGCTTCCCGGCGAATGTGATCTTCGACGAGTCGCAGGCGGCCGAGCTCGACCGGCAGACGGGCACCCTGCATTCGGGCCAGATGAGGGCGGGTACGCGGCGGCAGTCGCCCGGCAGCCCTGTCTATGGACGTCAGCAGGATCTCGCGACCTCGGGCGACACCTACGGCGACTCGGGCGGTGGGTCGCGGTTCTTCTACGTCTCGAAGGCCGGACGGGACGAGCGCCCCGTGGTCGACGGCCACCAGCACGCGACCGTGAAGCCTCTGACCCTGATGCGGTACCTCGTGACGCTCGTGACCCCGCCCGGCGGGACCGTGCTCGAACCGTTCGCGGGATCCGGGACCACGCTCGAGGCCGCGGTCGTCGAGGGGTTCAACGCGATCGGGATCGAGCTCGACGAGGACGGCACCCACATTCCCTTGATCGAGAAGCGGCTCGGGAAGCCGCACCAGCAGACCTTGTTCGGAGCGCTGCTGTGACCGCTCGCCGCACGCTCGCTGTTCGGCTGCTGCTCGTCGTGCTCGTGCTCGCCTGCCTCGTGCTCGCGTACGTCGCGGGCGCGCTGCTGGCCTCGCGCACCGTCGACCGGGTCGAGATCGTCCCGGCGCCCGGCCGCGCGACCCCGGCCGTCACGACGGCCCCGTACCGCGGCGGCTGGGAGATCCAGACGCCGCCCCAACCCCTGTACGTCGGCGCGACCGTCGACGCCTGAACGAAGGAGAACACCATGCCCGAAGGACCAGGGCTCACCAGAGACGAAGTGGTTTCGCTCCTCGGTGAGCGGATCCAGAACGAAGCCGAGGTCGAGGAGTTCCTCGCTCAGGAGCGTCGCGCCGCCGCCGAGAAGGCGTGGGACGACGCGCGCGCCGCTATCCGCGGGATCCCGCACTGGGCAAACCCGGAGACCGGGCAGGGCGGATTCGATCTACAGCCGCTCGGCCCGAACGAGACCTCCGAGGAGGGCGCGTTCATGGAGGTCATGCGTGTGCTTGCAGAGAACCCGTACCGCGCAGAGGAGGTGGCCCCTGATGGCCGGTGACGAGAAGCACGTGCGCAAGCACATCGACAACTTGCGGCTGAGAGTCGCGAATTCGGGCATCCACGATGTCCGGGTCAACGTGGTGACCGAGGACCTCGAAGCTGTGCTCGCCGCTCTCGAGGCCGCGCTGCCGGGAGACGACGACTGGGAGTACGCGATGCGCGAGAGCGGTGAGGACGAGCCGTGGAGCTACACCCATCCGACCCGAGAGCTCCTGCTCAGTGCCGTCGGGTGGATGGCGAAGCGACAGGACATGGAGATCGTGCGCCGGCGTCCGGCTGGCCCGTGGGAGCCCGTCGAGGAGGTGCCCCGTGGCTGACGGATTCACGTTCGACCTCGGCAACGGTATCTCCCTGCAAGCCCGCCGCCTGCCCGGGCATACGAAGCCGTGGCTCGGACTCCTCGTGCCCGGTCCCCAATTCATCGCCCTCGCCGAGTTCATCAGCGATGCCGAGGCCGACTACCTGACCAACACGCTCAAGACGCGCGCGATCATCGTCGCGCCGGTCGAAAGGACCACTGACCATGACGACCACGCCTGAGACCCCGGCCCTACCGGGCGACCTCACCGACTACCAGCACGAGCTGGTGTTCAACGCCCTCGACCGCCTTGCGAACCAGGCCATCCTGTCGGCAGGTGCGACCGTGCTCGTCCCAAAGGGCTCGGACCACATCAAGGCTGTGCGGGATGCCGCCACGGGCGACGCTGAGCTCGTGCGCACTGCTCTCGCGGCTGCTCGTGTCGCCCCGGTCACTCCGAGCGAGGCTGTCGCAACCCGCGAGGAAGGGCAGTGGGCCGAGCTGCGGACCCTTCGCGCGGAACTCGAAGCGGCACAGTCCGCCGCCAACGAACCCGCCCGCGAACTCACGAACGCCGAGATCCTCGAGCGGACCGCGGAGCAGAAGCACGGGGCGGCGGGAGCGCCGGCGCAAGACAGCGGCCGGTGCGGCGGATGCCGAGACCTCGGCCCGCACCGCAACGTGCCGGGCTGCGACTACTACAAGCCCGCACCCGCCCCGGTCACGCCGAGCCCCGAGGAACGCATCGAAGCGGCGACCTGGGCTCTGATCGAGGGCGACACAGACACCAGCGATCGAGGGGTGAGCGATGAGCACTACCGCGAGCGTCGCGCCGAGGTCGAACGGATCGCACCAATTCTCGCCCCGGTCACGCCGAGCGAGCCGACCTACTCGCCCGAGACCCGGCAGTGGACCGGCACCTGCCCGTGCCTCCTCGCCGAGCAGGTCGACCCCGAGTGCGAGTGGCACGGCCGGCCGGAGTTCCGGCGCGGAGGTGCGCCGCACTCGGAAACGCCGAGCCCCGACCGCGAGAAGCCGACCAGGGAGCAGCGTGGGACTCTTGCCAAGGTGATCGAGGGTGCGCTCGCACAGTGCGGGATCAGCGTGACGTACGCGATCTCGGGCCCTGGGGAGCTGTTCGACGTCGCGGGACTCGTGTTCGAGCGGTATCCCGCTCTCGCCGTCCCGCCCGTGGTGAACGCGCCAGCGCTGGCCAGGGTGATCAGGTCGAGCGCTGCACGCTGGGTTCCTGAGTACGACGCCGAGTATTCCTACGAGCGCGAGGCCAGAGAGCTCACCAGCAACATTCTCGAGCGGCAGAACGAATGGTTCGGGACCGGGCGATGAGCGAGCGCAAGCTGATCACCTCGCCCGAACAGGAGGCTTCGCTCCCGTATGGCACGGTCGTGCTCCTCGCCGACGGCTACGCGGCGCAGCTCAACACATGGTCGCCAGGCCGGCGCTGGCATCGCGTGGACTCCACGTACATGACCGCCTTCAACGAGGCCATGCTGCCCGCCCTGGTGCTCTACGAGCCCGACGACTCCGCGAACGCAGCCGAGCGTCAGCGAGAGTGGCAGGGAGAAACTCGATGAGCTTCGGTCAGACGCGGGTGCGTTCCCGGATCTCGTCCGAGTGCTTCCGCAGCGCGGAAAGGACCGCGCCCCGGATGATGGCCCACAGGATCCAGAGCCAGATGATCGTGAAGAAAAGCCAGACGGCGATCGTGAGGACCCAGGCGAGGGTCGTGTCCGGCATGAGGGGATTGTTCATGGCGCCAGGATATCGGCCCGAAAGACCGCGATATGGAGGTTCCGATGCAGGCTGAGCAGTCCCGCACGGAGTGGCTCGAGTGGCACCTCGCGCAAGTCCCGTTCCAGGTCCTCCACATGCGTGAGCTCGCCGAGCACACCGTGCGCGCGCAGGACACGTCCGCGGTCGTCGTCGACGGATCCGGGGAGAAGGCCCGGCTCCCGTTCAACGCCTCCGCCGCGGACGACGCCGACCTCCTCTACGCCACCCTCGTGCTCTTCGCTCAGGAGGTGCAGGAACGCACCGGAAACCCCGCCCCACGCCCCGTACGCGCACGACAATGGCGCGGACGGGACGAAGTGCAGGGCCTCCCGTCCTGTCGCCCCGACGAGGCGTTCGCGCTCTCGACCGAAATCGTGCACTACCTCATCGCGTCCGCCCACCAGATCGCGCACGACGGCGACCTCAACGATGCGCCCGAGCAGCTCGTCGACGTCATCCGGAAGATGCGGGCCCGGTACCCCCGCGCGGAGCCGACCTTCCGCGCATACCGGCCCCGCCCTTGCCCCGTCCCCGGATGCGGCGAGGCCACCATCGAGCCCGTCTACGACGCCGAAGGCCTGGCCGGCTACCGCTGCGACCAGTGCGAGACCACCTGGAATCGCGACGGCGCGCCCGTCGACCAGATCGAGATCCGCGAGAAACGAGGCCCATGATCGAGAACCGGGAACGCTACACCTACCGCCAGGCAGCCGCCCGGGTGAAGCGCTCCGTCATCACCATCAAGCGCTGGCGCAGGCACGGCATGCCGATGGGCTGGCACGAAGGGATGCGCGTCGTCGACCACGCCACCCTCCTGAAGTGGCTCCGAACCACGATCGCGAGGAACGACGCAAACCGCAGGGTCACAGGCGACACGCCGCCGCAACTCGAGCTTGACGCCCCCACCCTGAACCCCCCTAATGTCATGGTTGAGTAAGTGGGCCGGACGCGAGAGATCGCGGCACCGGCCCTTTCTCATTCCTTCCCGCAGCGAGGGGAAGCCGCTTCACAGCCTTCCCCTCGCTCGCACTAATCTGGACACCATGACCACCCCAGATGCGCCGCAGCCGGAGACCGCCGCAACCCCGGCGCCCGCCGCGCCGAAGAAGACCAAGCGCAACCTCATCCTCTGGGGATCCGCCGCAGCCGTCGTCCTCATCGCCGCCGGCGTGACCATCGCGTCCGTCGCAGCAGCCAACCAGGCTGAACACGACCGCGTCGAGCAGCACAAGGCCGCCCTCGAGAAGCGGAAGAACGAGTTCCCGAACGCCGCCAAGGCGTGCGACTTCACGACCTTCCACTACGACACCCTCGACGACGGCGAAGCAGTCGAAATCGACCACGCCGTCATGAAGTACGGCGAAGGCCTCACCGCCACCCAGGTGTTCTGCTTCCTCGGAGAGCTCGACGCCCCCGCGTCCCTCGAAGCCAAGATCAACAACACCCGCGCACTCGACGGCACCCAGACCGAAACCTGGAACCACCTCAAGGCCACCTGGACCTACCACCCAGACAGCGGCCTCAACCTCATCGTCGAACGCACCGACGACCCGCCCAAGCTCAACAAGTAGCGCCCAGCACGAAGGCCCGCCTCCACACCAGGAGAGCGGGCCTTTCGCATACCCCCGACCAACACGAGGAGGAACCCCGTGCCGAACGCCGCGGAACGTTCCGATCCCAACCGCGCACGCCTGCGCGAGCTGCATTCCCGCGAGCTGTCCGCGTCGGCGATCGCGCGCGAGCTCGGCGTCTCGAAGTCGACGATCTCCCGCTGGGCGAAGGACGAGGGTCTCGCGTTCGATCGGAAGCGCACCGCGGACGCGACCGCGGCGAAGAGCATCGACCTCGCCGCCGGCCGCCAGCGTCTCGCGGAGAAGATGCTCCAGCGCGCCGAGGAAGCTCTCGACTCGCTCGGCAAGCCCTACAAGGTGTTCAGCTTCGGCGGCCGCGACAACACGTACGCCGAGCACGAGCTCACGAAGCCCCCGATCGAGGTGCAGCGGAACGCGCTCACCATGGCCGGAATCGCGTTCGACAAGCTCTCACGCGTCGTCGAGCGGGATCCCGACGTCACGGGTGCGGAGTCCGCTGTGCGCGCGCTACAGGCTGGCCTCGACGCCGCGGCGGCCGCGCTGCGCACCCCGCCCGAGGAGACCCCACAGGAGGAGTAGCCCGTGCCGGATGCGCTCGACCCCCTCCTCACCCTCATGTCGAGGGCGCAGATCCTCTCCATCGCCGACTGCCGGCGCAAGAAGATCGCGATCTGGTCCGGCGCCGTGTCGGCTGGGAAGACGTACGTCTCCCTGTACGCCTTCCTCATCGCCGTGCTCGACGCCCCGCCCGGCGGCCGCATCATCATCGTGGGCCGCACGCTCGACACGATCCAGACGAACATCTTCACGCTGCTCACCGACCCGGCGATATTCGGCGAGCTCACGAAGCACGTCCAGTACACGCCCGGCGCGAAGACCGCGCGGATCCTCGGCCGCACCGTCTACCTCTACGGCGCGAACAACGCCGAGTCCGAGACGAAGATCCGCGGCATGACCGTCGCCCTCGCGTACGTCGACGAGGCGACGATCTTGCCCGAGGGGTTCTGGGACATGCTCATGACCCGCCTCCGCGTGCGCGGTGCACGCTGCCTCGCGACCACGAACCCCGGCAGCAAGAACCACTGGCTCCGCAAGAAGTGGATCCTGAAGGCCGACGAGAAGAACGTCATCCACTTCTCGTTCACGATGGACGACAACCCGTCGCTCGACCCTGACTACGTGCGCGACACGAAGGCCCAGTTCGCGGGCATCTTCTACCAGCGCATGATCCTCGGCCAGTGGACGAACGCCGCCGGCGCGGTCTACGCCATGTGGGACGAAGACCGGCACCTCGTGAAGCACGCCGACCTCCCGCCGATCGCGCGCACGCTCGCGGTCGGCATGGACTACGGCACGACGAACACGACCGCGGCTCTGCTGCTCGGCATCACCGACGAGCAGCAGCCGCGCCTCGTCCTCATCGACGAGTGGCACTACTCGTCCGCCGAGCACCACGGCGAGACGCTGCCCGACGTCGAGCTGTCGAAGCGGTTCCGTGAATGGCTCGCCTCGAAGCACGGACCCGAGAAGCGTTACGTGCCCGCGCCCGAGTACGTGTTCCTCGACCCGTCCGCCGCGTCGATGCGCGCGCAGCTCCACGACGATGGCATCACGCCGTGGCAGGCGAGCAACGACGTCCTCAAGGGCATCTCCGACGTGTCGAACCTGCTCGCCCAGGATCGCCTCATCGTGTCCGACCGGTGCGAGGTGTTCCTATCCGAGGTCACCGAATACGAGTGGGACGCGAAGGCCAGCGAAGAGGGCGACGACGCGGTCGTGAAGAAGGACGACCACGCCCTCGACGCCGCCCGCTACGCGATCCGTTCCACCGTCTCGCAGTGGAAGCCGCTGGTCTACGGGCTCGCGGCCTAGAACGGGCCGTGCGCCTCCTCAGCCTCGGCAAAGTGCATGAGCTCGATCTCCTCGAGGTCCCCTCGCAGCCAGGCGAACAGCTGGTCCGTCCCTTTTGTCGCGATGACGGTTGACCTCTCATCGTCCGGCTCGGCGAGGGCGCTGTCAACGACCCTTCGGACGTGGGCAGCGGCGATCGCCTCACCTTTCTCGAGTTCGGCAATCATGCGGGTGCCTGCGAGCATGGCCTCCTTCTTCTCTTCCCACTGGTGGGCGGCCCCTGCCGAGGTATGCAGCGCGTCGACCAGCTCTGCCGCACGGCGGCTCCTCCGGTCGGAGCGATCCGCAGCCGCCGCAGCCGCCTGCGTCTTCGCCTCTCGCAGCCGCCTTCCGCGGTCCAGCCAGGCCGGACCGAAGAACGTTCCGACGAGCGCGACCAGTCCACCAACCACGCTCGCGCAGCTGCTTATCAGCGCGACAACCGCCACATCACTCATAGCTCACGACCATACCGGGAGGTAGATCCACATGCCGATGCCCGGCCCGAACTCGCCATGGCCCCCGAAGGCCTGGCAGCCCGCGTACGACCAGTACGCCCTCAACGACGCCTGGCTCACCGGCGACGTCGCGGCGATCGCACGCTTCGCCGGGAACGACCAGCAAGCCGCAACGCACCGGCACAACGGCACCGGGCACCGCGGCGGCATCGTCGGTGCGGCCTCCCGCATGTTCTGGGGCCGCCCGGTCGGCGACGGCGAACGCTCCCGCGTGCACCTCCCGATCCCGGCGGACCTCGCAACGCTCGCGTCCGACCTCCAGTACTCCGACCCGCCGGTGACGAGCTTCGCCGAGACCGGCGAGACGACACCCACAGATGCCGCCCAGGCCCGCCTCGACGACATCCTCAACTCCGACGCGCACCACGCGATGCTCAACAGCATGGGCGAGATCAAGAGCGCCCTCGGCGCCTCGATCATCGTCCCCCGCTGGGACAAGGAGCTCGAGGAACGGGTGTGGCTCGACTACGCCGCCGCCGACACCGCGATCCCCACGTTCCGGCAAGGCCGCCTCGTCGACGTCACGCTCTGGTCCGAGTGGCAGGACGGCGTGCACTTCTGGCGACACCTCGAGCACCACGCGCGCGGCTACATCGAACACGCCCTGTTCCGCGGCACAAAGTCGAACCTCGGGCGCCGCCGCCCGCTGAAGGACCACCCCGAGACCGCGGTCTGGGCCGCGCTCGTCGACGACAAGGACCAGATCCCGACCGGCATCGACCGTCTCACCGCGGGATACCTCCCGAACGCGCCCGCGCTCGCCTGGCGCAAGGACGGTGCTCTGAAGGACGCCGGCCGCTCCGACTTCAACCAGCTCATCCCGATCTTCGACAACGCCGACGAGACGTGGTCGTCGTGGATGCGCGACCTGAAGCTCGGCGCCGGCCGACTCATCGTCCCCGAGTCCTACCTCCGATCGAACGGGCCCGGCGCCGGAGCGAGCTTCGACCTGCTCCAGGAGATGTTCGTCGGCCTCAACGTCCCCGGCGACCCCGACAGCGGGATGGACCTCACGCCTCAGCAGTTCCAGATCCGCGTGCAGGAGCACAAGGACACCCTCGACGGCATCACCGAGCAGATCCTCCGGAAGGCGGGCTACTCGCCTGCCTCGTGGGGCCTCGGCGACGTCGCGGGAGGCACGGCGACGGCCACCGAGATCCAACATCGCGAGCGCCGCACCGAGACGTCGCGGTCGAAGAAGAACCTCTACGACCGCATGGTGCTCTCCCGCATGGGCAGCGTCGCGCTCGAACTCGACGGGCGCCTGTTCCCCGGCAAGGGCGGCGGCCGCTTCGACCTGAACGTCGTGTTCCCCGACATCTCCCGCGTCGACCCGAAGACCGAGGCCGAGACCATCGGCCTACTGAAGGTCGCCAACGCGATCAGCATCGAGACCAGCGTGCGCCGCGCGAACCCCGACTGGGAGCCCGAAGCGGTGGACGACGAGGTCGAGCGGATCATGCGCGAGCAGGGCCTCACCGCTGCGCCGGACCCGGTCACCCTCGGCCGAGTCGACGACCCGACCGCACCCGAAGATCCCACCGCCCCGAAGGAGTAGCCATGCAGGCAAGGCGCTATCGCAAGAAGCCCGTCGAGATCGAAGCGATCTTGCTCAACGCGGACACGGTCGCGCCGCCGGGTGGGGGTCTCAGCCCTCACGACGCCGCCCACGCTGCAATCGCGGGCTGGATGCTGGGACACGGGTTCCGCGACTTCCGAGTAGCAGGGAACGGCGCCCCCTTCGCGCTCGAGATCGGAACGCTCGAAGGCACGATGACCGCCGCACCAGGTGACTTCGTCATCCGGGGCGTGCAGGGCGAGTTCTACCCGTGCAAGCCCGACATCTTCGCTGCGACCTATTCCGAGGTGACCGAGTAGCGCAAGGGGGTGCCCATGGCTGAACAGTGGCCCGGCGGCACCCCAGCCAACCTCATCGACGACCTCGGACACGCGATCGCCGAGCGATACCGCGCGATCGAAGCCGAGCTCGAGGCGACGCTCCGCCGCTACGCTGAGCAGGCCCTCGACGAGCCCCCGTCGACCGCCGCCCGGCTCGCCGTGATCCGCGACCTCCGCCGCCAGGCCGAGCGCCTCGTCGGCACCGTCTCCCCCGAAGCCCTCGCGCGCCTCGTCACAGAGGAGGCCGCGTCGGGGGCGTCGGCAGAGATCGCCCGCCAGCTCCTCACCATGCCGGCCTACAGCGGGGCCGGGGTCGCGGCACTCACGCAGGCGGGCGCGCTCGCGGTCGCCGCGGTCGAGCTCGAGTTCCGGGACACGCTGCGCGCACTGAACGCCCGCGTCCTGCGCCTCCCGGCGGACGCCTACCAGCGGATGACCGCGCAGATGGTGCCGCAGCTCCTCGCCGGGCTGACGACGTCGCAGGCACTCCATCAGCGCATGCTCGACCGCTACCTCGCGGAGGGCATCACCGGGTTCGTCGACCAGGGCGGGCGCCGGTGGACGATCGGCGCGTACGCCGAAATGGCGACCCGCACCGCCGCCGCGCGCGCCTGGCGAGACCAGTCGGTCGCGTCCATGGCCGCGCACGGCATCCAGACCTTCACGCCCGTGATCGGCGCCTCGGCGTGCACGAAGTGCGGGGCCTGGGCCGGGAAGACCATCACCGACGGCGGCCCGGCCGGGACCGTCACGGTGCGGCACGCGATCACCGGCGAGCCCGTCGAGATCACCGTCGACGGAACGCTCGACGAGATGCGCGCCGCCGGATGGGGGCACCCGAACTGCCGCTGCGTGCTCGTGCCCTCGCTGCCGGGCGCCGCGAACCCGACGGACTACTCGACGCACGACCCGCAGAAGCAGGCCGACCGCGACGAACTGCGCCGCCTCGAACGCGAGGTCCGGCAGGCGAAGCGCGACGGCGACCCCCGCGAGATCGGCGCGGCGCAGGCCGACCTTCGCGACCATGTACGCAAGACCGGGCTCATCCGCCGCGAGTACCGCGAGCAGCTCCCGTTCGCAGACGGCGGCGACAAGAACCCCCGCGGCCGTACGGCACGCCCCCGCCCGTCCCCGTCGAGCTCGGCGGCGAAGGTCGAGAGCGCGCTGCGCGACCTCATCCCCGGCGTGCGCGTGACCGGCCTCGAGCACGTCACCAAGACGCGCATGCCGCAGGTCCTCGGCAACCTGAGCGCGCTCGAGGACCTCGTGCGCCGCTTCCCCGCACTGAAGCAGATCCCCGAGATCACCTTCACCAGCGAACCGGGGAGGTCCAGACTCGCATGGGTGAGCAGCAACCACGAGCGGTCGAAGCTGGTGCACGTCGGCTTCAACCTCGCCCGCGACCTCACCCCTACGAGCGTCGAGCGGATCCGCGCGGTGCGCTGGTTCCACATGGCCGAAGGCGTCGACGGCCGCCGGTACGTCACCATCCACGAGCTCGGCCACGCCGCCGACGTCCTCACCCGCCAGGCGGCGAACCGTGAGGGGATGCGACTCCTACGCGACCTCGTCGACCCCGGCGGCACGCTCAAGACCGACGCTGGTCTGCTGAAGCGGGCGCATGCTCGCGGCCTCATCAGTGAGTACGCCACGAAGAGCGTCTATGAGATGGTTGCAGAGGCCTTCGCCACGGTGGAGACTTCTCCCACGATCGCGACCGACTTCGAGAAAGCCGTGCACGCGGCCCTTGTCAAGGCCCTGAGAGGAAGGTGACCCGGTGCTCCTGCTCCCCGAACCCGTTACCCCGGGCGACTTCGAACACGTCCTCGAAGCCGCCGCCGCAGGCTCGCTCACGTCCGGCCCGTGGGACGAAGCCCTCGACGCCGCGCTCGAGCAGTACGCCGCCGCGCCGACCCTCGAGCACGAGCGCACCGCGCGCGCCGAGCTCGCCCGATGGGTGACCGACTGGAACGAGTCACTCCCCGCCTGACCCTGACCCCCTGATCTGAAGCCCTGCACATCCGTGTGGGGCTTTTTCATGCCCGAAACCTCGGGCTCAACCGATGCCCGAGGAGGCACGACCATGTCCACATCCGCTTTCCAGCGCCAGGCCGACCCCGTCGCGGTCGACTGGTCGATCGGCCGCGCGCCCCTCGCGCTCCGCGGGATCCGCTTCGCCGAGGGCGAGGGAGGCGCGCCGCCGGCCGCTCCCGCTGCACCCTCGGATCCCGCGGCGGCCGCAGCGCCGAACCCCGCGCAGCTCGCCGCGTTCTACGCCGCACAGCACGGCAGCCTGCCCCCGAATCCCTCGCCTGCCGCCGCAGCGCCCGTCGCGCCCGCGGCGCCCGCGCCGATCCAGGGCTTCACGCCCGAGCAGGTGCAGAAGCTCATGACCGAGGGCCAGTCCTTCCAGAAGGCAGCGGAGGAGGCGCAGACCGCGCTCGCTGTGGCGCAGAAGGAGCGCGACGAGGCCCAGGCCCAGATCGCGCAGTTCGCCCGCGAGAAGGCCGTCACGGCCGCCGCCGCGGAGAAGGCGAACCCGGCACTCCTGCTCGACTCCGCATCGTTCCAGGCCGCGATCAAGGACATCGACCTGACCGACGCCGAGAAGCTCGGCGCCGCGATCACCGAGTTCGTGACCGCCAACCCCGCCTACGCCGCGACGCCCGCTGTCGCGGCCCCCACGCTCCCCGGATCGTCCGGGCCCGCCCCTTCGGGCGGCACGACCCCCAAACCCACCACGCTCGCAGGCGCCCTCGCGGCCGCCCTCGGCGACTAACCCTGAAAGGAGCACGCCCTCATGGCTGTTTCGCTCGCTGAATCCAAGAACAACGCCACCACCGACGTCGACGTGCAGGTCATCGACGAGTTCCGCAAGACCGGCGTCGTGCCGGACTCGCTGATCTTCGACGACGTCGTCAACCCCGCTGGCGGCGGCGACACCCTCGCCCACTCCTACCGCCGCCTGAAGACCCAGGCGACGGCCTCCACCCGCGCGATCAACTCGGAGTACACCGACCAGAACGTCGAGACCGAGCTGTTCACGACCGAGCTCGCCGTCTTCGGTGGCTCGTTCTCCGTGGACCGCGTCACCCGTCGCCTCGGCCCGGCCGCGTCGAGCAACGTCGCGCTCAACATGGAGCAGAAGATCAAGGCGTCGAACGCGAAGTTCGCCGACCTCGTCATCAACGGCGACCGCGCCACCGACTCCAACGCGTTCGACGGCCTCGACAAGGCGCTCGTCGGCACCAGCACGGAGCTGGGCCTCGGTGTCGTCACCGACTGGTCCGACTTCGACACGAACGCGCGCGCCGAGCACAAGGCACTCGACCGCATCGACGAGTTCCTCTCCCAGCTCGACGGCGCGCCCGCGCTGATCCTCGGCAACCGCTTCTCCCTCGCCCGCGTCCGCGCCGCTGCGCGCCGTGCGGGCATGTACACCCGCAACCCGATCGAAGACCTCCTCGGTCCCGACGGCCGCCCGATCGAGCGCGAGATGTACGGCAACGTCGTCTTCGGCGACGCCGGCCAGAAGGCGGGCTCGACCGACGAGATCATCCCCGTCTCGACCCGCACCGTGGGCGGGAGCAGCGTCACCGGCCTGACGGATCTCTACGCCTACCGTGTGGGCCTTGACGGCTTCTGCGGTGTCTCGACCATCGGCGGCCAGCTCGCGCAGGCCTACCTCCCGGCGAACGACAACGCCTCCGGCGCTCTCAAGCGCTACGAGGTCGAGATGGGCCCCGTCGCCGTCGAGCTGCGCGCGACGAAGGCCGCCGCCGTCCTGCGTAACGTCAAGGTCCGCTGACCCCACCCTCGCGGGCGGGCCGCACGCCTCCTGTGCGGCCCGCCCGCGCCCGATCATCCCGAGAGGAAGGCCAGACATGGCACCCAAGATTCAGACCCCTGTGGAGGGGTTCACCGGCAAGGTCGCGGGCGTGCACTTCGCCAACGGCGAGGGCGAGACCGACAGCCCCGCCGCGCTCGCGTACTTCGAACGCCACGGCTACAAGGTCGAGGCCGCCGAGCTGACGCCGAAGCAGAAGCTCCAGGCTGAGGCGAAGTCGCTCGGGCTCTCCGAGGAGGGCACGAAGGACGAGCTCGAGGCGCGCATCGCCGAGCACAAGGCCAAGGCCGCGAATCCCGCGACCGGGACCGGCACGGCCAGCGGCGAGCAGAAGAAGGAGGCGGCGAAGTGACCGTCTACCACGACCCGAACGCGCCCGAGGGCCGCGTCGTCTTCGGTGGCGTCGTCTTCACCGATGGTCTCACCGCCGACATCGAGATCGACGAAGGCACCGCCGAGCTGTTCAAAGGCTCCGGCATCGTCGAGGCGTCGGAGGAGGGAGGCGAACCGTCGCCGTCCAAGGCCGACCTTCAGGCTGCGGCCGCCGATCTCGGCCTCTCGACCACCGGCACCAAGGCCGACCTCCAGGCTCGCCTCGACGAGCACGCGGCGCAGTCCGCAG
Source organism: Leucobacter sp. Ag1 (assembly GCF_000980875.1). Taxonomy (GTDB): domain Bacteria; phylum Actinomycetota; class Actinomycetes; order Actinomycetales; family Microbacteriaceae; genus Leucobacter; species Leucobacter iarius. The sequence continues at coordinate 26,661 of NZ_LAYO01000101.1, read as the reverse complement.
ACGGACCGAAGGAGTGAGCATGGGCCGCGTCTACGCCACCAAGGAGCAGCTCGAGGTCTACCTCGAGGGCGAGCCGGTGCCGGACGGCGCGGCCCGCCTCCTCCGCTCGGCGTCCCGCGACGTCGACGACATGCTGCTCACCGCGGTCTATGCCGTCGACGCCGCGGGGATGCCGACCGATCCCGGCGTCGCCGAGGCGCTGCGCGAGGCGACCTGCCTCCAGGCGATGCACCGCGACGAGCACGGCGACGAGATCCAGATGATGCAGGCCGGGGAGGCTGCGAGCCTCGGCCCGCTGAGCCTCGGCACGGGGGCCGGAAATGCCGGATCCGTTTCGATCCCGCGGTGGAACCCCGAGGCGTTCCGCGTGCTGCGGCTCGCCGGCCTCATCCCGGGGACGGTGCGCGATGGGTAGGCGGATCCCCGGGAAGCTGCTCCCGCACCGCGGCCTCGTCATCGTCGAGCCGCACCTTGGCGGCGGCGCGAACGGCCGAGCCTACGGCCCGCCGATCACCGTCGCACGAGCACAGATCGTTGACGTGCGTGCCAAGGCCGGTGACCAGTACGACGGGCAGCGCATCGCCACGGGCACGGTCTACTTCGAGCGCTCTGCCCTCGCCGAAATCCCTCCGCTGGAGTCGAGGGTGACACTCTGGGCCGGCACCTCTGATGAGTCGACCGGCACCGTCGAGGCTGTCACCTGCTACGAGCACCCGCGGATCGCGGACCTGCTGGAGGTGAAGCTGCGATGAGCGCCAACCTCGAGTGGAACGGCGACGAGTTGCTCGCTCGCCTCACGGGCGCCGCGCCCGCCGCGCTGAACCACGGCGCCGAGCTGCTTCGCGGCTTCTCGGTGCCGCTCGCCCCGATCGACCGAGGCCCGCTGCGCGCGTCCGCGCAGGTTACCGAGGCGACCGCGGGAAACCTCACCGCGCATGTCTCCTACGACACCCCGTACGCGGCACGTCAGCACGAGGAGCTCGACTGGAACCACGACGAGGGGCAGGCGAAGTACCTCGAGGCCCCACTCGAGGAGCACGAGGCCGACCTTATGCAGGCGATCGCCTCTCGCCTCGGCGACGAACTAGGGATCTCATGACCGCCTACACGCCCCGCGGTTACACCGCCCGTCTCATGGTCGGCATCGCCGAGCGGATCTCGGCGGCCGGCCTCGCGGTCTACGACCCCGAGATGAAGCCCTACCCCGCCGGCGTGCGCGGGGTCTACTTCGACCACTCCCCGACCGGGCCCGGCGCCGAGGCCGTGTCGACGTGCGTCATCACGCCGTACATGCCGCAGCCCGGTGTCCTCGACGTCGAGCGCACTCGGATCCAGGTCCGGGCCCGGCACGCCGGTCTCGGCCCGCTCGAGGTGCGCGACTGGCTCGACGACCTCCGGGCCCTCTTCCCCGACAAGACAGCGATGGTACTCGGCGGGATCCAGCTTGACCGAGTCCGACAGATCGGTTCTACGACATGGGGCGAACCGTCGAAGACGGGCGCGCTCGAGTCGACGTGGAACCTCGAATGCCGCGGCAACCGCTACTCCTAGCTCACCCGCGCTCAGACCCAAGGCCCTGGCATCCGCCCGGGCCTTTCTCGTATCCCCAGAAGGAGGACCGCCATGGTCTACACCCCGCCCGCCCCGACCCAGGGCAGCAACGCGAACTCCTACGAGTTCCACCTCGACGTCGCGTCCGTGCCCGTCTCCCCCGCCACCGAGCCGACCTGGCTCAGCGGCCCGGACATCACCGGCCTCCAGCCCAACGCGGCCCCGAAGACCGCCGACGGCACGACCTATGCGAACCGCGGTCAGGACGACACCCCGACCGTCGGCGAGACCTTCACCGTCGCGTTCGACGCGAAGCCCGTGAAGAACACGGCCGGCTCGATCCAGCCGTTCATCTCCCTCCTGATCGCGGCCGCTCAGGCCACGCTCAAGGGCGGCGACCCGACGAAGAAGGTCATCCTCGCTCGCGTCTATCACGAGACCATCCCGGAACTGTCCTGGCAGTTCACCGCCGAGGTGAGCTTCCAGCGCAAGAACACCGGAAACGCGGACGTGGAGTTCCTGAGCTTCACCCTCACGTCGAAGGGCGATCGCGAGATCGTCGACAATCCCGCGATCACCACCCCCTAGCCCGGGGCTCCAGACCCCTCGGGGCGCGCATGGTCGTGCCGCGCCCCGAGGTACCCCCCTCGCACGACCGCCTCAGACTTCAAGGAGCACGACCATGCCCATCACCGCACGCGAAGACGGAAGCTGCCTCGTCCTCGACCTCGGCCACTCCGAGTTCAGGATCCCGCCCATGCCCGGACGCCACGGACGCGAAGCCCTCGGAATCCTCCTCGGCATCACCTTCGGCCATACCCGCAGCGACGGCGGCGAAGACGCGGAGAACGCCGACACCGAGAAGCTGCGCCGCATGGTGCTCGTGCTCAGCGGGCCGCGCGGATGGCTGCGCGAGCGCCGCTTCCAGGCGCTCCGGGCCTCCGAGCAGCAGGCCGTCAGCCAGGCAGCGATCCTCTGGAACGTGCAGGGCGGATCGCTCGACGCCGTCCAGGACCTCCTCGATGAGACGGACGGCGGCTACCCAAAAGCCCTCGGTCGCGTGATGCGATCCTGCGGGCTGGGCGATCAGTACGACGCGCTGAAGACATGGCTCGATTCGGTGGCCGCGCTCTCGGCGATGGGTTCTACGCCGAACCCGACTGGTGGCCGGAGTACCTCCGCCTAGAGCGCGAGGAAGCCGACCGAGACGGCCAGGGCGTCGACTCCCGTCAGCTCTGGGAGCACGCGCTCGAGCACTGGCGCGACTACGTGCTCCCTGACCTGGCGCGCTTCTACCCTGCGCTCCCCATCGCGGAGGCGCGGTTGCTCGCGCGCCCCTGGCGAAGCCTGCGCGAGTTCGTGCTCGCGCTCTTCGCCACCCCCGACAGCCTCACGGGCGCGACCTTCGCGCACCGCAACACCCCGAAGGAGTAGCGCATGTCGTTCGAAGTCGGTCGGCTCTCCGCCGCGCTCACGCTCGACGGCGTCGACGAGACCACCCGCGGGCTCGGGCGCGTCAAGGCCGGATTCGGCGAGGCCCGCACCTCTGCCGAGGGCGCCGCACAGGGCGCGACGACGTTCTCCAAGGGCATCCGGCAAATGGCGACGCAGAACGCCTCGGACCTGACGCTGATGGGGTCCGCGTTCACGAAGCTCGGGCTCGCATCGGCGGCGGCCGCTGGAGTGGCGCTCGCGAAGTGGGCCAACTTCGACGAAGCCATGTCGGCGGTCAAGGCAGCGACGCACGAGTCCGAGAGCGTGATGCGTGAGCTCGAGCAGGCCGCGATCCAGGCGGGCGCTTCCACGGTGTTCTCGGCGACGGAAGCCGCGAACGCGATCGAGGAGCTCGCGAAGGCGGGCGTCTCGACGGCAGACATCCTGAAGGGCGGCTTGCAGGGTTCCCTCGACCTCGCCGCCGCGGGCGGCCTCGGCGTCGCGCAGGCTGCGGGGATCGCGGCCACCGCACTCCAGGTCTTCGGCCTCAAGGGCTCCGACATGTCGCACGTCGCCGATCTCCTCGCGGCCGGCGCGGGCAAGGCGATGGGCGACGTCACGGACCTGTCCCAGGCGCTCAACCAGTCCTCGATGATCGCCTCGCAGACGGGGCTCTCGATCGAGGAGACGACCGCCGCGCTGAGCGCGTTCGCGTCGCAGGGCCTCCTCGGCTCCGATGCAGGCACGTCGTTCAAGACGATGCTCATGCAGCTCTCACGCGAGACCGGCCCCGGCGCCGAGCTCATGAAGAAGCTCGGCATCAACGCGTTCGACGCGCAGGGCAAGTTCGTGGGCCTCGCGAACTTCGCCGGCCAGCTCGAAACGAAGCTCGCGACGATGAACGATGCCCAGCGCCAGGCGGCGCTCGGCACCATCTTCGGATCTGACGCGATCCGCGCGGCCTCGGTCATCTACTCCGAGGGCGCGTCCGGGATCCAGGACTGGATCAACAAGGTCAACGACCAGGGGTACGCGGCCGAGACCGCGGCGGCCCGCCTCGACAATCTGAAGGGCGACCTCGAAGCGCTCGGAGGCGCTCTCGACACCGCGTTCATCCAGACCGGGTCCGGAGCGAACGAAGCGCTTCGCGGCATGGTACAGCTCCTCACGCAGGCAGTGGACGCCTACAACAGCCTCCCGGCTCCGTTGCAGTCCGCGATCCTCGGCGTCACGCTGCTGGCCGCCGGCGTCGGCCTGCTCGGCGGCGCGTTCATGAAGGGCGCTGTGCAGCTCGCCGAGTTCAAGGCCGCCACCGTCGCCCTCGGCTGGTCCACCGCCGGGCTGAAGACCGGACTCAGCAGCATCGGGAGCTTCCTGACCGGGCCATGGGGCATCGCGCTGGTTGCCGCGACGACGGCTGCTCACATGTTCAGCGTCGCCCTCGAAGACGGGCGTGCGACCACAACGCAGCTCGAGTCCGCGATCAAGAACACGGCCAACTCGGCGGATCTGCTCGCGACCGCGTTCCAGCAGAGCGACACGGCGAAGTTCTGGGTTGGTGACTTCTCGAAGCAGCTCGAGGAGCTCGGCTCCGTGCTCGAGCGGACGAACGGCTACTCGGACGGATTCGTCTTCATGGAAGGCTTCGCCGACCAGGAGATGATCAACCGGATCCGCGACTCGGGGAAGGCCCTCGCCTCGGTTGCTGAGTCGGACGCGCCCGCCGCGCAGCGCGCCTTCGCGGACCTCGCGAAGACGTACAAGCTGACCAACGACCAGGCCGCGATGATGCTCGATCGGATGCCCGAGTTCCGGGACTCCCTCGTGAAGATCGCGGACGACATGGGCGTCGCGTCGGACGACTCGAACTTGCTGAAGATCGCGCTCGGCGAGATCGGTCCCGCTGCCGAGAAGAGCGCAGCGGGCACCGACCAGCAGATTTCGTCGCTCGTTGAACTCGCCGGTGCCGCGCAGTCGACCGGCGACAACATCAAGGAGCTCTCGGACCAGATCAAGGGATTCGGCGAGTCTCAGTTCGATGTCGACGAGGCCGCGAGCAAGCTCCAGGACCAGTACCAGAAGCTCACGGAGACGCTCAACGCTGGCGGTGGCGCTCTCGGTCTCACCACCGAGACCGGACGCGAGACCGAGCAGACGCTCCGCGACGTCGCCTCGGCAGCGAACGACAGCGCCGGCGCGACGCTGTTTCTCACGGGCAGCCAGGAGAAGGCAAACGCGATCCTGAAGGAGGCGCGGGAGAAGATCGTGGATGCCCGTGTGGCGCTTGGCGATTCGAAGCCCGAGGCGATCGCGTGGGCCGACTCCCACGTCTCCTCGGCCGCCAAGGTCTCCGACGCAATGGCTCAGGTCAAGGCCAGGTTGGACCAGATTCCGGCAGAGCGGAAGATCGAGATCGACGCGGACGCGGCCTCGGCGTACAAGAGCATCGAGGGCGTCCAGGTCGTGCAGATCAGCGACAAGACGGCCGTAGTCGTGGGCGACAACGAAAGCGCCATGGCGAAGGTCCGCGAAGTCCAGGAGGCGCAGACCCCTGAAAAGGTCGTGCAGATCGACGCGAACGCGGCCGACGCATTCGCGAAGATCGACGGCGTCAACGTCGTGAAGATCGACGGGAAGACGGCCTACGTCTACGGCAACTCGAACGACGCGCAGGCGAAGATCGACGGCGTCATCCGGAAGGGCATCCCGGGCAAGACGACCGTGATCGGCGCAAACTCTGCCGGGTTCTGGTCCGCCTGGACCGCGATCCAGTTGCAGCAGTCGATCACGAAGACGGTCGACATCATCACCCGCACCTTCTCCGTCGACGGCGGCAAGAAGTTCGCCGGTGGCATGGTGACCCCGTTCTACCAGGGCGGCAAGGTGCAGAACTTCGCCGCCGGCGGGTTCCCGTCCGGGCTGTACCAAGGCGTCGTCGGCGGGATCCCGAAAGCCGGACTCGACGGAAAGACGCACATCTTCGCGGAGCGTGAGCTCGGTGTGCCGTGGGAGGTCTACCTCTCCGGGCACCCGTCGTACCGAGAGCGGAACATCGGGCTCGCGCTCGAGGCGCTCAAGCGCATGGCGTTCCCGGTAATCCCGGCGACCGCGCTCGGCGGAGTCCGACAGTTCGCGACCGGCGGCGGGATTCCCCCGGCTCCGGCCCCGGCGGCGCCCAACGCGCCGGTGCGGTCGCGCTTCGAACGTCGACGCCGCGGCGACGGACCCATCGTCGGCACCGTGCATCTCGGCGCTGGCGCCACTCGGAACGATCTGCGCGAGCTCGAAGAGACGCTCGGCGACCTGCTGAAGGAGGGCTGACCATGTACGGGGACTGGATCCTCACCTACCCCGGGACCGCGTACCGGTTCGGCCCTCCGCAGTGGCCGGTCCAGTTCGTCGGCGTGGAGGTCTCCACAGACTCCTACCGCGTCGACGACACCGCGGTGCCGCGCGGCGACGGGCAACTCTTCGGGCAGGACTTCGTCGAGCCCGGCGAGATCAAGATCAGCGTGAAGATCGACTTCACCACCGCACCGTACCCGGTCGAGGAGTGCGCGCGCCTCGCGTGGGAAGCGCGCACGGAGCTCGCGAGGGTCTGGCGCGCCGACGCCGTGCGCCAGACCCCGGGACTCCTCGCCGAACTCACCATGGGCGGCGTGCAGATGGTCGAGGGCCGGCCCCGCCGGGCGAAGTTCGACGACGACCACCAGGGCGTCGGCCTCATCTTCGCCGAGCTCTACTTCGTGCCCGCCGATCCGACGGCGTACACGGTCGACGCGGACGGTAACTCGACCTGGCACGAGCAGACGGTCGACCTCGTGCCGCCGATCAGCGGCGGCCTGGTGGCCCCGCTCGTCGCCCCGCTGTCGACGATGTACGACTCCGACCGGAGCCGCCCGTTCGTCGTCGGCGGCACGGCCCCGGCCTGGCCGATCATCCGCGTGAAGGGCCCGATCAACGCGGGCGCGCAGGTCGATCTCGTGTCCCGATGGACGGTGCGCCTCACCCGCGCGCTCGCCTACGACGAGACCGCGGAAATCGACTGCCGCCCCGGCCGCCAGGCGTCCCGCCTCAACGGGCAGGGACGCAACGTGCTCGCTCCCGACACCGACTTCAGTCGCCTGTCGATGACCCCGGGCCCCCAAGAACTGACCCTGCGCGGGACCTCGATGGAGGGCACCGCGTCCGTCACCGTGCGGTGGCGCGAAACGAGAGGAGCCATCTGACATGGCAAGCACCGATGTTGCGAAGGTCGACAGGTGGTTCATCGGCGGCGGCGCCGTCCACACCCCGGAGAGCGCACGCAGGCAGACCTACGCCTCGACCGGCGGCGCGGAAGGAGTCGGCGGCGCCGGCGATCTGCTCGTGCGCCCGTGGGCCGTGCCCGGGCAGGGCGTGCGCGTCGCGATCGGGTCCGGGCTCGCGCTCTCCCGCTACGTCGGCGGTGAGGCGCAGACCTACATGGGCACCGCGTACGCGGAGCAGATCATCAACACCACGCCCACCGGATCCTCGCCGAGCACGGGCCGCTCGGATCTGATCGTGATGCGCGTGAAGGACCCCTACGCGCAAGGTTCCCCCTGGCCTGCCCCGGCGCTCGAGGACCGCCCCGCCGAGCAGTACGTCTACTTCGAAGCGATCCCCGGAGTGCCGACCACCACGACCAGGCTCCAGGACGTCCCCGGACGCCAGAACGACACAGGGATCGCGCTCGCACGGATCGACTTCCCGGCGAACACCGGCACGGTCAACGCCAGCATGATCAAGGACCTCCGGAAGGTCGCGCGACCGCAGCGGGAGGACGTCACGTTCGCCCGCCCGCGGGTCGCCGCCGACGACTCCCCGCAGAACTACCTCACCGCCACCGTCGCGAACGGCGGCGAGTTCTTTCCTGGCGGCGGCGGGTACAGCAACGAGTTCACCGTCGACGTTCCCACCTGGGCTACCCGCGTCATCTTCGACGCGGAGTGGATCTCCGTGAATTACGGCCCCGACCGCCGGCCCGTCGGTCGCTACTGGCTCGAGTTCGGGGACGAGTACCGGCCCGGCACCTGGCCGGGGAAGCAGCAGTTCGAGTTCGCGACCCAGCAGTTCCCGTTCAACGCAACCCGGAACGACGCTGGCTCGACCTCGAACTGGCCGCTCGCCGACAACCGCTCGGTGCCCGTGAAACTCCGCGGGAAGAAGATCACGGTCTGCTTCAAGGCCGGCGTGCAGAACGTCCCCGGCGCCAACCACACCTGGATGGACGCGCTCTCCGGCTTGAAGTGTCGCATCACCTTCGTGGAGTCGTCGGCGACTTTCGAAGACGCAATCTAGGAGGCCCCATGCTCTACCGCGCGCAGCGGGCCGGTTCCTGGGAGTGGCTCGACGTCAACCTCCAGATCGACACCGACGGGCCGGAGTGGACGGACTCGCTCTACGGCGAGATGACCGGCACCATCGCTCCCGAGCTTGCCGCGATGGAGGCCTCCGATGGGCACCCCGTCATCGAGGAGTGGAGCACGCTCATCCACGCCGAGACCGACACCGACCGCCGCTGGACGGGCATCGTGTCCGAGGCCGTCCCCGAGGGGAAAGACCTCAAGATCACGGTGATCGAGTGGGCCGGCTACCCGGACGGTCTCACCTTCGACGGGCGCATCTGGGGCGTGCGGGCGGATCCTGCCGACCTCGTGCGGCAGCTCTGGACGAACCTCCAGAGCCACGCTGGCGGGGATCTGGGTGTGACGGTGACCGGCTCCACCCCGGTGCGTCTTGGCAGCGACTCCTCCGACAAGGCGTTCGCGGCGAAGGCTGCGATGAAGGCCGCGAAGGCCGCGCTCGACGCGCGCACGAAGCCGAGGAAGGCGAAGGAGGCCGAGATCCAGAAGGTCTCGAAGCCCTACGCCACGGACTTGAAGACGCTCGAGGCCGCCAGAAAGGCTCAGGCTGATGAGGTCGCACGTCTGGTGAAGGCGAAGGCCCCGGCGGGAACCATCACCGCCGCGAAGGCCGTGCTCACGACCCGGCAGAACGCGGTGAAGGCGAAGCGCACCGCGCGCGACGCCGCCCTCACTCCGCTAAAGACGCAGCTCGCCTCGCTGAAAGCCGCCGAGGAAGCCGCGAAGAAGCCCTACGAGACCGCACAGGCGGCCTCGCAGAAGGCCGACGAGCGGGAGCGGGCCGACGGCGGGGCCTGGCGCCGGCTGCCTGCCGACAACCCCGACGCGTGGCAGATCCTCCGCGACCTGTGCACCGAGGTCGGGATGAGCTTCACCACCCACACGAAGCGCACCGAGGGGAAGCCGCAGCTCGAACTCCGGCTCCATTACCCGGCGCTCGGCAGCTACCGGGACGATCTGGTCTTCCAGCAGGGCATCAACATCGTCTCGCCGCTGAAGCCGGCCTCGACCGGCGAATACGCGTCCGAGGTGATCGTGCTGGGCGCAGGCGAGGGCGACGCCGCGATCAGGCAGACCGTCTCGACGCCCGACCACCGGCTGCGGCGGAACGTGATCGTCGACGACAAACGCATCACCACGGCGGCGAAGGCCGGCGCGGTCGCCCGCGCGGAGCTCGCGGCCCGCACCGCCGACCTCACGATCGGCGAGATCACGGTCCGCGATCACCCGATGTGCGCCCTCTGGTCCTGGCAGGTCGGCGACGTGATCCTCGTGCAGGGCCAGGTCCCCCATCTCGGCAGAGTCGCGATCAAGCACCGCATCAAGTCCTGGCGTCTGCTCGGCGACGACCGCGCAGTCCTGAAGCTCGAGAGGAGCACCTGATGACCGACAACGGCCTAGCCCGCCTGCTCCGCGACGTCGTGCGCACCGTGCGCGGCTACACCCGCACGCAGCAGATCACCCGCTCGTCGGTCTCGCTCGTGCAGTACACCGAGGACGAGGAGGGGAACCCGGTCGCCGAGAGCGTCGACGTCTCCCTCGGCGATCTCCTCGCGACCGTGCCCGACACGGCGGAGACCGTCGCCGGGCACGACGAGGACCTCGACGTGCTCGACGAGTCCACCTCGCTCACGGTCGAGGACACGACCGACCTTCAGGAGCGCGGCGACGACTACGCCGACGGCGGGCACGAGGCGTTCCTTGAAGCGATCGAAGCGCTCGAGGGCGTGCAGCAGGCGCGCGACGAAGCCGAAGCAGCTGCAGAAGCGGCAGCGAACGCGCAGACCACCGCCGACGGGAAGAACAGCCGCCGCCGCGGCAAGACCGAACCGGTCGCACCCGAAGGTGGGTGGGCGCAGGGCGACCAGTGGGTCGTCGAGAACGACGCCGGGAAGCCTGTCGAGGTCCGCGTCTGGAACGGCACCGCCTGGGTGCCCGATCAGATCCTCGCCGACGAGATCCTCGTGCTCGATGAGAACGGGACCGTCCGTATCGGCGACGGCAGAATCAGCACCCCGATGATGTCGGCGGACACCTACGAGGGCAAGGTCTACCGGGGTGGCGAGTTCATCGGTGGCGCCATGCGCGGGTCGGTCTTCGAGCTCCTCGGGGTCTCCGGCACGCAGACGCTCCTCTCCGACTCCGGCAGCACCGCGAACATCGGGAAGTGGGGCTTCGCCGCCGTCGGGTTCCCCGCGGCGCTCGACAACAGCGACGGACGCAGCTCGGCGCCGTGCATCCGCACGACGAACACTTCCGGACGCACCGACTACTTCGGAATCTGGGTGCGGACGAACTCCGACATCGCGAACCTCACGGCCACGACCGATGTAGTCGTGTCGCTCTGGGTCAAGGTGCCGGTCGCGGCGACCGCGAAGCTCGTGTACGGCACGATCGCGGCGGCCCCCGTGCCGGTCGCGGCGAACACGTGGACGCAGCTCACCCTCCCCATCCCGAAGGGTGCCGACCCGACCGCTTGGCTCGTCGTGGACATCACGGGTGCGGCGCTCACGTACGCCCTCGCGGACGATCTCACCGTCACCGGCAACCTGTACGACGCGCGCAGCATCCTCATCAATCGACTCGCAGACGGGACCCCCGGCGTGCGGGTCCTCGACTCCGAGGGCCGGGTCATCACGACCCTGGACCCGACTGGGTTCGTCTCGAAGGGGACGACCGCAGGAAGCGCCCGCGCGAAGCTGACTGCCGGCCGGCTCGAGTTCGATCAGCAGGACGGGAAGGAGCCGACGTTCTACATGGATCCGAACGGGATCCAGGCGAAGAACTCGACCCAGCGTCTCGTCATCCAGAAGATCGTCGATGACGAACTCGGGAACCCGACCATCATCCTGTCGTCCCGGTACGACACCACCAGCGGGCATGCGTCGATCGTGCTCAACGGCGCCGCCGGGTCACTGACCCTCTCTGCGGACAAGATCTACAGCAGAAACCCCTGGAACGCGGCCGAAAACCTCGTGGGCGCGTTCTCCGATTACAACTCCACGGTCGACCGCGTCTACTTCGGTGGTGGTGACGGCGCAGGCCCCACCACCGCTGACCACACCTACTTCGCGATGCAGCACGGGTCCGGGACCACCGATACGCAGAGCGTTGCCTGGATCCAGAGCAACGTCGGAGGGGCTGGCCGTCAGGTGTTCGCGGTCCGCCGCAGTGGGCACATCGTGAATCCTCACGGCCCGTTCGCCATGGCCGCCGGCGCGCAGGCGAGCGTCTCGGTCGGGGCCGGAGGCGTGGGCCGCGTGACGGTGAACTACCCAGCGGGCAGGTTCACCGTCGCCCCTCTCGTCACCGGGTCGATCTCGAACGGCATGCGAGACATCACCTTCAGCACGGAAACCCCACGCACGACCTCGTCGTTCGTCGCGGTCTGCGGCAACACCGGCTCGGTGGTCCGCACGGTCGACTTCCACTGGCAGGCGATCCAGATGTCGCCGAGCAGCGCAAGCGGATAGGAGCAGCATGTCCGACTCACCAACCGCGGGGCTCTACGTCACCGTCTGCCGCACGGCCGGCTGTGTGAACGAGGGCCTCCCGATCGTCTCCCCGTGGGACGCAGCAGACCCGCACTGGATCGTCGTCTGCGCCCCATGCGGGCAGACGATCACCGATCTGAGCCCCGCCCCGAGCGGGGCTCCTGCATAGAAGGGCCACGCATGGCTACCACCTGGACCGCGTTCACCGCGATCCCGAACGACACCCAGATCCTGAACCACGGATACGACCAGTGCGTCGCGTTGGCGAACCTCTACAACGAGGAAACCGTCGGCGGCGAGTTCGTTCCCGTCGCGTCTGCCTACCAGTGGTGGACGGAACGCGGGGCTCTCCCGCAGATCCGCGACTCCTACACACCGTCGAATACGCCGAAGCCGGGCGCCCTGTTCGTCGCCCGCGGCGGCATGTACGACGCCCGAGACGGGCACATCGGCGTCGTGACCGCCGTCAACCCGGATGGCAGCTTCACGACGATGGAGCAGAACGCTGGCCGGCGGTTCGTCGGCCGCTACACCCGCACGCGCGACGCGAACGTGCTCGGCTTCCTGGTCCCGAACCCCAACCCGGCCGCGCCCGCGGCCCCGACGTCCGAGGAGGACGACATGACCATCTTCATTCGCCGCGACCCGAAGGCCACGGTCTACGCATACTCTCCGCAGACTGGCAAAGCTCGGGCGCTCACGTCGCTGCAGTGGACCGTGACGCAGCGCGCGTACGCTGCCGCCGGGCTGAAGCTCCCGCTCACGCAGGAGGGGCCTGACGCGATGAAGGCACTCGTCGGCAAGGAGCGATGAGCGAGGCCGTGATCGTCGCGGCGCTCACTGCCGCCGGATCCGTCGCGGTCGCTATCGTCGGCGCGATCGGGCTCATCCTCGTGAAAAAGGTCGAGCGGATCCGGGATCAGGTCGAGAACGACCACAAGCATCCAGACGGCACCCCGATCAACATGCGCGAGGAGCAGGACGACCGGCACGACGAGGTCATGGAGACGCTCCGCGGCTTGCAGAAGCAAGTCGGTCGCGTCGAAGACCGCGTCGACGGCCACGCGCAGCAGCTCGCCGCGCACCTCGCATGGTCGGCCGAATGGTCACGCGAACAGGAACGCGCGGACCGCGAACTCGCCGACCGCATCGAAGACACGATGGACCCTCGAAAGGACACCTGATGGACCAGAAGGACAAGGCCGCCGGCCTGATCCGAACCTTCACCCCCGCGCTCGTGGGCGTGCTGCTCGCCCGCCTGATCGCCGCAGTGCCCACGGTCGCCGCGGCGATTGCGTGGCTCGACGGCATCTTCGCCGAGGCCGGCATGGTCGGCGTCTCGGTGCTCGTCATCGTGCAGTCAGTCGTGACCGCCGGTGTCATCACGCTCTACTACTGGCTGGTGCGACGTTTCGGCGACCGCTGGCCGAAGCTCGAATGGCTCCTCGGATCCCCGCGCACCCCGAGCTACGCTCCCGGCCCCGGCACCCGCCGCGAACGACGCCTCGCCGCGCACGAATAGCAGCACCACCAGCAGACCCCCGCACCGCTTCGGCGGCGCGGGGGTCTTTTCGTCGTACCCGGACGGTAGCCTCGGAGCATGCTCATTGGACTGATCCGCCCCGTCGAAACCCGCACTGTCAGCGTCGAGGGTGAGGGCATCGAGGAGGTCGCGCAGCTCGTCGCCGAGCAAACGCCCGAGGGCTGGCTGCCGACCGTGATCCCGGTCGAGATGTCGAAGCACGAGACGACGCTGCGGTCGGTGGCGACGATCGCGCGCCGCGACGGCCTCGAAGAGGTCGAAGGCGCCGACTACACCGCGGTCGTCGCCGCGGTGCCCGAGGGGTATCAGCTGCTCTCCGTCCGCCCCGCATAGCCGGAGCCCGCTACTCGAGCAGGACCACCTCGTACCGGTCCGGGCTCGGATCCGCCGCCGTGCTGCGCCGCTCGATCTGCTCGAGCGCGGCGAACGCGGTCTCGGCTTCGACCTCGTGCACGATGGAGCGCAGACTGCCGTCGTCCCAGAAGTGCGCGGCCTCGCCATCTTCGCCGGGATCCGGCGTCGCGCCCGCGGTCTCCGGGTCGAAGTGCTCGGCGACGATGTAGCGCGGCATCAGAACAGCGACGGCTCGACGCCGGGCGCCCCGCCGGCGGTCATCGCGCGCGACATCTCCTCGGAGGCGAGCTGCACGCGCGCCACGAGTTCAGCGTCGCCCGGCACAGCCGGGTCGAGCCACTCGTCCCACATGTCGGCGGGGATCACGAGCGGCATGCGCGGCTCGCCGCTGATCTTCGCGATCACGGACGACGCCTCGCCGACACCGAGCCGGGTCACCATCGAGTAGCTGAGCTCGGGCCCGTCGTCGTCGGACTCGCGGGGCGCGGTGATCGCGGCGATCATGAACGGCTCGTCGCCGGGCAGCGCCCAGACCTTGCCGCCCTCGTCGTAGTGGTTCGCAGGCAGCAGCACGCGGTGCTGGAAGTGCTTGCGCCAACGGCGCACGAGCATGTCGTCGCGCGAGTTGAACGCGGAGAACTTCGCCTTCGCGCCGCCGAGCCAGAGCCACCACCAGGCGAGCTCGACGTCGTGCTCGAGGCCGCGCACGATCGGGTTGTAGTTCTTCGCGCGCGGGCCAGTGATCTTCGCCCCGCCGCTCCCGTCACGCATCCACGCGCGCACCTCGGTATCGACGGCTTTGTCGTCCAGGATCACCGCGTCGTCAGGGAGTGGATGCAGGGCTCCACCGAGCCCGTAGCTCGAGCACATGGCCTCATCGTAGAACCGACGCCGAGTGGCCGCTACCCTCGCTGCGCGCGCTTCACGGCGGCGCGCTCGGCGATCTTGCGCGCCTGCTCGGCGCGGTCGAAGGTCGCGCCCGCGTAGCCATCTCCCGTCGGCCCGGTCGGCCACGGCACAGAGTCCTCGGCCGCCTGCAACGTCTCGTGGACGTCGACCAGCCGCCGCTTCGATCGGATCGGGTCCCAGATGAGCACCATGAAGCGAGCCTCGCCGGCCGTGTTCTTGAAGCCCTGGATGACGGCTTTCGGGCGCTGCGCGTGCTCGCGCATCACGACCCATGTGTCGGCCTCGATCTGGATCATCACAACCAGCCCCCTCCACTCGAAGATGTGTTCGAACAGGGTACGTCGCGGATCCGACATCAGCCAGTTACGAGATGACCGCACCAATCGCAACGCCAGATCCACTCTTCCCAGAGCAGACCATGCCGCCAGCACGACGAACACCAGGCCGGCGCGCCCTCGCAGCGGGGGTCGTGCTCGAGGTGCGGGTCGTAGGGGCAGGTCTCATCGTCCATTGGCTCATCTCTCGGCAGGATTCAGACAGCATGGCCGATGTGCATCGACCGAGCCTGACCGATGCGCACCGATCCGAGTTCAGCGCATCGCCTGATCAGCGCCCGATTTTGCTCGCGCTGTGCCGATCTTCACCGACTTTCACCGACGCCGCGGGATTCCGCCGATCTTCCGTCCTGCCGGATCAGAAGGTCGGGGGTTCGAATCCCTCGGGGCGCGCAGAGAAAACCCCCGTCGCGAAAGCGGCGGGGGTTTCGTCGTTCCCGGGGTCGAACGTCGGCACCTGCGCATAGGCTGAACGGGCGCGGTCGCCCGGCGATCGCACATCCGAACCACCATCCCCCCCGAAAGAGCGAATATGTCAGACACGCAGCCGAACGGCCAGCAGCCCGCAGACCAGCCTCCGGTTCCCCCGCAGGATCCGGCCACCCCGCAGCCGCAGGAGACCGCGGCACCGCAGGCGCCCGAGACCCAGGCTCCCGCGTACCAGGCTCCCGCAGCACCGCAGGCGCCGGCCTACGCCGCGCCCGCGGCCCCCGCGGCTCCGGCCTACGGTGCACCCGCGGCCGGCGTCCCTGCCTACGGCGCACCCGCGGCTCCGCAGGCTCCGACCTACACCGCGTCCTACACGGCGCCCGCCTCTGCCTCGAACGGCATGGCGATCACGAGCATGATCCTCGGCATCGCCTCGCTGCTCGTCGCCTGGCTCATCGCGATCCTCGGCTGGGGCGCGAGCATCACCGCCCTCGTCCTCGGCATCCTCGCCCTGCGCAAGGGCCAGTCGAAGGGGATGGCGCTCACCGGCATCATCACGGGCGCCATCGGCATCCTCTGCTCGCTGTCGAGCTCGATCATCGGCGTCATCATCATGACGAGCGTGATGAACAGCTCCTACTGAGCATTCGCATGCAGCAACGGGGAGGCCCCCACCGCCGAAGCGGTGGGGGCCTCCCCGTTCTTGCAGAACAGCGGATGCCGAAAACTGCGAGCCGGCCCGTCATTCCTCCGGCGCCGCCGCGAAGGGCAGCGCGTACCAGCGGTCGCAGTACGGCGAATCGCTGAACGGCGCGACGGGCGCATAGCCGCGACGCTCGTACATCCGGCAGGCCTCGACGAGGTCGCTCCGGGTCTCGAGCCGCACTTCCCGCATTCCTCGTGCCCGGGCTTCCGCCTCGAGACGATCGAGCAGCGCGGATGCCACCCCGCGACCGCGTGCGGAAGGGCGGGCGAACACCTTCGTGAGTTCCGCGGTCCCGTCGCCCGGGAATCTCAGGCCGGCCATGCCGACGGCCGCCCCGTCGATGCGCGCGATCAGCAGGATCCCGGCCGGTTCACTGAGCCCGTCCGCCGGCTCCTCGCGGACGGCGCGATCGACCTCGTGCGCTTCGGCAGGCCTCCCCCACCAGCGCGCGACGACATCGCTCAGGTAGTCGCGGATCAGCACGACCGCCTCGGCGTCGTCGGGCCGCACCGTCAGGACCTCCATCGTCATGCGTTCGATTCTGCCGGAGGAACGGGACCCCAACGCCCGCCCCGGCCCGCGAATTCCCCGCTTCGCGCCCCCTTTGCCGATGGGGCAAATCCGATTGCCGAGCGGTGCGGGCATCGCGATGCTGGACCCTC
Organism: Leucobacter sp. Ag1; assembly: GCF_000980875.1. Classification (GTDB taxonomy): domain Bacteria; phylum Actinomycetota; class Actinomycetes; order Actinomycetales; family Microbacteriaceae; genus Leucobacter; species Leucobacter iarius. Next base: position 9,857 of record NZ_LAYO01000101.1, on the reverse strand, counting down.
CCCCCCCCCCCCCCCCCGAAGAGAGGGCTCCTCCATGACCTTCGAAGCCACCGCGACCACGCTGCAGACCGCGCTCGACGGCGACCGCCCCGTCCTCATCCAGTTCTGGACCGAATGGTGCGCGCCCTGCCGTGCCATGATCCCGATCGTCGATCGCTTCGCGGCCGAGCACGAGGATCGGGTCGAGGTCGCCCGCGTCGACATCGACGCGCACCCCGAGCTCGCTGCGAGCTACCGGGTGACCGCGGTGCCGTCGTTCGTGGTGCAGCAGGGCGATCGCGTACTCGACGGTTTCACCGGCGCGATGCCCCCGGCCGCGTTCGCCGCGCAGATCGACCAGGCGCTCTCGCGCTGAGCGTCGCCGGAGTCCGCGCGGTGCCGGAGCACCACGCCGACCGGTCCGCGCGGTGCCCAGGCAACAAACTTCGCGCGGCTCGCAGCCGCTCCGCAGCATCCTCTCGGCCCGGGCAAAGCCGCGCTTCCTAGCGTGGAGGAGCCCACCGACGAGAGCACCCGGAGCGCGCGAGCGCACGGGCCGCCGCCGAGAAAGGACCCCCATGGACGCCGCAGACACCCGTCTCATCACCGACCTGGCCGATCGCATCCGCGCCGCCGGACCCGCCACGAAGGACCCCGACGCCGAACGGCTGATCTTCGAGCAGATCGGCCGTCAGCCGGACTCGCTCTACGTCCTCGTCCAGGCCGTGCTGCTGCAGGAACAGGCCATGCGGGTCTCGCAGGATCGGATCGCCGAGCTGGAACGCGAACTCGAAGCGCGCGCCGAACCGGCACCGCGCCGAGGCTTCCTCGACAGCCTGTTCGGCGGAGGCGAGCCGGAGGCACCGGCACCGCGCCAGGGCCCCGCGTACGCCCAGCAGGCGTCCCCTGCTGCGGCCGGACCCGCCCAGCCGCAGCAGGGGACCCCCGGTCCCGTCCTGGGCGCCCCCGCCGCGAGCGGAGGCGGCAGCTTCCTCCGCACCGCCGCGGCCGGGGCGCTCGGCGTCGCCGGCGGCGTACTGCTCGCGTCGAGCATCTCGAACCTGTTCGCCGGCGACGGCGCGCAGAACGCCGACGCGCAGGGCGAGTCCCAGGCCGATGCCGAACAGGCCGCGTACGACCAGGGAGCCGCCGACCAGGCCGCGCAGGACGGCGGCGGCTGGGATGGCGGTGGCTGGGACGACGGCGGCGGCTGGGACGTCTGATCCGTTCCGCGAACCCGTCGGGCCCCGAAGCACTCGCCGCGGGGCCCGACGGGTTCGCGCCGCTCAGATCGCGAGCGCGAGATCGTCGAGGTCGCCCACAGTCCCTCCGTCGGCCAGGACCTGCTCGTAGGCGACGAGACGCTGGGCGTCGATCTCGGAGTTCGTCGTACCGCGCTTCCAGTAGCCGAACACGGCCACGTCGTCCTTCCCGAGCCCGTGCTCGTTGCGGAAGAAGGACCGGATCCGCTTCATCTCATCCCGCTCTCCGGCGCCCCAGACGACCAGCGCGGACGGGTCCTCGATCGCCCCGAGCTGCGCGTCGAAGCCGTCCCCCGGCCGCACCTGCTCGAGCGATACGCCCGGCAGATCCGGCAGCTCGGCGAACGCGACGTCGTCGTCGGTCGCGATCCAACCGCGGGCCGACAGCGAGGCGTCGGCCTGCTGCAGAATCGCGTACAGTGCGGGGACCGCGGTGGCATCGGCGAACAGCACCGCTTCTCGGCCCGCACGCTCGGGGATCGGGAAGTGCGGTCGCGGCCCGCCGAACTCGACGGTATCGCCGATGGCGAGGGTGTCGAGCCACTGCATCATCGGGCTCGATGCACCATGCCGCACCACGTCGACCTCGATCGTCTCTGTCTCGGGATCGCCGGATCGCACCGTATAGACACGTGACGTGGAGCCGAAGCGATCATCGAGGTAGAAGCGGATCGCGACATTCGGGCGCAGCCAGAGCGGCTCATCGGATAGGCCGGGGATGTGCAGCACGATGCGCACGAGCTGCGGGGTGATCTCGGAGATCGCCCGCGCCGTCGCGGTGGCGAGCTGCAGGCCCCTGTTGTGGTCGGCGGAGCGGATCGCCGAGGTGCGGTGCATCGGGATGGAATCGGTCATGAGCGGATACTCCTGGTTTCTGCCGCGGAACCGGCCGCGGCGATCGGGGTGGTCGGTGCGATCGGGACCGTGGGTCCCGGGTCCGGTTCGGGAACGGGGGCGGGAGAGCGGGAGCCGCCGCGACGGTCGCGCGGGACGATGAGCGGTGCCCCCGTTTCGGGATCGGCGAGCACGAGCGCGTCGAGGTCGAATACGCGCCGCAGCAGATCGGGGGTGATCACCTCAGCGGGGCTTCCCTGCGCGGCGATGACGCCGTCCCGCATCGCGACGATGTGGCTCGCGTAGCGCGCCGCGAGATTGAGGTCGTGCAGCACGGCGACGAGCGTGCGTCCATCGGAGTGCAGACGCGAGAGCAGATCGAGCACCTCGATCTGATGAGCGATGTCGAGGTAGGTCGTCGGTTCGTCGAGCATCAGCAGCGGCGTCTCCTGCGCGAGCGCCATCGCGATCCAGGCCCGCTGCCGCTGCCCGCCGCTGAGCTCCTCGAGGAGCCGATCGGAAAGCTCTTCCATGCCGACCTCGGCGAGCGCGGAGACGACCGCGGATTCGTCCGCTCGGCTCCACTGCCGCAGCAGGCTCTGGTGCGGATGCCGGCCCCGCGCCACGAGATCGGCGACGGTGATCGCCGCCGGTGCGACCGGGGACTGCGCGAGGATCCCGATGCGCTTCGCGAGGTCCTTACGGCCGAACGAGGCGAGGTCGCGACCATCGAGCGATACGCTTCCCTCGCTCGGTTGCACAGCGCGCGCCAGAGAGCGCAGCAGCGTCGACTTGCCGCATCCGTTCGGGCCGATGATCACCGTGAATCCGCCTCTCGGCAGGGTGAGTTCGAGACGCGAGACGACGGTGTGGTCGCCGTAGCGAAGAGTGAGGTCCGCCGTCGCCAGTTCGGGCGCGGATCGGGCGGTTCGAGGAAGCGTCATCGGGGATCCATTCAGATGCGGCGGGCGAGGAGCCAGAGGAGATACGCGCCGCCGAGCACGCTCGTGACGAGGCCGACCGGGGTGCGCAGCCCGATGTCGAGGTTCTGGGCGAGCAGGTCCGCCCCGACGAGGAGCACTGCACCGACCAGGGCGGAGAGACCGATGAGGACGCCGGGCACCGGTGCGAGCCTGCGCGCGATCTGCCCTGCAGCGAACGCGATAAATGCGATCGGGCCGGCCGCGGCCGTCGCGGCGGCCGCCAGGCCCACCGCGAGGAGCATCGCGCCCAGGCGCGTGCGTTCGGCTGCCACGCCCACGCCGCTCGCAGTGTCATCGCCCATCTCCATGATCGCGAGACTCCGGCAGAGTGCCACCAGGAGCGGCACGGTGACCGCGGCGGCGGCCAGCAGGGCCCAGACGTGCGTCCACCCGCGTCCGACGAGGGAGCCCGAACTCCAGAGCTGCGCCAGCAGCGCATCGTCGACATCGGCACGGGCGATGAGCAGCGATGAGAGCGCACTCACGACCGCTCCCACGCCGATGCCGACCAGTACGAGCCTGAGGCCTCCCGTCACTCCGTCGCGACGGGCGAGCAGGTACACGACGATCGCCGTGACGATCCCGCCGAGCACCGCTGCTGCCGCGGTCGCGATCAACCCGCCGCCGAGCACGACGATCTGGAAGACCGCGGCGGTCGCGGCACCCGAGGTGAACCCGATGATGTCGGGCGAACCGAGCGGATTGCGCGACAGCGACTGGAACACGGCCCCGCTCATGCCGAGCAGCGCACCCACCAGGGCCGCCGTGAGCGCCCGGGGCAGGCGCCGACCGAGCACGGAGCGGACGAGCGACGGGCGAGCATCGCCGGAGGCGACCGCGGCGAGCTCGTCGAGCCCGATCCGGGTCGAACCGACCGACAGCGAAGCGCCGAGGAGCCCGGCCAGCACCGCGAGCGCGAGGATCGCGACGATCGCGGCGCGCGGACGGATCCGTAGCGACAGCGATCCGATGCGGAGCACGCGGCCGGGCAGCACGGCGCTCACAGCGCGGCCACCCTGCGCGAGCGCACGATCGCGATGAAGAACGGTGCACCGAACAGTGCAGCGGCGATCCCCGTCTGCAGTTCTGCCGGTGCGACGATCGCCCGCCCGATTGTGTCGGAGACGACGAGCAGCGCGGCTCCGAGCACGAGCGAAGCGGGAAGCAGACGGCGATGCTCATTCCCGGTGAAGCGCCGCGCGATGTGCGCCGCGCCCAGCCCGATGAAGCCGATCGGGCCCGCCGCAGCGGTCGCGGAGCCCGCGAGGAGCACGACGGCGAGCGCGGCCCCGAGCCGGGTTCCGGCGACGCGCGCGCCCAGGCCCGCGGCCGCTTCGTCCCCGAGCGCCAGCGCATCGAGCGCGGGAGCGAGCGCGAGCGCGGCGAGCACGCCGACCGAGATGAACGGCAGCACGATGAGGATCACGTCGAAGCCACGCCCCTGCAGCGAGCCGATCGCCCAGTATCGGAACGTGTTGAACACGGTCTCGTTGCTGATGAGCACCATCTGCGTCAGCGCTCCGATCACGATCGCGACCGCGGTTCCGGCGAGCGCGATGCGCACCGGCGTGGCCGATCCGCCGCGTGCGGTCCCGAGCAGGTACACCACCACCGCGGTGGCAGCCGCTCCCGCGAACGCGAACCAGATGTACCCGCCGACGTCTCCGATGCCCAGGTAGGCGATGGCCAGCACTACCAGCAGCGAGGCACCGGCGTTGACGCCGAGGATCCCGGGGTCGGCGAGCGGGTTGCGCGTGACCGACTGCATGAGTGCTCCGGCCAGGCCCAGCGCTGCGCCGACCGCAATTCCGAGCACGATCCGGGGAAGCCGGGACTGCACGACGATGAGGTGGGCATCGTCCGTCGGGTCGTAGGCGACGAACGCCGCGACCACGGTCGCGGGATCGATCCGGTGGGAGCCGAGCCCGAATCCGAGCACCACGGCCGCGACGAGCACCACGGCCGCACCGAGGATCAGGGCCGCCGTGCGGCCGGTCGCCGAGCGGCGGGGCCCGAGGGCCCCGCCGCTCTCACGGACGGGCGGGATCATCGGCTCAGCCGGCGAAGGTCTTGACGAGCAGCGCGACCGTGCGCTTGGCGCTGTAGTAGTCCAGCCGGAAGGCCTCGGTTCCGAGCGAGTAGACGCGCTTCCCCGCGACGGCCGGCTGGTTCGCGAGCAGCGGGTCCCCTGTGAAATCGGCGACCGGGTCGCCGCCACCCATCGCGACGGTCAGCACAGTCTGCGCCTCGGCGAGCCCCGCCGCGGAGTTCTCGCTCGTGAGCACGTCGACGCCGCGGCCGCCCTGGCCGTCGCTGCGGAACTGCTTCGCGACCGGCTGGTAGGTGAATCCGAGAGCAGTGAGCAGCTGGCCCTGCGGGCTCTCCGGGGTGAACGCCCAGGAGCCGTCGGCGCCCATGTAGACGAGCGCGGTGGTGGGCTGTTTCGGCAGCGCGATCTTCTTCGCCTGTCCGGCGACCCACGTGTCGTACTCGGCGATGCGATCCTTCGCGTGCTGCTCGAGCCCCGTCATCCCGGCCAACCTGGTCGTGAGGTCCTGCCACGTGCTGCTGCTGTAGTCGAGCATCACGGTCGGCGCGATCTCGGAGAGCTGTGCGTACGCGTCCGCAGTGGCGTCGCCGCCGTTCGCGGAGCCGATGATGAGATCCGGCTCGAGCGCGTCGATGCGGTCGATGTCGATCTTGAGGTTCTTATAGGCGATCTCAACCCCGCGTTCCTCGGCGACATCGGCCCACTGGGTGAAGAACCCCCGGTCGTCGGTGAGCGGCGACACGGTCGTGGCGGCCGAGGCGATCACCGGGGCGTCGATCGCGAGCAGGCTTCCGGTGATCGAGGGCGAGGTCGAGACGATGCGCATCGGCTTCTTCGCGATCTCGGTCGTGCCGAGTTCGTGCTTCTCGGATCGGGGCCAGGACCCGGACTCCGCGGCGGCCGCGGAGGACTCGGGCTTCGAGCTTTCCGAAGCGGGTGAGCCGCAGGCTGCGAGCAGGAGCGCGCAGGCAGCGGCGGCGATGAGGGCAGACAGGCGTCCGGCCATGCGGGGACCTCCGGGAGGGGCTGGTTCGACGCGCAAGCGGTTCGCCGCGCGATATTCTCAAGTTAGCCAACCCTTACTTTCATCTGCTGATCGAGAGCGACACCGTGTTACCAGCCCTATCAACCCGCCTGACCGAGCCCTCGCTCTATGCAGCGCTGCGGGGATCGGCGCGATTCGTCGCCGACGGGGTCGCATTCGGCATCGACGCGGGAACGGCGCTCTGGACCCCCGCGGGAACCCGGCTCGAGGTGCATCCGGACCCGGGGGCGGTCCTGCTCCCCGTGCCGAGGGTGCGGGGCACCGCAGGGGTCCCGATCACCACGCCCTTCGCGGACACGCAGCTGCACGGGCTGCTGCGCGACTTCTCGCTGGCCCTCGGCCACCTCGACGGGGACCGGAATCCGCTCGCCGAGGTCGTCGTGCACGGACCGGCACCCGTTGCTCCACCTCCCGACCCTCGTTCTTCCGATCTGCGCGAACTGGTCGACCGACTCCTCTCCGATCCGCAGCTCCGTCCGGCCGAGGCGGTCGCAGGCTGGAGCCTCCGCACTGTGCAGCGGCGCTTTTCGGCCGAGACCGGTCTGACCATCACCGCGTGGCTGCGCCGGGCGCGCATCGCCGAGGCCGCCCGGCTGCTGGCCGACGGACGCGACCTCGAGTGGGTGGCGCACCGAGTCGGATACCGCAGCCTCGCCGGGTTCATCCGGAGCTTCGCCGAGGTCACCGGCCGGACCCCGGGCCGTTGGCGGTCCGGCGGCCCCGGCCATCCCGGCCCGGGCGAGCTCCGACTGCCGGCCGGCGGAGGGGCGATCGCACGGCGCACCTGGTCGCGCGTCAACGGCGCGCACGTCGCCGTCTGGGCCGCCGTCGGTTCGTCGACGGTCTCGGTCGGCGGGCGGGCGCTGACGCTCCACCCGGGCGAGGCCGTCGTGCTCCCCGCCGGGGTACCCAACGAGGTTCGGATCCCGGCCGACTCGCTGCTGCTGCCGATCGGTTATCGCTCCGGGCAGTCAGGAGCTGTGGGAGCACCGCTCGCCCCCGCCCGCCTCGGAGGCCTCGAGACCCTCGAACCGGTCGAGTCGATGCTCGCGGCCTACACGACCATCGGAGCTCCGGGGATCGGCGTATCGCGAGGATTCGATGCCGTGCTGAGCGGCTCGCAGCGTTCGGAGACCGACGATCGCGACGCCGCGGTGGCGGCCCTCGCCAGCCTGATCGCGCGCGAGCCGCACCTCGAGCTCTCGAGCGCGGCCGAACTGCTGGGGCGCACCGAGCGCGAGCTGACGAGCGTCGTGCGCGAACGCGCCGGGTCCCCGATGCCGTCCTGGCGGCGCATGTCGCGCATGACCCGGGCCCGCAACGGCCTCGGGCGCGGCGCATCGCCGAGCGAGCTCTCGCGGGAGCTGGGGTACGCGCACCTTCCCGCGTTCTCACGAGCGTTCCGAGAGGTGCACGGCTCCGGGCCGAGCACGATCCGCGTGCCCGATCTGCTCGCGACCCGGGCGGCCTTCGGTCGGGAGCAGACCTTCGCGTCCCCCGGGCGCAGCTGAGGTCCGAGCCCCCGCGCCCAGACTTCTCCGTCCACCTCGCCCCCGAGCCTCGCACCGCTCCACGTCCCGCCACCGCGCGCACGGCTGCACGAGCCCGAGGGCGCGGCACCGACCTCGCCACCCGCTTCGCGGGAACAGCCGGTGAACATCCCTGCTGCACGTTCATCGAGAATTCGCGCCCCGTGAAGGATGTATATACAACTCGTTGGCCTCCGCTCAGCAACCTGGTCCCTGGCGCGGCGCACCGCCGCACCCGCGACGGTGCGCCGTCGCCGAAAGCGAGGAGGCGCGATGCGCAGCAGATGGGGAACGACACTGGCTCTCGGAGGAGCGATCCTGCTCGCCGCGGGGGCCGCGACCGCCGGAACCGGCGCGGTCGCGTGGGCCGCGCCCGAGACCGCAGCGGCGGGACCGGCCGCGAGCCTCGAGACCGGTCGGTACACGGGGGCGCAGTCCGTGACCCTCACCGCCGCGCCCGGTGCCGAGATCCGATACACCCTGGACGGCACGATGCCGACGCGGACGAGCACGGCCTACTCCGGTCCGATCCGCATCGAGCGCTCGGCGAACCTCACGGCGATCGCCTTCACCCCGACGACGGCGAGCGCGCCGACGATCCGCGGCTACCTGATCAAGACCGCGGAGCAGCCGCTGGCGCAGTTCGCGGTGATGAGCGACATCCACCTGTCGTCCGACTCACCCGCGCTCGTGAAGAAGTGGGAGGGCTACTTCGACACCCTCAAGCGGATCGCCCCGCACCCGGATGCGATCGTGTCGAACGGCGACCAGATCAACGACAACAACCACGACACCGCGGCCGACCACCGGTTCCCGCGCGCCATGCTCGAACAGAACCTCGCGCGCACCGGCATGACCGACACGGACGTGCTCGTCACCTTCGGCAACCACGACGACTACGTAGACCGTATGGCGGCCCAGTACCCGAAGGACTGGTTCCCGCAGCTCGACGGCAAGGGCTACTACGAGACCAAGCTCGGCGGGTTCCCCGCGTTCGTCGTGAACACCGAGTCGTGGACCTCCGCCCAGGCGACCTGGCTCTACGGCCGCCTGAGCACCCTGTCGAAGGATCCCGCGACGCAGGGCCAGCCGATCTTCGTCTTCGGGCACCGCCCGATCCCGAACACCGTGTGGGACGGTGCGCAGACCTCGAACCCGGGGCTCAAGACCAACCTCGACGACTTCCCGCAGGTGGTCTTCTTCTCGGGCCACTCGCACCTGAACATCACCGACGAGCGGTCGATCCACCAGGACACCTTCACCTCGGTCAACGAGGGATCGATGTCCTACGAGGAGATCGACAGCATGTACCAGGCGTTCGGGGCCGGCCTCGCGAAGGAGCACACGATCCCGACCGCGCAGTCCGTGCTGGTCGAGGTCTACGGCGATCGTGTCGAGGTCGACCGCATCAATTACGCCGCCGACGCCGGACGCACCTACGACGACGCGGGCAAGTGGGGCTTCCAGCAGAACCCGCCGTTCCGTTCGACCGGCACGCTCGCCGGCCCGACCTGGGTCATCGGGCGCGGCGCGACCCCGGCCGAGATCAAGTCGAAGTTCGTCTACACCCAGGCGAATCGCAACGCCTCGGCCCCGAGCTGGGGCGCTGAGCAGCCGACCGTGCGCCAGACCGCGACCGGGCCCGTGCTCCGTCTGCCGCAGGCCGCCGACGACCAGTTCGTGAACGACTACTCCCTCGCGCTGAAGGACGTCGCGGCGGGGACGACGGTGAACCTCGTCGGCGCGAACGACCGGCTCGCCGCCGACTACGTGTTCACGCCTCGTCCGGCCGCACTCGACATCCCGCTCGCGCTGCGCGGCGGCGGCAAGACGAACCAGCCCGTCACGCCGAGCCCGCTCGTCGCGGGTCGCGAGTACGAGGCCACGCTCGTCGCCTACGATTCCTACCGCAACGCGAGCGCCCCGCGCACCTTCCGGTTCGTGGCCGGCGCGCTCGACCGCGCCGCGCTCGACGCCGCGGTCCCGAAGGCGCAGGAGCTGATCGGCACCGCCTCCCGGGTGCTCGGCGATGAGACTCCCGCGCAGGCCGCGGACTTCGGTTTCACGATCGCGGACCCGGCAGCCGCACGGGACCGCATCTCGCAGCTGACGGCGCAGGTCGACGCGGCCGGCGCACCGGCGGGCGCGAACGACGCCGCCGCCCGCGCGGCCGCG
>NZ_LAYO01000059.1 GCF_000980875.1 Leucobacter sp. Ag1 | reverse complement strand
GCGGCCGACCTCGTCCCTCATGCGCGGCCCCTACACGGCCTACTCCCGTGCGGTGCTGCCGCGCATCGCGGGGCTCATCAACAAGTCGGCGGCCGAGGCCTACCGCTACCTGAACGAGTCCATCGAGGCGTGGCCCGCACAGGACCGCCTGGCCGCCATGCTGCGCGAGGTGGGCTTCGAGCGGGTGGCCTACCGCAATCTGACCGGCGGGATCGTCGCGCTGCACCGCGGCTTCGTGCCGCGCGAACGCGGTGCGCGTCGGCCTCAGTGCGATCCGCCGGGCGGGCCGGCGGTGAGGAGGATCGCGTAGAGGGCGACGATCGCGAGCAGGATCAGCGCCGCGAGCACCCACGGGCGGTGCAGGAACCAGCGCATGAGGCGGTCGTACCAGCGAGCGTCCCGAGGGTCGTCGGTCTGCTCCAGGCGCCAGGAACCGGCGAGGCGGCCCGAACGGTGCAGCCAGATCTCCGCGGGGATCGTCGCGTACGGGATCACCGCGCTCGCGATCGCGAGGATCGCGACGCCCGGGTTCCATCGCTGATGGATTGCGACGAGGATCGCCATCGCGCCGTAAGACAGGAAGATGAAGCCGTGGATGCCGCCGGCGATCGTCACCACCACCGGGTCGACGCCCGAGGCCCGGGCGATCAGCGCCCCGATCAGCAGGGTCCAGGTGATCGCCTCGGCGATCGCGAGCGAGCGGAACAGGCGGGCTGGTGCGGTGAACAACGGGGCTCCTCGAGTCTCGGCAGTACCCCAACGCTATCCCGCCAGGCCGCCCGATCCTCACGAACCGCTGGGAAGCTCGACACGCGATTGATTGACACTTGACAACCATTTACCACGGTGTCACTATTGATCGCTCGCAAGCAATTGCACGCCAGTGTCGGCGCCCGTCCCGCGCCAGCGGTGCCGGGCGCCGACCGTTTCCGCACCCCCATCAGAAGGACTGGCAATGTCAGAAACCTCAGCGCAGGCACCGGCCGCTCTGGCCGGCGCGGCCGATGCGCCGAAGCCGATCATGTCGCACCGGCAGATCCTGTTCGTCATCTACGGCCTCATGGCCGGCATGTTCCTGTCGTCGCTCGACCAGACCATCGTCGGTACGGCCATCCGCACCATCGGCGACGACCTGCACGGGCTCGATCAGCAGGCCTGGGTGACCACGGCCTACCTGATCACCTCGACCATCTCCGTGCCGATCTACGGCAAGCTCTCCGACATCTTCGGACGCCGACCGCTCTTCATCTTCGGCATCTCGGTGTTCATCCTCGGCTCGGTGCTGTCGACGTTCTCCACTTCGATGATCATGCTCGCCGGGTTCCGCGCCTTCCAGGGCATCGGGGCGGGCGCGCTCATGTCGCTGCCGCTCGCGATCATGGCCGACATCCTGGCTCCGCGCGAGCGGGCCAAGTACCAGGGCTACTTCTTCGCCGTGTTCGGCGTCTCCTCGCTCATCGGCCCGCTGGTCGGCGGCCTCTTCGCGGGTGCCGACCAGATCCTCTGGATCGCCGGTTGGCGCTGGGTGTTCCTCATCAACCTGCCGATCGGCATCATCGCGCTCGCGATGGTCATCGCCTTCCTGCACCTGCCCAAGGTCGCGAAGCACGAGAATCCACGGATCGACTGGTGGGGTGCGACCGCGGTCATCGTCGCGCTCGTGCCGCTGCTGCTCGTCGCCGAGCAGGGGCGCGAGTGGGGCTGGGCATCCGCGGGTGCGATCGCATGCTACGTGATCGGCGGCGTCGGCGCGATCGCCTTCGTCCTCATCGAGATCGCGATGAAGAACGACGCGATCATCCCGATGCGCCTGTTCCGCTCGAACCCGTTCTCGATGGCGACCGTCATCGGCGTGCTCGTCGGCTTCGGCATGTTCGGCGCCATGATGACGATCCCGCTCTACATGCAGATCGTCATCGGGCTGAACCCGACCGAGTCGGGTCTCGCGATGCTGCCGATGGTGCTGGGCCTCATGATCTCCTCGATGGCCGCCGGCCAGATCACGGCGCGCACGGGGAAGTATGGCTTCTTCCCGCGCACCGGCACGATCGTCACCGCGGCCGGCTTCCTGGTGCTCGCGTTCGTCACCGACACGACTCCGGTCTGGTACCTCATGGCGGGCATGTTCGTGGTCGGCCTCGGCCTCGGCCAGCTCATGCAGTCGCTGACCATGGCGAGCCAGAACGCGGTGGAGGCGCCCGACATGGGCGTCGCGACCAGCGCCGCGACCTTCTTCCGTCAGATCGGCGGCACGCTCGGCACCGCGATCATGCTGTCGGTGCTGTTCACGCTGCTGCCGACCAACATCCAGCACGCGACCGCCGATCGGCACACGCTCGACGCCGGACTCAATGCCGCCCTGAACCCCACGGTGGCGAGCACCCCGGCGAACCGGGCGATCATGGACCAGATGTGGAACCCGATCGTCGACCCGATCAAGAAGAACGTGCAGGCGCAGCTCGATGACGGCTCCGCGAAGGCGAAGGCCGCCGCGGGCGAGGCCGTGACGAAGGCGGTCACCGAGAAGGTGCAGCAGGGCGTCTCCGCCGGAGCGATCCCCGCGGAGGCCGCACAGACGGTCATCGATCAGCAGGTCGCAGCGGCCACCCCGGCCGCCGAGGAGCAGGCGCTGCAGGCGGTCGCCGACAAGGCGCACGCCAGCGTGGTCGACGGCAAGGTGTCGGTCGACTGGAGCAACTCCTCGCAGCGCGACTACTGGAGCGGGCAGCTCTCGAAGACCCTCTCGAAGGAGATCGACAAGAAGGCCTCGGGCGGGTCGAACGGGTCCAGCGCCTCGACGAGCGATACCTCGTTCCTCAACGGCGCCGACTCGCGGCTGAGCAAGCCCTTCATGGTGGGCTTCACCGAGGCCATCGTCGTGATCTACTGGATCGGCTTCGGAGTGCTGCTGCTGGCCTTCGTGCTCAGCTGGTTCTTCAAGGCCCCGCCGCTGCGGCGCACCTCCGCGCTGCAGGAGCAGGCGGACGCCGCGGGCAGGACCGAGACCGGGACCATCCGGGTGCAGAGCGCCTGAGTGCGGCTCCGGACGCACCGAGGGGCAGCGGATCGCGGATCCGCTGCCCCTCGGTGCGTCCGGGGTGCGGCGCTCGGCGCATGATCTTCGATATGGGTTGCGAATCTCTCGTTTGACAACCGGATCGGTTGCGATATGCTCAAATGGCTGGCGTAACCGCGTGCAACGAGGCGGGTCCGAAGTGACTTCTCAGCGGGCCGGCAATCATTTGGAGTGATACCCGTGACCGCGACCGGCCACATCTCCGACGCCCCGGCGTCGACCCGTCCCACCCGCCAGCTGCGCTTCTTCCAGCGACGTCCTCGGCTGCGCCGCTTCGTCTACGTCGCGGGCTACGAGGGGCTCAGCGTGCTCTGCACGGTGCTCGTGCTGAACAGTCTGCTCGGCCACGGCGGCGGGCAGTCCACGTTCACCGCGATCCTGTTGTCGACCACGGCGACCGTGTGGAACTACATCTGGAACACGATCTTCGAGAACCTCGAGCGCCGCATCGGGTCCGAAGGACGCGGAGCGACCGCCCGCGCGATCCACGCGATCGGCTACGAGGGCGGTGCGCTGCTGTTCACGGTGCCCATCGTGACGATCGTTCTGGGCGTGACCCTGCTCGAGGCCGTCGTGATCGAGGCCAGCATGCTGGTCTTCTTCCTCGTGTTCACGGTCGTCTACGCCTGGGTGTTCGACCGCGTCTTCGGTCTGCCCGCCTCTGCGCTCGGCGGCGAGGCCGCGTGAACTACGATGGGTCGGCGTGACGCCGACCCCGCCCGAGCTGCCCGCGCCCTGGACGGACCGCGGAGACGATTTCGTGCTGCGGATCAGCGCGGTGGACCTCGGGGCGCTCCTCGCTCCGCGCCGTCTCGCGATCTGGGGCGGCGTGATCCTCGCGACGCTGCTGCTCGCGCTCGTGATCGGCCTCTCCGGCGGGGACTGGGCGGTGGCGTTCGGAACCGCCGTGTTCGTCGGAGCGTCGATCGGCATCCTGATCCACCTGGCGACGCTGCGGACCCGGAGGCGCGTCCTCGAGCTCGTCCTCGGTCCCGATGCCGTGCGCGTCGGGACCGAGGACGATGGCAGGTCCGGCGGCGCGAGCGGCGGCACGACCGCGATCCCGTACCGGGAGCTGCACCGGCTGCTCATCGTCCATGACGGCGCACCGACGCGGATCCGTATCGCGACCGCCGCGGGGACTCGGCGCTGGACGATCGGTCAGCTCTATCGGCACAACAGCGTCGAACCGTTCATCGACGAGCTGCCCGGGCCGCTCGTCGAACGCCTGCGGAACGCGGGGCTCGTCGGCGGAACCGCGGTACGGCGCGGGGTTCGCGTCACGGAGTGGCGTCCGCGGCGCCGGTGACGCGCCGCCTCGACCGGGTGAATGTCGGTGGCCCCGCATACCCTGCGCTCATGGGACGAATCATCTTCGACACGGCGACCGCACTCAACGGCTGGATCGCGGACCGCGACGACTCGCTCGACTGGCTCTTCGCGGTCGAGAACGGCGACGCGCCCGCCGACGGGCTCTGGCCCGCCGGCGCCCGGGTGCTCGTCGAGGGATCGACCACCTACGAGTGGGTGCTCGAGCACGAACGGCTGCTCGAACAGCCCGAACGCTGGGCGGAGCTCTACGGCGACAAGGTCACCTTCGTGTTCACCTCGCGCGAGCTCCCGGTGCCCGCGGGCGCCGATGTGCGCTTCCTCTCGGGCGACGTCTCGGCGGCGCTGCCCCAGATCCGTGCGGCCGCGGGCGAGGGCGACATCTGGGTGGTGGGCGGCGGCGAGTTGGCCGGTCAGTTCCTCGACGCCGGCGCACTCGACGAGATCGCGCTCTCGGTCGCGCCGGTCGCGCTCGACGGCGGCGCACCGCTGCTGCCGCGGCGCCTCGACGCCGACCGGCTGCACCTGCGCACGGCGCACGCGGTCGGCCAGTTCGCCCGGCTCGTCTACGACGTGCGGCCGGTCACGGGCTGACCGCTCTCGGCGGGTTCGCCGTGAGCGTGTGCATTCCGGTTCCCAGTCCCGCGCGGCGAGCGTAGGGTGAGGGCATGGCACGCATCGTGATTTTCGGAGGACACGGCAAGATCGCGCTGCTCGCGGCGCCCCTGCTGACCGCGCGCGGCGATACGGTCACCGCGGTGATCCGCAACCCGCAGCACGCCGCGGAGGTCGCGGCGACGGGGGCGATCCCGCACGTCGCCGACGTGGAACAGCTCGATGCGCACGGCATCGCCGAGATCCTCGTGGGCCACGACGCCGTCGTGTGGTCGGCCGGTGCGGGCGGGGGCGATCCCCGGCGCACGCTGGCTGTCGATCGTGACGCGGCGATCCGTTCGATGGAGGCGGCGCAGCTCGCGGGCGTTCCCCGCTACGTCATGGTGTCGTACTTCCGGTCCTCGCCCGAGCACGGCGTCCCACCCGAGAACTCCTTCTTCCACTACGCGGAGGCCAAAGCCGCGGCCGACGAGCACCTGCGCGCGTCGGCTCTCGACTGGACGGTCCTCGGCCCCAGCGCGCTCACGCTCGGCGAAGCGACCGGGCGCATCGATGCCCGCGCCACCGAGTCCGGCGACGTCTCCCGCGCCGACGTCGCCGCCGTGATCGCGGCGACCCTCGCCGACTCCTCCACGGTGCGCAGGACGATCCGCTTCAACACCGGGCAGACGCCGATCGCGGAAGCGCTCGGCGCGGCCGAATAGCGGGGTCCGTTCCGGCTGAGCGCTCGGCGACCGCCGGCCGCCCCTACTCGGCGGGCCAGTCCACCGAGTCGTCGTACTCCGGGTGCTTGCGCAGCCAAGCGGCGACGTAGGGGCACAGCGGCACGATCCGCTTGCCCGCGGCACGAACCTCGGCGAGCGCCTCCGAGACGAGACGCGAGGCGAGACCCTGCCCCGCGAACTGCGGGAACGTCTCGGTGTGCACGAAGAGCAGCCGCTGCCCGGCGTCCCGGGGCAAGTATTCGGTGAAGCCGGCGAGCTCTCCGCCGACCGTGATCGCGTAGCGGCGCTGCTCGGGCTGGTGCACGACGCGGACCTCGGCGGCGGACGCCTTGGCGTCTGCGTGCTGCGGTTCGGGCGCGGTGTTCGGATCCTGGACCATTGCGGCTCCCCTCGAGACGAGGCTGCCGGCGGGCGCACCCGGCTGAGCCCGTGGAACCAGACGGGTGAGCGGCAGCACCGGAGCGGGGAGCGGCGGCTCCGGCTCTCCGTCGGGCAGCCCGAACGGGTCGTCCGGCGCAGCGCCCTCGATCGTGCGCTGCCAGTCGGCGCGCGCCCGCTCCACCTCCTCGTGGGTGCGTCCCACGAAGTTCCACCACATGACGATCCGCTCGGGGAACGGCTCGCCGCCGATCACCAGGATCCGCGCGCCAGAGTCGCCCGCGCGCACGCGCAGGACGGCCGCGCCGACGGGGGAGAACCCGAGCTCGTGCGCTTCGAGCGGGTGCTCCGGATCCGCTGCGGGGTCCGCGGCCGCTCCGTCCGTGCCGCCGTCCGCGGCGCCGCGCGCGAAGCGCACGGAGCCCTGATCCACGAGCACGCCGTGCTCGTGCGCGGGATCGACCGGCAGCTCGATCGAAGCACCCGCGTCGAGAGTGATCTCCGCACCGATCAGCGGCGTGTGCGTGGGGACGGGGGACGTCTCGCCGAGTAGTGATCCGAGGAACACGCTCGCCCGCCACCCCTCGCCCGTGCGCACGGGAGGGGCGTAGTGGTCGAACCGTCGATCGCCGTGCCGGGCGGCCTCGGGGAGCGCGATCCAGAGCTGCGCCCCGTGCAGCACCGAGGTGTCCGGGGTCGAGCGTTCGGAGTGGCTGATGCCGCTGCCCGCGGTCATGAGATTCAGCTCGCCGGGACGCACCATCGCGTGGGCGCCCGAACTGTCGCGGTGCTCGATCTCGCCCGTGAACAGCCAGCTCGCGGTCTGCAGACCGGTGTGCGGATGCGCGGGCACGTTCATGCCGCCCGTCGCATCGACCGCGTCGGGGCCGTAGTGGTCGAGGAAGCACCAGGCGCCGATCAGTGAGCGCTGCCGCTGGGGCAGCGTGCGGCGCACGGTCATCGCGCGGACGCCGCCGAGCGGGACCGCTCGCGGCTCGAGCACCTCGATGCCCGCGGGCGCGGGCCCGGCCGTGCAAACCCGCTCCAGGGGTTCGGGATCCTGGTCGCTCATGCGGTGCTCCGT
The DNA here is from genome assembly GCF_000980875.1 of Leucobacter sp. Ag1. Classification (GTDB taxonomy): domain Bacteria; phylum Actinomycetota; class Actinomycetes; order Actinomycetales; family Microbacteriaceae; genus Leucobacter; species Leucobacter iarius. Next base: position 13,977 of record NZ_LAYO01000059.1, on the reverse strand, counting down.
TCTGTTCCTGCGCGCTGCCGCGCCGTCGTCCGTTGCGTTCGACCCGGTCAATCGGGGATCGATCCCGCGGGGACCGGTCACGCCCGGGCCGCGATGTCGCGACCCGCCGCTCTTCCCGAGAACAGGCAGCCGCCCAGAAATGTTCCCTCGAGCGCGTTGAACCCGTGCACGCCGCCTCCGCCGAAGCCGGCGGCCTCGCCGACGGCGTACAGGCCCGGCACGACGGAGCCGTCCGCGCCGATCGCGCGCGAACCGAGATCGGTCTGGATCCCGCCGAGCGACTTGCGGGTGAGCACGTGCAGCTTCACGCCGACGAGCGGCCCGGCCGCGGGATCGAGGATCCGGTGCGGCGCCGTCGTGCGGGTCAGCCGGTCGCCGAGGTAGCTGCGCGAGTTCCGGATGCTCATCACCTGGGCGTCCTTCGAGAACCGGTTCTCGATCTCGGCGTCGCGTTCCCGCACCACGCGCGCGACGGCGTCGGGATCGAGCAGCGGTTCGTCGGTGAGGCCGTTCATCAGTCCGACCAGTTCGGGCAGGGTCTCGGCGACGACGAAGTCGGGGCCGCGGTCGAGGAACGCCTGCACGGGGCCCGGGGCGCCGCGCCCGACCCGGGTCTTGATCAGCAGCTTGCGGTCGCGGTTCGTCACATCGGGGTTCTGCTCCGAGCCCGACAGCGCGAACTCCTTCGCGGCCATGCGACTCGTCACGATGAACCAGGAATGATCGTGCGGGGCGATCGCCGGGTCCGTGCGGAGCATCCGCAGAGTGCCGAGCGTGTCGTGGCCGGGGAGCGCCGGGGGAGGCAGCCGCCGCCCGAGCGCGTCGAGCCAGAGGGGCGACGGGCCGGGCAGGATCCGGATCGCGTGCCCGGGCCAGACCGGGGCCCAGTTGCGCACGCCCTCCGTGTAGTGCCACATGCGGTCGCGGTTCACGAGCCGGGCGCCGGCCTCCTCGGCGATGCCGAGCATGCGCCCGTCGACGTACGCGGGCACTCCGGTCACCATCTCCCGCGGCGGGGTGCCGAGTCGTTCGGGCCAGTACCGGCGCACGAGGTCGTGGTCGCCGCCGATACCGCCGCTCGCCACGACGACGGCCCCGGCGCGCAGCTCGAAGTCTCCGACGCGGTCGCGATTGGACTCGGTGCCGCGGGCCCCCGTGTGCGGCGCGAGGATCGTCCCGGCGACGCCCACGACCGTGCCGTCCTCGACGAGGAGCCGGTCGACCCGGTGCCGGTGGCGGATCTCGGTCGTCCCGTGCTCCACGGCTTCGAGCGCGGACGCGACGAAGGGGTTCACGACGCCGGTGCCGGTGCCCCAGGAGACATGGAACCGGGGTACCGAATTGCCGTGCCCGCCCGCGCGGAGGTCGCCGCGCTCGGCCCAGCCGACCATGGGGGTGAGGTCGATCCCCGCCTCGCGGATCCAATCGCGCTTCTCGCTCGCCGCGAACTCGACGTAGGCCCGTCCCCACTTCGCCGCCCAGCCGTCCTCGGGCGCGGAGCCGTCATCGCCGGGTGCGAGACGGTCCCACTGCGCGCTGCCCTGCCAGTCCTGCCAGGCGAGGTCGAAGGAGTCGCGCACGCCGAGGCGGCGCTGCTCGGGGGAGTCGACGAGGAAGAGCCCGCCGAAGGACCACCAGGCCTGTCCGCCGAGGTCCTGCGCCCCCTCCTGGTCGAGGATGAGCGTGCGCAGTCCCGCCCGCGCGGTCTCCCGCGCCGCGACCAGGCCGGAGAGCCCGGCCCCGATGATGATGACGTCAGCGTCCATGGCCCGAGTCTAGGAGCAAAGCGTGGGCGGTGGGCGATCGAGGATCGCCCACCGCCCACGGCTCGTCGGAGGCGGCTACTCGACGAGCTTGCCCTGCACCGAGTCGTCGGCGTCGGCGTACGCGAGCTCGCGGAACGAGTCGGGGGCTTCGGGCAGCGCTTCGAAGACCGGGCCGCCCTCGGGGGTCCAGACGAAGTTGCCGCGCAGCGCCTCGCTCTGCTCCGGGAAGTCGGAGCGGTTGTGGCAGCCGCGGGTCTCGCGTCGCTCGACCGCGCACTCGAGGGTGGCGCGGGCGGCGAGGAGGGAGCCGGCCAGGTCGAACGCGTGGGCGAGGTCGTCGAAGCCGGCGATGTCGGGGTGTGCCGTGACCCGGGAGGCGCGGTCCTCGAGCTCGGTCAGCTTCGCGAGGCCGGCGTTCAGGCCCGCCTCGCTGCGGACGACGCCCGCGTGCTCGGTCATGAGGTCGCGCACGGCGCGCTGCAGCAGGCGCGGGCTCTCGGCGCCGGCGTCGGCGGCTCGAGCGGTGCGGCCCGAGGCGTCCTGGCCGAGCAGGCGCTGCATCTCGGTCCGGGCCTCGGCGACGGCGGCGGGGTCGCGGTGCACGTCGGTGATGCCCGAGACGTATTCGGCGGCGTCGGTGCCGGTGATGCGGCCGTAGACGAGCAGTTCGATGAGGGAGTTGCCGCCGAGGCGGTTCGCGCCGTGGAGGCCGCTCGACGCCTCGCCGATCGCGTAGAGGCCGTCGACGCCCGTGCCGTGGTCCTCGGGGCGCACCCAGACGCCGCCCATCGAGTAGTGCGCGGTCGGGGCGATCTCGATCGGCTGCTCGGTGATGTCGAGCATCTGCAGGTCGATGAGGTTGCGGTAGACGCGGGGCAGCTTCGAGAGGATCTGCTCGCGGGGGAGGTGGGAGACGTCGAGGTAGACGCCGCCCTTCTCGGTGCCCCGCCCCTCGGTGATCTCGGTGTAGCTCGCGAGCGCGACGCGGTCGCGCGTCGAGAGCTCCATGCGCTCGGGGTCGTAGCGCTCCATGAACCGCTCGCCGAGGGCGTTGCGCAGGATCCCGCCCTCGCCGCGTGCGGCCTCGGAGACGAGCAGGCCGGCCGCGTCCGCGGGCTCGAGGATGCCGGACGGGTGGAACTGCACGAGTTCGGCATCGCGGATCTTGCCGCCGGCGAGCGCGGCGAGACGGAACGAGTCGCCGGTGTTCTCGTCGCGCCGGGAGGAGGTGTTGCGCCAGATGCGGGTGTGGCCGCCCGCGGCGAGGATCACGGCGTCGGCATGGATGACGACGGCGGAGCCGTCGACGATGTCGAAGCCGTAGGCGCCGAAGATGCGGCCGTCGCTGACGAGCAGCCGGGTGATGTAGACGGTGTCGATGATGGGGACGTTCAGTTCCCGTGCGCGGCGCATGAGGGTGCGCTGGATCTCGAGGCCGGTGTAGTCACCGGCGTACGCGGTGCGGCGGTACTTGTGCGCGCCGAAGAAACGCTGGCTGATGCGGCCGTCGGCCTCGCGCGCGAAGGGCATCCCCCAGCGCTCGAGGTCCTCGATGCCGCGGGCAGCGTTTCGGGTGACGACCTCGACGATGGCCGGGTCGGCGAGGAAGTACGACTCGCGGAGCGTGTCGGCGGCGTGCTGCTCCCAGCTGTCCTCGGGGTCCATGGTGCCGAGCGCGGCGTTGATGCCGCCCGCTGCGAGCGTGGTGTGCGCGTCATGCGCGCGGCGCTTGCCGACGGCGAGCACCTGCACGCCGCGCTCGGCGAGTTCGATCGATGCGCGGAGGCCGGCTCCGCCGGTGCCGATGACGAGGACGGAGGTGGCGAGGATGCGCTCGGTGCGTGTGCCGGAGGCGGGTGTCGTGTTCATGGAACTCACGCTAGGTTCGCCCGCGCGATTACTCCAATGAATAGATTTCATGATGACGATGCGCGTAGGCTATCGCCATGAATCTGGAGCAGTTGCGCGGTTTCGCTGAGGTCGCGCTGACGGGGCACTTCACGCGCGCGGCGGAGCACCTGCACCTGGCGCAGCCTTCGCTGAGTCGTCAGATCGCGACGCTCGAGTCCGATCTCGGTGTGGAGCTGTTCCATCGGGCCCGAGGGAACGTGACGTTGACGGCCGCGGGGGAGCGGCTGCTGCCGATCGCGAAGCGGATGCTCGCGGATGCGGAGGCGGCGCGCGGAGAGATGGCCGAGCTCGCGGGGCTGCGTCGGGGCCGGATCCGGCTGGGGGCGACGCCCACGCTCTGCACGAGCCTGGTGGTGGAGGTGCTGGTGGAGTTCCGGGAGCGGTATCCCGGGGTGGACGTCGAGATTCTGGAGCGGGGCTCGCGCAGCCTGATCGAGGCGCTCCTCGAGGGGACGCTCGACCTCGCGCTGATCGTGACGAGCGTCGGTTCGGGGGCGGCGCGCGCGGTGCTGGAGCGCGAGGCGGTGCTGAGCGAGCGGCTCGTGCTGGTGTCGTCCGCCGCGGAGCCCTCGCCGGTGCGGGGAGCGACCGCGACGCTCGAGGAGGTCGCGGCGCTGCCGCAGGTGGGGTTCCCCGAGAACTACGATCTGCACGCGTCGATGACGGCCGCGTTCCGCGCGGCGGAGCTGGAGCCGGTCACCGCGGTCTCGGGGGCGGAGATGGACGCTTCGCTGCGCTTCGTCGAGCGGGGCCTGGGCGTCGCGGTGGTGCCCGCGATGGTGGCGATCGAGCGCCCGGGGCTGCGCGCGATCCCGCTGGCCGGAGCGGAATTCTCGCGCACGGTCAGCCTGGCGCGGCGTGCCGATATGGCACCGACGCACGCGGCCGGGGCGATGCAGCGAATGATCGAGGAGGTGGCGGTCTCGATCACGGCTCCCGGTGCGCCGGCCGCCCCGTTCGTCGCGCTGGAAGCGCGCGGACGGCGCTGAACGGGGCCCGCGTGTCGCGGTGTTCGCGAGCGGAGAAACCCCCGGGATTCGTTTGATCCAGTACGGTTTCGGGCTCGTGCGGTTGGTTGCAGCTTCACGTTGAATCGGCGTCCGGCGAGTTTGGCATTAGCCTGGATCGGTGAGTACATCGTCTTTCTCTGCCCTGCCGCTGGCCGTACAGCGAATCGTGACCACGGGACTCGAGGGTGAAATCGACCAGATCAGGGGTCGCATCCGTACCGAGGAGCAGGCCTCCGCCCCGAATCGCGAGGCCATCGAGGCCTGGCAGAACGACATCAAGCGTGTCGACGAGCTGCTCGGTTCCTTCCAGGTCAGCAGCGGAGCGCACCGCCGCTGAGCGTTCGGCCCGCCCACGGTGGGGGCTCGGCGCCCGGAGCCGTGACCCGACCGCGCCCGTCGGGCGAATCGTCAGCCGGCGAGCCCGCGGGATACTGCGTCTGCGGCCGCACCGAGCAGCCCTGAACCGAGCACGACCGCCCAGGGCGGAACGCGACGTGCCGCAATGGTCGCCAGCGCGAGCATCGAGAGCGCGATCGAGGGGACCTGCGGAGCCCCGTCCGGGAACCAGGATGCGGCGATCGCGCCGACCAGCGCCGCTGCGAGCAGGCCGACGACGGCCGCAGTGACGGCGCGGAGCGCGCGGTGCACCGCGGCGAAGCCGCGGACCCGGGACCAGAAGGGCAGCACTCCGACGAGGAGCAGCGCCCCGGGCAGGAAGATCGCGATCGTGGCGACCGCGGCGCCGATCGCTCCGCCGGGAGGGATCGCGCCCGCCGCCCCGAGGTAGCTCGCGAAGGTGAACAGCGGTCCCGGTACCGCCTGTGCGGCTCCGTATCCGGCGAAGAAGCTCGACGGTGAAACGGCGCCGCCGTCCACGAACGCGGCCTGGAGCGTCGGCAGCACGGCGTGGCCGCCGCCGAAGACGAGGGCGCCGGCGCGGGAGATCGAGTCGATGCCCGCGAGGGCGGCACTGCCGCTGAGAGACGCAAAGACCGGCAGCGCGAACAGCAATCCGAAGAACAGGGCGAGCGAGGTCACCGCGGTGCCTGTTCTGAGGGGAGCCCGGAACGAAGCATCGTCCGATGCCGATCGCTCCGAACCGCGGTTCGGTCGACCGGTGCGCTCGGTGCGGCAGGCCCCGACGGCCCCGGCGACCGCGATCGCGATGACCGGGGTGAGGGGATGCGGGAATGCGACCGTGCAGAGCATGGTGAGTGCTGCCAGGAGAAACCCGAAGCCATCGGCTGCGAAGGTGCGGGCCATGCCGACCACCGCCTGGACGATGATCGCGACCGCAGCTGCCCCGAGTCCGAGGAGCCAGCCGGTGCCGAGCGTCGCGGAGATGGCCGGCGCGCCGACCGCGAAGGCGGCCATGAGCACGGCGGAGGGCAGCGTGAAGCCGATCCAGGCTGCGATGAGACCGCGCATGCCCGCTCGGTGCAGCCCGATTCCCATGCCGAGCTGGCTCGATGCCGGACCGGGGAGGAACTGGCACAGGGCGAGCAGTTCGCCGAAACCCACCTCGGTGATCCAGCGTCGTCGCACCACGAAAGCCTCGTGGAAGTAGCCGATGTGCGCGCTCGGTCCGCCGAACGAGGTGACCCCCAGGAGCAGGAAGACGCGGAAGACCTCGAACACGAACCCAGTCTGCACCGGATCGACCGAGCGGTGCGGCCGGCCAGCGCTCATTCACCGCGCGTTCACGGAGTCGAGAGTTATTCGGCTCCGGCGACGATGAGGCGCTCACGCTGCGATTCGAGAGGGTCGTGATCGGACCGCCCACTCGGCGACCGGGTCGAGCGTGAGGAAACGCTGGGCAAGGCGGACCAATGCGTGCTCGGGATCGAGTTCCAACGCCTCGTCAATGCGCCGCTCGGCGACCGACGGCATCCCGCAGAGCCACCAGAACCATCCGATGAGCGACAGGGGCCCAGCGCGCCACTCTGCGGGAAGCTGCGACGTCGCATCGCTCAGGATCGGCAGGACGGCTCGGAGACGAGTACGCATTCGAGGCGTCGAGACGATGTCGGATAGGAGGTTCCAGATCGACACTGCTTCGCCGCCGCCCCGTCCTGCGGCGGAGGTGCGATCGACGCAGGTCGCCGCGAGCGCCGACGCGCCATAGGTGTGCACGACGGAGTCGATGAGCACCCGGTCCGAGACGGCGACCATGGCGAACACGAACCATCCCTGCGGCGTCGAGACGGCCTGCGCGAACCTCGCGCACCACTCAGCGGTCGTCGCGAACCCGGGAGCCTCGGCTGCTTCGAGCAACTCGATGGTCTCGTCGGCCCAGGTTTCAGAGGCGGCCGGCGGCCAGGGCGCCCCGAGCCCGAGCTCCGCGCAACGCGCGGTGACCTCGGCGGCGAGGTCGGGCCGACACACGGGGAGGGCGCCGGGGTCGGAGGGGAGCTCGGCGGGATCGAGCCCCAGCGCCGCACGAGAGGCCTCGATCTGACTCAACGGACGCATCGCGCGTGCGTCGGAACGCTCGAGGAACCCGATCCAACCGTCTGCGGCCATGCAGGCGAGTTCGCGGGGAAACCAGCCCGATCGTCGAAGCCGACGCAGGAGCTGATCGGCGAGCGTGCGGAATGGTGCCTCGCCGCGCAGCCCGAAACGCTGATCGGTCACGATGACCACCGCGGGTTCGCGGTCGATTGAGCCGGAGCGTTCGAGCAAGGAGAGCACCGACTCCACAAGCGCGGTCGCGACGCCCGGCGTGTGTTCGCGGGGGAGTGGAATCCGAGCGGCGACCCCGGCGCGGGAACGCGCGAAGTCGACGATGAGTAGGCAATTGCGCGGCACCTCGCCGACCAGCCAGGGCAGGGCGGCGAGGAAGTCCGCGGTGGTGCGGCAGCGGGTGATCTGCGGGCCTTCGGGAGTGGGATCGGTATGCATGCCCTCGATCCTGGACGCGCGTGTCCCGATCGGCTGACCCATCCACAGGCGGAATCCGGGAGGACACGCGTTATCCGGCGCAGATGCGTGCTGTTGAAGGCGATTGGGTGAACTCTGGCGGAGAGTCTCCGGCCCCCGACGCGCGCATTTGCCGTCGAGTGAACGCTTGTCCACGAAATGAGCTCGCTTTTCATGTACAAGCGTTCACTCGACGGGCCCCGGGCCCGGGCCGGGCCTGGGCCCGAGGGGCGCGGGCACACGACCCCGCGAGAATCAGCGCGGCTAGGCGCGCTGCGACTCGACCTGGCGCAGGTCGGCCTCCAGGGCGACCCAGGCGAGCATCGCGCACTTCACGCGCATCACGAACTTCGAGACGCCCTGGAACGCGACCGCGTCGCCGAGCAGGTCCTCGTCGGGCTCGATCTCGCCCCGGGACTGGATCATCTCGCGGAACGCGTCGATCCGCTGCTGCGCGGTCTCGAGCGTGAGCCCCTCGTCGCGCGCCATCTGCGACAGCACGGACGCCGAAGCGGTCGAGATCGAGCACCCCTGGCCCTCCCACGCGAGCGAATCGATCGTGCCGGTCTCGGGGTCGACGGCGATCCGCAGCGTGATCTCGTCGCCGCAGCTCGGGTTGAACTCGTGATGCGAGGCGGTGAGGTCGCCGTCGCCGCCCGCGAGCTCGCCGCGACCGATCGGCCGCTTCGAATGATCCAGGATCAGCTCCTGGTACAGCCCGTCGAGTCCGCTCATCGGGAGACCTCCACTCCGAAGTACCGCTGGGCGCCGCGGAGCGCGTCGAGGAAACGATCGATCTCGTCCTCGGTCGTGGTCAGGTGAACGCTGGCGCGGGTGCTCGACGCGATGCCGAGCGCTCGGTGCAGCGGCTGCGCGCAGTGGTGGCCCACGCGTACCAGGATGCCCTGCTCGTCGAGGAACTGGCCCACGTCGTGCGCGTGCAGGCCCTCGACCGATACCGACGCGAGCGCGACGCGATCCCGGGTGCCCTGCGGACCGAGCAGCCGGATCCCGGGCGTCTCGAGCACGCCGGCGACGAGCCGCTCGACGAGCTCGTGCTCGCGGGCCGCGGAGCGGGCCATGCCCACCTCCGCGGCGAAATCGAGTGCGGCACCGAGCCCCACGGCCTGCGACACCGGCTGCGTGCCGGCCTCGAAGCGGTGCGGGGCGGGCAGGAAGTCGGCGCTCTCCATCGTGACCCGGGTGATCGTCGAGCCGCCCGTGCGCGCCGGGGGCAGCGCGTCGAGCATCTCGGGCCGGCCGTACAGCACCCCGATGCCGTTGGGACCGAGCGCCTTGTGCCCCGAGAAGGCGGCGAAGTCGATGCCGAGCTCGGCGAAGTCGACGGGGATGTGGGGCACCGACTGGCAGGCATCGAGCACGGTCACGGCGCCGACCTCGCGGGCGAGCGCGGCGAGCTCGGCGACGGGTGCCACGAAGCCGGTCACGTTCGAAACGTGGGCGAACGCGAAGATCCGGGTGCGGGGGTTCAGCGCGGCCCGCGCGTCGTCGAGGGTCCAGGTGCCGTCCTCCCGCGCGGGGATCCAGCGCAGGCTCGCGCCCGTCTTCGCGGCGAGCCGCTGCCAGGGGATGAGGTTCGCGTGGTGCTCCGCCTCGGTGACCAGGATCTCGTCGCCGGGCGACAGCGCGAAGCGCTCCGAGCCGGGCAGGCCGAGCCCGGCGTTCGCCTCGCCGATGCCGAGCGCGACGATGTTGAGCGCGTCGGTCGCGTTCTCGGCCCAGACGATCTGCTCGGCGGAAGCCGCGCCGACGAAGCGGGCGACGGTCGCCCGCGCGCCCTCGAACGCCTCGGTCGCCGCGCCGACGGCCCCGCTCGTGCCGCGGTGCACCGCCGCGTTCGAGTGCTCGAGGAATGCCCGTTCCGCGTCCAGCACCGCCGCGGGCCGTTGCGACGTCGCGGCGGAGTCGAGGTAGGCGACCGGTCGGCCGTCGACCCGGGGGAGGTCTGCGAAGTACGGGAAGGCCGCGCGGAGTTCGGCGACCCCGTCGGCGGTGAGAGGAGGCAGCATTCCTCCATTCTCCCACTCGCACCGCGGTGTTCCGCTCGGAGCGGAACACCGGGCGTCATGCGGAGCCGCGCTGCGCGGAGACGGCTCTAGGATTGACCGGGTGACCGCTGCCGTGCTGTACGAGATCCTGCAACTCGCGGGAATCCTGGCCTTCGCCATCTCGGGCGCCCTCGTCGGCGTCCGCAGGGGCCTCGACATCCTCGGCGTGATCGTGGTCGGCAGCTTCACCGGCGTCGGCGGCGGGATCCTGCGCGACATGCTGCTCGGTGTGCATCCGCCGGTGTCGTTCACGCATTGGCCCAACCTGGCGGTCGCGGTGGCCGGCTCGCTCGCCGTGTTCTTCGTGCACCCGGGGATCACCCGGATCCGCTACTTCGAGGTCGTGTTCGACGCCTTCGGCCTGGGGCTGTTCACCGCGAACGGCGCGGCGATCGCGTTCGCCTCGGGTCAGACCCCGCTCACCGCGATCCTCGTCGGCACTATCACCGCGATCGGCGGCGGGGTGATCCGGGACGTGCTGGTCAACACCGTTCCGGGAGTGCTCACGCGTGAGCTGTACGCGGTCTCCGCGATCCTGGGCGCGGGCATCGCGGTCGGGGTCGTCGCGCTCGGCGGCAGCGAGACGCTCGCCACGGTGATCGGCGGCGCGTGCGCGATCGTGCTGCGCCTCGCCTCTCGGAAGCTGGGCTGGCACCTGCCGAAGCCCCGCATGCGCGAGACGCCCGCGACCGGAGCCTGAGCGAGGGGGCCCGGTGAGCCCGGGATCGGCGGGCCCGGATCAGTGCGCCGAGCGCCGCTCCGACTCGGGCGTGAGGAACCAGTTCGCGATGCCCGAGGCGAGCGCCAGCGCCGCGGCGACCAGCGGCACCACGAGCGCAGCCGACGTGCCCGCCTGCTCCGCGGCGGTGCCCGTGATCGCGGAGGCCGCGGACTGGCCGACGACGATGCCCGAGCCGAGCATCGTCATCACGGTCGCCGAGCGGCCCGCGGGGCTGCGCAGTGCGCCGAGGCTGTACATGGTGACGAGTAGCGGTCCGATGCCGATTCCCATGAGCGCGAGGCTCGCGAGCAGCCGGGGGATGTCGTGCGCGGTCTGCAGCAGCAGCGTTCCGGCGAGGATCATGACCGCGCACACCGGCCAGCGCAGGCGCAGCGTGAAGCTCGGGGGCAGCATGGCGATGGCGATGGCGAAGATCGCGGACCCGACTCCCATGACGCCGTAGAGGATCCCGGCCTGCTCGACCGCGCCCCGATCCTGCATGAACGAGGTGAGCCCGGTGAGCGTCGAACCGAAGAGCACGCCGACGGTGGCGATGCCGATGACCACGATGAGGAGGCGGGGCCGCCACAGCTCCGACACCGGTGCGAGGGTCGCCGCCCGCTCCTCGGCGGACTTGGCCGGCGCGCTCGTGCGGTGCAGCGCGAACAGGGTGATGAAGATCGCCGTGAGCACCGCCGCACCGATGACCGGCGCGCCCGCGCCGAACCAGGTGGCGAGGAGCCCGACGACCACGGGGCCGAAGACGAAGATCGCCTCGTCGACCGCGGACTCGTAGGCCATCGTCGTGCTCATGACCCGGGGACGGCGCGCGACCGGGAGGTCGCCGACCAGCGTGACGAGGCGGGAGCGCGACATGGGCGAGGCCTGCGGCGCCGAGGCGCCGACGAGGAACGCGCCGACGAACATGGCCCAGACGGGCAGCTCGCTGTACGCGAGCCAGGCGAAGAGCAGCAGTGCGACGCTGTTGACGGCCCCGGCGATGAGCAGGGTGGGACGCTGGCCGAAGCGGTCGGCGGCTGCGCCGATGAGCGGGCCGACGCAGGCCGTGCCGAGGCCGACCATCGCGGAGTTGATGCCGCCGAGTTCGACCGAGCCGCGCGCCGCCACCACGAGGGTCAGCACGCCGATCACCATCATGGCGAAGGGGAGGCGCGCCACCATGGCGAGCGGGAAGTACCCGAGCCCTGCGAGGGAGACGAGGGTCGGGGACTGAGGCGATTTGTGCATAGCCGACCGAGTATAGCAGCGCGGTCCCGTCGCCCATCGGGCGATGGGCGGCGGGACCGCGACGGGTGCTCGGGGCGGGACCCCTACTGGGCGGGCAGCGCGACGCCCTGCTCGGTCAGGAACGCCCGGAACGCGGCGGCATCGTTGGGAGCGCCCGTGAACGGCACGCCGTTCACAACGGCGAAGGGGGTGCCGGTCACCGCCAGCTGCGGATCCACCGCGTTCGGCACGTGCGTGGACAGCGTGTACTGGTTCATCGCCTGGGCGAACGGCACGAAGCGCTGGTCGGTGATGCACGACTTGAGGGCGGCGCTCGCGCCGCCGGTCGCGCGCTCGACCTGCGCGATCAGCTGCTCGTCGGTGAGGCCGCCCGTGTTCTCGGGAGGCTGCACCTCGGCGGTCAGCAGCGATCGGTACAGCGGCCAGGCGCCCTTGGGATCCTCCTGCACCGTGCAGGCGAACGCGCCCGCCGCGCGCGACGAGTACTGGGTGCCGGCCGACACCTTGTCGAGGAAGGTCAGCGGGTGCACCTCGAGGGTCGCGGAGCCGCTCTGCACGACCTGCTGCAGGAGATCGGCGTTCGTCTCCTCGAAGATGCGGCAGACGGGGCAGCGGAAGTCGACGTAGAGCAGGACGTCCGCGGTCTTGCCGTCGCGCGCGACCTTCGAGGGGACCGGGGTCTCACCGGAATCGAGCGCCGGGGTCTCGGCCGGGACCAGATCCTTGCCGAACACGACGCCGCCGCTCTGCATCCCTGCGGGTCCGGACGCGTCCGCGCTCGGCGAGGCGCCCCCGGAGCCGTCGTTCCCCTGGGACCCGCTCGACGACTCGGAACCGCCGGAGCCCTGGATCATCGCCTGCCCGACGCCCACGACGAGGGAGGCGCCGAAGAGCGCGATGCCGAGCACCATGGCGAGCGCGCCGGTGATGATGCCCGAGAGGGAGAAGCCCTTCGGCTGCTTGCGCACGAGCGCGACGATGCCGAGCACGAGGCCGGCGAGACCGACGAGGATCGCGAGCCCCGAGACGGCGGCGGCCGCGAAGCCGCCGACCGCGGCGAGCACGACGATGGCTCCGAGGCCGAGCAGCAGGCCGAGCGAGCCGAGCACCAGCGCCGCCGTCGACAGTCCGCTCCTGCTCTGCGCCGCCGCGGCGTAGGGGTGGGGCGGCGGAACGGGCGCACCGGGCGGAACGGACGCACCGGGCTGCGGCGAGGGAACGGGCGAGGGCTGCTCGTCGGGAGTCGGAGGCTGGGAATCGCTCATGGCGGCAATTCTGCCAGGCGGAGCTGCGCGCCTACGATTGACGCATGCTCATCATCGCGGGGACCCCCATCGGCAACCTCGGGGACGCGTCGCAGCGCCTGCGCGACACGCTCGCCTCGGCCTCCGCGATCGCGGCGGAGGACACGCGGCACACCGGGCAGCTGCTGCGCCTGCTGGGCATCGAGAGCCGTCCGGAGCTGATCGCTCTGCACGACCACAACGAGCGCGACCGGGCGGCCTCGCTCGTCGAGCGGGCCGAGCACGAGGACATCGTGCTCGTGAGCGACGCGGGCATGCCGACCGTGTCGGATCCGGGCTTCCGCGTGGTGCAGCTCGCCGCCGAGCGCGGGGTGCTGGTCACCTCGGTGCCCGGGCCGAGCGCCGTGCTCACCGCGCTCGCGGTCTCGGGGCTCCCGACCGACCGTTTCGCGTTCGAGGGATTCCTACCGCGCAAGTCGGGGGAGCGCGCCCGCGCCCTCGCCGCACTCGCGCCCGAGCGGCGCACCCTCGTGTTCTTCGAGGCGCCGAGCCGGATCGCGGACGCCCTCGGAGCCATGGCGGAGGCCTTCGGCCCCGAGCGGCCCGCGGCCGTCTGCCGCGAGCTGACCAAACTCCACGAGGAGGTGCGTCGCGGCGGGCTCGCCGAGCTCGCGAGCTGGGCCGAGGACGGGGTGCGCGGCGAGATCGTCGTGGTCGTGGCCGGAGCGCCCGAGACCGTCGCCTCGCCGGCCGACGCGCTGGCCGAGGTGCAGCGTCGCGTCGCGTCGGGCGATCGGCTCAAGGACGCGTCCCGCGAGGTCGCCGCGGCGACCGGACTGTCGGCGCGCGAGCTCTACGCCGCCGCGCTCGCCGCACGGAGCGCCTGAACCGTCCGGACGATCCCGGCTACGCCCCGCGGCCGCCGGCCGCGTAGTCGTCCGCGGGCTCCTGGCCGCTGAGATCCCGGATCGCGGCCATGATCCGCTCGGTCGCCTCCCTGCGCGCGCGCCCGCCGGGCAGCCCGGTCAGATCGTCGAGCGGGATCGGCGCGCCGAACCGAAGCTCGACGCGCGGCGCGCGCCCGGTCGC